>JBMOMX010000014.1:0-21033 GCA_049323435.1 Pseudomonadota bacterium
GCGAAAGATCGCACTCAACCTTCTCAGAACTCATCCCGACAAAGCCTCCATACGCAGAAAAATCAAAAAAGCCGGATGGGACGATAGCTTCCTCATATCCCTCATAGCCCAAATGCGATAGCCCTGCTTTCAGGGGGAGGAGGAATTCGCCGCAGCGTTCCCTCCCCTTGGAAAGGGGAGGGACAGGGAGGGGATCAACGGCATGCAAGAAAGCCAGCCTGCATCAACCTGATCAAAAAATGGTCTAACGCGACAGATCATAGGCGGCGAGTGCGGCCATATTGACCAGATCGGACACTTTGGCGCCGATATGCGCGATCTGCACCGGATGCGCCAGGCCGATGATCATCGGGCCGACAACGGTGCCGCCGCCCAGTTCCTGCACCATCCGTGTGCTGATGGATGCGCTGTGCACGGCCGGCATGATCAGAACATTTGCCGGGCCGGTCAACCGGCAGAATGGATACAGTTTCATCTGATCCATGTTCAGCGCGACATCGGCGGCGATATCGCCGTCAAATTCGAAATCGACGCCGCGTTTTTCCAGAATCGCCACCGCCTCGCGCTGCGCATCCGACCGCTCGGTCGCCGGGTTGCCAAAAGTGGAGGACGCCAGCAGCGCCACGCGCGGTTCATGCCCCATGCGCCGCACCAGCCGCGCCGTCTGTTCGGCAATATCGGCAAGCTGTATCGCGGTGGGCATTTCATGCACCGTGGTGTCGGCGACAAACACCGTGTGTTTGCGCGATAACATTAAACTTACACCGATCACCCGCTGGCCTGGTTTGACATCAATGGCGTGGCGTACATCCTGCAGCGCGACGGCGGAATTGCGTGTCACACCGGTAACCATGCAATCGGCATCGCCGGACGCCACCATGCAGGCGGCAAAAATATTGCGGTCAAAGGAAACCAGCCGCGTGCAGTCGCGGATCAAAAATCCCTTGCGTTGCAGGCGGGCATACAGAAAATCACGATATTTGGCGACCAGTGCGGGTTCGCGCGAATTATGGATTTCCAGTTCTTCATTCGGGTCAAGCCCGCTGGCCGCCAGACTGGCGCGAATGCGTTCCTCCACACCGATCAGAATGGGCATGCCATAACCGCTATTGCGGTAGGAAAGTGCGGCGCGGATGACCTGTTCCTCTTCTCCCTCGGCGAATACGATGCGTTTGGGGTTGGCGCGCACATATTCAAACACCGGATGCAGCGTGTCGGCAATCGGGTCCAACCGCGCGCGTAACTGATGCTGATAGGCGTCCATATCGACTATCGGACGCCGCGCTACGCCGCTATCCATCGCCGCCTTGGCGACGGCGGGCGGTACATGGCTGATCAGGCGCGGGTCGAACGGCACCGGGATAATATATTTGCGGCCATATTTAGGGCGCTCGCCGGAATAGGCGGCGGCCACTTCATCGGGTACATCCTCGCGCGCCAGTTCCGCCAGCGCATGGGCTGCGGCGATTTTCATTTCTTCATTGATGGTGCTGGCCCGCACATCCAGCGCGCCCCGGAAAATATAAGGAAAGCCCAGCACATTATTGACCTGATTGGGATAATCCGAACGTCCGGTGGCGATGATGGCGTCGCCGCGTATGGCCTCCACTTCCTCGGGCAGAATTTCCGGGTCCGGATTGGCCATCGCAAAAATAATCGGATTGGGCGCCATCGCGCGCACCATGGACGCCGTCACCGCGCCCTTGGCCGACAGGCCGAGGAAAATGTCCGCGCCTTCCATGGCTTCTTCCAGGCTGCGCGCTTTGATATCCACCGCATGGGCGGATTTCCACTGATTCATGCCTTCCTTGCGGCCCTGATAGATGACACCCTTGGTGTCGCACAGGATCGCATTATTGTGCGGCATGCCCATGGCCTTGATCAGTTCCATGCAGGCAATGCCGGCCGCGCCCGCACCATTGACCACCATGGTCACGTCTTTGATATTCTTGCCGGCCAGATGCAGCGCATTAATCAGCGCCGCCGCCGAAATGATGGCCGTACCATGCTGATCATCATGAAAAATCGGGATATCCATCAGTTCGCGCAGGCGCTGTTCGATGATGAAACAGTCGGGCGCCTTGATATCCTCGAGATTGATGCCGCCAAAGCTTGGCCCCAGATAGCGGATGGCGGCGATCATTTCGTCCGTATCCTTGGTGTCCAGCTCCAGATCAATCGAATCCACATCGGCAAAGCGCTTGAACAGCACCGACTTGCCTTCCATCACCGGCTTGGACGCCAGCGCGCCTAGATCGCCCAGCCCCAGAATGGCGGTGCCGTTGGAAATCACCGCCACCAGATTGCCCTTGGCGGTATATTCATAGACCAGCGACGGGTCCTCGGCGATGGCGCGTACTGGCACCGCCACGCCCGGCGAATAGGCCAGCGACAGATCGCGCTGCGTCGCCAATGGCTTGCTGGCGATAATCTCGATCTTGCCAGGGCGGCCTTCCGAATGAAAAAGCAGCACTTCTTCATCGGTGAATTGCGGGCGATTATCTGAGGGGGGCTTCATACTGTTCATTATTTTACCAGAGTTTGAATGAGGTCAGTCATATTATAGTGCGTCCTTGGGCCGGTGCGCTATGGCAATATCGGCTTTTCATCACCATGCTGTCGGTCTCTGATCATTTGTGCAGCACAAGCATATACAGGGCCGGTTACACCGGAAATGCAGCGCATTACCCGGATTCTATGATAATTTTGCCGGATGCATGACAAGCTGGCCGAATCAGAAACATCCCGGAACCCGCCGGAAACGGCGGATTTGTTTCCGCATGCGCCGGTGGCTCCGATTACTACGCCGATGATGACGCAATATCTGGCGATAAAGGCGGCGCATCCGGATTATCTGCTGTTTTACCGGATGGGCGATTTTTACGAACTGTTTTTTGACGATGCGGTCAAGGCCTCGGCCGCGCTCGATATTGCGCTGACTAAACGCGGGCGGCATCTGAACGAGGACATCGCCATGTGCGGGGTGCCGGTGCATGCCTCGGAGGGCTATCTCGCGCGCCTGACCGCCAGCGGCTTCAAGGTCGCCGTCTGCGAACAGATCGAGGACCCGGCAGAGGCACGCAAGCGCGGCGCCAAATCCGTAGTGGCGCGTGAAGTGGTGCGGCTGGTCACGCCGGGAACGCTGACCGAGGACAGTCTGCTGGATGGGCGGGCGCATAATTATCTGCTGGCGTTGGCGGCGGCGGGTGCGGGCGCGGCGCGTGAATGGGCGCTGGCCTGGTGCGACATATCCACCGGCAGCTTTGAGGTGATGCCCGTGCCGCCGGACCGTGTGGCGGCGGAACTGGCGCGGCTTCAGCCAAGCGAGGTTCTGCTGTCCGAGCGCTTGTTGGACGAGCGGGAATTGCTGGCGGGTTTTGCCATTGAAGGCGCGGCAATGACCCCGCTGCCAGCCGGTTATTTTGACAGCCAGGCGGGCGAGCGCCGTCTGATGGCGCTGTTCCGTGTGGGCGCGCTGGAGGGTTTTGGCGGCTATGGCCGGGCAGAGCTGGCTGCCTGCGGGGCGCTGGCGGCCTATATGGAACTGACGCAAAAAGGCCGCCTGCCGCTGCTGCGCCCGCCATCGCGCCAGCAGCAGGGCGGCATCATGGCCATAGATGCGGCGACACGGCGCAATCTTGAACTGAATGTTACGCTGAACGGCACGCGCAAAGGCAGCCTGTTATCTGTGATTGACCGTACCGTCACCGGGGCGGGGGCGCGGCTGCTGGCGGCGCGCCTCAATGCGCCATTGACAGATGTAACCGCCATTCAGCACCGTCTGGATATGGTGCAGCATTTCTATGATGACCGCGATCTGGGCGATGCGGTGCGTATGGAATTGCGCCATGCGCCCGATCTGGAACGCGCAGTGGCGCGGCTCTCGGTGGGGCGCGGCGGCCCGCGTGATCTGCTGGCGGTGCGCGATGCGCTGATGGTTGCCGCCAGTCTGAAACTGCGCTTGCAGCAGGCGCCGCCCATATTGGGCGGATTGCCGGAAGATCTGGCGGCGCTGCTGCCTGATCTGGGCCATCAGGAGATTTTAATCACGCGGCTGAACGAAGCGGTTAAACCCGAACCGCCTTTGCTGATCGGCGATGGCGGATTTATTGCGGCTGGCTATCATGCCGGTCTTGATGGGCTGCGTGGCCTGGCCAGCGAAAGCAAACGGGTGATCGCCTCGCTTGAGGAAAAATACCGCCGCCTCAGCGGTATTGACCGCCTGAAGGTCAAGCATAACCGGGTGCTGGGCTATTTCCTGGAAACCGGCCTGGGGCAGGGCGACAAATTGCTGCGTCCGCCGCTGAATGAAACCTTCATCCACCGTCAGACCATGGCCAATAATGCCCGCTTCAGCACGGTCGAACTGGGCGAGCTGGAACGCAGGATTGATCAGGCGGGCAATCAGGCGCTGGGCATAGAACTGGCGCTGTGGCAGGATCTGGTGGGCGAGGTGATGGGGCGCGGCCCGGCAATATTGCGTGCGGCGCGGGCGCTGGCGGAACTGGATGTGGCCAGTGCGCTGGCCGGTCTGGCGCAGCGCGCGGGTCATGTGCGCCCGAAACTGGATGCGGGTCTGGCGTTTAATATCACCGGCGGGCGTCACCCGGTAGTGGAGGCAGCGCTTGCCGAAAGCGCCGCTACATTCGTCGCCAATGATTGCGATCTCAGCGCAGATAATGCCCAGAGCCGCCGTCTGTGGCTGGTGACGGGGCCGAACATGGCGGGCAAATCCACCTTTCTGCGCCAGAATGCGCTGATCGCCATTCTGGCGCAGATGGGGGCGTTTGTGCCGGCCGAGGCTGCGCATATTGGTATTGTTGACCGCCTGTTCAGCCGGGTCGGGGCCGCCGATGATCTGGCGCGCGGGCGCTCCACCTTTATGGTGGAAATGGTGGAAACGGCGGCGATCCTCAATCAGGCGACACCGCGTTCGCTGGTCATTCTCGATGAAATCGGCCGGGGCACGGCAACCTATGACGGGCTGTCCATCGCTTGGGCGGCGCTGGAGCATCTGCATGAAACAAACCGCTGCCGCACATTGTTTGCCACGCATTACCATGAACTGACGGCGCTCGGCACGATCCTGCCGGGCATGGCCACGGTCACCATGCGGGTGCGCGAATGGCGCGGCGATGTGATTTTCCTGCATGAGGTTGCGCCCGGCGCAGCTGACCGCTCCTATGGCATTCAGGTGGCGAAGCTGGCGGGTCTGCCGGCCCCGGTGATCGCCCGTGCGCAGGCGGTGCTGGCGCAACTGGAAAGTCAGGCGGCAACGGGCCGGGGGGCGCAAAATATTGACGCCCTGCCACTGTTTACCGCGCCACCCGCGCCTGCGCCGGAGGAAACCGCCAATAGCCGGCTTGTGGCCGCGCTGCGCGCCAAAAATCCCGACGAATTATCGCCACGCGAAGCCTTGCAATTCATTTACCACTTACATGGTCTTTTGGAGTAAAGAGTGCGCTTGCCCGCACTGACAGCCGGAACCCGCATTGATGCCAGACAGCATAGCGCCCGAAGCGCCAAAACCCGCACCGGAAATTACGGTAATTCCGCTGGAGACATTGGCGGCGGGCCTGCGCGCCATTGGCGCGGACGAAGACGCCAGCGAAACGGATCGCAACCGGCGCCTGGTGGAACTGCTGAAACATGCGCGCGCGGCCACGCTAGAATCCCTGGACGCGGCCCTGGCCGCAGGTGCGGGGGGGCTACAGGCCATTCAGGCGCTTTCCCGGTGTCAGGACATAATCATTACGGCGCTGTTTGATTATGCCAGCCGCTGGGTCAGCCGGGCCACCAATCCGACCAGCGCGGAGCGTTTGTCGGTTGCCGCCGTGGGAGGCTATGGCAGGGGCGGGCTGGCCCCGCAATCGGATATTGATCTGCTGTTTCTGCTGCCCTACAAGCAGACCCCCTGGGGCGAAAGCATGGTTGAGTTCATGCTGTATGTGCTGTGGGATCTGGGGTTGAAGGTCGGCCATGCGACACGCTCGATTGATGAATGCATCCGCCTGTCCAAAGGCGATACGACCATCCGCACGGCGCTTCTGGAAAGCCGGTATATCTGCGGCGACCCGGAATTGTTCAGTGAACTGAAGAAACGCTATGGCGCCGATATTGCCGCCGACACCTCGTCCAGCTTTGTTGACGCCAAACTGGCCGAGCGCGATCAGCGCCATATGCGCCAGGGCGAAACGCGCTATCTGGTGGAACCGAATGTCAAGGACGGCAAGGGCGGCCTGCGCGATCTGCATACGCTGTACTGGATCGGTAAATATATTTATGGGGCCGAGGATGCGCGCGAACTGGTCGCCAGGGGCGTTCTGACCCAGTCGGAATATGACAGCTTTCAGCATGCGGAGGATTTTCTGTCGCTGGTGCGGTGCCATTTGCATCTGGTGACGGGGCGTCCGGTGGAGCGCCTGTCCTTTGATGTGCAGCAGACAATCGCGGGCCGGATGGGCTATCGCGATCATGACGGGCTGTCGGCGGTGGAATGGTTCATGAAAGACTATTTCCGCACCGCCAAGGAAGTCGGCGATCTGACGCGCATATTCTGCGCGCTGCTGGAGGATATCCATCGCAAACCGCTTGGGCTGCGCCGGTTTTTGCCGCGTTTTGGCCGCAGCAGGCAAAAAGCCCTGACGGCTTTCAAGGCCGTGGGCGGGCGCCTTAACGTGGCGGATGATAATGTCTTTTCCGCTGATCCCGTCAATCTGCTGCGTCTGTTTCACACGGCACAGCACAATGAAATGGATATTCATCCCAATGCGCTGCGTCTGGTTACGCGCTCGCTGCATCTGATTGATGACCGTCTGCGCGCAGACAGCGAGGCCAACCGGCTGTTTCTTGAAATGCTGTGTTCGCGCAAAGACCCCGAAACCACCCTGCGCCGTCTGAACGAGGCGGGTGTGTTCGGGCTTTTCGTTCCTGATTTCGGGCGTGTCGTCGCCATGATGCAGTTCAACATGTATCATCATTACACGGTGGATGAACATCTTATCCGCGCCATCGGCATCCTGTCGGAGATCGAGGCGGGCACCCTGACGGATGATCACCCGCTGGCCAGCGAAATCATGCGGCGCATCAAAAAGCGCGAAGTGGTGTATCTGGGCGTATTGCTGCATGATATCGCCAAGGGGCGGCCAGATGACCATTCGCATGCGGGCGCAGAGGTTGCGCGCAGCCTGTGCCCGCGCCTCGGGCTATCCGAGGGCGATACCGAACTGGTGGCGTGGCTGGTGGAAAATCATCTGCTGATGAGCGATGTCGCGCAGAAACGCGATATTTCCGATCCACGCACAATCGCCAAATTCGTCGAGGACATAAAATCCCAGGAACGCCTGCGCCTGATGCTGGTGCTGACAGTCGTTGATATCCGTGCCGTTGGCCCCGGCGTATGGAACAGCTGGAAGGGCCAGCTGCTGCGCCAGTTGAACGAAGAAGCTGAAAGCCTGCTTTCGGGCGGGCATAGAACGGCAGGGCGCGGCGAACGCATTGCATCCGCCAAGCGCAAGCTGGCGGAACGCCTTGCCGATTTTACGCCCGCCGCGCGCGAACGCATTCTGGCCATGCATTATCCGCCATACTGGCTGGCGGGGGATGCGGATCTGCATGAAAAACACGCCAGGTTCATTGCTAATGCCTGGGCCGCCAGCGGCGCGCCCTTCCACATGAAATGCGAAGTACATGAGGCGCGCGGCGTGACCGAAGTGACACTGTTTGCGCCTGACCATGCGGGTCTTTTTGCGCGGGTTGCAGGTGCGTTTGCCTCGATCGGCGCAACCATTGTGGACGCCAAGATTTTCACCACATCGGATGGCATGGCGCTGGATATGTTCCTTGTACAGAATACAGAGGGCGGCGCGCTGTCGGACCCCAAAAAAATCGAACGTCTTTCCGGGATTCTGCGCAAAACCCTGGAAGGCGGCCATCATCCGCATATCGTGCTGGCGGGCAAGCGCAAGCTGCCCAAGCGCGAGGAGGCATTCAGGGTCTCCAGCCAGATCGTGTTCGACAATGACGCTTCCAATACCGCGACCATGATCGAAGTGACCGCGCGGGACCGGCCGGGTCTGCTGCACGATCTTACCTGGACGCTGTTCGAAAACGGGGTGTCGATAAATTCCGCGCATATCACGACCTATGGCGAGGAAGCCATCGACACATTTTACGTGCGTGACGCCTTCGGCCTGAAAATCACCTCTGAGGAAAAAATCAGGCGCGTGCGTAATGCGCTTCTGGAAGCGCTGGACGGCAAACCCGAAAGCGCCGGCGGAAATACTGAATCGCTTTTGCCCTCACCCGGACCCTGACCCTGACCCTGACCCTCTCCCCCGAGGGGAAAGGGAACCTCGCCCGGAACTCATATCTTCCTCTCCCTACTGGGAGAGAGGGCCGGGGCTTTGTCAGGCCGTAGCTCGCAGTGCGAAGGCTGGTGAGGGGTGAGAAAACGGGAAAGCGAGCGTATCAATCTGATCACAAACTACTCTAGCGTATCTCTCCGGCAGCGGGGCTGTGTGATGAATTGATTGCTGCGTTCCAGACTGTGCTGTCGACAGAGATATCGCGCTCTTTCGAAAGTTCTCTGGCCAGATATAAAAACCGGTTCAGCAAAGCATGGCAGACCTGGATGGTTGCGGTTTTTGAATCCCAGGCGGCATTTGGAAATGGGCAGCTTTCAAATGAGATCGTGATGTCGCGCGGCAGGTCAAAGCGCCGGGTCATTGCTTGCGCGAGGCGTTCCGGGATACCGGATTCGTGCAGCCATTGATCCAGTTTCGCCCCCTCAACACTGGTATTGGCAGCATAGCTGACAGAGACATTTTTTTGCACTGCGCCGGGCGCTGCTTTCACGGTCGCGGGGAATTTGTTCAATAGCCAATCCATAGCCCCTTTAGCCAGGGCATATTCCTCATGGCACCATTCCGCCCGGTCGGTCGGCAATTCAGCGTCTTCCATAATATCCTTGCGATTGCCGGGGTCAGCCCCATAGACCAGGCAGGCAATATTGTAATAGCGCTGAATTTCCAGCGAATGCAGATCCCAATAGGCGTTCTCCAACTCGTCTTCCTGGATCAGTTTCCATTCCAGTTTCCAGCCATCCGCGACCGCTTGCAGTTTTTCAATCTCACTATACCGCATCATTGCCCGGCCCGTGCCCGCTGGCGCGGGCTGGCTGGGCACCATCATTTGCGCCATCACGGCAATGGTGTCGGCGGCGTCTTCCTCGCGCCCGAAGATCGGGGGTTGCAGTTCCCATATCAGGACATGGGCAAATTCATGCAGGAGGGTAAATTCAACATTGGCCAGCACGAACAGCTGTTCATATTTTTCATCTATGGAATTGCCGGGATTGGCCAGCACTGAAGCCGGCGCCAGCATGACTAAAAGCGCTAGCAGACCACCGGAGAAGCGGGAAAAAAAGGACGGTGCAGCCCAGTCAGACTTTCCAGTGCCATGTAATAAAAACATTTGCATACGCCCAGTTGCTACCGCACGGCGCGAACCATAAGCTTAAAAGATTGAGAATTAAATAAGCAGCCACACCGCGGCGAGGCCGGCGCATGCGGGGTACGGTTAATGCCCGAGATGTTTTAACAATTCGTAACGGTCATCATGCAACTGCCCGAACATCGCCGAAACCTGGGGATGTTCGACAGGCTCACCAGACTTGTCCGGCAGCAAATTTTGCTCAGAAACATAGGCTTCATAGTAGGATTTTTCATTTTCCGCCAGCAGATGATAGAAGGGCTGATCCTTGCGGGGGCGGATTTCCGCGGGTATGGACTGGTACCATTGCTCGGTATTGTTGAATACCGGATCAACGTCAAAAATAACGCCACGGAACGGAAAAATCCGGTGTCTTACGACCTGACCGATGCGAAATTTCGCTACCTGCGTCATCAACCTATCCTTTGCAATTGCAAACACCAGTCTAGCAAAAATAACGATAATGCGCCACCGGTTTGCTGTCAAAAAGCAACAATCCAAGGATATGGGCAAAAAAGCCGCGCCCCTGTCGCGGGGCACGGCTTTGTCTTTTGCTGACTACTCGGCCTTCTTTTCGGCTTCGCAGGGGTTTTCTGCTTCGCAGGGGTTTTCAGCAGCGCAGGGATTCGCTGCGTCTTCCGCCGGGGCCTTTTCATGATGTTCGGCATAGGCCGGCAGGGCTGCTGCGGAAACGGCCAGGGCCAGGCCAATGGCGGTCGCGGTAACGGTAAAGCTGTTCTTCTTCATGTTGGTACACCTTCCTTGGTTAAATGGCCGCTATCCGGCCTCTCCCTCCACACGATTGGATGCGGACTTTTTCGCCGCATGTCCCCCCGATGGAAGATCTCTCTGTCTGCTTTTATCCGATTATTCCTTTACAATCAGTGGATAATCCGGTGTCGGATTTAGCGGACAAGAATATGCGTAATTTCCTGCGGTCAGTTCAACATTATAATCACGGGTCGCGCCCTCGGTCAGGCCGCCACCGGAAACATTGGGTTGAATCAGCCGCGCCAGCCCGGCGCCGCGCAACCAGAACCCCAATTCATAGGGAACATTCTTGTTGGTCACGCGAAAAATATATCTGCCGGGTTTCAGTGTCATGGGCGCAATTTTTTGCAAGCGCTGCTCTGCGGTTTTTCCATTAATCTCTATACAGTCATTTTTATTTTTTGTTTTGAAGCCATGATCCTGACCGGCTTCGGATTCCAGAAACTGGCAGCCGGTCTGGGTAAGCGTAATTACCGTGGCGTCCGGCTGTTGCGCGGCCGCCTGGCCGGTTACCAGGGCGGCCAAAAGAAACCCGGAGGTCAAAGCCCCGTATCTGCCCTGTAACTGTAACTGCTGAACCCGCATCACTTGTTCCTGCTTCCGCGAATCTCTGTTGCGCATCTTGTAGAAGTTAACATCGCGGATCAATACGTCAATTAAAAGGCGTAATCAGGGTATTTATAAGGTTTCTGGCGGCGGCATGTCGTCCAGGTCGAGTGAACCGGCATGGATTGCATTTGGATAGCAGGGGGCAATATAATCCCCTAACCCCTGCGTGATGGGGACGGGCGCCTCGATCTGGCAAAAGCTTTTTGTAACCGCCGTGCAGGGCCTGTATCAGGGAAAGGGAGACGGAAATGGCTGAACTGGCGAAACGCGCAGAAGCGACTTTTGGCGCTGGCTGCTTTTGGGGTGTCGAGGCGACCTTCCGCAAAGTGCCGGGGGTTTACGCCACCGCCGTGGGCTATGAAGGGGGGGTGTTTGATAATCCCACCTATGAGGATGTCTGTAGCGGGCGCACCCAGCATGCTGAAGTTGTGAAAGTGGTCTATGACCCTCGCCGGGTCAGCTTTGAGCAATTGCTCGAAATATTCTGGGACAGTCATGATCCGACGACCCTGAACCGGCAGGGGCCGGATGTCGGCACCCAATACCGCTCAGCCGTGTTCTACCACGACGAGGCCCAGCGCGACGCCGCCCGCGCAATGCTGAAAAAACTTGATGCCTCCGGCCGCTTCCGGCGTCCGATCGTAACCGAAATCACGCCGGCTTCGACATTCTGGATGGCGGAAGATTATCACCAGCAATATCTTGAAAAACGGGGTGCATCATCCTGTCATATCTGATCCGGTCCGAATCGGGAAAATGAGTCCGCGTGATTATCCCGGCCGGCCCTGGGCCGGAGTTGGCGTTGTGGTCTGGCATGGTGATGCTGTCTTGCTGGTCCGCCGCGCCAGGGCCCCGCGCCAGGGGCAATGGAGCATTCCCGGCGGCATGCAGGAGCTGGGCGAAACTGCCCGTCAGGCGGGCAAGCGCGAGGTGCGCGAAGAAACCGGCCTTGATATCGTGATTGACGGGCTGATTGACGTGGTGGATCTGATTCTGCCGGATGCAAAGGGGCAGGTGCGCACGCATTACACCCTGATCGACTTTTATGGCCATTGTGCGGATGAAAGTGCGGATGAGGGTGCAGATGAGGCGCCACGGGACGCACTGGGGCGCCCCGAACCCCGGCCAGGCGACGATGCCGATGCCGCCGTCTGGGCGCCGGTCACGGAATTGGACGCCTATGGACTTTGGGCGGAGACCCGTCGCATTATCACGCAAAGCCGGGTTTTGAAAAGCAGCGCGGCGAAATCCGGTTAGCATAAAAGGGGAGAAAAATGGCCTATAAAGCGTTTGATCTGAGCGGCAAGGTTGCGCTGGTAACCGGCGGCAATGGCGGTATCGGCCTTGGAATGGCCCAGGCCATGGCCGAAGCGGGCGCGAATATTGTGATCTGGGGCACCAATGCCGATAAAAACGAAACCGCGCGTGCCGCGATCAGCGGGCTTGGGGTGAAGGTGCTGACCAGCAAGGTCGATGTTTCACAGGAACAGCAGGTCATTGACGCCTTTGGCCAGGCTGTGCGGGAAATGGGCCGCGTAGATACTGTGATTGCCAATGCCGGTATTGGTTTTGGCGCGCCATCCTTCATGGAATTGTCGATCGAGACATTTCGCAAGGTGATGGATGTCAATGTGGAAGGCGCCTTTTTCACGCTGCGTGAGGCGGCGAGGCATATGGTGGCCCGTGAAGGCGGCGGTTCGCTGGTCGGGATCGCCAGTCTGGCGGCGGTTGAAGGCGCAGCGCGCAATCAGGCCTATGGCGCCAGCAAAGGGGCGCTGATCTCCATGATCAAGGGCATCGCAGTGGAACTGGCCCGTTACGGGGTGCGCGCCAACGCCGTCCTGCCGGGCTGGATCGCCACGGATATGACCGAAGCGTCGCAGGCTTCCAAAAAATTCAACGAAAATGTGATCGGGCGGGTTCCCATCCGGCGCTGGGGTCAGCCGGAAGATTTTGGCGGCGTGGCGGTCTATCTGGCCAGTGATGCATCCCGCTATCATACCGGCGACCAGTTTGTCGTCGATGGCGGCTATGCGATTTTCTAGTTTGCGGCGCTGGTGCGGCCCAGCAGGCAAAATTAGGATTTTGGTAATTTGTTGCTGCTAATGTGATGGGACGTTGAGGGACGGGACCATTTCTTATTGAAACGCCCGGCCTCTCCTCGAAACGGCAAACTGCGGGAAACCGCGGGACGCAAAGCCACCGGCCTTCTTTCCTACCTGCATGATGCGGGAAGGAAAATGGCAGCGGGGCCACCGAAAGGAGATAAAATATGACGAATGCGCATTCCGCACGGACGATATTGTCCACGCCATCTTTTGAAAATCTGCTGGAAACGCTGGACCGGCCGTCTTTATGCTCTGCCATGCCGGCCAGTGAGTGTGCCAGGCTCAGCTATCGCGCCTCGCCGGATGGTTCCGTGACCATGGGAACGGATCCCCTGTCGGGACAGGTCGTGCTGATCGTGCAAAATACGCCACAATGCTGGGAAATCGCCCTGCCGCCAAAAATTGCCCGCTTTGCAAAATCCGAGTCAGAGGCCAGCCTTGCCGCCGCGCAACAGGTGGCCGAACAGGCGTTTGGCGCCTATTGGGCGAGCAAACAGAGCTAACGGCTTTTTTGCTTAAATGGTAATAGTGGCGCTGCTTGCGGCTTGGCAAGCGGCGTCAACTCCGTTAGGTTGCGCCCACTCGCGGGCCCTTGGCCATACTTGCCGGGCCTTTCAGGCCCATGCATTCAGGCCCGTGCGCATGGAGAGGTGCCAGAGTGGCCGATCGGGGCGGTCTCGAAAACCGTTGTGCGTGCGAGCGTACCGTGGGTTCGAATCCCACCCTCTCCGCCATGATATCCGTGTAATATATTGATTATAAAGATAATTTGTCATTGCCATAATTCCCGGTCTTACCGACGGTCTTACCCTACGACGTGGAAACGGGCGGAAAGCAGCGAACAGGAAGCTTCGCGTCGGCCTTGTCCAGCGTGCGGGCCGCAACGCCGGTGTACGCGGCGATCTTGTCGGGGCTTTGCCGCGATCAACATGTGGCAAGTTGCCCCCTCTTCCGCCCCGCTCATGCGTTTTAGCCCGGCTTGTTTTTCCACGGGCTCCAGCATGCGCCGGATCGCCACCGCCTCACTGGGCAGGAAGTCTTTGCGCTGAAAGTTCTCGGCCATCTCGCCGTGCGCGATCTCGGCCAGATCAACTACCGTAACAGGCACCGCGTCCCACCCGAGAAGCCTCACTGGGCATCGCTGCGATCTTCTGCCAGTTCGCGAACTGGTCTTTGGTGATACCGGCATCGGAAAGCTTTGAAACGCGGTCGACGGTAACGACCGCGTTTTCTTTCCAGCCTTTGCTGGCAGCGCCCTTATTTTTTCCATCCCAGCCAGCATTTCACCGGCTTTGCGTTTGGCCCTGATCTTGATTTCGTTCGCCCAGGCCAGCATTGCCGCAGCTTCTGGTTGGGTAATTGCGCAAATTTGCGCATTTAATCCTGGCCGCCCCTGCGTCAGCGTTGCCATCTTTGTAGCAACCTTGTCGCGTGTTTTGCCTTGATCCAATGGTGGCAAGTTTCCACCATTGTTTTGTTTCGGCGGCCTGCCCACCGGGGTTGCCATCGCTGGCTCCAGCGCGCGCCGGATCGCTAACAGTTCCCAGCCGCCGCGTTTTCTGACAATGCGCGGCATGCGTTGTCGATTTCATTTTCCAGCAATCGGAATATCTTCTTTTCGTCGGTCTCACCGGCTATTTGCGCCGATACACGGGCGGGGATAGCTTGCAGCATGTTTCGTGTAGCCCTTGCCACCATGAAAGCGTCGTTGCGCACCTGATCCGCGTCGATCAGTTTTCCGCTGCGCCGTAGATATTCCAGTTCTGCTATCTGCGCCCTATATGATTCTCTAATCGCCCGGCTTGTTTTGTAACTCTCTGCCACCCGTGATGCAGCAAGCTTGGCCGTGCGTCCCGTCCGTGGCGGTGTAGTGGGCTGGTTGTCTATTCGTGGGACCGTGTTTTCCTGCCAGTCCGCATCGGCCTGCACAGGATCAATAGAGCCATCCGCACCTTTGCTGATCCGGCCCGCTTTCAGGGCCTTGATTACAGCAACATGACTGACGCCCCGGTGCCGGGCATATTCGGAAATGTTCATGCCTTTATTCATAAAACCGCGACAGTAACATGTAACCTATTTTCAAATCTGGCGGCTAGCGCGATGCCGAGCCTTTGGCGCTACCGTATGCCCTTTCGCTGGAAGTACCTTTTGTTTTTCAATGGCTCATCTGCATTTTCCATTGCTCTGGCGCGTCCGGGCGGCATTCTGCCGACAGGATTACCCGCCCAGAGCGTCAGAACTTTGGCGCAAGCGCTGCACACATAAATTAGTTCCTTCGGCCATTCGACCATAGGGGCTTCCCTTGAACTACCGGATTGCAATTGCCTCTGCCGGGCAGTTCAACCAAATAGCCCAATTATCACCTTTCTTGCCAGAGAGTTTCTTGAGAAGCAACGCGGTAACCGGCTGGCCAAAAGCCGCTTCGAGGGTTGCCGCAAGTTCTGTTCCTGATCCCAGCCAGCCCTGTACATCCTTGACGATTTCTCTTTCAATCACTATGTCTGGTTCCCTAAGGCGGTTCATCTTTTGGTGCAGTTCAACGGTCAGGTACAGTGGGCCATTTTTCTGCATTACGCCTTTTTCCGCCTTTGCTCGCAAGTCTTCCAGCGGTATGCGGCCATCGACCTTCCAGGCCTCTTCCAAAATCTTGATGAATTTTCTGACTGGATCAAAGGGGCGCGCGCCGCCATCCCGCAGCCATGACGCCGTAATGCGACCTAGGGGGTGCTCATCTGCCCTCTCCGGCTTCCATGTACAGGCGACGGCCAGTAGCCGCATTTGTGCGAATGGCACTGGGTTGAATTTTTTCGCTATCCCCCCGAGCGTCACTGTATTGCTGCCGGAATCCAATTCTAGGCGGGGCGCGCGGCGGAAGCTGTTGGCGATGTCGATCTGGCGCATGATCTCTGAAAGCTTGAGCTTGCCCAGATTGGCCCGCTTGGCGTCAAGCTCGGAGACGAGCGGGGTTGGGGTGCGGATCAAAGTGATCTCGGCAGTTGCGGGATCGAGTATTGGCGGCGGCAAGGGAATCTGCTTGTCGCGCAGAGCCAGGAGTTCAGCCCTGGTGTTGAGCAAGCCACCCTGGGCCTTGTGCCAGAAGCCGGGGTGGTTCTCGAATTCCGGTGATACCAGCACATGGCTGGCTTCGTCCTGAATTCGACCGACCAGGGCAAGGGAGAGCAGCGCATGCGCCGACATGGTCTTGCGCCCGCCAGCGATGGAGATGTGAATTTCCGTCTCCGGGCCCTTGCGCGCGGGATCAGCCGCCGCCCACACCCGGTCCTTGATGAGATCGCCCATGATGCGGGCATCGGTTTCGCTGATGATATCGGTAAGGCCCAGGGGATCAATGAACTGGTTGGCCGAAGGTGCTGGCGCGCTCCCGCCGGGCCAGGCCACCGCCAGTGGTTCCAACTCCCTGTCGCCATCCTTGCGCGGCACGTAAATCACCACCGGCGGAATGCCTGCGGGGAACAGGCTTGCCATGATGCCAACGGGCGATTGTAGCGTTTGCGAGACCCTGCGCAGGCTATCCATAGTCGTGATGATTTCAATGCGCACAGGAAGTCGCGCCGGGCTGGAATCTTTGATCAGCGACCAGAGCGTCTCTGTGGCCACCGCTGGCGAGCCGCCGACTGTACAGATGAATATCAATTCCGCCATCGCTTCCTCCCTTTTTCCATTTCACTCCGCAAGCGCGGCAGGCTGGCATAACGTGGAATTTTCCACGCCATGTGTTTTTCACAGCAAGGTCTATATGCGACCTCCACTCACAGGAGGCTCGCATGGAACAGGCTCGTCCGCAATTCTCACCCAAGCGTCTTGGATATATCGCGCGCTTCTTCGCCGCGCTAGCCGGGGTGAACGCCGAACGTTTGGCGCTCTGCCCCATCGATGACCGGCATGCGGTCATGCGCACCGGGATTGCGATGCTGTGCTCATTCGCTTTCTCGGTCATCGTCCTGACCGGGGCCCTGAGCGTCGCCTTCGGCGGCTATGCGCTGCCGCTGGCGCTCATTGCAGCGCTGATGGCGGGCATGATCATCCTCATCGACCACGCCATCATCCAATCGCACTGGTTCCAGTCCGGCCTGGAAGATGCGCGCGTGCGCGGGTTCGATGCCGGAGCGCCGCCGCCCGGCCGCTCGCAGATGCTGTGGATGAACGGCCTGCGCATCACGCTGTCGCTGATCGTGGCATTCACCATGGCTGGCTTTGTTGATCTGCTGATCTACAATTCGGACATCCAGCGCCAGATCGCGGCTGATCACCAGGCGCAGAACGCATCCGTCATTGCCCGCGCACGCGCCGCCGCCGATGGTGAGATCGCCCAGGCCGAATCCGAACTGGCCCGGCTCGATGGGCTCTTGCGCGACGTGCGCGCGCAGGCGATTGCCGCCGATGAGCTGGCCAATGCCGGACTTTCGGCCAAGCGTCGCCATACGGCAACGCGCCTCGAAGCCTTGCAAGCCGAATTGCCGGACTTGGAATCTGCCGCACGTGCCGCGCGCCTAGATGTCATCGCAGAAGAAAATGGCATCCGCGACAGCGCCAATCACAGCGGCATTGCGGGCAGGGGCACCCGTTACCGTGCCGCCGAGGCCAGGGCCCTGCTGGCCGAGCGGCGGCTGGGGGAGATCAAAAGGGAGATCGCGGGGCTAGTGGAAGCTGCGCGTTCGGGTGAACCTGTAGCCTCTGGCGCTCTGGCTGCGGCCAAGCCGGAACTCGACGCCATGGCGGGTGAGCGCGCCGCCATGCTGGCGCGGCGGGATAGTCTGCGCGGAGGTTATGACAGCCGGGTGGCAACTGCCATCAAGGCTGATCCCGACTTTGTTCCAATCGACGACGGGTTGGTGCGGCGGCTGGAAGCGATGCTCACGCTGATGGAGCAGCCCGCCGTGTGGATCAAGGTGTGGGGCCTGAAGCTGGTGATCATGGCCATCGAGATGGGCGGGCTTGCCACCAAGATATTGTTGGTGGCCCCTACGCTCTATGCCCTGCGCACAGCGACGGAGTTTGAAACGGCGGCCGCTTCAACGCTGGCTGAAGCCAGCGCGGGGATTGGTGCCGACCATGAGCACATGACCGAGGCCATGGCGGGGCTTGATGCATTGCGCGAGCGCCGCGACCGCGACAGCCGCCGCCACCGCACCGCGGCTGAGGCGCGGAAATGGTGGGAAGGGGAATTGGGGCAGGAATTCCAGCGCCAAGGGGGTTGAAGCCAAGCGTGGAATTTTCCACGCCGCGCAATTTCACGCAGACCCTCTAGATGAAAGCCATGGTCGATGGGACCTGATACTGAAGAAAGGGAAACACCATGAACAACAGGAAACCGATTTTCGCCCCCCGCGCTGAGCCCGGCAAGCTGGCGCTGGTTACCACCAAGGGTGGCGATGTCATGGCTTTAGTGAGCCAGGCCCGCCACGCTGGCGGCTTTCTGGCGGGCTGGCGCATTGGCCGGGTGGTGAATGGCGAGAGCATTGAGCTGGTGGCGGAGGCCGTGCGGGCGCATTTTGCCGCCAAACGCGAGGAGTTGATCTTCCGCACCGACCTTGCCCTCGACGAGGTCAAGAAGCGGGCCATGGCTGAGAACCTCGCTGATACCGCGATCATCGAGCGCGAGATCGCGCGGATGACGGCGGACATCATCCGGGAGCTGATCGATGTGCGCCTTGATGCGGCCAGGGAGGCGGCGTTTGCGGAAGTGCGTCGGATCCGGGAGCTGGAGGCCGCGCGCGCCAAGGGCGAGGTCACCGAGCGCCGCTTCGAAGCGGTGCTGCGCCAGATCGAGCAGTGCACTGACGACATCTGCGACAAGGCGGAGGCCGTCGTCGCCCGCGTCATCGAAAACATCGGCCAGCGGTTGGATGCGGCGCTGCGCGGCGCCAACTGCGACAGGCCGGGCTAGAAACAGGAAAGGAGAAACCGAGATGATCCGTTTGTTGATGATTATTGCCTGTTTCAAGGTGGCTGTCGTGCTTGCGGCGGTTTACTTTTGGAGCGGCGGCTTTGACCGCAGCGGCCAGGAACCGGTGAAGGTTGCCATCGCCGAACTCACGGGCCGGCCGGAAGTCTGGCAGGGCCGGTCGGTGACGGTGACCGGCACGGTTGCGGCCCGCTTCAGCGTCATGGGTGCAGGCTACCTGCAACTGGCCGATGCCGTCGACAACGCCATCGCCGTGGCCGGGCTCACTGCAGCACCCGCACCTGGCGAAACCCTGACCGTGACCGGGGTTTTCCACCTGGGTGTGGCGGCCGGGGCCTGGCAGTTGCCCGTCATCATGGTGCGCTAGCACAAGGGCATCGCCGGGTGTAAGCTCCCGGCGGGCCCTTGCACAGGAGGTTGATTTGATTGATGGGATCGTAATGTTTGCATCGGAGTTGCTCGGCAATCTTTCTAGCGCGGAGTGGCTGGCGGATGAGTTGCTGAGCTGGCTGATTTTCACATTCGTTGTGACCTATGCCGTCTATCGGTATGAAAAATGGCGCGAGGCGCGCGACAATGAGCCTTACCTGCGCTGGACGCTGCTGGTGAAAGGCTACGGCGATCCGGCCAATGACTATGCCGAAGCCCCGCAGCAGCTTTACCTCGAAGATGTCCGGCGCTTTCGCCTCAGTGATTTCGAGTTGTGGAAGTTCATCAAGAGTGTGGTCTCGGGAACGCTGATCGTGAAGCTGCGCACGGTCGAAAAAGCCCGTGGTGTCTGGGTCTTTGTCGATGAACAAGCGCGGCGGATCACGGTGGACTTCCAGAAAATTCCCGATGCCCATGTGGCGCGCTGGGACGCAGAGAAGCCATTAAGCAGAGAGGAAATGAAATCATGACCATATATTTAGTCACCCGCCATCCCGGCGCTGCCGACTGGGCCATGGCGCAGGGCCATGGTGATGCGGCGATCATCGACCATCTGGATACGGGACTTGTGCAGCCCGGCGACATTGTGCTGGGAACCCTGCCTGTCAATCTGGCCGCTGATGTATGCCAACGTGGCGGGCGCTACTTCCATCTCAGCTTGCTTCTGCCGCAGGAATTGCGCGGTCACGAACTTTCAGCGGCGGAAATGAACAGTTTGGGTGCAAAACTGGTGGAGTACGTGGTTGAGGAGGTGAGATCATGACACTATACATTTGCCAGGCAGGCACATCGGTGGCGAAGGGGTCGCACTGGTGGCGGACATGCTTGGGGCCAAGACGAGCGTAACACGGCTCGACGGGCTCACCACGAAAGCCGAGAACAATTTCCGGCAAAAAGGCATCCGCAGACTTCTGTGCGCGATCCGTTCAGCCCTTGCGGGAACGCATCAGGCGTTATTTTGATTGGGCCCATGCGGTCTATCTGGGCCTGCGCGGCGGCGCCACTCCATTATTCCATGCCAGCCTGGAGGCGGCTTTCATGCAGGTAATCAGCCGCCGCCCATGACGCGGTCGGTTGTAATGATTCCTTGTCTCTTGGGGCCAGTGCGAAAATAAGCGCTGGAGGGCGCTGGGGCGGCAGGGACCTTGTTTTTGACCCAGCCGGCACTGGCGTTTCTAAGCGCTGGAGGGCGCTGGGGCGGCAGGGAGTACGAACTGTACGCCTCATATTACGCGTTTCTAAGCGCTGGAGGGCGCTGGGGCGGCAGAAAAAAAGCATTGAAGCCCTTGGAGAAAGGTTTCTAAGCGCTGGAGGGCGCTGGGGCGGCAGGGGACCATAAACCCTGCAACAGGCAAGAGTGAGTTTCTAAGCGCTGGAGGGCGCTGGGGCGGCAGGGCACACACCATGCTATTGTCCGCCAAATAGTTTCTAAGCGCTGGAGGGCGCTGGGGCGGCAGGGTCACGAAGTACATATGATACAAGCGGTAGGTTTCTAAGCGCTGGAGGGCGCTGGGGCGGCAGGGAAAAAAATGAATCAGATTGGATTTTCTGCGTTTCTAAGCGCTGGAGGGCGCTGGGGCGGCAGGGCAGCACCCGCACACAATTGGACAGGCAGTGTTTCTAAGCGCTGGAGGGCGCTGGGGCGGCAGGGAAAAAAAAGGAGAGAAACTATGAAGGATCCGTTTCTAAGCGCTGGAG
>JBMOMX010000015.1:0-20989 GCA_049323435.1 Pseudomonadota bacterium
TTGCCAAGAAACGGGTGCGCTGTAATTCGGTACATCCGGGCCTGATCGACACCCCCATGGGCAATCTGGCGATGGCGCGTGCGGGTCGCGGCAGCAATGATATGCGCGAAATGTTTGCCAGCGCACATCCCATAGGACGCATCGGCGAACCGCGCGACATCGCCGCCGCCGTGGTGTTTTTGTCGTCGGATGAATCAGCCTTCATCACAGGAGCGGAGTTTGCCGTCGATGGCGGGGTTACCGCGCAGTGAAATTAGTTGGAGCTTTCTGTAATTGATTGAATAGCAACGCCTCTTTCGTCATTGCGAGCGAAGCGCGGCAATCCAGAGTTTGACGCAAAGGCCTATCCATGTGACACTGGATTGCCGCGTCGCTACGCTCCTCGCAATGACATTTTAATTATCATATTTTAATTCATCCGCAAAATCTGGCGGGCTTCCTCGGGTGTTGCCACGCCGCGCCCATGTTTGCGGGCGATATCCGCAAATTGCGCGATCACTTCTGAATTGGCAGGCGCACCTAATTCCGTATACGGATAATCGCCGAGGCCGACGGCGACATGACCGCCTGCCCCGATGATTTTATCGGCCAAAGTCAACAGATTGCCGCCATAATTATACACGGTCCACACGAACTTGATGTTGGCGGGCATCACCCCCAGAAAGGCGTCGAGGCCTGCGGGCGTGCCGGGATGGCCTGCCAGTATCTGATCGCCGGTCAGGGTCAGGCCAACATAGATCGGCTCATCCAGCAGTTCCATTTCATGGAACGCGATGATCTGGCGCAAATAGGAAATGTTCCACGCCACCGCGCAGGGTTTCAGCCCGGCGGCACGGATTTCCCTGGCGAAATAGATCAATGTCTCCGTACTATTGAGATACATCTGATCCTGGGTGATATATTTGCGCGCCACCGGATCATAGACGTCGATATTGGTGCTGCCCATATCCATCGGCGCGAAATCGGGCCGGGTGCGCTTGTCGCGGGCCATCTCCAGCACATGCGCCAGGCGCCCTTCTTTTGTCGCCGCCAATGTATTGGCCCCCAGTGTGGGATGCACCAGCAGATCGCAGACCTCATGCACGCGGGCGATGGTTTCGGCATAGCGCGCCGCATCATGGCACGGTGCGCCATTTTCCTCGCGCGCATGAAAATGCACGATGCTGGCGCCCGCATCGCGGCAGGCCGCGGCATCGCGGGCAATTTCTTCGGACGACCAAGGCACATGCGGATTGCGCTTGCGCATGGCATATTCATTGACCCGCGCCTCAATGATCAATTTTTCCATTTGTAACGCCTATCCCTGCCAGAAAATGGCGGCGGCCAGACGCTACAGCGCCCAGCCGCCGGAATATCACCCAAAACTGCGGACGAATTTACCGATGCCGTCAATCGCCTTGGTGGCTTCCGGCAGATAGGGGGCAAACAGGTGCCAGACATGCGGCATATGCGGCCATACCTCGCATTTTGATTTAACCCCCGCGGCCAGGGCCTTTTCGTGGCAGCGGGTGCTGTCATCCAGCAACGTCTCCGCATCGCCGACATGGAACAGCAAGGGCGGCAGACCCTTGAAATTGCCGTAAAAGGGCGAGGCCAGCGGGACATCCTTGGCTTTCTTGCCATTCAGATACATGGCGGCAAGCGGGCCCACCCCCTCCCCGCCTGCGATCGGATCAATCTTGGCGCGGGTCTTCATGGATGCTCCGGTGCCTTCCAGATCCGTCCAGGCGGAAATCGGAATAGCCGCATTGGGCAATGGCTGTTTCGCATCACGCAGCGCCATGCAGGTGGCCAGTGTCAGACCGCCGCCCGCACTGTCGCCCGAAATAAAGGTGCGGCGCGCCGGGGTTTTGCTGAAGGGGCCATTGGCCAGCATATATTTGAAAACTTTCACCGCGTCTTCCACCTGTGCGGGAAAGGGATGTTCCGGCATCAGGCGGTAATCAACCGCCAGCACAGCGCAACCCGTCGCCTTGGCCAGACGCGAGCATAACGCGCTATGCGAATACAACCCGCCAGCCATATAACCGCCGCCATGCAGATACATCAGACGGCACCCCGTATCCGTATCATTGTTGGTGTGCCAGGCGCAGGGCACGCCATCCACGGTGAGCCGGTTCATGCTGCCGGAAAGCTTCATGGTATCTTCGCTGATTTTTGCGTAATCGTCGAAGCTCTGGCGCAGTCCCTTGACGGGATCCCCGCCCATCATCGCGCCGCGCATGATTTTGCGAATATGATCATAAACCGCCAGTGTCGCCGCAGAGGGTTTTGTGCCTTTTGCAGCGGGTTTCGCAGCGGCGGGCTTCTTGACAGCCGTTTTTGGGGCCGGCTTTTTAGTGGCGGCGGATGCGGGTTTTTTTACGGGTTTCGCCGCCGGTTTTGCGGCGGCTTTTTTGACCGGTTTGGCGGATGCCTTTGGCGCAGCTTTTTTGACGGGTTTTTTAACAGGTTTAACGGCGGCTTTCGGGGCTGCCTTTTTTACGGTGGTTTTCACGGCTTTCGCGGCAGGTTTTTTGGCGCTTTTCACGGCAGCTTTCGCCGCCGGTTTTTTAACGGCCTTTACTGCTTTTTTGGCAGCGGGTTTTTTGGCTGCTTTCTTGATAACCGCCTTTTTGGCAGGTTTTGCTGCTGCTTTTTTTGTAGGGTTTTTTGCGGCCATGAATATTCTCCCCTGCTTGATCAGTCATAAGTTCTTCGCACTGGCGCGATCGCCCAAAAGCAGTGTAAGCGGAAATCTATCCGTCTCACAATATAAGACTATCTGTTTTCCGCCTTTTGTATGCCGCGCGGGTCTACACGATCATTGACAAAAAAAGGCTTGCCGTCCGGTCCAATATAGAGACGTCTTTGTTCTTCAAGATTGAAGGGGCGCGAACCCAGCCGCCCGAACACCGCAATCTGGCCGCCAGTTTCATCCACCGCGCGGTCACGATCCAGCCCTTTGGAAATTGCCGCCGCAGGCGCGCGGGTTTTACGCCAAGCGATCAGCTCCGGTTTGGGTTCGGGGCTGAAGCCGTAAAAGCGTGGCTGGCTGTCGGGCGAAGTCAATTGCACCACCCGGATGCCGTTTTTGCCATCGGCCACATAGGCAAACAGCGAGGCGTTGGTCGAACCCACCGTCACGTCGCGTGCATCATTGATCTGGCCATCCGCATTATATTGCATATAGAGCTTTGGTTTTTCCGGGTTTTCGACATCCACGATCATCAACCCGTCCGCACCCGCCGCCACATAGGCATAGGTGCGCGCGACATAAACCCGGCGCGCATCCGCCATCACAGCCAGCGCGCCCGCAACCGGTTTCGGGCTGCGCGGCTCGGTGACATCCACCATCTCAAGTCCCCTGGCCGTGGTGACGAACAGATAACGGAACTGCACCGCCGTGGCACGCGGATCATTCATCGCAATGCGCGCCACAATGCCTGGTTTTAACGGATCGGCCATATCCACAACCACCACCTCATTGGGCGTGGCGATATAGAAGATATTGCCTGCAATGGTGATATGACGCGCGCCCGTAAGCGCCCCTTCCGGGTTCCAGGTCAATGCGCGCTTGAGCTGGTTATTACGCGGCTCCCCATCGACAAGGGTGGTCACATCGGTGACGATCAGGCCTTCTTCGGCATCGGTAATAAAGGCGTAGCGGTAGATTTCCTGCATTTTCTGCTCCTGATTGGTTTTCAGGATCAGATCGCCTTCATTCTTCAGAATATTGATATTCTGGTTGGTGGGCAGCGCCATACAGGTGGCGTTTTTGCTGTTCAGATGCGTGTCATGGCCCAGCGGCGAGAAGGGCGCGCTGATGATGCGGTCGGAAAAACCCTTATTGGCGATGGCGTTGACATCATAGGCCTGGAAGCCGTTGCGGCCTTCGGCCACATACAGATATTCACCGCGTAATTGCAGGCAGCCGACATCGCCGGATTTCTGTGTATAGGCCTCGGGCAGCTCGCGTTTGCGGTCCTGATGCGCCTTGAACCAGTCGGGATAGGCATAGCGGTGCAGATAGCTGCCGATAACCGCCTGCGGCTCGTCCCATTCGGTGACCCGCACCGCCTCAAAGCCGCCCTCGCCGCCCACATAGGCGTTGAAGCCGACAAAATTGACGAAATTGGTGCCATGCAACAGAAGCTGCGCCATGATGGCATTATTGTCATTGGCTTCGGACAGATGGCAATCGGTGCAGGTTTTGGTTTCGGTCTGGCGTTCGGTATGCGGATAGTGCGGCGCGAAAGCCTGGCTGGAATAGCCGGACGCGGCAATCGGCGGCTGCTGCACATAGAGCCGTTCCCGGTTGATATTGGTGGAGGATAATACCAGCGCCGAGGACGAGCGTATCGGCGCGATCGTGTTACCCTTCACGCTGGCATTGACGCCAAGCTGGAACATGTCGTCGCGCGCCACCTGCGGATTATAGGTGGCGTAGTTACGTGTCTCGCCGCCTTCAAAATGCTGTCTTGGCGTTTTCCAGTTGGCCTCAATCGGCAGATGGCACCCGGCGCAGCTTGTGGTCCAGGACAGATGGCAGGTGAAACATTCCATCTTGTCATCCGCATGGGCCAGATCCTTTGGCTGCACGCCAGGCCCCCACGTAAAAGGTTTGCCGCCAGTTCCCAGTTTCGCCATGGTCTTGGCGCGCGCCGCCTTGGCATTATAGTTCTTATGATCCGGATTGACCGTATCCTTGACCAGTGTCAGTTCCCATTCCAGATTGGGATCCACCATCGAGCGCTGATATAATTTTCCGTCCATCCACTGAAAGCGCCGCTTGCCAGACGGCGTATAGGCCAGCGACAAATCATTGCCGTCACCCTTCGCCGCCGGGCCGCTGGTGCGCAGCGAGGGATAGCGCTGCGCCGTGCCATGGCAGTCGTCACAGCGGATTTCAATCGCCGCCGCGACTTCGCCGTACAGATGCCCGTCGCCATGCATATCCTGTTCGAAATGGCAGTCCACGCATTGCATCCCCTTTTCCAGATGGATGCTTTTCAGATGCACCGCCTTCTGGAATTTTTCCGGGTCTTCGTGCGGCACAATCGCGCCCTTGGCGTCGAGCAGATTGCCCTTGCGGTCACGCTTGAAAACAGCGCGGAAATTCCAGCCATGACCATGATAGTCCGCAAACTGCGTATCCTTGAGTTTGGGATTCAGCAGCGACACATCTTTCAGGAATTCCGGATCGGACCATTTACCGCGCACAACGGCCCCTTCGGGATTACGTTCCAATGCGTCGCGCTGTTCGGCAGAGCTTGGATAGCGCTGCTTTTCCGGCCACATGAAGGGGGCGTCGGATTCATAATCCCACATTGTGTATCCAAGGAATGAATTCACAAAGATATTCGGCTGATGCATATGGCAGTTCATGCATTGCGCCGTCGGGATGGCCTGGGTGAAGGCATGTTTAATCGGATGGCCGGGCTCATCCCTGGGGATGACCGGATCGGCGGTTTGCGTCAGCCCGGTATTGCCATCTTTCGCATAGGGGCCGGAATGAAACGGGTCGCGGTCATTGGCATAGGGCACATGGCAGGCGCCGCAACCCGAAGTGCGGAAATCGCCCGGATTGTCATTGGTGCCGAGAAACCACATGAACGGGTCATTGAGCCGCGTCTTGTGAATATTGATCACCGGCACTGCGATGCGCAATCCGGTGCCGGGACCGCGCATCGATTGTTTCTGATCGGGGCGGCCCGGTTCTTCCAGCCGCTGAATCAGGCCGGTGGAATTGGGCAAACCCACTTCGGGAAACTGCGTCACAATATTGCGGCCGCCGCGTTCAAAGACCCGGAAAATATCTCCCGGCGGAATAACCTCCCAAGCCGGCAGCGGCAGCATCTGCGGGCGCACGCCCCGCGCCTCCATCTCCGGTGTGACCTCGCCAATGGCTTCCAGCTTCGCGACTTCACCCTTGTTCGTATAGACCTCGCCCAGGAAATAATTTTTGAAGGGCAGAATGCCGTTATTATAGGACGCACCGCCCCACAGCAGCGCGCCGGTCGCCATGATCGAGCGTTTCGCCCGCAGGACAATATCCGCATGGCAATTGCCGCAGGCAAGATCCGCCGCGCGGTAGTCGCTGGGATTGACAAAGCGCACATATTCCGGCGCCTCGCGGTTGAGCAGGGTGAAGCTGCTTTTGGGATTGGCGCTGCTGGGATAATGCCAGCTATTGGGCAGCGTCGGCAGCACATGCGCCTTTTCCTGTGCGGCGAAATAGGCCGCATCACCCTTGGCCGCGCCATCGGGCTTGTGCACCTCGGCGCTGCCGCCGTGGCAATCGACGCAGCCCAGAATGACGCCCGGGCTGCTGTGCATGCTGGCGCTGTCCGTTGAGGTGTGGCAGCTCTGGCAACCGGCGCTTTTTGCCGCCGCCTCAGCCTGGCTTTGCGATGCAGGCGCCGGGGGCGCGGGGGTGTAAATTATTTCTCGCGGTTTTTCTTCGCCTGACGCATAGGCCGCAGCCGCACAGGTGAACACCATGCCAAGCAGTAAAAACAGAAATCGCGCCAGTGCCATGTTCAATACGCCAGTGTCAGGTTAGCAAGCACTGTATAAAAATGCTCATTCCTGGTGTGATACAGATCCTTGAACCCCTTACCCGGCAGCAGCGCCGCATAGGACAGACGGAACACGACATTCTGGCTCATATAAGGCCGGTAGATTGCCGATGCCGACAAATCCCAGCCGATAGATTCACGAATACCGCCTTCGTTGCGCAAGGTTTCCAGCACTTCGGTTTCATTGAATTTCAGATGGTTGAAATTTGTGGAAAGACGCAATTGCGGCAGCACATCCAGATCCGCGCCCGCGCCCAGCAGCGTCACCCCGGGATTGACAAAATTCGACTGTCCATGCTCCTTGGATGAACGCAGATCCGGCAGTACGCCATTGCGCGGCGACAGCGTGACGGGGCCGCCGCCGATCAGAGGAATATTCTGACGAATCCAGAAACTGGTATCCGCGCCGGCAAATTGCGGATTTTCAAAAATGGCGGAAAACCCCTTGGATTTATCATCGAAGGGATCCTTGTCGCCGCTGGCATACAGGAACGAGCCCCGCAGGCGGGTCCAGCTATAATCGACAGAGGGCTCCACCGCGAAGAAATAGGCCGTTATGTCGCTTTTTTCTTCGCTCAGGATAGAACTGTCTTCCTGCCCAAACGCATAATAACCGGAAACCGACAGATTGGCCCGGCCAAAATGGCCGTCGCCATTATAACCGAGATAGCCAACCTTATAATCGCGCGCGCGAGACAGGCCGACGGAAACCGGGCGTTGCAGAAATTCATTCGTATCGTAGAAATCTTTTTTCTCGGTATTGCGGTTATAGATCGCCGTCACCTGGCTGGTGAAACCCAGCACCGGGAAATCCTGATAATAGAGATTTCCGATAAAAATATCATCGTCGCGGATTCTCTTGCCCGTATCATTCAGACCGCTATTGGTGTCCTTTTCCAGCCGCCTGAACCAGGCCAGATTATACTGAAAGATATTATTGTTGCGGGTTCCGAACAGGCGCACGCCCAGCTGATTGTCGAGGAACATGAAACCCCGGAAATCCGCATTGAACGGTTGAATGCCGACACGTATGGAATCAAAATCATAGCGGTCCGACACATTGCGGATGTGATAATCCAGGAACAGTTCCTGCATGCCAATATGGTTGTCGGAACGGGTCTTGCCGCGCTCCGGATTGCGCCGCACCAGGCCCAGCTCCTTGACCTTGACATAATTATAATTGAATACCGGCGTGATGCGCAGTTCCAGATCTGGCGGCTTGAACGCGGTATTGCCCTTGATCAGGGTCAGATTGGTGATCAGGTTCTGGTTGAAAACATACTGATCCGGATCGCCAAACAGATCATTGGTTCCGGGCCGCGACGTGGTGGCGAAACCGACCGGCACGGGAAATGCGCGCGGTTCATAGACAGTGTCGGAAATGACATTGAACAGCACAAACCCGTCTTTGCCAAAGACCGGCTTGTCCCCCTTCAGCACATTGTTGTTGTAAGGGTCGTACCATTTGCCCTTTATGCCCAGCCCTTCCAGAATACGCCAGCGGTCGGGAACCGGTACAATATCACCCTTGGTCTGCAATTCTTCGTAACTGCGCGGGCGGCCGGTCGCTACCGGCGCACCCAGGCGTTCGCGCGGATCGCCGCGCACGGTGTCATCCACAGCTTCCTCGCCCGGGCGCGGCCTGCGCAGGACCTGCGCCATTTGCTGATATTCCGTGCCCTGACTATTGGCGTTTACGGGCAATGCAGGTAAATTACCGTTCAGAAACGAAGACGCGCTGGCAGCGCCGGTAACCGCCATCGAAGGACCCGTATTCAAAGGCGGCCCGGCGGGTGCAAGACCGGGAAAAACCACCGGTATGACATCCGGCACGGGCGGCGCCTTACGCGCTTCATTGTCCGCCCAGCCGGCAGTGGCCGGCAGGCACAAAATGAAAGCGGCAAGGAAACTACGCACCTTATTTACCCTCGCACGCACGTTGTTCACCCGAATTCAAAAATGGCGAAAAGGGACAACTGACATAGCGCAACCTTATGCCGTAAGGCGCAAGCTGATCAGACCGGATGGCCGCGGGCGCATGCGATACTCCCGTACCCAATCCTATGCTGGCATTATGCAGCCCCAGAAAAGCCACCATATCATCCTGATCAATACCATCACCCGACACGCCAATCGCGCCGACAAGCGCCCCGTTTTTGTAAATCGGCGTGCTGCCTGCAAAAATCTGCAAACCATTCGCCAGCGGGTTCAGCCCGGATGTGTTCGACAGGACAGGTGTGCACCCCAGCCCGGTATCATTAACCTGGCCATTGCCATCGGGATCAAAATCACCACGTCCATCACCGGTAACGTCCAGATTGAGATTACGTACAAACAGGATGTGATTGACGATATTACCAACCGCCAGATCCAGTTGCAGGCCGGTCGAGAACGGACTCCAGGATGCAAATGGCCGGCTTAGCGGGCCATTGCCATTGCCATTCACCCCGTCTGGATAAAAAGGCCGCGCCAGATTGCCTATGGCGCGATCCGTAAACGCCATGCCGTCAGACAATGAGCCCGCACCCAAAAGCGCCCGCATATCCGCCGCATAATTCGGAACGCCGTAGGCATGGCCGGGAATCAGGCCGTTTATCGCATTGGCCACCACGCGGATGGATGGAAGGACATTCGGGTTTTCCAGATTTGCGCCGGCATTGCGTTTTGAAAAGAAAGCCGCGCTGCGGGCCTTTTGCAGCGATACGTCGATGCCGAAAATAGGCGCATCGGGCGTTCTGGCCTGCGCCAGCACCCGGCCTTCGGCATCCACAATGGACACGGTCACCTGCACAAAGCTTTGCAGGGGCCGGCGGATCTGCGCCCTGGAGGCAACCGCCACGCGCAAGGCATGCCCCAGAATAACCGAGGCTTCGGCGCCTGACAGAATCTGCCCGTCATTGACCGCTCCCGAAGCAACCGGGAAAAAGGGCGTGTCGGCGCCTGTGGTCAGCACATAGGGCACAAACCCCGCCGTGTCCGCCACAATGGCATAGCCCATGCCATCGGTGGCCAGATTAACGGGCCGGATGCCGGAGCCGGTAGCGCCATAAGTCTGCCCGGAAAGCGGAACGCCATCCGTATATCCGGGGACTGCCACGAAATTAGCCGGCGCAACCGGTGGCGCTGTACCGGGATTGGAGGCCAAAGACCGTGTTGTGGCGTCCGAAAAACGCAGCGTCTTGCCTTCAACTGTTATTCTGCTGGCCACAATGTCTGGGTTCGGTGCGAACCCGGCCGTTCCGGCCAGCGCGACGATTTCATCCACATCCGTGTCCGTGTTACGGATATCTGCGTCCAGCCCATAAATCCCGTCTGCGGCCACACCAATACCGCCCACAACCAGCCCCCCCGCATAAAGCGGCAGGCCGCCCGGATCGGCAGACAGGCCAAGCGGAGAGCGTTTGGGGCCGCGGAACTGATCAAGCGGCGCGGGCACTGCCCCATTGAAAAACCGTCTGCTTAGATCGGAACAAGGCAGAGAACTGAACTGCACACCGAACAGCGGGCCGCCCGGCGCAATCAATTCTCCCGGATTGAAATTCTGCTGCACGATCTGGCTGGCCGTGCGTGTACTGAAGGCATTGCCGCCGGATGAAAGATAGGCGCCCGTCACCGCCTTGGCGATCGCGGCCATGGTGGAAGGCACCACATTGGCAAGCCCATCAATGCCGGTCCCAATATTGCGCCCCGAGGTCACGGTAACTGTTTGCGGCGCGCCAGGCATCTGATACACCGCCAGCACATTGCCGACCCGATCCGTCACCGCAATGGTTGCGGGTGTCCCGCGCGCACTGGCTTCCTGCGCGGCCTGGGCCACGATGCGATTGACATCGGCCAATGAAAGATGCTGCGCCCTGGCGCCCCCCGCCCCCAGTATAGCCGCCGCCAACAGCACACAGGCCGCCAGCACGGCCGAGGCCATAAGTTCCTGAAGTGATCCCCGCAGCTTTGTCATCGCATCAGTTCGCCCGCATCACATCGAAATAACCGAATTTCAGTTCGCCATTGACCCTGTAGTACAAAGTGACCCGGATCGGAAAATTCTGAGCCGACAAATCCTGGTTAAACACCTTGAACAGCATTTGTCCATCCACCGGCACAAAGCCACTGTCCGCCAGATTCTCCGGATTGCCATCCCAGGGCTGGAACACCCCCTGCCGGTCACGCATCAAGGCCGGGCTGCCGGCCATCTGCACCACAATATGCGAGGCCGCCACAGTCTCATTTCCGGTGTGAACCGGTTTTTCGACCGTCCCCGAACGCACATCCTCCAGAACTGTTGCCGGTAATGGCGTGCCGGCCGCGCTCAGTTCCGGCGCAGCAGTTCCCGGCATGGCCGTTAGCGCAAGCAACAGCAGGGGCGTCAGGCCTTTAAGAAGCTTTCGTATCACTGCACCTGTCACCGCATCCGTGCGCATTGCCTATTTATCCCCTGCCTGCTGCGTAACAGGTTGCGCCATTTCAGGTCCGCCTTCCGGGCCATCCGATACCGTTTCTTGGGCCGCATTTTGAGCCGCCTTCCGAGCGGGAACCATTAATGGCGCACCGGGAAGATGGAAGTCATGACAGTCCGTGCATGTAGACGGCACCTTGTTTTTGGCCGTCTCACCGCCGTGGCAATCCTTACAGACTGCAATTTTGGGTAACAGGACATCATTTGCCTTTTTAGAGGTTTTCGCCGCATGGCAGGAATCACACTTCAACATATCAGAATGCGCGGAATGATCAAAGCGGCCGAGCGGCAGCCAGTTTTTTTGCACAGTTGCCGGGACAACCGCCCAGTTCAGCGGCCCCGTTCCCGGCGCGGTTGAAACTTCGTGGCATTTGCCGCACATGGTTTTGCCAAAGGCCTGATCGGCCACACGTTGCGCCTGTGCATCCGCCCATTCGAGCGGATTGGTCTGACGCTGGGAAGGGATCTCACCCAGCTCCCCGGGGCGGCGGCGCTCCGTATCAGGCGCAGGATCCTTTACATCATCAATACCGCCGCGCAATCCATAATCACTGTAAAATTCCCTGATCAGCATCTGCGCATTATGGACCTGGCCATGCGGCAATGTCCTGTCCGGACGCCGGGGATCGAACACCAATTGATGACAGCGCTCGCACGCGCCCTCCATCCCAATCGGGTTGAAACTCGGAGCGCCCTTGGTCAGCACATGACAGCCATCGCAGTCCAGCGTCTCTTTACCTTTCGGGCCGCGAACGCCTTCTTCTTTCAAATGCAGCTCATGCGGAAATTTCAGGCCCGATCTTTCGTTCAGCAGATCTGGCTCGTCCAGGCTGATGCGTGTGATCTGGCGCGAAGCAGGGTCGGTTACGATGCTGGCCCTGAACTCGGGATGCCCACTCTCGAAATTGTCTGCATTTTTGAGGTTCAGCCCCGGCGACGTTTTTTCAATATTATTGTGGCAATCAACGCAGAAACTTTCTTTTCTGATGGTAAGTGAGCTGTCGCCATTATGTTCCTGATGACAGCTATTGCAGGTTTGTGCGGCCAGCGCACTGAACTGCGGAACAGCAGCCAGATCAGCTTTGGCGGCATCAAAATGATGGGATGTTTTTTCGTGACAGGAGGCGCAGGCTTCATCCTCAACCTGAACAAAGGGCTTTTGGTGGCAAAGATTACACTGATCGGAAATAAATTTGTGTGACGAAGAGATCGGCCCGCTATCCCATGCAATGTCGGGACGCAAACCGACCGTTTTTTCCGCCGTTTTCTCGACATGCTGGAAATAATAAACGATGGGCGCCACAGCGAACATGGCCAGCATCGCAAGGATGCCAACCCATGACCATATTCTGCGCCGCAAGCCATAATCGGCAAGCCGCAGGGTGCTGCGCTCCACCAGCTGGGCATAATCATCGCCCAGGGGCCGGACCAGCTCCACTTCAATGGCCAGGTCCTTGCCTTCGGGGGGATCAACCACAGTTACATCAAACGGCCCGATGCCGATGACATCCCCAACGGCAACCGGCCGGCCACGCGCGGGCTGACCATTGACGCGCACATCAGACAGTTTCTCAACCTCGATGAACAGGCCGCCCTGACGCTGGTGAATAACGGCATGCTCATAACGAATACGCGGATCGGCAAGATAAACTTCTGCATTCGTGCTGCGGCCGAAATGTACCGCTTCGACAGATCGTTCCTCGCTCCTTCGGGACACTCCCCCCTTGGTGCGGCGCGAAAGGTATGAAATGAGAATTTCCATCTGCCGCTTACCAGTAGAAAAATACAGAAATTATATGGGCGATCAATGCGCCTAGCAGCGCAAATGAAAGTGGCACATGAACATACAGCCATATGTCCAGCAGCGCCTTGTAGCGCACGTCACGGCGCGCGCGCGCCAGCAATTCTTCTTTACGCGCAAGCAGGCCCAGCAATAGACGAAACCCTTCGGCCTGTCCGGGCGTTGCGTTATCGGCCAGATGCCGGACATCCCGGCTGGCGATTCGGGTCGCACAATCGGGATCCTGAGCGGATAATTGCCGCAGGACCCCGCCGCCGATACGGGTGTTTTGCGCCGCCTTCAACACGATCTGATTGATTTCATCGCCAAGCGCCAGTGCGGCCTCGCGGCATTCCGCATCCAAATCCGAAATTTCATGCATCATCTGCACCAGCGTCATGCCGCGCCGGTTATTGGTCATCAGTTCCGGCACCCGCAGATAGAAGAACAGGCCAAAAACGCCACTCACAATCACAATGATCATCAATGCATAAGCCAGGGTATGCACATTCCAGCCGAACTGAAATCCCGTATGCAGGGTGCCGATAATGATCAGCGCGAGCCCCAGATAGACATGGGCACTCAACCAGTCTTCAAGCGGCGCGCCATCCCCGCCATAGCGCCGCTTGCGGATGCCGAACCACATCAGCCAGACAATCAGGAATGCCCCAAACCCGCCCAGAACATAGCCAAGCCAGGTGCCGCCATTTGCAATGCCATAGACGGGTTCATGCAGCCAGTACAGCAGCACCGACAGCACCACGATAGCCGCCGCCCATTTCAAATATCTGAAATTCCTGAAAATCAGGATCGATTGATGCATTTAACTCCCCGCAAACCCCAAGCCCCGTTCGATGCCAGATGATTATAATCCCTGAGAAACGACTTTGAAAAACTCCGATGGCTCCACACGCAGCGCCGCGCCCGTTGGACAGGCCCGCACACAGGCCGGCCCGCCTGCAACGTCTTTGCACATATCACATTTAACTGCTTTTTTAGGCCCCCCCGCCGCCTTGTCACTCCCGGGCCCCCATTTGCCGCTGACCGCCTGTCCGGGGCCTGGCCCGCGGCCGAACAACAACCACTGCAAAAGCCCGGGTTTTTTCGGCGGCTTGGCAGCCATATGAATAACGCCATAGGGGCAATTACGCTCGCAATTGCCGCAACCGATGCAACTGTCAGTAATATAGACCTCTCCATTGGCGTTGCGCCGCAAAGCGTCCGGCGGGCAATCCACCATGCAATGCGGATGTTCGCAATGCCGGCACGAGGTGGGAACATGGATGGTCTGGAAGGTCGGACCGGCCTCACGGTTCAGACGCGAAGTTCCCTGATGCGTTTCGGCACATGCCTTTTCACAATTGTCGCAGCGCACGCAAAGCGCTTCATCAATCAGCAAAACGTCCGTTGCCTCGCCCAGGCCCTGTTCGATCAGAAACTGGATAATCCCCCCTGCCTCTGGCTGTTCCGTCGTTTCAATATTTTCCAGCATGCGGCCGCGATAGCGGGCCTCGATAGTCCGGCGCACCTTTTCATTGCGGGCCATGAGGGCCTGAAATGGCACGCCGTCCAGGCGCAGCGCCTCAACCGCCACGGCGGCACGGATAGTCGCAGAACGCGGCGCGTTACTGATCAGCGCCATTTCACCCACATAATTGCCGGCCGCGACATAGGAGATAACGGTTTCCTTGCCCGCGACCTCGCGCGAAACCGTGACCGAGCCGCGCTGGATCAGATAAAGACAGTCGCCTGCTTCGCCTTCGCGGAACAGAACCGAGCCCTGGTCGAATTTTTCCACGCGAACCGTGCTGATGAGATCCTGCAAATCCTGCAACGGAATCCCGGGGGCAATATAGGTCTGGATTTGCCGCCCGACCGCCACCTGGTCCATGACCCGCTTCATCGATTCCACAGAATTGATCAGCTTGATCATTGATCGCCGTGGCGTCTCTATCAGCAGGGAAGGCTTGTTCGCCATGACCGTGGCTGTGCGCCTGCGTCCCGACAGCAGGCCCATTTCACCAAAGAAATCGCCTTTGCCCAGCGACACCACCTTGTTTTCATCGTCCGGATCAACCTGAATATTCACACCGCCATCGACAATGGAATAAAAGCTGTTGGTGTAATCATTGCGTTCGAAAATTATATCGCCGCCGCGCGGCACATGAACATTACTGTCCAGCAGAAATTCGCGTAATTGCAGGGTGGTCAGGCCTGCCAGCAGGGGCACGGATTCCTGAATCATGGCCAGCACTTCGGCCACCGTCTTGTTGCCGGGAATACCGGCGAATTTCTTCTCCAGCAAGGGTTCATCAGCCGGTTTGAGCTGATTGCCCCGGATATATTCGATAACCTCATAGCCCTGATTCATCGCCTGCTTGATCAGCGGATATCCGGCAAGCGCCCCGATCACATACAGGCCGGGGACGTTGGATTCATATTGCCCGGAAAGCTCCGGCAGTGAGGAAGGGTCGGCATTTGGGAAAACAATGCCGCAGGATTCAACGAATTTACGCGGCGGTGATGCGCCAAGCCGGGCGATGATGCGGTCGCATTTCACCTTGGTTTCGCCTTGCGGCGTCTTAACGACAATGCCGTCATCCTCGACACGCACCGTATCGGCATTATAGAAGCACTCGATCTGGTTTTTTTCGATGGCCGCCATAATGGCGTTAAGATTGCCCTGTTTGACACGGGCAAATTCGCCGCCACGATTCAGAATAATGACATTGTTCTGCTTGGTAAGCGCCAGAGCATTTTCAATGCCGGCGTCACCCGCGCCCACCACCACAATCGTCTCATCGGAATATTCATCCGGATCATTGAGCTGATATTGCACCCAGTCCCGATCCTGGCCGGGAACGCCGAGCAGCCGGATATTGCCCTGAAGACCGATGGCAAACACGACATATTCAGAGTTGATTGTAGTTCCATCGGAAAGTTTCAGCGTGAAATCGCCTTTAGCACCGCTGATCCCCGTAACTTCGGAGTTAAACCGGACATTGGTCTTGAGATCTGCAATCTGCTTTTCCCAGGTGCTTAGCACTTCTTCACGAATGCCGATCTGGAAACTCAGTTCGCTGCGCAGCGGTAACACGTCGGGCGTCGCCATAACCAGCTTGCCCTTTTGATATTTGTATATCGTATCCGAAAGGTGATCGCGCTGCTCAAGCAGGACATGGGAAATACCGGCTGCGGCCGCCCGCGCACCGGCGCTCGAACCTGCCGGCCCCGATCCTACAATGGCAACCTTGTAGCGTTCTTGCATATGATTCTCTAATGAAAAGCCTTGAAAGCTGCGTATGAGTCGTCGTGTTGTCCTGTTTTATCCCATTTAATCATAGTCATACAGTTAGCATGGGCGCGCAATACATCAATTCAACCGCTTTGCCATTTTTTTACGGAAAAGCCCGCCATTGGGTTTGATATGGATCAAGTTTTGTCAAGTTCGCTCAAAGCCGTTGTGACGGCTTTATGGGCTTCGCTATCCGGCGGCAGCTGACTGCGCAAGCGTTCCCAATAGCCGCGCGCCTGCGCCTTTTCGCCTTTCTGGGCCGCGAAAACACCTAAAAACCACAACGCCTGATTGTTTTCGGGTTCTATGGCCAATAATTGCCGCATGGTCTGGGCAAACCGGTCACTCACCGGCCGTGTTTCACCGGCGGCCTGGAGGGCTTCGCCATAGGCCGTCAGTACGTCCGCACGCCCCGGTCCTGCCGCAACCGCCTTGTCCAGGGCCGCAATTTTCTCGGACGTACGGCCAAGCACCCCATAGGCACGTGCCAGCCGCAACCAGCCATCGACATTGTCCTTTTCAGACGTTTCCAGCCGGGAAGCAAGGCGCGCCACCATGCTCTCTATCATTTGCTTGCGTTCGCCTTCCGGCATCGCGGCTGCCGCCGCCATATCATCGGCGTCAGGGCCCGGCTGCGGCGGCGGAACAGGCGGGCCCGGTATAGTAACCGGCTGCGGCGCCGGTCCGGGCAACATCGCTGCCAGATCAACTCGCAAAAGATCTGCCACTTCCTGGGCCTGCGCCCGCACCGCACCCGCCCAGGACACGCCCGGTTCGGCCTGTTTCAACAGGGCCACCCAATCCTCCAACGCGCCTTTGGCGTCACCTGATTGCGCCCTGGCCAGCCCAAGATAAAATTGCGAGCGCGGCTCGGTCGGGATGATTTCCAGAACTTTGCGAAACTGCGCCTGCGCGTCTTCGCCGACCAGCCCATTATTCGACTGCACCAGCGCTTCGGCATATTCGGCCAGCACCATGGGTGCGGGCTTGTCGCCCGCCAATGCCACAGCTTTGGCATAGGCGGAAATTGCCTTTGGATAATCTTCAAGCGTCACATAGGAGCGGCCCAGCAACATCCATCCCTGAATATCTCCAGGTGCCGCAACCAGACGGGCCGCAAGTTTTTCAGTTAATGCCAGCATATCCATATGCTCGGTGTCTGCGCCCGCAATCTGTGCAGCCGGACGATCCGGCGTCTGACCGGGCGTGCCGAACATCATATAGATGCCGATCGCAAGCAATGGGATCAAAAGCGCGGCGCCAGCCGCTCCGATGCGCGCACCACGCCCGCCACCTGCCGGCTGCGCTCCGCCGGATGCAGATAAAGCAGTTTCATTATCGGCCAGCAGCATGCGGCGCGCGATTTCAAGCCGGGCTGCGGCGGCATCTTCGGCGCAAATCACGCCGCGGCCAAGCTCGCCTTCAAGCTCCGCCAATTGTTGACGATATACCGCAAGCGCATGCTCACCCCGGCCGGCGCCGCCCGCGCGCCCGCGCAGCAGCGGCAGCGCTACCAGCGCGGCGGCGCACGCAGCCATCCCAGCTATGATGATCCAGAAAATAATCGGCATGCCGGAACCGGTAGCACATTGCGCCGGTTCAGGTAAGTTGGAAATTCAGATCTTTTTTGCGGGGTCAGCGGGGTCTTCAGGTTCCGCCAGCCGCAATTTGCTTTTATGCGTTTCTATTTTTTCGTCGCTGGTCAGGCGCTGTCCCTGAAAATAATATTTCTGCCAGGCCTGCTTGATCGTCGCCGGGTCATTCCGGCCCAGATTGGCCAGAAACTCGGTGCGGCTTTTCATCCATGCGTCAAATTCCGCCTTCAGTTCCGGCTCTGCATCCATGACCCGCATTTCGGGCTGAAAGGATTCCAGCATGTCATGATGGATGGGAATGATCGTGCAGAAAGGTTCGCCCTTGTCGAAGCGCACAATGCCTGGCGCCGTCATTTTCCAGTTCATTGTAAAGGGAAATGGCAGCCAGTCGGTCTCGATGATACCAGACAGAGCGTAAATACCGTGTTTGGGACGGTTCATCGGCGCCGTGGCCAGCAGATCCCAGCCCGGCGGGGTACGGAACATATAGCCCATATGGAATGTCACCACCCCCATCGAAAAATGCGAAAGAACCAGATGTTCAATATGCGGAAAATTATCCAGCGCACGGATTTGAATGGCTTCTTTTTCGGGGCGGCCGTTCCAGGCAATCTCGAAAGAGGCCGGGCTAAGAATTTCCCAGCCATAGCCATTGGCGATATTGAGCGGAAGGCAACGATAGGCAAAACGGTCCGGCGAGGCGTCCATCCAGTCCCGCACCGGGCTGGCGGGAACCATTGGCGGCGGGTCTGGAACCAGCCTATAGCAAAGCAGCTTCACTTACGCCCGCCCCGATACGCCGGAAATATTGCCCGGATTGATTCCGAGCCGTGCCAGCGCCGCCTCCCATTTCGTTTCCAGGCTGGCGGAAAAAATCAGGTCCGTATCGGCGTCGCAGTGCAGCCAGGCATTGGCCTGAATTTCATATTCCAGTTGCCCCGGCCCCCAGCCGGAATAGCCCAGCGCGACGATCACCTTTTGCGGGCCCTTGCCCTCGGCCATATCGCGCAGAATGTCGAGGCTGGTGGTCAGGCCCACATGTTCCTTGACCGCAAGGGTGACGCCCTTCAGAAAATAATCATCTGTGTGCAGAATAAACCCGCGCCCGGTTTCCACCGGGCCGCCCAACTGCACGCGGATATGTTCGGTTCCCGGCGCGCATTTCATATCCAGTTGCTCCAGCAGATCGGGAAATGAAATCTGCCCGGCATGTTTGTTGATAATCAGACCCAGCGCGCCATTTGGAGAATGCGCACACATGTAAATCACGGTGCGCTTGAAGCGGGGGTCGCCCATATTGGGCATGGCGATGAGCAGCTTTCCAGCCAGGGAAGGGCCGCCCCATCCGCCGCCGCCCGGTGTTGCATCAAAGGGCATGATTGCCTCCCTGACTCTAGGGTTTAAGGTTCCTGCCAAACATATCGAACAGCCGCTCCCAGTGGCGCTCCGCCGATGGCTTATGATACATGCCCGCGCGCTGAGGAAAAGCAAAACCATGATCCGCGCCCGGATACCATTCTATCCGGTACTTGATATTTAATCCCGACAGATATTTTTCAAGGGCGTTGATCTGTTCCGGCGGGGCGTAACCATCATGTTCCGCACAGGCGAAATACATCTCGCCCTTAATATCCTTGGCGAACAGATGCGGGCTGTCTTTCTGATCCGTCATCAGCGACACGCCATAGATGGAGGCCGATACCGCCACCCGGTCTGCGTGGCGCGACGCCGCCCGGAAGGCAAACGGGCCGCTCATGCAATAGCCGACAACACCCACCTTGCCCTTGCGCGCCGCGGCCTGGGTATCGGCATAGGCCAGCATCGCCCCCACATCCTCCATCACCAAATCATTGGTCAAAGAACGCATCAGTTCAAACATGCGTTTGCCGCCGCCCGGATCCCGGCTCATGTCAAATTCCGGCGTGGTGCGGTAATAAAGATTGGGCAACATCACATAATAACCGGCAGTGCCGATACGCCGCGCCATATCGTGCAGCTCTTCGCGTTTGCCGGGCGCGTCCATCAGGAACAGCACCACCGGATGCGGGCCGCCTTCTTCGGGGTGGGTAATGAAGCTGTTCATCACTCCGTCTTTGGTTTTGATGTCGATATGGTGCTCAATCATTGGGGTTCGCCCTTTGTTATAGTGTTAATCTATTTTCACAACGACCTTGCCAATGGCCTTGCGCGCGGCCAGTGCGTTCAGCGCCGCCACGCTTTCCGCAAGCGGAAATGTCATGGACACATGCGGCTTCAGTTTACCCTCGCCCCACCATCCGGTCAGCACCGCCATGGATTCGCGGACCTGTTCAGGAAAATCCCGGCTATGGGCGCCAAAAGCCACACCGACCGCCTGGCACTGGCGCAGCAGCAGGCGGTTCGCCGGAATATCGGCAATAATTCCGCTGGCGAAACCAATGATCAGCAAGCGCCCATACCGGTTGATACAGCGCAGCGCCTGTAGCGTCGCATCGCCGCCAACCGGATCAAAAATTACATCCGCGCCTTTTTCCCCGGTCAGGCCGAGCACGGTATCCTTGATCGCTTCTTCGGTATAGTTCAGCAGATGATCCGCGCCATATTGCGCGCACACTTTCAGCTTGGCGTCCGTGCTGGCGGCGGCGATCACGGTTGCGCCCATCAGCTTGCCCAGCTCGACGGCCGCCAGCCCCACGCCGCCCGCCGCACCCAGCACCAGCAGGGTTTCGCCGCGTTTCAGGCCGCCGCGATCGGCAAAGGCGTGATAGACCGTGCCATAGGTAACGATGAATCCGGCGGCCTGTTCATAGGAAACAGTGTCCGGAATGGAGTAGACGCTCATCGGTGAGCAGCAAACCTCTTCGGCCAGGCAACCGACGCCGGGCTGCGCCATCACCCGGTCACCCACTTTGAAGCCGCCTTTGGCCTTCGGGCCGGCCTCAATCACCTCGCCGGCGCATTCCATGCCCGGCGCAAAGGGCAGCGGCGGCCGCGTCTGATATTTGCCCTGCACCATCAGGACATCGGGAAAATTCAGCGCGCAGGCCCGCACCCGGATGCGCAGATGATCCTCGCGCAGTTGCGGCGAGGGCAGCGTGGCGATCACAACATCTTCTACCCTACCGATTTTCTTGCAGACCGCCGCTTTCATTATACTACTCCGATAAAACTGAATGGTTTCTGGTCAGTTGTCATGTCTCAAAGGCTAAGCATACATCACGATCTTTCTCCACCTGCTCCTGAAAGGGGGAGGCTGGGTGGGGGTCCGACAGCGACCGCCCAGAACAAGGCCGCATTATAATTTACCGCAGCATTGACCCCCTCCCT
>JBMOMX010000016.1:0-19574 GCA_049323435.1 Pseudomonadota bacterium
CGAGGGGAGAGGGAAACTCGCCCGGAACTCATATCTCCCTCTCCCCTCGGGGGAGAGGGCCGGGGTGAGGGGGCGGTGAATTCGGGAAGCGGCCTGATCGAAATCATCGGTCATATTGTATTCGTTCGATTACATTTCGTCAAGCGGTTTTTCATATTCAGCATGATCATTTACGCCCCTTCGCCCATCGCGGCCAGGCGTTCGGCCTGGTCGTGGGCGATCAGGGGGTCGATCAGATCATCCAGATCTTCCCCGGTTATCACCCGCTCCAGCTTATAGAGGGTCAGATTGATGCGGTGATCGGTGACGCGCCCCTGCGGAAAATTGTAGGTGCGGATGCGTTCGGAACGGTCGCCGCTGCCGATCTGCCCTTTGCGATCCGCGGCGCGGGCCTTGTCCTGGGTCTGGCGCTGGTTATCATACAGTTTGGCGCGCAACATCATCATCGCCTTGGCGCGGTTTTTATGCTGCGATTTTTCGTCCTGACACTGAACAACCACGCCGCTGGGGATATGCGTGATGCGAATGGCGCTGTCGGTGGTGTTGACATGCTGACCGCCCGCGCCCTGCGACCGGTATGTGTCAACGCGCAAATCCTTGTCATCCACCTGAATGTCAACTTCTTCAGCTTCCGGCAGCACGGCGACCGTCGCTGCCGAGGTATGGATACGTCCCTGCGCCTCGGTGTCGGGAACCCGCTGCACCCGGTGAACGCCGGATTCATATTTCAGGCGGGAATAAACATTCTGGCCGGAAACAGAGGCGATAATTTCCTTATAGCCCCCCAATTCGCTTTCGGACGCGGAAAGCACTTCCATCTTCCAGCCCCGCGCCGCCGCGTAGTTCTGATACATGCGAAACAGATCGCCCGCGAAAAGCGCCGCCTCATCGCCGCCGGTGCCCGCGCGCACTTCGAGAATGGCGTTCTTGCGGTCCGCCTCGTCCTTGGGGGCCAACAGGATCAAAAGTTTATTTTCCAGATCCGCCAGACGCGCCTGCATGACGCCGCGTTCATCATGCGCCATCTCGCGCATTTCATTATCCGTCGCCGGATCGGCGATCAGCGTTTCCAGCCCCGCAAGTTCTTCACGCGCCGCGTTCCATGCCTTTACGCCTTCGACGACCGGCGACAATTCCGCATATTCGCGTGACAGCGCCACAAAAGTTTCCGGCGGCAGTTGCGCGGCCAGACGCGACTCCAGTTCCTGATGGCGCGTAACGACTTCCTTGAGCTTCGTCTCGGGTATCAACACTTCTATATGACCTGCATTCAGTTTTGCGGCTGCGCGCCAGCGGCCTGAATGGCGGCGGCTTTTTCCTGCGCCGTCTGCATGGCGGCGGCTTTCGCTTCAACCATCTCGACGATGTGATCGACCAGGCGCGCATTTTCCATTTTGTGATCGGGCACGCCCGCCACATAGACCATGCCTGATCCAGCGCCGCCGCCGGTGAAGCCAATATCGGTTTCGCGCGCCTCGCCGGGGCCGTTTACGACACAGCCCATAATTGACAGTGTCACAGGCTGGGCGATATGCGCCAGGCGCTGTTCCAGCGCTGCTACAGTTTTTACCACGTCAAAGCCCTGACGCGCGCATGACGGGCAGGCGATGATATTGACGCCCCTGTGCCGCAGGCCAAGCGCTTTCAGTATTTCAAATCCGACCTTGATTTCTTCGACCGGATCCGCCGACAGGGACACCCGGATCGTGTCGCCAATGCCGGCCCATAACAGCATACCCATGCCAATCGCGCTTTTGACCGATCCGGTCATCAGGCCGCCCGCTTCGGTGATGCCCAGATGCAGCGGAAAATCGCCCGCCTCAGCAAGTTTCTGATAGGCGGCGACCGCCAGAAACACATCCGATGCCTTGACGCTGATTTTATAGTCGCGAAAATCATTCTCTTCCAGAATGCCTGCATGATACAGCGCGCTTTCCACCATTGCGTCCGGACAGGGCTCGCCATATTTTTCCAGAAGATTGCGCTCCAGCGATCCGGCGTTGACGCCGATACGCATGGAACAGCCATGATCGCGCGCCGCCTGAATGACTTCGCGCACACGTTCTTTGGAACCAATATTGCCGGGATTAATGCGCAGGCACGCCGCGCCCGCCTGTGCCGCCTCTATGGCGCGGCGATAGTGAAAGTGAATATCGGCAACAATGGGCACGCCGGATTCCCGCACAATGGTTTTCAGCGCGCGGGTCGCATCCTCATCCGGACAGGAAACCCGGACAATATCCGCACCGGCCAGTTCCAGGGCGCGGACTTGCGCCAGCGTCGCCCTGGCATCCCCGGTAATCGTATTCGTCATGGATTGAACGCTGATCGGCGCATCGCCGCCAACCGGCACCTTGCCGACAAAAACCTGGCGGGACTTGCGGCGTTGAATATCGCGGTAGGGCCGTAAACTCATGTGCGGACCGGTCTCTTGGCTGTGGGATGACACTGAACTGCTATATAGCATGCGGGCCGGATCGCGCCAGTGATCAGATATGCGGGCGGGGTAATTACCCGCTGAATTTCGCCCGCAGCGCATCTGCATCCAGCGGCAGATCGCGAATTACTGCGCCCTTAGCGCCCAAAGGCGGCATCGCCGTCCCTTCCAGATATATAATCAGCGCCCCGGCATTGCCGATCATTACTTTCAGGCCGGTTTCACCCGACGGCGGAATATATTCCTCTCCTGTCCGCATGACCCAGGATTTCAGTATCTCGCCATTGGCCCGCGATATCCGCAACCAGGTGTCCGCCGAAGCCCGCAGAACGACGGGCGCCGTTAAAACCGGCGCAGTTACGGGAGCTTCCACGGCAACAGGCGCCGGAACTTGCGGCGGCGGCGCGGTCTGTGCGTTCAGGGGCGGGATGGCGGCTGAATAATTTTCGCCAAGCGACTCCGGCGTCAGCGCCGCCCCGGGGGTAATTTCAACCTCTCCCACTTCTTCGGCAAGAATGGCCTGTGGCTGTTCGGGGTTGGCGCCGGTTTCTGGCGCATTCAGTGTCGCGGCGGCTTCGGTATCCTCGTCCGATGGCGGCTGGATGGGCGGCGGGTTCTGGCCCACCAGTTCCTCGACCGAGGGGATCATGGGCGCTTCCGGCGCCATAACGGCAGTCTCATCGGATACTGCTGGCAGCGGATTGGGAACAGATGGTGGGTCTGCCTCTGTCTGCTGCACTACTGGCGGCAGGGCAGCGACGGAATTCTGTGCGGCCTGGTTGTCCAGATCAAGATACCAGAAGCCAAACACGCCCAGCGCCAGCACAAGCGCCAGAGCCAACAGGCCTCTGCTCGGCCTGGGCTGGCTCTGGATGGCAACAGGCATTTGCCTTAACTCCGCAGAAAGCGCCGGTTCCAGCTCCAGCCGCGCACGGCGCACCATTTCATCGGGGTCAAGCTGAAGATATGCGGCATAGGAACGCACAAAGCCCAGCACATAGACCGGCGAAGGCAATTCGTCATGACGCCCGGCCTCTATCGCCTCCAGATGATGGGGGCTGATACGCAATGACCGGGACACGTCCTGAAGCGCCTGGCCGGACGCTTCGCGCACCAGCCTGATATCCCGGCCAACACCGGAATAATCTCGCGCATCTTCAGCTTCATTCAACATACCGCCCCCGGTGCAGTGCAAAAATGGCAAAACTGCCTGCCTCGCCATCCGAACCGTAATTCAGGGCTACGTCAATAATTTAAACATGCAGCAGCGCGAAAATGCCCTTCAGGGTGCGTTGCACGCAAATCCGGAACATAACGCCCTGCCCGGTCATATGGGTCCGGTCATATGGGAATATTGTGCAATTGCGCAAATCTTTCCAATTGCGCGCGCAGATCAGTGCTGTTGGCCGCCAGTGCCTTCTCAACCAGTTCTGCGGCCCCGGCTGCGGCCAGGTTCATGACCATCAGCTTCACAGGGCCAATGGACATCGGGCTCATGGAAAACGCCCGATAGCCCAGACCTATCAGCGCCATAGCTTCCAATGGCCGTGACGCCAATTCCCCGCACAGCCCCACCGGCACGTTCTGGGCGTCGCATTGTTGCACAATTTGACGCAGCATTTGCAGGGCAGGCCCCCCGAGCGGATCATAGCGGCCTGCAAATTTGGGATTTTCACGGTCATAGGCATAGAAAAACTGCATTAAATCATTGGAGCCGATGGAAATGAAATCAACCAATGGCAGAAGCTGCGGCAGTTGCCACACCAGAGCGGGTACTTCCAGCATTGTGCCGACCCGCAGGCTGGAAGGCGGCGGCAGCCCCAGACGCTTTTGACGTTCCATTTCCTGATCCACCAGGGCGCGCGCCTGTTTGAATTCGCTGATCTCGCTGATCATCGGAAACATCAGGTTCAATGCGCGTCCCGCCGCCGCTGCCAGCAGCGCCCGCACCTGATAGCGCAACAGGCTGGGGCGTTCCATGGCAAGACGGGTGCCGCGCCAGCCAAGCGCCGGATTTTCTTCGCCGCGCTGGCGCAGATAAGGCAGGCTCTTGTCGGCCCCTACATCCAGGGTACGGAAAATCACCCGGCGATCGCGCGCGGCATCCAGCACTCTGGTGTACAGATCGCGCTGCACCTCAAAGCGGGGAAACACGGCGGAAATCAGAAACTGCAATTCGGTGCGAAACAGGCCAATGCCATCTGCGCCGGTATCATCCAGATGCGGTAAATCCACGACCAGACCGGCATTGATATCCAGCCTGATCGCCACCCCGTCCGTGGTAATGGCGGGTTTTCCGCGCAGTGCATCAAACTGCGCCTGCTTGCGCGCCCGCACCGCCATACGCTCGGCATAGGCGGTAATGACATCCTCGGTCGGGCGGACATAGACCGCGCCCAATTCACCATCCAGAATGATTTCGTCACCAGGTTCCACCCAGTCCAGAATGTCGGCGGCGCCGCCCACCATCGGAATTTCCAGCGCGCGCGCGACTATGGCCACATGCGAGGTGTCGCTGCCTTCCTCGACCACGACGCCCGCCAGTTTGCTGCGGTCATAATCCAGCAGTTCCGTAGGGCCGAGACTGCGCGCAACGACGATTGTGTTATCCGGCAACTGGGCTGCGCCAGGTACGTGAATCTGCCCGGTCAGATGGCGCAGCAGCCGGTTGGACAGATCATCCAGATCCTGAAGGCGTTCGCGCAGATAGGGATCACTGACCCGCTGCATGCGCGCGCGATTTTCCATCTGCACCCGTTCCGCAGCGGCGGCGGCGGTCAGGCCCGATTCCACCGCCTCGCGCAGCCGGTTGGTCCAGCCATGATCCTTGGCGAACATCTGATAGGCTTCCAGCACATCGCGATGTTCGCCGGCCCGCGCCAGCTTGTCGCTGGTCAGCATCACTTCCAGTTCGCTCAGCAGGGCCTGCATGGCGTTATCCAGCAATATCCGTTCCGCCTTGATATCGGAGGCAATGAAATGCGTGATATCAACGCGCGGCGCATGCAGGACAACCTTGCCAAAGGCGATGCCTTCCGCCAATCCCCGGCCAAGAAAGCGATGCGATCTGGCTTCCGCCAATACCGCGCCAATGCCTGTTGGCGCGCCATCCCGCAGGCCGGGCCTTGTGTCAAGCTGCGCCTCGGAGGCCACGGCTTCCGCCAGAACCATGGCGATGGTTTGCAGGCTTTCTATTTCTTCTTCTTCATAATGCCGCATGGTGCGGTTCTGCACCACCAGAACGCCGATCACCCGGCCGCCGCGCAGCATCGGCACGCCCATCAGGGATTTGTAGATTTCTTCACCGGTTTCAGGCCGGTAGGCGAAATGCGGATGCGCCTGCGCATCGGGCAGTGAAATATAATCCGCCGTTTGCGCAATCAAACCGACCAGGCCTTCGCCGATCTTGAGATGGGTTTTATGCCGGGCGGCGGGATTGAGCCCCTCGGTCGCGAACAGTTCGAGCAGATTGCCCGCGCGCAGCAGATACAGCGAACACACCTCCGACACCATATTGGCGGCGATGGCGCGAACGACCATGTCAAGCCGTTCCTGCGTGTCCTTCGGCTCTGCCATGATTTCGCGCAGACGCCGGAGCAGCACACGTGGCCCTCCTGGTGAAACCTGCGGCACTAAGCTGTTTTCCTTCGCGTTGCTTCCTTAAATTGGATATGCACGAAATATACCAAATTCAGCCAGCATCGAGACCGAACGCGGTATGCAGCGAACGCACCGCCAGTTCGGTATAGTCTGCCGCGATCAATACGCTGATTTTAATTTCCGAGGTCGATATCACCTGAATATTGATGCCTTTTTCGGCTAGTGCCGTGAACATGCGGGTGGCGACGCCGGCATGGCTGCGCATGCCCACGCCGATCACCGACACTTTGACGACATTGGCGTCATTCAGCAGCTGGCGGTAGTTCAGGTGCTGCTGCAAACCCGAAATAACCTTGACGGCGCGGTCCAGATCGGCGCGCCCGACGGTAAATGTCATATCAGTGGAGGCGCCGTCTTCCGACACGTTCTGCACGATCATATCGACATTGATATTTGCATCCGCCAGCGGCCCGAAAATACTGGCCGCCACGCCGGGTTTGTCCGCCACGCGTAAAAGTGTGATTTTTGCCTCGTCCTTGGAATAGGCAATACCGCTGACAACTTCCTGTTCCACGATCTCTCCTTCATCAACAACCAGCGTCCCGGGCCGGTCTTCAAAACTGGACAGCACCTGCACCCGCACATTATGCACCATGGCCAGTTCGACCGAGCGGGTCTGCAACACCTTGGCGCCTAGCGACGCCATTTCCAGCATTTCCTCATAGGTAATCTTATCAAGCTTGCGGGCCTTGGCAACAATGCGCGGATCGGTGGTGTAAACACCGTCCACATCCGTGAATATATCACAGCGATCCGCCTTGACGGCTGCGGCAACCGCCACTGCGCTGGTATCCGAACCGCCCCGCCCCAATGTGGAGATGCGCCCGCCCGGCGCGACACCCTGAAAACCGGCAATCACCGCCACCTCCTTGCGCGCAAAGCCCGCTTCCAGCACACTGGCGTCAATATCCAGAATGCGCGCCGAACCATGCGCGTCCGATGTTGTCAGCGGCAATTGCCAACCCATCCAGGATCGCGCCGGCACGCCGATTTCCTGCAAGGCCAGCGCCAGCAGCCCAGCCGTAACCTGTTCGCCGGTGGCCACCACAACATCATATTCGCGCTTGTCCGGCAGTTTGGCCGCCTGATTGGTCCAGGCCACCAGCTGATTGGTCGTCCCGGACATTGCCGAAACCACAACCGCCACCTCATGACCGGCATCCACTTCGCGTTTCACCCGCACCGCCACATGCGCGATACGCTCCAGGTCAGCTACCGACGTGCCGCCAAATTTCATGACCAAACGGGCCATTTCTCTACCCATGCTTCTATGATAGGGATACGCGGCAGGCGCCGCGCAAATGCCGGTTATCCATACTGAATTGACCCGCACGGCGCAAGGCGCGCAGTTTTATAATATTCCCTGCCCCATATCGCGGGGATGACACGGTGGTGACACGGTGATGACGGACAGTTCGAGCATAGATGCCACAGAAGTGGCGCGCTTTTCCGCCCTGGCGGCGCATTGGTGGGATCCAAACGGCCCGTTCCGCCCGCTGCATGTCTTCAATCCTGCCCGGCTTGCCTATATTCGCGACCAGATCTGCACATATTATGGGCGGGACGGGCTCGGTCCCCTGCCCCTGAAAGGTCTGCGCCTGCTGGATATTGGTTGCGGCGGCGGCCTGGTCTGCGAACCGATGGCGCGGCTTGGCGCGGCGGTTACCGGGGCCGACGCCTCAAGGGAAAATATCAGTGCCGCCGCCCAACATGCGCAGACCCAGGGCCTAGTTATTGATTACCGGCACAATAGCGCCGAGGAACTGGCCGGGGCGGGTGAGCTGTTCGACATTGTGCTTAATCTGGAAGTGCTGGAGCATGTGGCCGACCGCAGCGCGTTTCTGGCCGCCTGCGCACGCCTGCTGAAACCTGGCGGCATCATGATCCTGGCCACACTCAACCGCACCCTCAAGGCCTACGGGCTTGCGGTGCTGGGCGCGGAATATGTGCTTGGCTGGCTGCCGCGCGGCACCCATGACTGGAACAAATTCATCACGCCCGACGAATTATCCGCTCTGCTGGCGGCACAGGGGCTTAAAGTCCGGAGTGCGACCGGCGTCATTTATCAGATTCTCAGCAACCGCTGGGCGCTGAGCCCGGACATGGGTGTCAATTACATGCTCACAGCCACCCGCCCGGAGGCACACGCCCAGCCTTGATGGTGCCGCCGGGCATGCGCAAATTGCGTTGCCCGGCGTAAAATGCGACACTGCGGCATGATCGGTAATATGCGTAACCCTGAAAAATTTCGTGATCCGCAGCGCACCCTGGACGGGCAGGCGCGGGCCAGTGTCGGATTGCGCGGGCTTGAGACCCTGTGGTTCAATACCGGTACGTTATGCAATATCACCTGCGCACATTGTTATATTGAATCCTCACCGGTGAATGACCGGCTGGCCTATCTCAGCGCTGCCGAGGTGGCGCGCTATCTGGATGAGATTCGCGACTGCCGCCTGCCTGTGCACGAGATCGGCTTTACCGGCGGCGAACCTTTCATGAATCCGGAATTTCTTTCGATGCTGGCGGACTGTCTCGGGCGCGGGTTCCGCGTGCTGGTGCTGACCAACGCCATGCAGCCGATGCAGCGGCCGAAGATTGCGCAAGGGCTGCTGGAAATCCACCGCCGTTATGGCGATAAACTGACATTGCGTGTCAGCCTGGACCATTACACGCCGGCCCTGCACGAACGCGAACGCGGCGCAGGAACCTGGGACGCCGCCCGCGCGGGTCTGCAATATTTGTCCGATCATGGATTTTCACTGCATGTGGCCGGGCGGCTGTGCTGGAACGAGGATGCCCAAACCGCGCGCGCTGGATATGCACAGCTGTTTGCAGCCCATGCCCTTCGCATTGATGCCTATGATCCGGGGCAACTGGTTCTGTTTCCGGAAATGGATGAACAGGCCGACGTGCCGGAGATCACCACAGCCTGCTGGAACATATTAGGCAAAAGTCCTGATTCAGTGATGTGCGCCAGCAGCCGCATGGTTGTGAAGCGCAAGGGGGCTGCACACCCGGTGATCACCGCCTGCACTTTGTTGCCCTATGATGCGCGTTTTGAAATGGGCGAAACACTGGCCGGGGCGCGCGGGCCGGTTTCACTCAACCATCCGCATTGCGCCAAATTCTGCGTACTGGGCGGCGCGTCCTGTAGCGTCAGGGAATAATTTTACTGTTGACGCCGCATTCATGCGGGTCTATCCCAAGCGCCACGTGGTGATTTGTGCCGACCGGCTTGCGGCCACGTTAAAGGATTCGCTAAAATGGTCGGGCGCTGAGATGCTTGCTCAGGCCCCGCACCAAAGGTCGGGGCTTTTTTTGTGAGACATGTCAATGCCTGATACAGAGTATAAAGATGGTTCCAGCCAGTGGCGGCCGCGCACCAAGGCCGTGCATAGCGGCAGCCAGCGTTCGCAGTTCGGTGAAACCTCCGAGGCGCTGTTTTTAACCTCCGGCTATGTTTACACCTCGGCCGAGGAAGCGGCGGCGCGCTTCCGGGGCGAGGATGACGGCTTCATCTACAGCCGTTTTTCCAATCCCACCGTTGGCATGTTCGAGGCCCGCATGGCGGCGCTTGAAGGCGCTGAAGCCGCCTGGGGAACCGCCACCGGCATGGCCGCCGTGTCCTGTTCGCTGCTGGCTATGCTGAAGGCCGGGGATCATATTGTCGGGGCCAAGGCCCTGTTTGGTTCCTGCCGCTATATTGTCGAGGAAATGCTGCCGCGCTACGGCATACAATCCACCCTGGTCGATGGCCGCGATCTGGCGCAATGGCAGGCGGCGATACGTCCCAACACCAGGGTGCTGTTTCTGGAATCGCCCACCAACCCGAACTTGCAGGTCAGCGATCTGCGCGGTGTGGCCGCTATCGCCCATGCGGCGGGCGCCCGCCTGGTGGTAGACAATGTTTTCGCAACACCCATATTGCAGCGGCCGATGGAATTTGGTGCGGATGTGGTGGTTTATTCCGCCACCAAACATATTGATGGCCAGGGGCGCTGTCTGGGCGGCGTCATTCTGGGCAGTAAATCCTATATTGAAAATGAAGTAAAACCCCTGTTGCGGCATATGGGCCCGGCTCTGTCGCCGTTTAACGCCTGGGTCATGCTGAAATCGCTTGAGACGCTGGATCTGCGGGTGCGCGAGCATGCGCGTAACGGCGCGCGTATTGCGGAATTCCTGGCCGGCTGCCCGGGCATATCCAGGGTGCTGTATCCCCAACGCAAGGACCATCCGCAACATCAACTGGCCATGTCGCAAATGAGCCTGGGCGGGAATATTGTCGCCTTTGATGTTGGCAGCGGGGACCGGGCCAAGGCAGCGGCTTTCCGGTTTCTGAATGCCCTGAAACTGGTGAAAATCAGCAATAATCTGGGCGACACCAAAAGCCTGATCACGCATCCGGCCACGACCACGCATTTCCGGCTGACCCCTGAGGCTCGTGCAGAACTGGACATCAGTGACGGCTGTGTGCGGCTTTCTGTTGGACTGGAAGACATGGCGGATATAGAAGCGGATCTTGACCAGGCCATCAAAGCCGCGCAAAGCTAGCGGCGCAGCCGTGGCAACAGAGGATAAGGCCCATGTATGAGACAGTCACACGCGATATCCGGGTTGCGGTCGAGCCGAAATTTCTGGACGATCAATCAGAGCCCGCGCAGGGCCGTTATGTCTGGGCCTATCGCGTCACCATCCGCAATGATAGCAGCACAACCGTGCAGCTGCGCAGCCGTTACTGGCGCATCACAGATGCTGCGGGGCGCATTCAGGAAGTGCGCGGCGAGGGGGTTGTCGGCAAACAGCCCACCCTGCGGCCCGGTGACAGTTTTGAATATACCAGCGGCACCCCCCTGCCGACGCCATCGGGCTTCATGGGTGGCACCTACCAGATGCAGACCGGCGAGGGGGAGCAGTTCGATGTGGAAATTCCCACCTTCTCGCTGGACAGCCCGCACCAGCCGGTGAGCGTGCACTGACCCGTCCCCGGCCCATAACCGGTATTCCAGCAAATGTTTGATCTGCGGCCCCTGTCTCTGGTGATCGGTTTCATGCTGATTGCGCTGGGTGCGGCCATGCTGGTTCCGGCGCTGTTCGATTTTGCAGCAGGCAATCGTGACTGGCGGGGGTTTTTACTGAGCGCGGCACTGACGCTTTTCATCGGCCAGGCGATGATATTGGCCGGGCGCCCGCAGGCCGGAAAAACCCATCCGGACATGAATCTGCGCCAGGCGTTCCTGCTGACATCACTGTCCTGGGTCATGATCTCGGTATTTGCAGCATTGCCATTTACGGTGGTGGCGGTTGATCTGGATATTGCAGACGCCGTATTCGAGGCGGTGTCGGGTTTCACTACCACAGGATCAACGGTGATCGTGGGGCTGGATACAACCGCGCCCGGCACCCTGGTGTGGCGGGCGCTGCTGCAATGGATTGGCGGAGTTGGCATTGTCGTCACCGCCATTGCGGTCATGCCGCTGCTTCAGGTCGGCGGAATGCAGCTTTTTCACACCGAATCCTCCGACCGTTCGGAAGAAAAAATTCTGCCCCGCATGACGCAGATCTCGCGCAGCATCGGCCTGATCTATCTGGGGCTTTCGCTGGCCTGCGCGCTTGCTTTTTGGGCCGGCGGCATGAATGCGTTTGATGCGCTGCTGCATATGATGGGGACAGTTTCCACGGGCGGCTTCAGCACCTCGGATAAATCATTTGGCAAGTGGGACAGTGCGACGCTCGACATTGTGGCGATCGTGTTCATGTTTCTAGGCGCGCTGCCGCTTATGCTGTTCTCGCCCGCGCTACGCGGCAAACCGCGGGTTCTGTTCGGCAATACCCAGGTTCAGGCCTATTTCATGATAACCGTGTTTTTCACCGCTGTGCTGACGCTGTTTCAATGGCACAGCGGCATCCATGACGGTTGGCTGGCGGTACGCTATGCCGCATTCAATACCGTTTCAGCCATCACCAGCACGGGCTTTATGAATACCGATTATGGCATATGGGGCCCATTCGCCACTGCGGTGTTTATCTGCATCATGCTGCTGGGGGGCTGCTCCGGTTCGACTGCGGGGGGGCTGAAAATATTCCGCGTTCAGGTGCTGTACCAGGCGGTCCTGAAGCAGATCAGGCATGTGATGCATCCTAACGGCGTCTTTACGGCGCGCTATAATGACCGGCCGCTGCTGGACACGACCATCAATTCGGTTACCGGATTTCTGTTTCTCTATCTGCTTACTTTTGCGCTTAGCGGGTTCCTGCTTGCGGCCATGGGCATGGATATGACCAGCGCATTTTCCTCTGCCGCCGCGACACTCGGCAATGCAGGGCCCGGCATGGGGCCGATCGTTGGACCGGCAGGAAATTTCTCCACCCTTAGCCCGGCACAAATCTGGGTACTGACGATTACCATGCTTCTGGGGCGGCTGGAATTGCTGACAGTCTATGTGCTGCTTCTGCCCCGGTTCTGGCGGGCATAAAACTTGGCGCTTGCCAGAGGCCGCCTGCTTCGTATCTGATAGCAAAAACCAGTTCGCGCGCGGCGGGAGGCGGCGGCGCAAGCTGGCTGGCACAAACACCAGTTCAACCGAGGGAGAAACAGCAATGGCGCCAAAACTCATGCTGGAAGGCATCAAGGTACTTGATTTTACTCATGTTCTGGCTGGTCCCACCTGCACCCGGCTGATGGCGGAATTAGGCGCCGAAGTAATCAAGGTTGAGCCGCTTGCCGGCGATATGGTGCGCAACCTGATGGCGATCAAGAATGGCCGCAGCGCCTATTATATTCAGCAGAACCGTGGCAAGCGCAGCCTGTGCCTCGATCTGCGCACGCCGCAGGCGCAGGAAATTATCTACAAACTTGTTCCGAAAATGGATGTGGTGGTTGAAAATTTCACGCCTGGCGTCATGAACCGCCTGGGTCTCGACTGGCCGCAGCTCAGCAAGCTTAATCCCGATCTGATCATGTGTTCAATTTCCGCATTCGGGCAAAGCGGGCCGCTTAGTCCGCTTCCCGGATTTGATTATATTGCCCAGGCCTATGCCGGTGTGATCGACATGATCGGAGAGCCGGACGGCCCGCCTTATTTCGCCGGTCTGGGACTGGGCGATGTATCCACCGGCGCGCATGCGTTTGGCGCCATCAGTGCGGCGCTGTTTCACCGCGCGCGCGGCGGCACGGGGCAATATCTCGACATCACCCTTCTGGACAGCCTGTTTCATTGCCACGAGATCAATGTGCAGGGCCATGATGGCACTGACGGCGCGTTTGTGCCCAAGCGCGCGGGCCTGCACCATGGCGCCGTTTCGCCGCTTGGCCTGTTCAAGGGCAAGCAGCATTGGATTGTGATTATCGCCCTTACCCAGCAGCAATGGGAAGGGCTTTGCAAGGCGATGGGCCGCGAGGATATGGTGCGCGATCCGCTGTTTAAAAGTCCCGCCAAGCGCATGCAGAACAAACAGTTGCTGATTGATATCATCGAACAATGGCTGGCCGGCGTCGAAAGCGATGATGTCGCGCTGCGCGCGCTGGAGCAGGCGCATGTCCCCGTTGCCCCGGTGCTGAGTGTGCCGGAGGCCATGGCGCATCCGCATCTGATTGCACGCCAGACCGTGCGCACCGTCACCGACCGCGCCTTCGGGCCGGTCAAGGTGCCCGGCATGCCCTTGCGCTTTTCCGCCTTTCCGGAAATGCTTGATTTGCAGGCGGACTTTCTGGGCGAAAGCAATGCCAGGGTGCTGCGCGACTATCTGGGCATGAGCGATGCCGATGTGGCGCGACTTGCGAAAGAAGGGGTGCTGGGGTCCGAGCCTGTTAAAGTGGCCTGAAAGGCATGCCTGACGGCGAGGGGGATTACTGGCGCAACTGCCAGATCCCCGACATGAAATAGGCCACCGCCAGCACCAGCGCCAGACCAAAGGCCGGTACAAGGACGGCATCGGCCACGCCCAGCATATCAATCAGCAGCCCCATGAAAAAACTGCCCATCGGCGCGCCGCCGACATAGGCAAGCTGAAAAATCGACAGAATGCGGCCCCGGCTTTCGGCCGGGGCGGCGTGCTGCACCAAAGTCCGGCTCATGATGACCGTAAGACCGCCGCTGCCGCCCCATATAGCGGCCAGCAGGCACATTATACGTATGGATGGCGCCAGCGAGATCAGGCCGATCACAAGGGCGCTGACGCAGCTGGCCAGCAGCATTGTGCGGCCCTGATTGCGCACAGGATGCATACGCCGCAAGGCCAGCACCATCGCCGTAGTGCCGGCCATGAAGCTGATATTCAGCATCGCCAGTTCCACAGAGCTGCCCTGATACAGATCGCGGACCATCAGCGGAATTTGCACCAGGAACACACCCGTGAATAATGTCCCTATACAGAATAAAAGCAGCAGAATGGGACGAATGGCCGCATCCCGCATGGCCACCGCAAAACCTTCGGCAAGATTAGCAAACGCCCCCGCATTTTGTGAAAGCTGTGGCTGCGATGCAGGCAGCTTACCGGTGAAATAAGCCGAAACCAGCACCAGCCCCCCCTGCACAAGCAATAAAGCAATCGCACCGCGCGGATCGGACGGACCAGAGCCCAACTGCACCGCCAGCCAACTGGCCCATCCGCCAAGTGTCAGGCCGGCAATCTGGCTGGCGAATTGCAACCCGGTCATGGCCGTGACGGTACGCTGAATTTCGCCATCATCCACCAGGCTCAGCATGGCGTCGCGCGCTGGGACAATGAACGCGCCCATGACGCCAATCGACACGCTGATAAACACCAGGACGCCATAACTTAGAAATCCGGCGCCAATGCTTCCTGCCAGTGCAATCGGAAACAGCGCCATCACGATCTGGAGCCCGATCAGATAGCGGCGTAACTCGCTCCGGTCCGCAACCACACCTCCCAGCAGGATGATGGTGAGCATCGGCAGCATGGTCAGCATCTGCGCCAGCCCCACCTGTGACGGGCTGGCGTGCAGAATTTGCGTCATCAACCAGATGAACACCACATTCTGTATCCCGATGGCGCAGAAATAGGGGCACATGCCCGCCAGATACCAGAACCGGGCGGAACGGGCCGGTGCCTTGCCGCCTGCCGGATCGGGGTTTGCGGCTGTTATTTCACCGGGTCGCATGACAGTGCTTTAGTCACTTATATTGTGATGGAAATTGACACAATTTGGCCCCATTGTCTTACCAGACTGTTTAGGCTTAATAACTCGAAACCCGAAGGATAATCCGCATGAATATCCGGATTCTGGGCTTTGCGGCAGGCATTGCCATCGCTGGCGCATTTGCCGTTCCGTTGGCATTGGCCGAAACCGGCCCCGATGTCAGGAATATCCCTCTGGATGATGCGGGGCTGCGCACACTTGATCAGCAGCATCTGCGCCTGGCGCGCAAGGCCGGCACGGTTTGTGTCCATCTGGCGCCCGGCGGCGTTGTGCGAAATGGTTCCGCGCCCATACCGCTGGATGGCTGCATGATCAGCCAGCTTGACCATCTGGTCGCGGAAAAGAATAACCCGGCCCTTTCGGCCTATCATCAGGCCATCCGCCCGGGCGAACGCTATGACCAGAACCGCTCCAGCCTGTATTGGCGCACGGTGCGCACACAGCTGCTGGCCAATCATCCGGAATTATCCGCCCCGGCCCCCAAATAGTCTGGACCTGCCCTACGCATCATGCTATGGCCCTGTCCTGAGATGAAAGGTGATTTCATGCCCCTGGCGCCAGTGACCCAGCGACGAAGAACGCTCATCGCGCTCGAAACCCGAGCGCGACCCTAGGCGCGCGCCTCACCCTCCCCCGTCCGTCTGCCAACGGACATGAAAGCGGAAGGCGCGGCAGCGCGCTGAGCTATCCGCACAATTTCTCGCTGGGGAGGTTTTATCATGATCGACTATCGCACCGAACGGCCGGAAGATACGGCCCAAATCGAATATTTGCTGGACAGGGCCTTTGGTCCGGGGCGCTTTGCCAAGACCGCCTATCGCTTGCGTGAAGGGACGGCGTTTATTCCCGAACTGTCCTTTGCCGCCTGGGAGAATGGCGTCATGCGCGGATCGATCCGCTATTGGCCTATCGAGATTGGCGAGATGCGGGCCCCGGCATTGTTGCTGGGACCGCTGGCAGTGGAGCCGGAGCACCGGGGGCGCGGCATCGCGCTGGGGCTGATGGAACTGTCACTGCGCAAGGCCGCTGAACTGGGCCATAAAATTATCGTTCTGGTTGGGGATGAACCCTATTACGCCAGGGTTGGCTTTGCCGCTGTCACTGCACAGGCATTACGTATGCCGGGACCGGTTGACCGCACCAGACTGCTGGCGCGGGAACTGACACCGGATGCGCTGAAGGGCATCTCCGGTCAGATCCACAAGGCGCGGCAGACAGCCGCTGAGCGGCCATCTACGCTGCGCAAAAAGCGCGCCGCCAACCGGTAGGCGGACCTGAACATTGATCGGGGACAGAATGATATTCTGTCCCCGATCAAGGTGTGCCGCGCTTATTTCATTTCAAAGCCTTCATAATTATGGGCGGCCACTTCATCGCATTTGGCCTTATAGGCCGGCGCGCCCGCGGCATAGAGCAGGAAGCCGCGCTTCTTCTCCGGCATATTGATATTCACGCCCATGAACCAGCTATCGACCTTCGTGAACAGCGAATATTGCGAAGTTTCCGCGACATGCTCCGTCCATTCCTTCTCGGCCTCTGCTGTCGGCTCGACGCGAGTCAGTTTGTGGTCGCGCATATATTTCATCAGATCCGAGACCCATTCCACATTCTGCTCGATGCAGCGTGGGATGTTGCAGAATGTCGCGCCATTATGCGGGCCAACCAGGGTCAGGAAATTCGGGAAATCATGCCCGCCAATGCCCAGATAGGTGACCGGGCCATCCGCCCATTTATCCTTGAGCTTCTTGCCGCCAACGCCGGTAATGTCGATGCGGGTGAAGGAGCCCGTTACCGCATCAAAGCCGGTCGCGTAAATCAAGATATCCAGCTCATAAATCTTGTCGCTGGTTTTCACGCCATTTTCGACGATTTCCTGAATTGGCGTTTCGCGCAGATCCACCAGCGTCACATTGTCCTGATTGTAGACTTCGTAATAACCGGTATCCATCGGCACGCGGCGCATTCCGAAACCATGATTTTTTGGAATCAGCTTTTCAGCCAGCACCGGATCCTTGACCCGCTGGCGGATTTTATTCGCCATGAATTCCGTGATTACCGCATTGGCTCTCGGATCCATCATGGTGTCAACATAATTACCCAGCCATTTTTCAAATCCGGGCCGCTCATACAGATATTCGAAAAACGCCTCGCGTTCTTCGGGCGACACTTCGAACACGGATTTCTTCACGAAATCATGCATGAAGCCCGCAGAGGATTCCTTGCATTTGGCGAAAATCTGGTCATAGCTCGCCTTGATCTTGGCCTGCTCCTCAGGTGTGATCTTTGAATTGCGCAGCGGCGCGCAGAATTCCGGCGCAAGCTGGAACACCGTAAGATGTCCTGCGACCTTGGCCGCTTCCTGTATAAACTGCACGCCGGTGGCGCCGGTGCCGATCACGCCGACGCGCTTGCCCTTCATGCCGATATCCTTGCCGCCAAAGCCCTTTTCGTCTTTCGGCCAGCGCGAGGTATGGCAGGAAAAGCCCTTGAATTTATCAATGCCGGGAATTCGGGGCATCTGGGTGGCGGACAGCACGCCGACAGCGGTGATCAAAAACCGCGCACGGGCCTTTTCGCCCTTTTCGGTTTCAATCTCCCAGAGATTTTCCTTCTCATGGTAGGTCGCGGCCTTGACCCGCGCATTGAAAGTAATGTCCTTACGCAGATCAAATTTTCTGGCGACCAGATCATAATATTCCATATTGTCCGGCTGCGGCGAGAAATGCTCTTTCCAGTCCCATTCCTGCAACAGCTCCTTGCTCCAGGAATAGCCATAGGTATAGCTTTCCGAATCAAACCGGCAGCCCGGATAGCGGTTCCAGTACCAGGTACCGCCGACATCACTGCCGTCTTCGAACACGCGCACCGAAAGCCCCAGTTCGCGCAGGCGGTAAAGCTGGTACATGCCGGAAATACCGGCGCCGATGATGATAGCGTCATATTGTGGTGTTGTGGACATGGTTTTCCTCATCTTCCCTGGCTAATTTTATGATTAGATCAGTATCTATCAGGAATGGCGGGTGCATTTCAACTGCTATGACTTTTCCTAACAGATTCAGATAGATACCGCTTTTATCCGACGCCTGGATTGATCAGAATCAATCCGGAGCCGATTTACCCATTTCCGGCATGGCGGCGCGCCGGGATTTCTGCATTGTGGCAATGCCGCATGGATAGTGTATTAATTGATGCGTCTTCATCAAAAAAAAACCTGTTTCGTCATTTGCCAGGCGCAGCGGCGCGGCACTGAGGGGGATGGGTTGCGCGTAACGGATTAAACGAAATGGCTAACATCAAAATTGTTGTGGTGGGCGCGGCGGGGCGGATGGGGCGCACCCTTGTGCGCCAGGTGTCGCAAACCCCGGATTGTGAAATTTCCGGCGCCACGGAACCTGCCGGGTCAGAATTTCTGGGGCGCGATGCAGGCGTGCTGGCCGGGCTTGATCCGCTGGGTGTGGTGATTACGGGTGATCCGCTGGAACTGATCGCCAAGGCCAATGCCGTGCTGGATTTCACTTCGCCTGCTGCGGCGTGTGAACATGCCGCGCTGTGCGCCCAGGCGCGCATCGTACATGTCATCGGCACGACCGGATTCGATGCCGCACAGGAAGCCGCCATTGCCGCCGCCGCGCGGCACGCCATCATCATCAAGTCGGGCAATATGTCACTTGGTGTCAATCTGCTGGCGCAACTGACCAGACAGGTTGCTAAACTGCTGGACAGCACATTCGATATAGAAATTCTGGAAATGCATCACCGTCACAAGGTGGACGCGCCATCGGGCACGGCACTGCTGCTGGGCGAAGCGGCGGCGCAGGGGCGCGGCGTGAAACTGTCTGATACCGCCGCGCGCGGGCGCGATGGGGTAACGGGGCCGCGCAAGGCGGGCGATATTGGCTTTGCAGTATTGCGTGGCGGCGGAGTGGTGGGCGAACACAGCGTGATCTTCGCCGCCGACGATGAAATCATCGAACTGCGCCATCAGGCGTCTGACCGCTCGATTTTTGCGCGCGGCGCAGTTGCCGCTGCAAAATGGGGCCAGGGCAAGCGGCCTGGGCTTTACTCCATGATGGATGTGTTGGGTTTCAGCGCATGATGCGATTAGAGCGGTATGATTTTAGGTTGAATCGGCCTGTAAGCCAACCAGCTCTCTATAAAAGTGAACCCCCACCCCAGCCCTCCCCCTTGCAGGCAGGGGAATCGCATATGGCGATTAAAGGCTTGAACTGAATCAGGAAATTGATTCTTGAGGCATCTCCATGATTTAGGAGATGAGCCATGAAGCGATTCACTGATATTTTTGCCGATGTCGAAGAC
>JBMOMX010000017.1:0-39764 GCA_049323435.1 Pseudomonadota bacterium
GTCCACTTTTATAGAGAGTGGGGGTCCACTTTTATAGAGAGTGGGGGTCCACTTTTATAGAGAGTGGGGGTCCACTTTTATAGAGAGTGGGGGTCCACTTTTATAGAGAGTGGGGGTCCACTTTTATGGAGGGCTGGATGGCTTGCACCCCGGTTCAATCAGGCCACAAAGTGATCTAATCCCGATTACGGATCAATGCGCGCCGTTGCGTAGCCGTTGATCACTTCCTGGCCTTTCTGGTTTTTGGTGCTGACGGCGAGATCGACATAATGCTTGCCGCCTTCCTCGCGCAGCGCCTCAACCGTGGCGGTGGCGGTCAGGTCGTCGCCTGGCCATACCTGGGTGGCGAAACGCACGCCATATTTGGTCAGCCGCCCGTCGCCGACATAATTGGTCAGCATTTTTCCGGTCAGGCCCATGGACAGCATACCGTGCGCGAACACGCTTGGATAACCGGCCACCTGGGTAGAAAATATTTCATCAGAGTGCAGAGGATTATAATCCCCGGACGTGCCCGAATACATGACCAGTTGCGTGCGGTGCAGATTTTCAACGACCACCTCGCTATGGGTGTCGCCAACTTTTAGTTTCTTTGCGCTTAGTGGCATTTGCATGGGCCTCCTTTATTTCTGTTCAACGACACGTTCGGTCTGTACACCGACGCCGCGCGCAGTGATCACCAGTTCGCCTTTTTGATCGCGATATTCACTGATGGTTTCACTGAATTTCAGCTTGCCGGAACGTTTGCCTTCTTTTTCCCATTTTTTTCCAGGCCTTACGGTGACCGTCAGCACGTCGCCGGGCCGCAGATGCCGGTGATATTCGAAATGCTGTTCGGCATGCAGACCGCCGCCGCCGCCTTCCTTTTTCTCGCCTTCGGATTTGGGTTTGGGCGCAATGCCGGTAGGGGTCTTGCCCGATCCTAGCCAGGGCTTGCCCACCTGCGGGCGCAGGAAAAAGTCCGGATCGAACTGCGCGCTGGCCTGCGCAAAGGTCGGTGGCGCGATAATGCCGCCAACCTCGGTTTTTTTGGCGTATTCCTCATCATGATAGATCGGATTGTCGTCGCCGACCGAACGCGCGAACATCATGATATGGGTTGCTTCCACGGGAAATTTCTTCACCGCCATCTGGGTCTCCTCTCTGCTCTGGTTTCGTTGCAGCTAGTTTAGGCGAGGATGGGCTCGGCCCGCAATGGCGATTAAGCGGATAGCAACTGAACAAATTTTCCCAGCTTTAACTTAGCGGCGCGGTCAGCAAGCTTTCTATCTGCCGTCACCATCTTACAGACCCGTTGCTGCGCCAGAGCGAGATAAAGGCAGTCATAAACCGGGTGATCCATGCGGATTGATAGATCAAAGGCCATATCAATCAGCGTTTCCACTGGCTCAAGATGATCTAGCGCCGCGCGAATAGCTGATAATCCGTGACGGGCCTTTGTCTCACCAATCTCGCCAAGCTGTAACCGGCGCCTAAGAACATTCGCCGTTTCCGCCAGAATGATTGCCGGTGCAATAAGTTGCTCCCCGGAACCGATTAACAGTGTTGCCTGATCAGAGCCCACCTCCGCCAACACCCATTTGCACGCAACGCTCGCATCAATGACGAGCATCATCGTGAATCACGGTCTTCACGGATCATTTGCGCGCTATCAATAGCAAACGGCTTTTGAGGCATTGCCCGGACAGAATCCAGAAGTGCAAGTTTTTCTGCAGGTGTCAGCCGCGCCTCCCGGCTAAGAATTTCCCGAAGCTCCTGTTCCAGCGAGTGGCCGTGCATCTCCGCCTTTTGCTTAAGCTGCGTAATGATGGTTTCTGGAAGGTTGCGAATAATGACCTGCCCCATGATCCATGCCTCATTAGAGAGATATCAATTATGATAGCATTGCCGCTGAGGTTAGGCAATGCTTTTCGCCAGCCGGTCGAACGCCATCAGGGTGGCGAGCAGCCCGGGCATGTCTTTCAGATGCACCATATTCGGCCCATCGGAGGGGGCGTGGTCTGGGTCCTGATGGGTTTCCATGAAGACACCCGCAACGCCCACGGCAACAGCCGCGCGGGCCAGCACGGGGACAAATTCACGCTGGCCGCCGCTGGTGGCGCCCTGGCCGCCGGGCTGCTGCACCGAATGCGTGGCGTCGAAGATCACCGGGCAGCCGGTCTGTTCGCGCATGACCGGTATCGCGCGCATGTCCGACACCAGCGTGTTATAGCCAAAACTGGCGCCGCGTTCGCACAGCAGGACATTAGGGTTGCCCGCGCCGATGATTTTATCGGCCACATGGCGCATATCCCACGGGGCCAGAAACTGTCCTTTTTTGACATTAATTGCTTTGCCGGTGGCGGCGGCCGCCAGAAGCAGATCCGTCTGCCTACAGAGGAATGCCGGAATTTGCAGCACGTCCACCGCCTCTGCCACACGGGCGCATTGTTCGGGCAGATGCACATCGGTCAGCACCGGCATACCGAATTTCTCGCGCACTTCCATCAGAATTGGCAGTGCTGCATCCAGGCCAAGCCCGCGCGGCGTGGCGGCGCTGGTACGGTTGGCCTTGTCGAAGGAACTTTTGTAAATCAGCCCGATACCGGCCTTGACGGTGATATCGCGCAAGGCCTCGGCCATTTCCAGCGCATGCGCACGGCTTTCAATCTGGCATGGCCCCGCAATCAGGATCAGCGGCAGATGGTTGCCGATGCTGAGCGAACCTGCCCGTACGGTACGCTGCGCGGTCATCACACCAGCCGCGACTGGTCAAGCGCCGCCTTAACGAAGGACGCAAACAGCGGATGCGGATCGAACGGTTTGGATTTCAGTTCCGGGTGAAACTGCACGCCGATAAACCAGGGATGCGAGGGGATTTCCACAATTTCCGGCAGCAGCCCGTCAGGCGAAATTCCCGAAAAGATCAGGCCGCTTTTTTCGAGCAGTTCACGATAAGCCATGTTCACTTCATAGCGGTGGCGGTGGCGTTCACTGATACGCTGTGTTCCGTAGATTTCCGCGGCCTTTGATCCGGGCGCAAGCAGGGCGTCATATTTTCCCAGCCGCATGGTGCCGCCCATATCGCTATTGGCGGCGCGGATTTCGCGTTCATTGTCGCGTATCCATTCGGTCATCAGGCCCACCACACGGTCCTGGCAGGGGCCAAACTCGGTGGAACTGGCGGCCGGCAGTCCGGCCAGATTGCGCGCCGCCTCGATCACCGCCATCTGCATGCCAAAGCAAATGCCGAAATAGGGCACCTCGCGCTCGCGCGCAAAAGTGACAGCGGCGATCTTGCCCGCCGCGCCGCGTTCGCCAAAACCGCCTGGCACCAATATGCCATGCACGTCAGCCAGATGGCTGACGCAATCCTCCAGTTCAAACAATTCGGATGCCAGCCATTTCATGCGGACCTTGACCCGGTTGGCGATGCCGCCATGCGTCAGCGCTTCAGACAGCGACTTATAGGCGTCCAGAAGGCCGGTATATTTGCCGACGACAGCGATCGTCACCTCGCCATCGGGGTGGCGCACCCGGCGTACAATTTCCCGCCACTGATCAATCTTCGGCGGCGCCGGATCGTGAATGCCAAAGGCGCGCAGCACCTGAATATCAAAACCTTCGCGGTGATAGGCCAGCGGCACATCATAGATCGTGTCCACATCCAGCGCCTGAATGACGCTTTCGGGGCGCACATTGCAGAACAGCGCGATCTTGCGGCGCTCTTCCACAGGAATTTCCCGTTCGCAGCGGCACAGCAGCACATCGGGCTGGATGCCGATGCCGCGCAGTTCCTTTACCGAATGCTGGGTAGGTTTGGTTTTCAACTCGCCCGCGCTAGGTATGTACGGCACCAGGGTCAGATGCACGAAGGCGGCGCGGTCGCGCCCCAGCTCATTACCCAATTGCCGGATCGCCTCAACAAAGGGCAGGCTTTCAATATCGCCAATGGTGCCGCCAATTTCACACAGCACAAAATCCACATCCCCCACATCGGCGAGAATAAACGCCTTGATCTCGTCGGTGACATGCGGAATGACCTGCACGGTCGCGCCCAGATAGTCGCCCCGGCGTTCCTTGGCGATGATCTGCTGATAGATGCGGCCGGTGGTGAGATTGTCGCCCCTGCTGGACGCAACCCCTGTAAAGCGTTCATAGTGCCCAAGGTCAAGATCCGTCTCCGCGCCGTCATCGGTGACGTACACTTCGCCGTGCTGATAGGGGCTCATGGTTCCCGGATCGACATTCAGATAGGGATCAAGCTTGCGCAAGCGCACACTGAACCCGCGGGCCTGTAGCAACGCGCCAAGCGCCGCCTGAGCCAACCCTTTGCCCAAAGAGGAAACCACACCGCCGGTGATGAAGATGAACCGCGCCATGGAATTGCACGTTAGAGGGTTTTGCGCGCCAGCAAAAGCCAACTATTTCATAATTGTGAAAAGCTGCGGATTCCCGCCTCTATTCCGATGACGGAACTGCGGGAAGTTCCGGCTTTGGGACCGATTCTTCTGTTTGCGGCGCCGAATCGAGTATCGAAGGGGCCGTAACCGTATCGCGCGCCAGCACCGTAAGGATGATGGAAGTGACAAAAAACCCGGCTGCCAGAACAGCCGTGGAGCGGGTCAGCAAATTGGCCGCGCCGCGCCCGGTCATGAAACCGCCCATAGGGCTGGCGCCAATTCCCAACGCGCCGCCTTCCGATTGTTGCAGCAGAACCGTAACAACCAGTGCAATGGCGAGCAGCAGATGAATGACAATGACTACGGTTTCCATAAGCCTGTGCGGTTCCTTAAGAAATCAACCAAGAGAGAGAAATCAGCCTGGAAAAAAGGGCTAAAGCCCGGATTTTCAGCATTCCCGGGCGCTTCTGCGCACCCTACATACACAAAATGCCATTTTGACGCAATATCTGTCCGGCCTGGTCCAATTGCCTGCTAAAATAATGTTTCGCGTTGAATTTGCAGGAAAGTGGGTGTCATGGGAGTATTCGCAACAGGCCAGCCTTTTCGCCGCAAGGAGGATGACCGTTTTATAACCGGCAAGGGCCGCTATGGCGATGATGTTAATGTACCAAATCAGGTCTATGCCGGCTTTGTGCGCTCGCCCCATGCGCATGCACGCATCCTGAAAATTGATGCCGCCGCCGCTGCCGCCGCGCCCGGGGTCGTTGCCGTTCTGACAGGCGCGGACATGGCGCAGGCGGGCCTGGGCGGCATGCCCTGCATCGCGGTGCTGCCCGGCCGCAATGGCGGCCCCGGCAATATAACGCCCTACCGCGCGGCGCTTTGTTCCGGGATCGCGCGTCATGCGGGCGATCCGGTGGCGATGGTGATCGCCCAAACCTGGCAACAGGCACGCGATGCGGTTGATCTGGTGATGGTGGACTATGACGAACTGCCTGCCGTGACGGACGCCGTTGCCGCACTGGCCCCCGGCGCGCCGCAGATCTGGCCGGAGGCGCCAGGCAATCTGGTGGTAGACTGGGAACTGGGCGACCGGGATGCAACAGACGCGGCGTTTGCGCGCGCGCATCATGTGACAAGGTTGCGGCTGGTGAACAACCGGCTGGTCGCCAATCCTATGGAGCCGCGCATGGCGATCGGCGAATATGATCCGAGGACGGATCAATATACCATGCACACGGCGACACAGGGGGTGTTCCGCTGGCGCGGGCTGACGGCCGAGGCCGTGTTCCATATTCCGCCTGAAAAGATGCGGGTGCGCACCTATGATGTTGGCGGCAGTTTCGGCATGAAGGCGTTTTTATATCCTGAACAGATTGCCGCACTTTGGGCCGCGAAGCGGATTGGCCGGCCGGTGAAATGGACGGCAGATCGCACCGAAAGCTTTCTCACCGATAATCAGGGGCGTGATCAGATCAATGATGCGGAACTGGCGCTGGACAAAGATGGCCGGATGCTGGCGGTGCGGGTGCGGACCATTTCCAATGCAGGCGCTTACGCCTCGGTGATGGGGCCGGGCGTGTCATGCCTGGGGGCGGGCGGTTTGCAGGTGGGCGTGTATGCCGTTCCGGTGATGTATCTCAATGTCACGCCGGCCTTCACCAATACCACGCCAACCGACGCCTATCGCGGCGCGGGCCGGCCCGAGGCCGCCTATATTATCGAACGGCTGGTGGACGCGGCGGCCCGTGAGATGGGCATTGCGCCCGATGAATTGCGGGCGCGCAATTTCATCCGCCCGGAACAGATGCCCTATGCGACGGCGGGCGGCTACACCTATGACAGCGGTAATTTTCTCCAGGTCATGAACGAGGCGAAACGGCTGGCGGATTGGGACGGGTTCGCAGCGCGCCAACGCGAACGCAGGGCGCGCGGCGAATTGTCCGGCATCGGCATGGCTTATTATGTGGAAAAGGCGGGCGGCCCGCCGATGGAAACCGCGCGTGTGGATGTGCTGCCGGATGATACGATCCGGGTGTTCATGGGCAACCAGTCCAATGGCATGGGCCATGAAACCGTCTATGCGCAGATCATCGCCGATGCGCTGGGCGTGCCGTTTGAACGCATCACCGTCACCAGCGGCGACACCAATGAATTGCCTGCGGGCGGGCTGTCGGGCGGCTCCGGCTCCGGCCTGATGGGCAGCGGCGCCGCCAATATCGCCGCCGAGGCCACCATTGCCAAAGGCAGGCTGATCGCCGCGGAGAAATTGGAGGCGGCCCCCGCCGACATCGAGTATGACGCCGGCCATTTCCGCATCGCCGGAACCGACCGGACCATCAGCCTGTTCGACACCGCGCGCGCCAGCGGCCCGGCAGGCCTGGGCGCCAATGGCGAATATCACAATACCCCGTTCCAGTTTCCCAATGGCTGCCATATTTGCGAGGTGGCCATCGACCCCGAAACTGGTATCATCCGTGTACTGAATTATACGGCGGCGGATGATTTCGGCCATGTGCTGAACCCGATGATCGTTGAGGGCCAGGTGCATGGCGGCATTGTGCAGGGGCTGGGCCAGGCGCTGGGCGAACATGCGGTGTTCGACCCGCAAACCGGGCAGATGCTGAGCGGCTCTTTCCTGGATTACTGGATGCCGCGCGCCGATGACATGCCCAATTTCACCGTCGCCTATTGCAACACGCCCTGCACCACCAATGAAATGGGCATCAAGGGCTGCGGCGAGGCCGGATCAACCGGCGCGCCGCCCGCGCTGATGAATGCGGTGCTGGACGCCGTGGCGCATCTCGGCATTACCCATCTCGACATGCCGCTGACGCCGTTTGCGATGTGGCGGGCGCTGCAAGGGGGTGCTGCATGTTGACGACAAAACGTAAACCGGTAAGTGCTGGAGAAATTCTGATTGAAGAATTCATGCGCCCGATGGGCCTGACCCAGAGCGCATTGGCGCAAGCGATGGGCGTACCGCGCAAACATGTCAACGAACTCTGCAACGAACGCCGGGCCATCACGGCGCCAACCGCGCTCATCCTCGCCCGCGTAATCGGCAACAGCCCGGATTTCTGGCTAAACGTGCAGCGGCGCAGCGATCTGTGGGCGGCGATGCACTCACCAGCCGGACGCAAACTGATCAAGCGCGCCCGCCCGCTGAATGTGTCTGCATAAGGGGGGCTGGCCATCACCGTGGGGTAGGTTAGCTTGTCATGGCGTGGTAATGACATGTCAAGGCTTCTGAACGGCCGCCACCCGCCAGTATCAAGCGGGACATACATATGGCGAGCATTCTTAAGGATGGAAGGGCAGTATTTAATATTGCTGGCAACAAATATCCTATTGTTGTGTGGATCAACCGCGGCAATCCCCGCCGCAAGCTCTGCCGTTGCACAACTCAAAAAAAGCAAACATGGTCAATGCTTTGCTAACAAAATACTGTGTATGCGCAATGGCCCGGACCAATAATTTTTACGGGATATTAATGCCTGTGCGCTTTAATGGTCTGCGTAGGGATCACGTGCTTCGCCGGATTGCTGAAGGCGCGGCCTGATCTAAATTACATGGGACAGGGGTTCGCGCCAAACGGCATTTCGCATTGGCGGCGCGCTTCTCGAAACGGCAATCCGTCAGGAATGGCGGGACGCAAAGCTACCGGCCCCGATGCCTTTTCAGGCAGGGCAGCGGGGCTACCGAAAGGAGAGAGAGTATGCGTATCATTGTTCTCGCATCGCAAAAAGGCGGTTCCGGAAAAACCACGCTGGCCGGGCATCTTGCGGTTCAGGCTGAAATATCCGGCGCCGGCCCGGTTGCGCTGATCGACACCGACCCGCAGGGCAGTCTTGCCAAATGGTGGAATGCGCGCCAGGCGCAAACCCCCGCTTTCGTCGCCGCGCGGTTTGAAAATCTGAAAGCCGATCTTGACGCGCTGCGCGAGCAGGGCTTTAAAATGGTGTTTATCGACACGCCGCCCGCCGTCACCAAGGCGATTGCACATGTGGTCAGCTTTGCCGATCTGGTGATCATGCCCACCCGGCCCAGCCCGCATGATCTGCGCGCTGTTGGCGCGACGGTTGAAATCGCCAGCGCGCATAACAAGTCCATGATATTTGTGATCAATGCCGCCACTGCGCGCGCTAAAATCACAGCCGAGGCGGCGGTGGCCCTGTCGCAGCATGGCACGGTCGCGCCTGTCATGCTCAATCACCGCGTCGATTTCGCAGCCAGCATGACCGATGGCCGCACCGTCATGGAATATGGCGTGAGCGGCCCATCGGCAGCCGAAGTGCGCGGCCTATGGACCTATCTCGGCACCCGCCTGGCCATGCTGGATGGCGGTCCGGTAGCGTTCAATGATCCGGCGGGCTTTGATTTTGAAGCGCCTCAGCTGAGCCTGCCAGATGGCAGGGCAAAGCAAAGCACCGCATCGGGTGCATTTGGTGTTGAGGCTGAATTGGCCCCCTTTAGCAGTACGCCGCAGCTGCTGTCAGAAGAACAACTTTCGGACCTTGAAGTTGCCGGTCTGGCCGGAATTCCAAGCGCGCCTTCCATGCTATCAGAGCAGGCGGCGCCGGGTTCCGGTGTCGCTGTAGCGGCTTCTTCCTATGAAGCGCCCCGCCATAATGTCCCGATGGATGCGGCCTTTGATGCAGATCGCAATCCTGAGCCGCTCAGGGAAAATCCGCAATTGGCGCTGCTTGAAGCCGTATTGCGGCTGCGCGGCGAGCTGGATTATCCCGCATCGCTGGATGATATCCTTCCGGCGGAAGGGGCCGTGCGTAATGAGACGGCTGAAAATCCGGCGTCAAAGGAATCAGCTCCGCAACGGCGTGGCATGAGTGCGCCATTTTTAAACCGTATGATTGGCTTTGGCCGTCGCGGTTAAACTGTGCGGGCGCATTTGCGTCATTTGGCGCGGGTGAACTCTGGTATGGAAATATGGTGCAATATTGAGGATGGCAGCCCGTAGCGGGCGTATCGGCAAGATTGTCCCCGACAGGAATAATCGTCATGAGCACGGAAAAATTCGCTTCGCTGCATAGCGGTCTGATAGCCCGCAAGGGTGAGGCTTCGCCAACACCGCCCATCAATCTGGAAGCGTATGACGCGGACAGATTTACCGCGCCAGTGATGGCCGTTCGAAGTGCCCCGCTGAATTGCGACATGCCGGCGGACAGGACCAAGCCGGTGCGCCCGCAGCGTATCGCTGAAAGCAGTAAATCGGGCATCAAAGCGTTGACCTTCCGGCTCGATCCGGCCCTTTATCACCGTGTGCAGGTTGCGGCGGCAAAATTGGGGTGGACCAGTCAGGATTTGATGCGCGCGGCGGTCGAACAGCATCTGGCGAATCTGGGGCGTGATGTCTTCCCGAATTGCGGGTGCATCGGCGGCGAGCAAGGCTGCAACAACTGAGCTGACTATTGAGAGGCCCAGATGATGCGGGCTATCCAGGCCAGCTCGCCCGGCGCAAACGAGCGCGGCGCAAAATCCGCATTAAATGAAGACAGTTCCACCCGGCTGGCGGTTTTGCGCAGCAGCTGCTTCGCCATGACTTCGCCCTCACGGGTTTTGGCCACAACGCGGTCTCCGCGCCGGACATCGGCATGCGGTGATACGACAACAATGTCGCCATCGCGGTAAACCGGCAGCATGCTGTCACCGGAAATTTCCAGCGCATAGGCGTTTTCATCGCCCAGGCCCGGAAAGTTTACCGTGTCCCAGCCGCCCCCCACGGGAAAACCGCCATCATCGAAAAATCCCTGTGATCCAGCCTGAGCGAAGCCAATTACCGGAATAGGTCTGGAATTGCGGGTGGCGCCATCGGTTTCGGGTTCAATCAGGCGCGCAAAATCTGTTATAGAGGCGCCGGTAACCTGCAGGACGCGCGACAGGCTTTCTGTGCTGGGCCAGCGCTGCTTGCCTTCATGCAGACGTTTTGACCGGTTAAAGACGGTGGGATCCAGTCCGGCCCGCCTGGCCAGGCCCGATGGCGAAAAGCCGTGCGCGGCCGCCAGGGCGTCGATACCTTCCCAAACTTGTTTATGGCTTAACATGGCGCTATGACTTCTATCATGGAGTAGGAATAATAGCATATTTGTTCTTCGAGGAAAGTGCAAGCAGATGGGGACGATCTATAAAATTTTGCGCCCTGCGGAATGGCGGGAGGCGCAAGCCCAGGGCGTTTTGCGGGGGTCGCCAGTGGATATTGCGGATGGATTCATCCATTTTTCGAGCGCGGATCAGGTACGGGAAACGATTGCGCGGCATTTTCAGGGCGAATCAAGCCTGATCCTGCTGAGTGTCTCGCCCGGCACGCTTGGCGATGCCTTGTTGTGGGAGCCTTCACGGGGGGGAAATTTGTTTCCGCATCTCTATGCGCCCCTGGCGCTGCATCAGGTGACGGGGATATACAGCCTGACGCGGGATGCGGATGGGACATTCCGGTTCCCGGCGGAAACGGGCGTCTGAATGGCTGATCTTTATACACTGGCAGGCCCGGTATTGCGTGCGCTGGATCCGGAAACGGCGCACGGCCTGACAATCCGCGCGCTCAAGCTTGGTCTTGCGCCCCGGGTCAGGATATCGCAATGGCCTGTGCTGGAAACATCTGTGTTTGGATTGAAATTTCCAAATCCCATCGGGCTGGCGGCCGGTTTTGATAAAAATGCCGAAGTGCCGGATGCGATGCTGCGGCTGGGGTTTGGCTTTGTGGAAACCGGCACGGTCACGCCATTGCCGCAGGCCGGCAATCCGCGCCCGCGCATCTTCCGTCTTGCCGAGGATGGCGCGGTGATCAACCGGCTGGGCTTCAACAATCAGGGGCTTGTCCGTTATGGCGCGCGCCTTTCGGCGCGGCGTCACAGGCCAGGTATCGTGGGCGCAAATATTGGCGCCAACAAGGACAGCCCGGATCGCATCGCCGATTATCTGGTCTGTTATGCGGCGCTGGCCGGAAAGGCGGATTATTTTACCGTCAATGTTTCCTCGCCGAACACGCCTGGGTTGCGCGGATTACAGGACCGTCCCATGCTGCAGGCGCTTCTGTCGCAATTAATATCGGCACGGCAGCAAAGCCGGGATACAGCGCCCTTGCTGCTGAAAATTGCGCCGGACCTTGACGCGCTGGCTTTGCAGGACGTGGTGGAGGTGGCGCTGGAAACCGGCATTGATGGCATGATTATCTCCAACACCACACTTGCGGCGCGCGAGGGGCTGCACGGCCCGCACCGCCACGAACAGGGCGGATTGTCCGGCAGGCCCCTGTTTGCCCCCGCGACACGCATGCTGCGCGATGTCTATTGCCAGGTGAAAGACAAAATTCCTTTGATCGGCACAGGAGGGATAGCAAGCGGTGCGGATGCCTATGCTAAAATACGCGCCGGCGCGTCGCTGGTGCAGCTATATACGGCAATGAGCTTTGCAGGACCGGATTTGGCGGTTAAGATCGCTGACGAGCTTGCTGCCCTGCTGGCGCGGGATGGCTTTGCCAATGTTCGCGATGCGGTGGCGGCAGATGTGTGAAATGAATACATAAAACAAAATCCGAGGGGCCATGCCAGTAGAAAACATGTCAGGAGTAACCATCTACCATAATCCGCGTTGCACGAAATCACGCCAGACACTGGCCCTGTTGCAGGAGCGCGGCATCAAGCCGGCTATCATCGAATATTTGCAGACGCCGCCGACAGTGAAGGAACTGGAAAGCCTACTGGGCATGCTGGGAATGAAACCGCGCGATCTGATACGCAAAGAGGAATCGGCCTATAAGGATCAGGCATTGGAAAATGAACGCCTGACCCATGGTCAATTGGTGCATGCCATGATCCGGACGCCGATCCTGATCGAACGGCCGATCGTGGTCAATAATGGCAAGGCGGTCATCGGACGGCCGCCGGAGAAAGTTCTTGAAATATTATAATATCGCGCTGGCGCTGGCTGGCATGGTTCTGGCGGGGGTTGCGGGTTTACCGGCAATGGGCGCGCGCGCGCAGCCGCCGGAAAGAATCTGCGACAAGGCGAAAATGGCGGAAATTGATTTTTATACCTGTGAAGGTATGCGCCTGCGCAGCAAGGGTCAGCTTCTGCTGCGCCAGGCGCGTACACAGATATCCGAGGGACAGCGGATCATTGCGGATTGCGCGCGGCTGGAAGACACGTCAGCCGCCCGCGACTGTAACCTGATGTCCTCGGATTTGCAGGAGGACGCCGCCTTCAAACAGGCCGAAGCCGCCGACATTCTGAACCAGGCGGAACGCATGGAATCCCGCGCCGCAGACATGGATAAGGCGAAGCGGTAGCCTTAGCTCAGCCTACCGCGCCTGCGGCCTGCGCATATTTCCACGCGGCTTCAGACAGCGGCCGCACCCGTGCCGCGCGTTCGGCGGCATGTTCGCTGGCCGCCGTGCCGTCACGCACCCGCCCCAGAATGCCCTGTAAGATGCAGGCCAGCCGCCAGAAATTATAGGCGAAATAATAATCCAGATTTTCGATTGTCTTGCGCCCGGTCAGTTCGCAATAGCGCGCCGCATATTCCGCCTCGGTCGGAATGCCCAACGCGCGCAGTTCGGCCTCTGTCGTGGTGCCCAGATCGGAATCCGGGCTGCGCCACTGCATCAGATGATAGGTGAAATCGCCCAGCGGATGGCCGATGGTAGACAGTTCCCAATCCAGCGCCGCAATGATGCGCGGCTCGACCGGATGCACAATCGCATTGTCCAGACGGAAATCGCCATGCACCAGGCTGACGGAATCATCGGCCGGAATATTTTGCGGCAGCCAGTCGATCAGCCTGTCCATTTCCACAATTTTTTCGGTTTCCGACGCCTGATATTGCTTGGTCCAGCGTGAAATCTGCCGCGCGAAATAATTGCCGGGGCTGCCAAAATCGCCCAATCCGATGGCGTTGTAATCAACCATGTGCAGATTGGCCATGAAGCTGACCTGGCTGTCGAAAATTTTCGTGCGGTCCTCTTTGCTGACGCCCGGCACCAGCGGTTCCCAGAACACCCGGCCCTCAACGCATTCCATGATGTAGAACATGGTGCCCAGGATGCTTTCATCCTCGCACATGCAGAAAGTGCGCGGCACGGGAATGCTGGTCTTGTTCAGCGCCGAAATCACTTTATATTCGCGGTCCACCGCATGCGCCGATTTCAGCAATATGCCGGGCGGCTTGCGGCGCAGCACATAGGCGGCGCCGGGCGTGATCAGCTTGTAGGTCGGGTTGGACTGGCCGCCCTTGAATTCCTCGATATGCAGCGGGCCTTCGAAGCCCTGCACATGGGCTTTCATATAGGCGAACAGCGCCTTTTCATCGAGGCGATGTTTGGGATCAACTTCTTTGGTGCCAGAAAATTGTTCCTGTCTGTTCGGCTCTTCCATGATTCCTATCCCCGGCTGCGTGTGTTTTTGTTGTGTTATAACATACTAACCGCTTTGGCGTTCTCTTTCCAGTGCCCGCCAGGCAATATCGCGGCGGCAAAATCCGCCCGGCCAGTCAAGCCTGTCTACTGCGCTGTAGGCGCGGCGGACGGCCTGGGTGATCGTACTGCCGGTGGCGGTGATATTCAGCACCCGCCCGCCATTGCTGAGGATTTTTCCGTCCCGCGCGCTGGTGCCCGCATGAAATATCTGCACGTCCGGCACTTGTCCAGCCTGAGCAAGACCGCCAATCGGCTCGCCTTTGGCATAGTCCCCGGGATAGCCTTTGGCCGCCATCACCACGGTGACCGCCGCCTGTTGCGACCAGTTCAGCGTGATCCCCGCCAGATTGCCCTCGGCACAAGCCAGCAGTGCGGGCAGCAGATCGCTTTGCAGCCGCATCATCAGCACCTGACATTCCGGATCGCCAAAGCGGGCATTATATTCGATCAGATAGGGCCCTTTATCCGTAATCATCAGCCCGGCGAACAGCACGCCTTTGAACGGCGTGCCCGCCGCAGCCATAGCGGCAATGGTGGGCGCAATGATGCGCTGCAGGGCCGCATCGCACATTTCAGGTGTCATCACCGGCGCTGGCGAATAGGCGCCCATGCCGCCGGTGTTGGGGCCGGTGTCGCCATCGCCCACTTGTTTGTGGTCCTGCGCGGTGGCCAGCGGCAGAATATTCACCCCATCGCTCAGCGCAAAGAAACTGGCCTCCTCGCCGCGCAGAAATTCCTCGACCACCAGTTCGGCGCCAGCCGCGCCGAACGCGCCGCCCAGAATGTCATCCACGGCGGCTTCTGCTTGCGTGATGGTTTCGGCAACCGTCACGCCCTTGCCCGCCGCCAGCCCGTCGGCCTTGACGACAATGGGCGCGCCCTGCTGGCGGATATAGGCTTTGGCGGCGGCGGCGTCGCGGAACCTTTGATAGGCGGCGGTGGGGATAGTGTGGGCGGCACACAGATCCTTGGTAAAGCCTTTCGATCCTTCCAGTTGCGCCGCCGCCGCTGTCGGCCCAAACGCCTTAATGCCCTCTGCCGTCAGATGGTCCACCAGCCCCGCTACCAGCGGCGCCTCCGGCCCGACAATCACAAAGCCGATGTCATGTGCGCGGACAAATTCCGTGATCGCCCGGAAATCCAGCGGGTCCAGCACCACACATTCCGCCAGCGCCGCAATGCCGCCATTTCCCGGCGCGACATACAGTCTGCCCAGCAGCGGCGATTTGCGCAACGCCCAGGCCAGCGCATGTTCGCGCCCGCCGGAACCGATCAGAAGGATATTGCAGATTTGTGGCATGTTGCATTTCCAAAACCCCTATCTGTCACCCCGGATACATTCCGGGGTCCAGGAGTTACAAAGAAACGCCTTTATATTTTACCCTGGACCCCGCAACAAGTGCGGGGTGATGCCAAAGGGGATGAGGTGGACCGTACAAACGAAAATGGCGGCCCGCCGAAATCGAGGGGCCGCCATTACGCTGATTTTGTCATCCTGAGCAAAGCGAAGGATCACTGGCGGTCTATGCCGTGGGGGGATACTTCGCTCCGCTCAGTATGACAGTGCGCTTTACGCCCGCTTACGCCGTAGCGTGCCAATGCCGGTCAGACCCGCGCCGAGGAGCGACAGGGTCACCGGTTCGGGAACGGGGGTGGTTGGTTGTTCAATGACGACGCCATTCAGCGAAACCACAAGATTGTCGATGCCCCAGGCTTCATCAGTACCACCCTGCCATCCGCCGCCTTCTCCGCTAAATGTAATGGTCATGGATGAGGCCGTGTGGGCGATATTTTGCAGCTCATTTTCCAGATCGAAAGCTGCATCCAACCAGCCACCGTTAAAACCGCGTTGCTGGTTGCCGCCGCCAATGTCCGTCAAGCCGGCGGTATTGTGGATAGTGCCAAGCGCAATGGCGTAAGTGTCTGAAAAGATGATATTGCCATCCACCCGGATGACGAACAAGTCCGGGGTGCAACAACTGCCATTGGTCGAGTCCCATGAATCAAGCGCCGCCAGCAGACCTGTAAGGTTCAGGCTGGTATGGCTGGGAAGATTTGACAGGGTAAGGGTGGCGACGCTGCCTGCGTTAAAGCTAGTCAAAAAGTCTCCGCCAAATTGGTTGCCTGACGCGCCGAGACCTGTGAGGCCTTGAACCGACTGTACCGAAGCCCCGCTCAGATTGGCGGTTACGCCCGCGGCAACAACGGTTGCCCCATCAAAATTATTGGAATAGACGACCGTAGCCTGAGCCATGCCCGGTGCCAGCAATGTGGCGGCCAGCGCCGCCAGTTTCAATAAATCACGCATGTATATCACCTCTCAATTGGATAGAAGCCGGATTAAATTCCGAGAAAAGCCATTTACAGCTTCCATTTTATAAGAAAACGGGGGGGGTAGTGGGTCAACTGGAAAAAATGAATAAATCCTATAAACTGCACTAACCGTGACGGCTGTCACAGTTTGGCTGTGGGCCGAGCCGCGTGGGACCCGCCCGGCGGAAAACCGGACTCATCCGTTCAGATTGAAAGTGTTATTTTTTAGATGCATAGATAGATCATGGTAAACGCGAGCGAACCCGCCCCCACCAACCTGCCCGAACTCAGCGTCAGCGAGCTTTCGACGGCGCTGAAGCGTCTGGTTGAGGGCGAGTTTGGCCAGGTCAGGGTACGGGGCGAGATTTCGGGGTTTATGCGCGCGGCCAGCGGGCATTGTTATTTGAACCTGAAGGACGACCGTGCGGTCATTGACGCGGTCATGTGGAAGGGGATTGCGGGCACATTGCGTTTCAAACCGGAAGACGGGATGGAAGTGGTGTGCACCGGCAAGCTGACCACCTATCCGGCGCGCTCCAAATATCAGCTCGTGGTTGAGAGCATGGCCCCGGCGGGTATCGGGGCGTTGCTGGCGCAGCTCGAAGAGCGGCGCAAGAAACTTGCCGCTGAGGGACTGTTCGATGCGGCGCGCAAGCAACTTATTCCATATCTGCCGGAGGTGATTGGTATTGTCACCTCGCCCACGGGGGCGGTGATCCGCGATATTCTTCACCGGCTGGCGGACCGGTTTCCGCGCCGGGTGCTGCTCTGGCCGGTGCTGGTGCAGGGCGAACAGGCGGCGGGCCAGATCGTGGCGGCGATCGAGGGATTTAACCGGATCGCGCCCGGCGGCCCCGTGCCGCGCCCGGATGTGATTATTGTGGCGCGTGGCGGCGGCAGCATCGAAGATCTGTGGGCCTTCAACGAAGAAAATGTGGTGCGCGTGGCCGCCGCCAGCCAAATTCCGCTGATCAGCGCCGTGGGCCATGAAACCGATACGACGCTGATTGATTTTGCCTCCGATCTGCGCGCGCCGACGCCCACGGCGGCGGCCGAAATGGCGGTGCCGGTGCGCAGCGAATTGCGCGCCCAGATGTTGGATTTCGAGCGCCGTATTCTTGGCGCGCAGGGGCGGCTGCTGGAAGAACGCCGCGCCCGGCTGATCAGCGCGGCGCGCGGGCTGCCGCGATTGAGCGAAATTCTGGGGCTGCCGCGCCAGCGATTCGATGCGGTGGCGGAACGCCTGCCGCGCGCATTGTTGGCCAATGTGCGCGCGGGCGAGACCGGCCTGGCGCGGCTGGCGGCGCGGTTGCGCGCGGGGCTGGTGCGTGATCATATTGCGCACGGACAGCGTGGTCTGAACGAAGCGATGCGCCGCCTGCAGGAGGGTGAGCGCCGCCTGTTGCGCGATCACGGCGCAAGGCTGGAAGGGCTGGGGCAATTGCTGCGCGCGCTGTCGCATCAGGGCGTGCTGGCGCGCGGTTTTGCGCTGGTGCGTGACAGCGCCGGCAAACCGCTGCACCGGGCGGCGGGAACCACACCCGGCCAGATGGTGGAAATCGAGTTTCAGGACGGGCGGCGCGGTGCTATACTCAGCGGTGAAAAATCCGCGCCTGGCAAGGCATCGCCAAAACCCGCAGGCGACGGGCAGGGCCGGTTGTTTTAGGCATTATTCGGGTCATGCCTATTTGGATCATATGACAGCATCAGGTGTAATCAGCGCGCATGGATGAAAAAAGCTTTTCAGGAAAACCCGATGGCCTGGCGCGGCTGCGCTATGATCTGTCGGATTTTCAGGTTCTGACTCCGGGCAGTTTCGTGATCTGCGCCGTGACGGGAAAACCCATCCCGCTGGAAGAATTGCGTTATTGGAACCCGGTACGCCAGGAGGCCTATTGCAGCGCCGTGGCGTCAACCGAACGCGAGGCGGCGCTTAATCGCGCTCCGGCCAGCGGCGATGCAGCCACAGCCACTGCTCGGGATAGCGGCGGATAAATGCCTCCAGACGGCGGTTGATCCCGGTTACGCCGGCCATGATATCGCCCGCGCGATCCCCGCTTCGGGGAACGTAAAACGGCTCTTCCACCTCTATGATAAAATGCGAACCCCGGGTGCGGCGGATACTGGCAAAGATGACCGGGCAGCCAAAGCGGCGCGCGAGCTGGGCGGCGGCGGGCGGGCACATTGCGGGGCGGCCAAGGAAAATGGCCTCGACGCCATCATTCATTTTCTGGTCCGAAAGCATCGCCACATAGTTGCGCGCGTTCATCCAGTTCAACAGCATACGCGCGCCCGCGGGGCCTTTGGGGGCCTGATGCCGCATCCCAAGATCACGCCGCAATTCAGTGATGATTTCATCCGCCAACGGATTGCTTGCGGCGCGATACACCGCCATAACGGGAAGCCCGCGCTGCACCAGCCCGGCTGTAAGCAGTTCCCAATTGGCAAAATGCCCGCTGACAAAAATTGCGCCCTTGCCCTGGGCGACAGCCTGGTCAATATGCGCAAGCCCGTGCACGCTGATGCGGCTGTCAGGCGTATAGAAACGAAAATCTTTCAGATGGGCATATTCACAAGCCGTGCGGCCAAGATTGTCCCACATCCCGGTGATGATTGCGGCAATCTCCGCTTCGGATTTTTCGCTGAAACAGGCGCGCAAATTGCGCGCGGCCCGTTTGGTTACGCCAAGCCCGGGGCCGATCGAACGGCCAATCCACCCGCCCAGATCAGAGGCGCGGTCCACCGGCATACGGCCCAATAACGCCAGCAATGCGCGCATCAATCCTGCTTCCGCGGCGCGGCGCATACGGCGGTATAGGGTCGGAGCTTTCATGCCTGATTGTGTAGCACTTTTTCCAGCAACTGCGCCAATGCCGCTTCATCGTCAAAAACTATTTCCATGCCGATGGCGGTGATGCGCTGGCGTGCGGCGGGCCCCAAGCGCACCCAATCCTTTTGTGTTGTAACGGCGGCAGCGCCGTCTTCTTCTGCGCGGGCCAGTATGGCGTTTATCTGTTGATCCGTAAACGGATGATGATCAGGAAACATTTGTGTGCCCGTCAGCACGGCCCCTGCGTTTCGCAGCATTTCAAAAAACTGCTGCGGCGCGCCAATGCCGCAAAAGGCGTAAATTTTCCTGCCGCGCAGCGCCTCCGGGTTACACAATTGCCTGTGCGCATGCAGGCGCGGTTTACCAAAGTCTGAAAAATTTCCGCCATCGCCGATTATCACCACCGCATCGGCGCGGGCTAGACCGTTCTGGATGGGTTCGCGCAACGGACCGCTGGGCATGACCCAGCCATTCCCAAATCCGCGTTGTGCATCAATCAGCAATATGGACAAGTCCTTCTCAAGATGCGGGTCCTGAAACCCGTCATCCAGGATAAGCAGTTCCGCCCCGGCAGAGGCAGCCGCCAAGGCCCCGGCCTTGCGGTTTCGCGCCACCCAGCAGGGGGCGCTGGCGGCAAGCAACAGGGCTTCATCGCCGGTATCGCGCGCGCCATGACTTGTTTGGTCAACGCGGACGGGCCCGGACAGATGGCCGCCATAACCTCGCGTGAGAAAATGCGCCTTGATACCCTTGTCACGCAGGCGCGCCATCAGCGCCAGCGCGGCCGGTGTTTTTCCCGCGCCGCCAGCGGTAAGATTGCCAATGCAGATTACAGGGACAGAAGCGCGGCAGGGGCGCACAAAGCGCTGACGCAGCCAGCCCGCGAAGATGAAGCACGCCGCAAACGGCGCCAATAGCCAGGGCAGCGGCCCGGCATGGCGTCCCTCCTCGGGATACCAGAATTCTGGCGTGCGCATCATTCGGGTTTCGGCAGCAGGGGTTCAAGTGCTTCGATGATATGTTCAAGCACCTTGTCGCGCCCCTTCAGCGCCTGCGCCTTGGCCGCGCGCCCGCGCGAGGCGGCGGCCTGCTTGTCGCCTAACAGCATCGCTACATTATCCGCCAGAAATGCGGCTTCGCTGATTTGGCGCGCGGCGCCAACCTTGTTCAGACCGGCATAAATCCCGGTAAAATTATCCGTATACGGACCATAAAGAATGGCGCAGCCAAGACGCGCAGGCTCCAGCGGATTCTGCCCGCCATGCGGAACAAGGCTTCCGCCCACAAAGGCAATGGGCGCCAGACGGTAGATCAGCCCCATCTCACCCATCGTATCCGCAAGATAAATATCCGTGTCCGGCCCCGGCAGTTCACCGGTTGAGCGGCGTACAACCTTCAAACCTTCACCAGCAAGCCGGGCGGCAATCTCGACGCCGCGATCCGCATGGCGCGGCGCAATAATGCTTAGCAGTCCGGGAAACTGCCGCCGCACCTGTGCATGTGTGCCTTGAACAATGTCTTCCTCGCCGGGATGGGTGCTGGCGGCAAGCCAGACCGGTCTGGCGCCGATGGCGGCCCGAAGCCTGGCCAGTTCGGCTTCGTCCACGGGCAAGGCATCAGCGGCCAGCTTCAGATCGCCAACAGTGCGGGCATGGGCCGCGCCAATATCGCGAAAAAATTTCACGCTCTGTTCATCACGCGCCAGCAGCACACGAAAACACTTCAATAGCTGCATGATGCCGCGCCGGCTCAGCCGCCATCGCCGGTAGGAATGCTCCGACATGCGCCCATTCACCAGCGCCATGGGAATGCCGCGCGCCGCAGTTTCCAGCATTAAATTCGGCCAGAATTCGGATTCAATCCATACCGCCAGTTCAGGCCGCCAATGATCCAGAAACCGCCGCACCCAGACCGTCAGATCCATCGGAACATATTGATGGATAACATGATCGGGTAATTGTTTGGCCAGAATACGGGCCGAAGACACAGTGCCGGTCGTGATCAGCACATGAAGATCAGGACTTTTTGCCAGCAGGCTCTGCGCCAGCGGCAGCACGGACAGGCTTTCGCCGACGCTTGCAGCATGGATCCAGATCAGTCTTCCCGCCGGGCGTTTGGTCCGGGACAGGCCCTTTCGTTCGGCCATGCGTTCGGGGTCTTCCTTCCCGCTGCGTTTACGCCGCCACAACAGCAAGTTGATCAGGGGCTCGAACAGAAATGACAGCCAGCGGTACAGAAAAATCATGCTGCTTCATGTCCCGATGCGGCATGGCCGCAATATGCATCCGCCTCGGCCGTGATGCGATTGAGATCGCGCGTCAGCGACAGGCGCACCTGTTCCAGCGCGCTGGCATCGGCATCACGCGGCACATAATGCGGCGTGCCCCATATGAATATTCCGCGTGAGAATGGCAGCGCTATCAGAAACCGGTCCCAGCTCCGGGCATGCACACGGCGCGTTGTCGCAAAACTGACCGGCAGAATCGGGGCGCCGGATAGTTGCGCCACAGTCAATATTCCGCCGGAAACTTGCTGGTTTGGCCCGCGCGGCCCATCCGGCGTGATACCGACATATTCGCCGCGTGACAATTGCCGGATCATGGCCCGCAACGCTCCGCCGCCGCCTTTGTCCTGTTTGCCAGGCCTGGCGCTTGACCCGCGCACTGTGCCAAGCCCGAAATGGCCAATCGTGCGCGCGATCAGCTCGCCGTCGCGATGCTGCGAAATAAGCATATTCATCCCCCGTCCCTGACGCCAGCAATAAGGCATCATCATCAGCCTGCCATGCCAGAAGGTGAGAATGAAAGGCTCATTGCGATCCCAAAATCCCTCGGGAATGGACGCATTAACGCTCCGCCATTCCCCGGTAAACCAAACCGCCCGGATCAGATTCGCTGCCGTCCAGCACAGGCTAGTTCGCACAAGATTTGTTTGCAACAGGCGCGAAAGAAAATTCATGCGGATGCGATAATGGCTTTTGTTGTTTCGATGCCGTGCGGCAGGCCGGGATCGGTGTCGGCAAACTGGCTGCGGTACAGTCCGGCATATATGCCGTTGCGGGCCATCAGTACCGGATGTGTGCCGGATTCAACAATTTTACCTCCGGCCATAACATGGATGACGTCTGCATCAATGATGGTGGACAGCCGGTGCGCAATAACCAGAGCTGTGCGTCCCTGCATCAGTTTGGCAAGGGATTCCTGCACCTGACGTTCTGAATCCGAATCCAGCGAAGAAGTCGCCTCGTCCAGTAATAATATCGGCGCGTTTTTCAGCATGGCGCGGGCGATGGCCAGGCGCTGGCGCTGGCCGCCCGACAGCCGCATGCCGGCCTCGCCCGCGATGGTGAGATAGCCCTGCGGCAGCGTCATGATAAAATCATGTGCGTCTGCGGCGCGCGCTGCGGCCTCGATTTCTGCATGAGACGCCCCTGGACGGCCATAACCGATATTGGCAAGAACCGTATCGTCGAACAGAAAGGCTTCCTGGGTCACCAGCGCCATAATTTTGCGCAGCGACGCCAGGCTGACCTCGCGCAGATCAGTGCCGTCAATCGTAACACGCCCGGATGTGACATCATAAAAGCGCGGGATCAGATTCAGCAGGGTGCTCTTGCCCGAGCCGCTGGACCCGACCAGCGCCACAGTCTGGCCGGGGGCGATCTCCAGATTAATGCCGCTCAGCGTCTCAGTGGACCCGCCATAAGAAAAATGCACATCTTCGAAGCGGATGCGGCCCTGCGCCAATATCAGCGGCGCTGCGTCCGGCGCGTCCATAATTTCCGGCTGCACATCCATGATGGAAAAACTGCGCGCTGCGGCGGCAAGGCCTTCTTGCAGGGCGGTGCTCAGCGTCGCAAGGCTTTTGAGCGGCTGATAGGCCAGCATCATAGCGCCCAGGAACGCGGCAAATTGATTGATCTCCATATCGCCGGTCAGAGCGCGTGAACCGGCATAATAAATCGCCGCAGCGATGGCGATACCGGTCAGCGCCTCGGTTATCGGCCCGGCGGCGGAGCGTGCGCGCACACCCCGCATGATAAATTCCATACGGCGTTCGATGGAGGCCCGGACACGGTTGATTTCGTGGTTTTCCTGGCCATAGGCCTTGACCACGCGGCTGCCCGCCAGGGTTTCGGAAAGCAGTGTTGAAAGCGTGCTGGTTTCCACCATGCCAAAATTGACGGATTTGCGCATGCGCCGGGCTAGCTGGCGGACAAAGCCCGCTACCGCTGGCAATATAAATACTGCGAACGCCGTCATCACCGGATCCTGATACAGCATGACCGCCAGCAGGAAGACAAGCGTCAATAAATCCTTGCCGATGCCGGTGATGGAGCGGCTGACAGCTTCTCGCATCAGCACAGCGTCATTCAAAAAGTGGGAAATGATTTTGCCGCTGTGATTTTGCCGCAGCCAACCCGTATCGGCGCGCATCAAATGCTCAAACATACCGATCTGAACGTCAGAGATGATCCGTTGTCCGACATAATTCATCAATACATTTTCGCCGTAATTCGCCAGCGCTTTTAATACCATCACGCCAAACACAGCCAATGGAATCAGCGTCAGCATTTCCACATTCTTATCGATAAACAGATATTTAATGGCGGGGTCCAGCAGTTGCGCGCTCATCGCGGTCGAAGCGGCCGCCACGGCCATGAGAAGAAGTGCGGCCACGATGCGCCCGGTATGCGGACGTAAATGCTCCTCAAGCAGGCGGCGCAACACCGCTTTCCCGGAATAGTTGCGCGAATCACCCCGGGGCCCGGCACCTGCCGCCGCATCTTTATTGCCAGTACTCTCGTTCACTATCATCCACTTTTTTTGAATCAGCCAGACTGTACCATTTTATAAGGGCGTGCTGATAGTGGCACGCAGCCCCCCCGCAGGACTGCGCCCCAGGCTGATATCGCCTCCGTGACTGCGGGCAATATCCCTGGCAATGGCAAGGCCAAGGCCCACGCCCGCGCGATCCGGACTGCGGCTATCGTCCAGGCGCTGGAATGGCAGGAATGCTTCCTCATATTTTTCAGGCGGCAAGCCGGGGCCGTCATCATCAATGATGATCTGAACATAGGCCCCCGCCCGCAGGGCCTGAATTTCAACATTCCGGCCATAGGCAAGGGCATTCTCCACCAGATTGACGATACAGCGTTTGAAACTGCCCCGCCGCAATGGAATCACAAGATCCGTTTCTGACCGCCCCTGGACGGATTTTCCCCGTCTGGCGAATTCATGGATTATTTCATCAATCAGCGTGCCGATAGTGATAGGGGTCTCAATCTCGCCCGCCTGGCCGCCGGCATAGGCCAGATATTCATCCAGCATATACTGCATTTCGCGAATGTCGGTGCGCAGCGCCTCTATGCCTTCGCTTTCCGGCAGCAAAGCAAGTTGCAGATTCATCCGGGTCAGCGGCGTGCGCAGATCATGGCTGACGCCTGCCAGCATCTGGGTGCGCTGCGCAATCTGGCGGCCGATCCGGTCGCGCATTTCAAGAAACGCGGCTGCTGCCTGCCTGACCTCTGACGCGCCGGAGGGTTTGAAATCGGGCACCTCGCGGCCCTTGCCGAATTCTTCCGCTGCCTCGGCCAACAGGGCGATAGGGCGGACCTGGTTGCGCAGAAAGATCACGGCCACGCTGAGCAGAACCAGTGAGGTTCCAAACATCCACAGGATAAATATATGCGCCGTCTGGGATGTCACGCGGTTGCGGGGCGTTAAAATGCGCAATACGCCTTCTGTCATCTGGATACGCAAATCAAGATAATCTCCGTAAGCGTGCGCGCCAATCCAGAATTTCTGGGCGATCTGTTTGGAAATCTCATCCTGTAACGTCTCTGCCGGGGAAAAGAACAGCAGCTCTTCCTTCTTATCTGCCGGCAGCGCCTCGCCCGGGAGGAATGCTACTTCCAGCTGAAAATTTCTGGCGGCCATCGCATTCACACTTTGCTGATTGTCAGCGGATGGCAGGACGGCGTAGGTCTCCGTCAGCATGGCGACTTCACCAGCCACGGCGCGCGAAAGCCGGCGCGTTACCGTATCCCAGTGGCGCTCGAAAAAGATATAGGTCACGATACCCTGTAACAGCACGACAGGGATTATAACAATCAGCAACGAACGGCCGAACAGCCCTTTGGGCAGCAGGTTTTTTATGGGCCAATGCTCGGTCAATCCAGCCAAAGCACATATCCTTGCCCGCGCACCGTTTGCAGATAGCGGGGCATGCGCGGGTCGGGTTCAAATTTGCGGCGCAATCTTGTGATCTGCACATCCACGGTGCGCTCCATTGCGGCGCCGGTTTGCTCGGACAATTCGCTGCGGCTGACGGGTGTGCCCGGACGGGCCGCCAGCACCCGCAACAGGTTCAATTCGCCCGGTGCCAGATGGACCAGCTTTTCCCCATTGCGCAGATCGCCACGCTCCAGATCGGCTTCCCATTCGCCGAGCTGAATGAATTTTAGCGTAGCGTCCGGAACGGCCGCAGTCCGCCGTAACAGGGCCTGAATGCGCAACAGCAGTTCTTTCGGCTCAAAAGGCTTGCCCAGATAATCGTCGGCGCCGGCCTCAAGTCCGGCAATGCGCGATGATGTTTCGGATCGCGCCGAAAGCAGCAGCACCGGCATTTCAGTTTGCGCGCGCAGATAATGCGTTAATTCCAGACCGCTTTCTCCGGGCATCATGACATCCAGCACGATCAAATCGAATGCCAGCCCTTCCATGCGCGCGCGCGCCTCGCTTGCGCTGGCGGCGAGCGTGACCCGGTAGCCATGCTCTATCAGATATTTTTGCAGCAGTTTTCGCAGCCTTGTATCGTCATCCACGACAAGAATATGCGGGGTGTCTGCAGCGCTTTCAAAATCGGCTTCCGTCATGACGCTAGCTGCGCTTGATGGTATCAAGAATGAGGCTGCGATGCTCGGCGTCGATCAGATTTTCCAGCACCTGCAAATAGCCCCTGACTGCATCCGCGCCTGCGGCGTCAAAGGCCTTGCGCACACGCTCTTCCTGTTGAACCGACAGATTCGCGCTGAAGGTCCTGCCTTTGGCAGTGAGATATAGCAAGCGCTGGCGTTTATCGTGCTGGCCGGGGCGCTGTTCCACATAACCCTGTTTGAGCAATTGGCTGAGTACCCGTCCCAGACTCTGTTTCGTGATGCGCAGAATGCCAAGCAGCTGCGCAACATTTATGCCTGGATAGGCACCGACAAAATGAATGATGCGGTGATGGGCGCGCCCAAAGCCGGATCGGGCCAGAATCACATCCGGATCACTTGTAAAATCGCGATAGGCAAAAAACAGCAGTTCAATGGCCTGCCGGATTTTGGCCGATTCTTCCGCCAAATTCTCAACAGACGGGGGATGCAAAATATTTATGTCAGCCATATTGACATATTTCGCTTGGTTTGTTACAAATAAACCAGATTTTACGACATAATCGTTCGCGATGTCCGAAAATCACCAGTTGCGGCCCTGTTTTGGGGTGTAGCTGCGTCAAGCTAGGTTAGACTGGGCGGTAACTTACACTAATTCTCTAATTTGCGGAAATATGACTATGACGACGGCCTCTTTTGATGATCGCGATGGGGTGATCTGGTTTAACGGCAGAATGGTGCCCTGGCGCGATGCCAAAATCCATGTGTTGACCCATGCCCTGCATTATGCGGACAGCGTGTTCGAGGGCGAGCGTGTCTATAGCGGCACGATTTTCAAGCTGAAGGAACATACTGAGCGGCTGTTCAAATCGGCGGAATATCTCGGCTTTGAAATTCCCTATACGCCGGAGCAGATAAATGCGGCCTGCATTGAAACCGTGAAGGCGCAGGGTTTTACCGACGCCTATGTGCGCCCGATTGCCTGGCGCGGCAGCGAAATGATGGGCGTTTCCGCACAGGCGGGCCGCATCAATGTGGCCATTGCGGTGTGGGAATGGCCGTCCTATTTCGATCCGGCAGAGCGCGCGCGCGGCATTCGCATGGATATTTCACGCTGGCGGCGGCCATCGCCGGAAACCATTCCCTGTTTTGCCAAGGCGGCGGGCCTGTACATGATCTGCACCCTGTCCAAGCATGAGGCCGAGGCCAAGGGCTATGCCGATGCGCTGATGTATGATTATCGCGGCCTGGTGGCCGAGGCGACCGGGGCCAATATCTTCTTCGTCAAGGACGGAAAAATTCACACGCCGAAACCGGACTGTTTTCTCGACGGCATCACGCGCCAGAGCGTGATCGGTCTCGCCAAAACCCGCCAGATCGACGTGATCGAACGCGCCATCCAGCCCGAGGAAATGAGCGGCTTCGAGCAATGCTTCATCACCGGCACCGCGGCTGAAGTAACGCCGGTGTCGGAAATCGGCCCGCATAAATTCACGCCGGGCAAGATTACCAGCACGCTGATGGCCGATTACGACAAGCTCATCAGGGCGAAGTAGGGGGGCGGTCGAGGAAGCGGGCGATTTTTTTCTGCACGCTTTCGGGTTTCGCCAGCTTGCATTCCCAAATCGTCAATACTTGCCATCCAAGGTTTGATAGCGCCCTGCGCGCCTTGCCATCCCTCGCCTTGTTGCGCACGATTTTGTCCTGCCAGTAAAGGCGATTGGTCTTGGGCGTCCGTGCGCCCCGGCGGCAGTTATGGCCGTGCCAGAAACAGCCATGCACAAAAATGATTTTGCGACGGGATGCAAATACCAGATCGGGTTTGCCTGGCAGGTCCTTGCGGTGCAGCCGGTAGCGGAAACCCATGGCGTGGGTCATGAGCCGCACCGCTATTTCGGGTTTGGTGTTTTTGCTTTTCACCGCCTGCATTGTGCGGCGGCGGGCAGCGGAAATCTTCATCAGGCCCGTTTGATAGCGGTTAATTTGGACTCCCGCACTATGGTATCATCGCGGCTAATGCGGGTTCTGCGCATTGTATCTGCGCCTCTGTGCTCAATCTCGAAGCCGACATAGTTTACTTCCTCGTCCCTGCCGAGAAAACATTCATGAAATGCTTTAAGCAGTTGAACGTCATCGAGAGATTGGGCGGCGGGCCGGGGATTATTTCTCGGGCTTGCGATCGTTGCAGGAAAAACATAAATACACGGCGGCGGCAGTGTGTATTGGGCGATAACTGTCAACCGTTCAGGATTGTAAACCAGTTTCGGACATGGGCGTCCTACTGTTCCGCAAACCATATCCCAAAAAATGACACCATCGACGCGCTGTTGCCGTTCGATAATATCGGCGCTTAAACGGGTGTGGATTCCAGACCATGCATTTTTTCGGGGATCCGCGCCAGGATTGGTGCATACGCTCCAGATAACAAATTCCTGCGCATGTGTGGGCCGATCAAAAATATTGAAATTGTTGCCATCGGCGCAGCCCTTTAGTTCAATCACACAAACGCGACCGGTTTCCAGCCTGACTACATAATCGTGACGGTTCGCACCTCCGGCTGATTCCCAATCCTTAATGAAGCCTCTGTCTTGCATGTAATTCAGTACATGACGGACGAAATCCCGTTTGTCACGCATTGTCGCGGAGAACTGCCCGCGGGTTCGCTCAATTGCTCCGCGAAAAAGGCCGCTATTATAAAACTCCTGCTCACTCAGTCCGTGAGCGCCAATTCTATGCGCTTCGGTTTTAAGGGCTTCAGCATACTCCAATATCATTGCTTGTAGCTTTTCATTTTTTTGGCACGGAATAACACTCATGCGGCCCGCCGATTGAGGTCAGTTTGATGGGAAATGATAGGCTCGAAAATATGCTTCGCCAGATGGCGCACGACGGGAACCGCCACGCCGTCGCCCGTGAGGTGATAGGCTTCATTGTAGTTCTCAGGCAATTTGTATTCATCCGGTAATCCCATAAGCCGCGCTGTTTCCCGGCTGGAGATAAGCCGTGATTTCATCAAACGGCCATTCACCACAACAACGGTCTGCCGGCTGGAGCCGCCTCCAGGCGTCCGCAGGCAGCCGGCCACGTCATCAAACCGGATTTCAGCCCGCTGCACTTTGCATCCGTTTTCGTCAAAGCGCGTGCGTTTGTAGACAGCGCCGGCCATGCGCCGGCCGGCGCGCTTCGCCGCCTCCAGTTTGGCACGATTGATCTCGCTCATCATCGCGATCAATTGCTCTGTTTCGGCAAGGGTATGCCATGAGACGTCAGAGGGATTATCTTCGATAATATCGGGGAACTGAAGATTACGCTTTGGCGGTTGTGGAAGGCTCCACCATATCCAGTTCTCCCGGGGGTTCGCAGGTAATTTTTCATATGCGGTTTTCAGCCCGCGCGTATGCCACAAAGAAGAGGGGCCTTGCGCAACAAGATGCGGTGGTATTGCTGCGTCGTTACGCACGGCAATAATGAACAGACGCGGGCGTGACTGAGGGACGAACAGCGCGGCATCAATAATCACTGCCCCGCAACGGTAGCCGGATTTCTCAAATGCGGAACAGATGGCGGCAAAGTCCTTGCCTTCGTGCGATGTCAGCGTACCGCAGACATTTTCGATGGCGATTATTTTTGGCGCGCGGCCCTCTGCGCCAAGCGCCCGCATAAGTTCCCAAAACGGCCAGAACATCCCCGAGCGGTCGCCCTTCAATCCAGCCCCGCCGCCAGCCAGCGACAGGTCCTGGCAAGGAAACGACGCCCATGCCAGATCGCTATGGCCGGGCAAATTGCCCGTCGTCACATGTCGAATATCGGCGGTCCTGAGAACGCCATCGTCGCCCCAATTTTGACGGTACACCTGGCTTTTTTTATGATCGAAATCATTGGCGAACAGGCATTGCCAATTGGGCCCTAGTCCCATCCGGGCCATGCCGCCGCCAGCAAAAAATTCGTAAAATCTGTTCATATGCATAGGATTGGCATCAAGCCCCACTGCCGTCAATCAAAAAGTACCTATTTTGTTCCAATCAGGAGCAAGTCACTAAACATAGCGGTTATTCATCAAATAAAGTTGATTCGATATTGCAAATAATGATCGCTGCCCGGCCCTTCCCCCAGCGTCCGGCGACCGTATCATCACCGGCACCGCGGCTGAAGTAACGCCGGTGTCGGAAATCGGCCCGCACAAATTCACGCCGGGCAAGATCACCCAGACTTTAATGGCGGATTATGACAGGCTGATCCGGTCGAAGTGAATTATTCTGATTTAAGGGCCCGGAACGATCTTACCCATATTGCTGGCGTCAATGCCTGTGCATGGCAGGACCGGCCGGGAATCCCGGCCCGGTCAGGTTCTGTAGGGGCAGGTGCGGCGTCGGAGAAATGGACGCCCGCTTCTGCCGGCTGTATGCTGCGCCCTCATGACGTCACTGCATCCTAGATCTGCCCTTGTCACGGGCGCCGGACGGCGCATCGGGCGCACGATTGCGCTCGGGCTGGCTGCCGATGGCTGGCGCGTGGCGGTACATTATGGCAGCTCTGCAGCCGATGCCGATGCGACGGTGGCCGATATTCGTGCGGCGGGAGGAGAGGCGGTGGCTGTGCAGGCGGACCTAGCCGATGCGGCATCGCTTGAGGGGCTGCTGCCTGCCGCTGTCAGGGCGGTGGGGACGCTTGGCTGTCTGGTCAATAATGCCTCATTGTTTGAAAATGACCGGATGATGGACTTTACCCGTGAAAGCTGGGACAGGACGCTGGCGGTCAATTTACTGGCTCCGGCGTTGCTGACCCAGGCTTTTGCGCGGCAGTTGCCGCCGGGGGGGCAGGGCAATGTGATTAATATTCTGGATCAGCGTGTCTGGCGGCTGACACCGCGCTATCTTTCCTATACACTCAGCAAAAGCGCGCTTTGGACGCTGACCCGGACCATGGCGATGGCGCTGGCCCCGGCGATCCGGGTGAACGCCATCGGCCCTGGCCCGACACTGCCGAACGAAACACAGAATGCAGCGCAATTTGCGCAACAGGCTGGCGCGACCATCCTGGGGTGTGGCGCCGGGCTGGACGAAATTGCAGCGGCGGTGCGGTTTATCCTGACGGCGCCTTCGATGACAGGGCAGATGATTGCGCTGGATGGCGGGCAGCATCTGGCCTGGCAGACCCCGGATATTGCAGGTATGGAGGAATAGGCAGTTGCCATGACAAAGTCAGAGACACAGTTAGGCCCCAATGATGGCAAGGCCGGCCGGGTTGTGCATCTGAAGCTGGCGGACGCAGCCAGCAAAGTACGGCATGTCTTTATCCGCGATCTGCTGCTGGATGCGCATATTGGCGTGCATCGCCACGAAAAGGGCCGCCGGCAGCGGGTGCGTATCAATGTCGATCTGACCGTTCTGGAAGGCGCGCCGGATTCTGGCGACGATCTGAGCAATGTGGTGTGTTACGAAGATATAGTCGCGAAGGTGAAAGCGCTGATCGAAACCGGACATATCAACCTGGCCGAGACCATGGCCGAACGCATCGCCGCCCGCTGCCTGGAGGATGCCCGCATCGTGGTTGCGCGTATCCGGGTGGAGAAACTCACCGTGATTGCCGAGGCCGCCAGCGTTGGGGTCGAAATAGAACGCGGCAAACCCGGATTCTGCTGAAAAGCAGATATAATCGCGGCGCCTTGCCGTCTGCGCGCCCGAAGCTTCCGCCTTCGAAAATAGTTTGTTCACAGAATGAAAAATCCCTGAATTTGCTACATTTTATTGACATTTTGGTTAAAACAGGCCGCAAACTCTCCGGCACCGGATTAAAATATTTATTAAAAACAATTGCTTAGATATATGATTAAAAATTGGGCAGATTAAGGAAGCGTTAGGATTCCTGCGCGATTCCGGTCTGTTTGATTTGGTTTCACACATGTTTATCCACAGCTAGCGTGGATAGTAAACTTTAGCGCAAGAGCGGCAATCAGGCTTTCGAGATGCAGAAAAATTCTCCCCCTCCGGCGGCGGCTGCGGTTGAAAGCAAAAAAACCGGAACCGAAATAATCCGCGATTATGTTAGGCAATTGCCACATAGTCCGGGCGTCTACCGCATGCTTGGGGCCAAGGGCGAAATACTTTATGTCGGCAAGGCGCGCAGCCTGAAAAACCGGGTTTCCAGCTATGCCAAGCTGACCGGTCAGAGCGTGCGCATCGGCCGCATGATTCAGGCCACGGCGTCGATGGAATTCATAACCACCGAAACCGAGACCGAGGCGCTGCTGCTGGAAGCCAATCTGATCAGGCGGCTGAAGCCCTATTACAATGTCCTGCTGCGCGACGATAAAAGCTTTCCCTATATTCTGATTACCGGCGGCCATGATTTTCCGCAACTGGACAAGCATCGCGGCGCGCGCAACCGGGCGGGCGAATATTTCGGGCCATTTGCCAATGCCGGCGCCGTCAGCAGGACGCTGAACACCATGCAGAAAGCGTTTTTACTGCGTACCTGCACGGATGCGGTGTTTGAGGGCCGCACCCGGCCCTGTCTGCTGCATCAGATCAAACGCTGCAGCGCGCCCTGTACCGGCCTGATAGATGGGCCCGCTTATGCGGGGCTGGTGGCGCAGGCGCGGGACTTTCTGGCCGGCGGCGGCGCTGAGGTGCGCGCCGGGCTGACAAGCGCGATGGAACAGGCATCGGAGGCGCTGGATTTTGAGCGCGCCGCCAGCTATCGCGATCGCATCCGCGCCATGAGTGCGGTGCAGGCGCATCAGGGTATAAATCCGCAGGGGCTGCTCGAAGCCGATGTGTTTGCGCTCTGGCAGGAGGGCGGGCAGACCTGCATCCAGGTTTTCTTTTTCCGCGCCGGGCAGAATTGGGGCAACCGCGCCTATTTTCCGCGCGCCGATAAATCGCTTGGGCCGGAGGAAATTCTGGGTCCGTTCATCGTGCAATTTTATGACAATAAACCGGCGCCGGCTTTGCTGCTGCTTTCGCATGGCGTGGAGGGCATGGCATTGATCAGTGACGCGCTTAGCCTGCGTACGCAAAAGCGGGTGGAACTGGCCGTCCCCAAACGCGGTGAAAAATTTGACATGGTGCAGCATGCGCTAAAGAACGCCCATGAGGCGCTGGATCGCCGCCTGGCGGAGTCTGCCTCGCAAAGCAGATTGCTGGACGGCGTGGCGGCGGCGTTTGGTCTGGACAGCGCGCCGCAACGTATCGAGGTGTATGATAACAGCCATATACAGGGCGCCAATGCGGTTGGCGCCATGATTGTCAGCGGGCCGCAGGGCTTTGAAAAAAGCCAGTACCGCAAATTCAATATCCATAACACGGAACTGTCGCCCGGCGATGATTACGGCATGCTGCGCGAAGTGTTGACGCGGCGCTTTCAACGCCTGTTGCGCGAAGAGAATGGCGTCTGGCCGGATCTGCTGCTGATTGACGGCGGCGCGGGACAGCTTTCGAGCGCCATGCAGGTGCTGGGCGAACTTGGCATCACCACCGTGCCGCTGGTGGCGATTTCCAAGGGCCCGGACCGCAATGCCGGACGCGAACAGTTTCACAGGCCCGGCCATCCGGTGCAAACACTGGATCCACGCGATCCGGTATTGTATTTTCTGCAAAGGCTGCGCGATGAGGCGCACCGCTTCGCCATTGGGGCGCATCGTGACAGCCGTTCACGCGCCGCCGCCGCATCGCCGCTGGATGATCTGCCCGGCATCGGCCCCCGCCGCAAACGCGCGCTGCTCAATCATTTCGGATCGGCGCGGGCGGTGGCGCGGGCGGGTCTGTCTGATCTTGAAGCCGTACCCGGCATCAGCACCGCCATGGCCAGGCAGATCTATGCCTTTTTTCATGATGGGTAGATAATCCAGCCGCGCTATGGTTTACTGTTTGCCGGCTATTACACATTTTCAGCAGGGAGAAAAAACATGGCGGGGCGGGTAGAAGGTAAAATTGCTTTTGTCACCGGCGGCGGGTCCGGCATGGGGCGCGAGCATGCGCTGCTGCTGGCCGAACATGGGGCCACCATCATCGTTTCAGATGTCAATGAGGCGGGCGGGCGCCAGACCGTGGCCGACATCAACGGCAAGGGCGGGCAGGGCCTGTTCATCAAATTTGATGTCGCGAAGGAAGCCGAATGGAAATCGGCCGTTGATCAGGCCATGTCCGCTTTCGGGCGGGTCGATATTCTGGTGAACAATGCCGGTATTCTGATCATGAAAACCACCCAGAACACCAGCAGCGAAGAACTGGACCGTATGCTGGACATCAATGTCAAAGGCGTTTTTTACGGCTGCAAGCATATTCTTCCGGCGATGCAAAAGGCGGGCGGCGGCTCGATCGTCAATATTTCGTCCATCGCAGGCATTATCGGCATGGCGGGGGCCGCGGCCTATCAGGCGGCCAAGGGTGCTGTCCGTATACTGACGAAATCGGTGGCGGTGGAATATGCGCCGTTTAACATCCGCGCCAATTCCATCCATCCGGGTGTCATCCGTACACCGATGACCCAGGATTTTCTCAAAGACGACAGGACTGAAAAGGCGTTTCTGGGCACCACCATCCTGCGCCGCCCGGCCGAGCCGCGCGAAGTGTCCTATCCGGTGCTGTTCCTGGCGTCGAGCGAATCAAGCTACATCACCGGCGCGGAAATCGTCGTTGATGGCGGCTATACAACCATGTGAACAAGTGGCGCTGTCTGCCCCGCACACTGTCATCGCCCGGGGGTTAATCGGGCGATGACAGGCCGGGCATATCCGGTTTGATCAGGCGTCCGTCAGATTGAGGCGGTTTTCAATGCGCTGAAGACGCTCGTCCATTCTCGCCTGCATGGCTTCGCGGCGCAGATCATCCCCGCGCAGGCCGTTAATGTCTTCGCGCACACTGTTGATGTCCTCGCGCACGCGGATGAATTGCCTTGTATGACCGGCAAGCACCGTCTCAACTTTAGCCAGCCGACCCTGAATATGTTTCAGGACATCGAAGATCAGTTCTTTGGGGACATTTTCGGCCATCTTCCACCTCTCCCCGATAATATAGCGCCGGAGTTAATAAAAACCATGGGAAAATGTTGCGTTAACGTAACCGGCAGCGCGATTGGCCCGCCGGTTTGATCAGGCGTCGGACAAATTCAGACGGTTTTCAATCCGTTCCAGGCGTTGATCCATCCGCGCCTGCTGGATTTCCCGGCGAATATCATCGCCGCGAAGACCGTTAAGCTCTTCACGGATACGGACCTGCCCTGCCTGAAGGCCCTTCAGCATTTGCTCGTGACGGCTCAATCTTTCCTGAATTTGTTTCAGGACCTCAAAGATCAGTTCATTGGTGACATTTTCGGCCATCTTCCACCTCTCCCCGATAATATAGCGCAGGCGTTAACAAAAACCACGGGAAAGTGGTGGGCAAACGATCCGCCTACGCCGAAGCGAAGCCGCTTCGGCTTCGCGCAGGCAGGCAGCCCTCCCCCTTGCAGGGGGGAGGGAGGTATATGCGGCATTCGCCCTCCTCCCCCTGAAAGCAGGGCTATCGCATGTGGGTTTTCTCCCTCTCCCCCTTGGGGGAGAGGGCCGGGGTGAGGGGGAAATAAGAACAAGAAAAGCTTTATGTGACGCGCATAAATGCGCGCACCCCTCATCCTGGCCTTCTCCCCCAAGGGGAGAAGGAAAGAAGGCTTAAGCGCAACATGCGATAGCCCTGCCCCTGAAAGGGGGAGGCCGGGAGGGGGTCAATGCACAAACCTAATGTCATACCGATCCAGGGCCGGGATATCTCCCCGATCTTGCTGCGTCAAATAGCCAAAGACATCGGTTTCGTGCTTGATGAGTTTCTCAAGCACAGATAGCCTGACCTCGCGCCCAAGCGGCATGCCCAGCCCACCGCCACAAACGATCTGGCTACGCCAAGGCTTCGCCAGACAAGGAAACGGCGGCCCATCAGGCAGATACCGGCTGCCCGCTCATCTCGTTGCGGCGCACCCTGACTTTCACTTCCACGCGTGACCCAAGCCGGTTGATGATCGTCATCAGCCGGTCCACCGTAAACCGGCCAAGATCCGCATTGCGGATACGCGAGAAATCGGCCGCCGCGATTCCTGTGCGGCCGTGCGCTGCGCGCATGCTAAGGCCCTCCCGGTCAAGCGCCTTAACTATTTCGGCTGCCAGGATAGCCTTGAATTGTTCAGTATCCGGATTCTTGTGACCCAGATCTCGAAACACATTCCCGCTGCCGCGCGTCACCTCCAGCTTTTCATCTTTCATCGCAACATCTCCTTCAGCCTTTTCAGGCGGTCATTAATGAGATCGATTTCACGCCTGGGCGTCTTGATACCCTGAGTAGATTTCTTCTGGAACGCATGAACGACCCAGATTTCTTCCGCAAGTTGCAGTGCATAGACCACACGGAACGCATCACCCCGAAACGGCAGCGCTATCTCGAACACACCCGGTCCCATGCCGGTCATGGGCTTTGCGATATCGGCTTTACCGCCCTGAGCCGCCATTGTCAGTGCAGACAGACAAACTGACTGTGCCCCAACCGGAAATGTCTCAAATTCTTTGCGCGCCCTTTTGATCCATGAGACAGGCCGTGTTTTTGGGATCATCTTATATCACTGATTCTAACCGTCCGCCATGTTATGTAGTCATATTTGACAACATTTGTCAAGAAATGCGGCAAACAATCCGCCTACGCCCTTTGGGCTATGGCACAACGAAAACGGCGGCCCCGAAGGACCGCCGTTTTGGATCGTTTATCAGCCTCACCCTCTGCACTGTCATTACGCGCTTCATGCGGGTAATCCATGCCCCACGCAAAGTCCCCACTGGGGTGCGGGTGGGTTGCCCGGACAAGCCGGGCAATGACAGAGTGTGCGCCGGGCGACTAGGCCTTGCGGCGCTTGCCGAAATAACCCAAGCCCATGATGCCGGCGCCGAGCAGTGTCAGCGAGGCGGGTTCGGGTATCTCCCTAAACTGCCACTGGTCACGAATATGGCCAGTGCCGAGCGGGCCGGCGCCGTCCGAAATCGTGGTATGCAAATTTACGTACCAGTTGGTGTCGAGGTCGCCGTGCGCGTTAGGCAAACGCCCATCGTCATTGGTGCCATAGGCATAGGACAACAGGTTTTCGATCACGTCACCCGCATCATAAACATCATTAGGACCTGCAAAAGGATCGGGATCCCCTTGCTCTGGGATGGCCGCCAGCGGGGCCAAGAGATCCACGAATGTGCCGTCAAAAAGGGCGGCAATCACGGAATGGTATGTCCCAATGGCATACCCAGCGGTTTCAAGCGGACTAAAATTTGGCAGCGGCACAGCATCGGCGGCGTCCACATCCGTGATCACGGAACCGTTGGTGCCACGCACGCCAAGATGATTGTGCGCCTGGGTGACCACAAAGGTCGGATTGGGTACCGGAGCGCCCGCAGTCGTTGAGCCTAATGGGCCGAATGAGATGGTGAAACGATATCCGTCGTCTTCATAGTCATCATCCACACCGTTGCCATTGCCGTCCAAATAATCGCCCGCGAGGACGTTCGTCGTGCCAATCGTGCCCCTATCATTATAGTACATCACGCCAAAACCGCTGCCCGTCAAACCAGGATCAGACGATCCCACTTCGTTTGCCGGGCTAAGATGCGCGTGAAACCTGTAAATACCGGCATTCGCCGCCCCGGTCATTGCGCCCACGGACAGCGCCACGGCGGCGGCGCCCATCATTAGATTTTTCAACATGTTTTAGTCCTTCAGTTATGGCCGTGACGATAAATTACATTTTTTTCGCCGGTTTCGGCCGTTAATGCAGATGTGGCGCCTTTTATAGCCGGACGCCGCACTTCCCAACCAGTACAAGTTTTATTATAACACACCTGTTTTGTCGGTTCAGACTAGCAAAGGTGGCGTCAATAAGGCAAGAGGAAAAACTTCATATTTTGTTAATTTATCACAAAATATTTGTTAACAAATTGTGGCGTGCGGTCAGGGCGATGCGTATCCGCCTGCATGGGGCCTGTGTTTGGGTGGGGGCCGGAACTAAAAGCGAACAATTAATTATGTGGCGAACCGGCGGTAATCCACGATCAGACCGTGGATTGCGGCGCGAACCAGGCTTTCGCCATCGACCGGGTTGGCCAGCAGCGGGTCGGAGCCGATGCGGCCGTCCGGGAATTTGGCGCGGTAATCCTCTGCGCCGGTAAAGTGGCCAGTGGGGGCGATGCGCGGTTCCAACGTGGCGGTCTTGATGGCTTCGGGATGCGCAAATTGGGTGATGGCGACTTCAGAAGGGGTGGCGTGACTGCCATGACCTTCGGGATAGAGGGTCTGGCACAGGGCATGAACATTTTCATATTGCCACCAGCTCTGCACCCGGCATTCAAGCCGGTCCGGGACGCCGCGGTCCGGGTTTAATTCAGCGGTGATGGCGCTGGCGGCCTTGTTGAGGGCTGCAATATTGCCGCCATGGCCGTTGAAAAAATAGATTTTGCGAAAGCCATGCCGGTCGAGCGAAACGGCGCATTCGCGTATGACGGCCATAAAGGTTTCCGGGCTGAGGCTCATCGAACCGGCAAAGCCCATATGGTGCGCCGCAATGCCAATGGGAAAGGCCGGGGCGACCAGAATGCCGGCCTGTTCGCCCGCCAGGCGCGCAATCAGCGCGACGCTGATTGTGTCGGTGCCGATCAGGCCGGTTGGGCCATGCTGTTCGGTGGACCCCACGGGCACGATAACGCCCCTGCTGCGTGTCAGATAGGCGTCAATTTCTGGCCAGGTGCATAGCTCCAGCTGCATCTCAGTTTTGCTGAAAATGGGGTTTGCGCTTTTCGGCCATGGCGCGCACGGCTTCCTGGTGATCCTGGCTGTTCCAGCATTGGGCGATTCGCGCCTTGATGGCGCCGTGATCGGCCTCAAAGCGCGCCAGTTCGTTCAGGCTGCGTTTCATGGTCTGCACCGATAGCGGCGCAAGGCCTGCAATATCCTGGGCAAGCTGCTGTGTGCGCGCCGCCAGATCTTCGCGCGGCGCCAGATAATCAATAAAGCCCAGTTGCAGCATGGCCTGCGCGTCAAAGCTTTCGACGGCGAGAATGATTCGCTTGGCCGCGCTCAGCCCGACCCGGGTGATCATGCGCATCAATCCCTGTTCGGGATAGTGAATGCCCAGCCGTGCGGGCGGCACGAACATGCGCATGCCTTCCACCCCGATGCGGAAATCACAGCACAAAGAAAGCTCAAAGCCGCCGCCATAGACGCTGCCATTCAGGGCGCAAATGACGGGCAGACGGAAATTTTCCAGGGTGCCGGTTAAATCCTCAAACGGATTACCTTTGAAACTGCGATCCGCGACCTCGTTCAGAAATGCGCCTGAGCAAAAACTTTTTTCTCCAGCGCCGGTCAGCACCACTACGCGCAGGCTCTGATCCTTGTCCAGTTCCAGCAGTGTGTCGCGCAGCGCCAGCATATCTTCCTGCGACAGGGAATTGTGCCGCTCCGGCCGGTTGAGGGTCAGTGTGGCGCAGCCATCGGCAATGTTCAGCAATAGTCCGCCGCCCAATGTGTGCAATGCATGTTCAGCCATGTTGGTTTCCAGACAGGTAATTTGTACTGCGTGAATATTGCACGGCCAGCCGCAAATGTCGTGGGCTTAGCGCATGATGCGGATGGTAAGTGATGCGATCCGGTTGAATCGCTTCGGGCTTTAATCAGACTTTGCTCCGCCAGTTACGGCCTGACCCCCACCCCGGCCCTCCCCCTTGCAGGGGGAGGGAGTCCTTGCGTCTTGCGTGCCCTCCCCTTGCAAAGGGGAGGGACAGGGTGGGGATCAACGCGTTAACTTAAAATCATCACGATCTGGCAGGCCAACCATTACCGCTATCCCAACTCCTCGCGCAGCAGTTCCAGCTCCAGCCATTGGGTTTCGGATGCGTCATGCTCGGCGGTCAAGGCTTCCAGACTGGC
>JBMOMX010000017.1:39774-139825 GCA_049323435.1 Pseudomonadota bacterium
TCCGCCGGGTTGCGGGAGAATAATGCTGGATCGGCCAGTTTGGCCTGCACGGCTTTGATCTTGTCCTGTAATTGCGCAATGCGCGCGGGCAGGGTTTCCAGGGCATGCTTGTTTTTGAAACTCATGCGGGGCCTGGTCTCACCGGTAGCGCCCCGGGATTTGGCGCCAGGCTGCTGGCTGCCGGCGCCGGGTTTCCTGGAAACGGATGCGGGGGCGCTGGCTGGTGTGATGCCCTGTCCGCGCTGCGCCAGCATATCGGAATAACCGCCGGCATATTCGATCCAGCGGCCGCCGCCTTCGGACATGATCACCGAGGTGGCAACGCGGTCGATAAAATCGCGGTCATGGCTGACCATCAGCACCGTGCCGGGATAATCGGCCAGCATTTCCTGCAACAGATCGAGGGTTTCAAGATCCAGATCGTTGGTAGGCTCGTCCAGCACCAGCAGATTGGATGGCAGCGCCAGCGCCCGCGCCAGCAACAGCCGCCCGCGTTCGCCCCCGGACAATACGCCCACCGGCACCTGCGCCTGATCCGGGGTGAACAGAAAATCTTTCATATAGCTCATGACATGTTTGGTCTGCCCTGCAATGGTCATGCTGTCGCCGCCGCCGGGATTGATCATTTCGCGCAAGGTGGCGGCGGGGTTCAGCGTGTCGCGGCTTTGATCCAGCGTTACCATCTGCACAGTGTCCGCCACACGCACCTGCCCGGCTTCGGGGGGTATCGCGCCGGTCAGCAATTTCAGCAAAGTGGTTTTGCCCGCCCCGTTCGGCCCCAGCAGGGCGATCCGGTCGCCACGCTGGATGCGCAGGCTGAAATCCTGCACCAGTTTGCGCGGGCCATAGGCCTTGCTGATATGCGTGGCCTCAATAATCAGCTTGCCGGCGGTTTCGGCCTGGCTGACGTTGAAGGTGACATTGCCGGCCGCGCGGGTCCGGGTGCGGCGCTGTTCGCGCAGGCCCGCCAGCGCGCGCAGGCGGCCCTGATTGCGTTTGCGCCGCGCGGTGACGCCATAGCGTATCCAGTCTTCTTCCATGGCGATTTTACGATCAAGCTTGTGCCGGTCGCGTTCTTCCTGCTCCAGCACACTGTCACGCCAGGCTTCAAATTCGCCAAAACCCTGCGCCAGGGCGCGGATGACCCCGCGGTCCAGCCACAGGGTTTCACGCGACAGATTCTGCAAAAACCGCCGGTCATGGCTGACCAGTACGATAGCGGAACGCATCTGGGCCAGCTCGCTTTCCAGCCATTCAATGGCGGGCAGGTCGAGATGGTTGGTCGGTTCATCCAGCAGCAGAATATCGGGTTGCGGGGCCAGCACCTGCGCCAGTGCTGCGCGGCGCGCCTCGCCGCCGGACAACGTAACGGGATCGGCCTGCCCGTCAAGGCCAAGCGCGCCAAGCAGATAGTCCACCCGATAGGCGTCATCACCCGGCGCCAGTCCCGATGCGGCAAAATTGTGTACGCTGGAAAAGCCGCGCAGATCCGGTTCCTGGGGCAGATAGCGCAAAGTGGCGCCGCGCGCCAGCACCCGTTCGCCTTTATCCGGCGCCATCAGGCCGCCGGCAATTTTAAGCAGCGTCGATTTGCCCGATCCATTGCGCCCGACCAGGCAGATGCGCGCCCCCGCCATGACTGACATTTGCGCATCGCAAAGCAATTGCGCGCCGCCCAGGCGGGCGCTGATATTTTGCAGCAATAATAGGGGAGGCACCATAACAGCCTGATTTAATAGGTGACACGGCCCCTGAAGAAGGCCCTTTCGGAGGATAAAGGAAGCAGGTATGTTATCCGGCCAGTCAAGAGTGGTGTCAACAAGCCACTGTGCTGGGCAGGGGAATAACAACAGAAAGACACCAGTGCGTGCGAAATCATCTCCGGTTCTTCAATCTATGGCTACAAAAACCCACCAGTGTCGGCGCCGTAGTGCCCAGCGGAAAAAGTCTGGCTGCGGCAATGGCGTCCGAAATTGACCCCGCGGCGCCCGGCGCAGTCATCGAGCTTGGCGGCGGAACCGGCAGCATTACCGCAGCACTGTTGTCACGCGGGATTCCTGCCAATGATCTGATCGTTATTGAACGCGAATCCTCGCTGTGTGAAATCATGCGCAAGCGCTTTCCTTCCATTCGGGTGATCTGCGGCGATGCGCGCCAGCTTGGACAGATTCTCCGCGATGAGGGTGTCACCAAGGTGAAGGCCATCGTTTCGGGGCTGCCGCTGCTGTCATTTTCCAAAGAAGTTGAGCGCGATATTTTACAGCAATGTTTTCTGGTGCTGCCGCCGGAAGGTTTTATGATTCAGTTCACCTATGTGCCGCGCCCGCCAGTGGCGCGCGCGATCGCCGCGGAGCTGAATCTGGAGGCCACCCGCACAGCCTGGGTTCTGGAGAATTTTCCGCCCTCCACAGTATGGGTTTACAGGCGCCGCTCGGCGGTTCCGGGCATGCTGAAAAGCGCCTAATCATCTGGCGTTAATTCTCTGCCGCGATAGGTGACGCGGCGAAGCTGGATGGGGCCGGTGGCGGCGAAGGCTGCCGGGTCCAGCTTTACCTGACCGTCCTGCATATGCAGCCCAGCCAGCGCATAGGCGGCGGATATCATGCGTGCGGCTGCGCCGGAGTACCAGCTCCAGCCGCCGCGCCCCTCATAGCCTTCGCCGAAATAGACATCGGCGGGTTGCTGGTGCGGCGCCAGGCCATATATTTCCCAGTGCCGGACCGAAAGATTATCCAGGGGTGAAATCTTCAACCAGATTTCCGCTGCGCGCGCCTGCATGTGCCGGGCGAGGCCGGAATTGCCCTGGTTCGCGGCCATGCCGCTGAGGCGCATCAAGGCATCCACCATCCAGGATGCGCCGTGCGAATATTGCCCGCCATTTTCCCGCACGCCCGGCGGATAGTCGGATATGCGGCCGGGATAGGGTTTGGAATTTTCATCAAATGGCGATTCCAGCAGCAGAATCATATCGCCGAGTTCCAGTTTGGCCAGCGCTGATTCGATCGCGGTCTTGCCGCGCTCCAGATCGGCGACGCCGGAAAGAATCGGCCAGGCGGCGGAAAGATTATCCAGCAGCGCCATTTCCTCGCCCGCATCGGTGATCATCCGGACATAGCGGTCTGTGCGCCACATGTCGTTCAGGGCTGTGCGCAGGCGTGCCGCCTCGGATAAATAATATGCACTTGCCGCCGCATTTTCCTTGCGCGCTGCAAGCGGGGCAAATCCCAGCAGAACGTCATGCAGAAAAAATCCCAGCCAGACGCTTTCGCCGCGCCCTTCAATACCGGTCAGGTCAAAGCCGTCATTCCAGTCGCCGGCGCCTATCAGTGGCAGGCCATTGGCGCCTTTCAGCGATAAAGCAAGATCGACGGCGCGCTTGCAATGTTCATAGATGCTGGCGCTATCGCGTGAGGGACGCGGCGCCACAAGCAGATGATGCATGCCACGCGGCAGGCGTCCTCCCTCCAGAAACGGGACCCGCTGATCCAGGAGCGCTTCATTGCCGGTTGCCGTGATGTAGCGTGCGGTCACATAAGGCAGCCACAGATGCGGATCGCCAGAGCTGGTGCGCTGGCCAATTCCGGTTCCTCCGGCTGCGGCCTGATGCCACCATTTCAGCACATCGCCATTGCGAAACTGCTGTCCCGCATGAAGGATGATCTGGCGGCGCGCCAGTTCAGGCTGGGTGAAAATCAACGGCAGCACATCCTGCAACTGATCGCGGTAGCCATAGGCGCCGCCGCGCTGATTGGGACCGGCACGGCCCCACAGCCGCGCCGTCAGCACCTGATAGGGCAGCCAGTCATTCACCAGGCTGTCAAAATCGGGCCGGTTGGTTTCTATGCGCAGCACCGACAGTTTTTTGCGCCACAACCGCTTTGTCCGCTCCAGCGCCTCTGCCGCCGCCGCGGGTTCGCGAAAGCGGCGGATTAAAACTTCCGCGGCTTCGCGGCTATGGGTCTGGCCCAGCATCATGACAATACTGACTTCACCCTTTGGCGGTATTTCCACGTCCCCCATAATGGCGGCAATGCGATGGCCATCATCGGGGCAGGACGTATCGGGCGCGTCATGGATCAGCCGGTGCGGCCCGTTAAGGTCATATCCGTCACCGCCCACAAAGCGTGAGCGGGTGGTTTCTGTCGCCGGCGCCTGCAGGCTGCTGGCGAAAAAGGCCCAGCCCTGGTGAAAATCATTGCGCGGATTGCGGAAAAACAGTGCGCCCAGATCCGGATTTTCCGCAGTTTCGATATATTCCCTGCTATCGCGCGCCAGTTCCGCCAGCGCAATCTCCGTATAGGAGGCAACGCTTAATCGCATCGGCTGGTCAGTGCTGTTGCGGATGGTGAGGGTGCGCAATTCGACCGGCTGATCCAGGGGGATAAAAATAGTCATTTCATATTCCCGCCCGGCATGGGATTTATGAAACGTGACATAGCCCAGGCCATAGACGGCCTGATGTTGCGCATCCTTGCGCCGGTAAGGCACATAACAGGGCGTATCCAGCAAGCCGGTGCCGCGGTCTTTCACATAGATCATCTGGCTCGGGGACTGGGCGGGCAGGGTGTCCAGGCAGAAGGTGCTCATACCGTTTTGCTGCGCATTGCCTGCAAACGAAAATAGCGCGCCATCATTGCCGATAATGGCGCCATGCCCCAGCGGATTTGCCAATACATGCACCAGGGGGCGCAGTGTATCGCATGTGGTGCGCAATTCCGTGCCATCTGCGGAAAAGCTGAACGGCAGGGGCGTTGTCTGCTGGGGGGTGTGCGGTGCGATTAACTGCCGCATGCGCCCGATGACCGCGTTCAGGGCCTGTGCGCCGGGAGGCGGATTTTTCGAAATGCGGCTAATGCGCAAGGCGGCTTCAAAGGCGCTGCTGGCGTAACCATCCGTAAACGGAATATCTATGATCCCGCCCGGCGGAATTTCCACGCGCACTTGCAGGCTTGCAGCTGGATCAAAGCTGTAGAGTGAGCCTTCATCATCGACAGAGCGGTGACGCCCGCCATTTAAACTGTCAGGGCAGGCAAGCGTCCCGGCGCCAATAAAATGCGGACGGCTATCTTCATAGCCGAGCAATTGCACGCGCCCCGGCGGGCAGCCATCAAGATGCACCGCATGGAAGGCCACCTCATGGGTCATGCGCCGCTTGTACGGATTGCCGCTGCCATTATGCAGCAGGCGGTTTTGCGCCAGTATGGCGCCAAGGCTGCGCACAAAAACCGTGCGCACATGTATCGCATTGAAATCGGCATGACGGGTATAACCATCCTGCGCGTTCATGGCCCATTCCTGATATGTGGTGAGAATCAGGCTGCGCGGTGCGGTTCCGGTATTTTGCAGGCGGATGCGCCACTGTTCCAGGGGTGCGTCCGGCGTGATATGCACATGGGCTTCGGCCTTTATTTCGCCCTGACTATTGTGCCAGCAGGCTGAGTCCGGCGTTGGCCGTTCCAGCCGGTAATCCGGGCCGGTCAGGCCAACGGGCTGGCGGCCAATGGACCAGAGCGGACCGGCAGGATGGCCATCCATGCCCATTTCACGCAGAAAGAAAAATTTGCCTTTTATTTCCAGCCGGTCCTGCGGACGGCGGGTTAAATCAATTTCGCCCCCTTTGCTTGCGGTTCGCCAGGCGCGGGCATAGCTGCGCCCGCCGGCATCCGCTTCCAGCGTATAAATGCCATTGCCAAGGCTGAACATGGGGGATGGGGGATTAATGCGGCCTGCCGATGGTGACATGCGTGCGGCAAAGCGCGCCGTCACGATCCCGGCGCCAATGGCGGCGATGGCGGCGGCGCCATATCCGGCCAGAACCAGCGAGACTGCCGGCAATATGGGTTCCTCACCCGCTGCCAGCCGTTCTGCGCCGCCCCAGACATAGTCCCAGTCGCGCCCGCGCGGGATGTAAAATGGAATCAGCAGCGGGGCCCAGGTGGCGAAGCGGCGCACGCCTTCAGGCAGGATGCGGGTGCGCGCCCGGTGACCCGTAAATTTGGCCGCCCATTCATCAAGACGGTCTCCGCCGACGAAGGACAAATTGACCAGGCTGGCGACACGCAGGCCCATATGATCAAACCAGATCAGAATGCGCAGCCATTCATAGGCCAGCAGCCCCAGAAACACATCCAGACTCCATTGCCGGAATGTTTCAGGCGGCATTACAAGGCTGGCAATGGTTGCAACACCGGTGCGCACCGCGCCGTCCTGATTATACCAGCTAGGGTCCGGGGCCATGCGCAGAAAAGTCTGAATGATCGGGGCCATCCATAGGCCCCAGCGCAGGACACGCACGGTCTGCTCGGCAATGCCGGTCAGACCGTTCAGGCTGAACAGGCGGCGCACAGGATCAAGACTGCGCTCAAAGAGCGCCGTCAGCACGACAAGATTGACGCTGAACAGCGGCGCGGCGATGGACCAGTTGATGACGCCGGACAGGCTGTCATTATACAGCAGCCGCGCGCCGCCCTGCACAATGCCCAGGTTCATCTCGCCCCAGCGGCTGAACAGCGGGTAGATGATATAATCAGCGGGCGCCTTGCCCATCGCCGGGAAATAGAGCATGGCATAGGCATGAAGCCGCTGCGCAACAATGGCGATCTGCGGCCCGTCAAAATACCAGGAGATCGCGCCGCCAATAAATCCGCCGATGACTGCGCCAAGAATATAAATGCGCCAGGATTGCAGGTGCTGACGCTGTTTATTGAGTATTTCAAACCCATCCCGGATCAGATCGGCGCCGCTGTAAATCAGTGCGCCGAGCAGGAAACCGCAGGCAAAACGATAGCCGCCGCCAGTGTGCAGCAGGTCCGTCAGAATCATTGCCGCCAGGCCCAGGCCCAGCAGGACACCGCGCAGATGATTCATTGGCTGGCGCATATTATCCAGAAGCCGCGACAGGAAAGGCGCGCTCTCGTCGAAACTTTCGATAAGGGTGCGTGCCACACAGAACAGGATTGCGCCGCCCAAGGCCGCCGCCGCTGTCTGATAATTGGCGGCGAAAAATCTCAGTTCCGGTGATCCGAGAATGTGCGCAAAGGCCTGTATCAGCAGCATGAACAGGATGCCATAGAGCAGGCCCTTCCCCAGCCCGCCGCGCCAATGCATATGCGCTGCATAAAATGTCGGCCGCCGCCGGTGCAGGGCGTCAATCAGCATGCCGGTGACCAGGAAAGTCTCTGCCCACAATCCGGCTTGGGCGGCGCCGGCGCCTGATGCCACGCCAATCAGTTGCAGCCAGATGGGCAGCTGCATTATCTCCGGTCCGGACACCAGATCCGCGATGAGCGGGCTGAAGGCGGCATGCGCCGCACTTGCAATCAGCAGGGCGTGCAGCTTTATATCCTTTGTCCAGCGCCGGTCCATCAGCAGTCCAACGCCCGTGAACAGGATTATATTGAACAGTGCCAGCAGGACCGCGCGTCCAAGCGCATGCAGCAGCGCGGGGCTGGCCGGAACAGGATAAAGCGCCCCTCCCAGCCGCAGCGGCGCATCGGATTGCAATCCCCAAAGCATGGCGTAAAGGAGCGCTGCGCCGGACGCCAGCGCCAGGCCGATGGTCCCAAAATGCACACGGTTTGAATTTTCCGTCATGTTTTCACATCATGATTTCACATTACGCACAAATATCAGCCCCAGCAGGGCCAGCGCCGCAAACGCCGCACCGGCATAGAAAGTGATGCTGGAACCGTATAGCTGCCATAACAGGCCCGCTATGACGCTGGCGGCAAGCATCATCAGACCGCTGATTAAATTGAACAGCCCAAAAGCCGTGCCGCGCAACTGTTTGGGGGCGGTATCGGCGACCAGGGCCGCTAACAGGCCCTGGGTAAATCCCATATGCAGGCCCCACAGAATGATGCCGGCCGCAAGCGCCCACAGGCTGTTGCTGGCGGCCATCACCAGATCACCGGCGATGAGGGCGGCAAGCCCGGCTGCGATCAGATGCAACCGGTTGCGTCCGTCGGAAAAACGGCCAACAGGAAAGGCGCTGGCGGAATAGACGATATTCATCACCACCAGAACCATCGGGGCCAGCGCCAGCGTCAGCCCCAATTCCTGTGCGCGCAAAATCAGGAAAGCTTCGCTGAACCGCGCCAGGGTCAGGGCGGAACCGGCCGCAACCACCACCCAATAGGCCGCTTTGAACCGGCCAATTGCACGCCAGTCTATGGGGATAGTCTCTGTCCCGGGCTCAGCTATTGCTCGAACGGGTTCCTGCACGCCAAAACACACCAGGCCAAATGCTGCAAAGGCGGGGATCACCGCAATCCAGAATACCAGAGCGAAATCATTGCCGCCAAGGGCCATGAGTGCGACGGCCAGCAAGGGGCCAACAAATGCGCCAACCGTATCCATGGATTGCCGCAAACCGAATGCCGCCCCGTGCTGGTCCTTATGCGTGATATCCGCGATCAATGCATCACGCGGCGCGCCGCGAATGCCTTTTCCAAGACGGTCTATGAACCGCGCGGCAATGATCCATTCAATTGCAGCAGCAAGGGGAAAAATCGGCTTGGTGAACGCCGCCATGCCATAACCAATGCCAACCAGTAATTTGCGCTTGCCCAAATAATCGCTCAGCGCGCCGGAAAAAACTTTTACAATGGCGCTTGTCGCCTCGGCGATGCCTTCGATAATGCCGATGGTCAGCATGCTGGCGCCCAGCCCGACAGCAAGATAAACCGGCAGCAGCCCATGGATCATTTCAGATGAAACATCCATCAGCATGGAAACAAATCCCAATATCACAACCCCTCGAGGCAGGGTACGCAATGTCGATTCGGGTCTGTTCTGTTTGCCTGGCATGCGAAAGTTTATATGCTATCCTCTGATGTGCCCATCAGATAGTATTTTAAAGCTGATACGAAATTGATTTTTCGGCTTGAGACGGCGGGCTGCTTGGTACACTATGTCCGCGACTCATGATGTCTGCAACTAATGGCGTATATGACTAATGACGTTTAGTATGGCAGCAGGTTACGGCATCAGCTTTAGACTTCAACGTGTATGACATCAATGGGAGGGATATTTATGCAGATGAAACACTGGCTAGTGATTGCGGGCCTGATCGTAGCGGCGCCGATGCTTGCAGCCTGCGGCGAGGAAAAGGCTGCTGACGAGGCGGCGCCTGCCGCTGCGCCTGCTGACGCGGCCGCGCCCGCCGGAGAAGCCGCACCTGCCGAGGGAGCGGGAGAAGAAAAGGCAGAATAGTTTCGGAACGATTCGCATCAAGCCACCCGCCCGGCCTTGCGCCGGGCGGGTGCGTGCGGTTGTTGGATGTTGTTCCGGCGTTTACGCTTTGTAAGTGGCGGCGGCTTGTGACAGCACCACATTGCCTTTCTGGGTCACGGCGCGAACAATGGCATGACCAGGGCTGGTGACCCATATCTGGGTAATCACCTTGTCTCCGAAAAAGACCTGATCGGCAAAGCGGCCTGTCATGCTTTTGAAATTTGCGGGATCGCTGCCGCACAGGGTGTGCAGGATCGCGCGGCCAACAAAGCCATAGGTGCACAGGCCATGCATGAACGCATCGGGATAACCCGCTTTACGCGCGAAATCCGGATCAATATGCAACGCCACCCGATCCCCCGAAAGGCGGTAAATCGCCCCCTGATCCGGGCGGGTTTGATATTCGACCACATGATCGGGCGCACGATCCGGGGGCAGATTAATCTGCGAAGTGGAGGGGCCCCGTTCCCCGCCAAATCCGCCGCCCCCGATGAAAAACAGGGTTGAATGCGTCTTGAATAAGGGGCCATCCTTGTCCGAGGCTATGCATTCCGCCCCAAATACAGCGGCCTTGCCGGGGCCTTTGTCCCAGATTTCGCTAAGGCGGCCTTTCATAGTAATATCGGCATTGGCGGGCAGCGGGCGATACAGTTCGACGGATTGCTCCCCATGCAGCATGCGCGCGATCGGCATGGTGATATATTTACCGATACAGCCCATGGCCCACATGCCGGGAATCACCGCATAGGTCGGCAGGACTTTGGGCCCGCGGCCTTCATAGAGAAAATCAAGTTCCGTGTCCGGTTGGGCGCCGACGCCTACGGCATATAACATGGTCTGGTTATCGTTCCAGCTGCGCGTGGTCTCGCCAAAGTCCTGGCCTACCAGAGCGGGTGAAATTTTATCGCTGGCCATCATCTTCTCCCTGTTTGAATTGATTATAACAATTATACTGGCGGCACCGGAAAATACCTATCAATAAGGGAGGTTGCAAATATGAAAGTGCGGGATTTCTTGGGCGGCACGCCTGCGGAGAATGGCGAATGGCGGTATGAGCTGGGCCGTGAACTGCATGGCGCTTTCGGCGGCGCCAATGGCGGGGTGGTTGGGGCGGTGTGCGTAAATGCCGCGCGCGCGATTGCGCCCGGCCGCGCGCCCGCCGGTCTGGATGTGCGCTTCATTCGCGGTCTGACCGAAGGTGCTGCGCGGGTGGCGCCGGTAATGCTGCATGAAGGGCGCACATTGTCGGTGATCAGCGTGGATATTTTCGATTCGCGCGGCAAATTATGCACCCGCGCCACTGTGAGCATGGCTAATCTTGCTGCGCTGGAGCCGTTTGAACATGCGGGCTTTGCCGGCACGCCCGCGGGCTGGAAATCCTATGGTGATGGAAAAGCCTGGGCAAAACCCGGCAGTGGCGTGGAAGTGCCGCTGATAGATACATTTGGGCCGATGCTGGTCGGAAATGATGATCGCGGCTACGCCACCGAGGTAAAAGTGCATTGGGATGAGCCGGGCACCTGTGCCGAGGCCGCCTGTATCGCCGCAGATATTTCTGTCGGGCCGCCGGTCGGCAGCGCGCTGGGCGGCAAGCCCATTCCCATTCCCAATCCGGATCTAAGCTTGCGGTTCTGTTCCGAGCCGCCGCTGCCAAAGACCATGATTTCCGCCTGCCGGCTGGAACATATTTCCCGCGGGCTGGCTTCCACCCGGATTGAAGTGCGGGCAGGCAGTCAACTGGTCGCCATCGGGGTTTCAACCACCACCCTGCTGGCCGGCGCCTGGCCCGATGCCAGAAAGCCGAAAACTTAGGACGGCGATAATTTTTCCGGCTTGGCTTGCCAGCCAGACTGGCAAGCCGGTTATGTGTGCGGGTCGGACACTGCGAAGGGTGGTTGGCCTGAGCGGAGAAACATCGAACCGTCTTTTCGAAATTCTCGCCGACTGGAACGACATTCTCAAGTGTACGAGTCTTGGTGGGGGCAAACCGCTTGAACCGCCGCCTCCAGCCAATGATGAGGCCGGCCAAGCGCGGGCGGCCCCTACTAAACGTCCCTCGAAACAAAGGGGACCCGCTTCGCGGTGCGCCCGTTCGGTCGGACCTAATCTTCCGGCAGGCTGGTGTCCGGATTTTCGCGCCCGATGATACGCACGATCAATACGCCCTTGGTCTCGACGCGGTAATAAATGGAATGCGCGCCATAAACCGAACGGCGATAGCCCGCGCGAATATGATCAACACCTTGCCAGATTTGCGGGACATCCGCGATTTGCCCGAGGCGTGCGATCAGCGCGTCATAATATTGATCCGCCGTCTTCACGCCGTAGCGATCAATGCCCCACTCATACAGGCGTTCAAGGTCTGCATCCGCCGCCTCGCTTAAATGATAGCGGCGATTAGGCATTCAAGGATTTCCGCAGCTTCACAGCTGCGCGAATATCTTCGGGGCTACGCGCACTCAATCCGCTTTTTTCACCTTCGATAAGCGCCGCGCGGATGACCTCGATCTCGGCGCTTTCCTGTTGCGCCTTGCGGATCAGGTCGCGCAACACCTCGCTGTCATTCGTGTAAGCGCCGCTGTCGATCTGCGCTTTGATCCAATCATTCTGCGTGTCTGTAAGCGTGATGGTCTTTCGTATCGTCGTCATGGCTGTGGCCTATTCCTAAAAATCATACTATTGGTGTATTATAGCGCTAATTGGTGTATTTTTGGCAATTATTTTGCAGGAAGCCCGAAGGGCGGCCGGACTGGCTTTTGGACGATTTTGATCTACTGTGATCGATCAAAAAGCATTGTCTTGATCGCCGATGGTCGATCGGGCGTTTTACTTCCTCTTCGGGTTCAGGGTTGCGCATGCAAGGTGGTCGACGAATGCATTTGGCTGGTCAGCCTTATGGATTATGATCTCGGCTACATCGATCTGGAGCTTTGTACCCTGCAACCAATAGACAACCCCTTTGGCCAGGGGTGTCACCCATGTCTCCTGAAGGTTCAGGTGCAAATATGGGTACTTTGTGTTACCTATGTCTCCGGGTCGGACAACCTATGTGTCCGGTATAGACCCTCATAGGGTGGTGGGCCTGGCAGGATTCGAACCTGCGACAACACCGTTATGAGCGGTGGGTTCTAACCGCTGAACTACAGGCCCGGACTGGCTATAGCAGGAAAGTTTGCCCAACTAAAGATGTTGCAGCAGATGCGTTGCAGGATGGGGTGCGATGGCGTAAAACCACCCCTCAATCCGGCCAGACCGCCTTAATGGCGGCGCATGGCTCAATTTATCCCGCTGTTTCTGGAGCGTTTTATGGCCGCCTACCAATATGTCTATGTGATGCAGGGGCTGAGCAAAGCCTATCCGGGCGGACGCCAGGTGCTGAACGATATCAGGCTGTCTTTTTTGCCCGGCGCGAAAATTGGCGTTCTGGGCATTAACGGGTCCGGCAAATCGACCTTGCTGCGCATCATGGCCGGGGTCGATAAAGAATATCAGGGCGAGGCCTGGGCGGCCGAAGGGGTCAAGATCGGATATCTGGCACAGGAACCGGATCTGAACCCGGATAAAGATGTCTGGGGCAATGTCATGGAGGGCGTGGCCGAAACCAGGGCCCTGCTGGAGGAGTTTGAAACCGTATCGGCGGGATTTGCAGAACCGCTGGACGATGACGCAATGAATGCATTGATCGAACGCCAGTCGGTTTTGCAGGAACGTATCGAGGCGCTGAACGCCTGGGATCTGGATTCGCGGGTGGAACAGGCGATGGATGTGCTGCGTTGCCCGCCCGGCGACGCCAGAATTGAAACACTTTCCGGCGGAGAAAAGCGGCGCGTGGCGTTATGCAAATTATTGCTGTCAGAACCGGACATGCTGCTGCTGGATGAACCGACCAATCATCTGGACGCGGAAACCGTTGCCTGGCTGGAAAATTTTCTGAAAGAATATAAAGGCACGGTCTGCCTGATTACCCATGACCGGTATTTTCTCGACAATGTCACCGGCTGGATTTTGGAACTGGATCGCGGGCGCGGCATTCCCTATGAAGGCAATTATTCTTCGTGGCTGGTGCAAAAACGCAAGCGCATGCAGCAGGAGGAACGCGAAGCCGGGGGTATTCAGGACACGCTGGATCGTGAACTGGAATGGATACGCCAGTCGCCAAAGGCGCGGCAGGCTAAAAACAAGGCGCGTGTTGCGGCCTATGGTGAATTGCTGGCGCGATCTGAGGCGCGTGAAAAAGCGTCAGGTAAAGCGCAGATCGTCATTCCGCCCGGGCCGCGTTTGGGCGATGTGGTGATCGAGGCGGAACATGTCACCAAGGCGTTCGGTGATCGATTGCTGATTGACGATCTGTCGTTCCGCCTGCCGCCTGGCGGCATTGTCGGCATTATCGGGCCCAATGGCGTGGGTAAAACCACATTGTTCCGTATGCTGACCGGACAGGAAAAGCCCGATTCAGGCAGCTTCAAGATGGGAGCGACGGTGCAGCTTGGCTATGTGGATCAAAGCCGTGACACGCTGAACCCGGACAAGAACATCTGGGAGGAAATTTCCGGCGGCACCGATGTGATTACGCTTGGCAAGATGGAAGTAAACAGCCGCGCCTATGTCGGGGCGTTCAATTTCAAGGGTACGGATCAGCAAAAGAAAGTCGGCATCTTGTCCGGCGGCGAGCGCAACCGGGTGCATCTGGCGAAGATATTGAAATCGGGCGCCAATCTGCTGCTGCTCGATGAACCGACCAACGATCTGGATGTGGATACGCTGCGCGCGCTTGAAGATGCGCTGGTCGATTTTGCCGGTTGCGCGATGATCATCAGCCATGACCGCTGGTTCCTCGACCGCATCGCCACACATATGCTGGCCTTCGAAGGCGATAGCCATGTGGAATGGTTTGAGGGCAATTTTGAGGAATATGAGGCTGACAAAAAGCGCCGGCTGGGAGCCGCAGCCGCACAGCCGCACAGGGTGAAATTCAAGAAACTCGTCCGCAAATAGGCGCATTGCGGGCTGTTCTAATGGGTGACTGACACCTGCTTTCCCTGCGTGATCGGCCCGGCGGCCGAGCGCAGCCGCGCCAGAAGCGCATTGATGTCACCATTATTCTGCTGAATGATCGCTGCGAATTCCGAGCGCTGGGTGAGGGCCATGCTGATGCCCTCGATCGTCATGTCGAGTATCCGCAATACCCCGCCTGTCTCACGCAGGCGCCAGTCAACTTGCACCGGTTTGGGGTTTTTAGGATTTGTAATCAGTGTAGAGACAATAAATTCGGATTTTTCCATCGCGGTGATGTTTTTAATGCTGATCTGCGACTCGGTATAATCTTTCAGGCGGCCCGCATAGGCTGCAATAACATAGTCACTGAACAGTTTTTGATATTCGGCCTGCTGGGCTGCATTCGCGCGCTTCCAGTTTGCCGCGAGCACAAAGCGCCCGATGCGGGGCATATCCACATGCTGGTTCAGCAGCACACGGAATTTGGAAAAACGCTCTTTTTCACTCAGCGCGGGATCACGCAGGGTTTCAAAGGCATTATGGGTCAGGTTTGTCACAAAAGCGCCAGGATCGGATGCCGCAAGGGCCGGTGCGCGCAGCGGCGCCGCCGTCAGCACGATCAGGACAAGCCATAGCGGCCAGCTTTTTAAACTCATGAACATTTATTCCAACCTATCGCGAAGCGGCGCATTGTCAGTCATCAAAATCAGGCAAATTCCCCAAATCCTGCTGTCCGTCGCGGATCATATCATTTCTGCGCTGGGTATAGAGGCTGCGAATGGCGGCATAATAATCAACCGATGTTCTTTCCAGCTCATCAAATTCGTCAATGACCTGATGACGCGCATCAACCGCATCAACCCCATAAAGCGCCAGGTTGGCTGTGCGATGCTCCCACAGCAGATAGGTCATGGGGTCGGTAAAAATATCTGCGACAAAGCCAACGCTGTCACGCGGCGGCAGCGGCCCCAAAATGGGCAGCATCAGATACGGACCCGAAGAAAAGCCCCAATGGCCAAGCGTCTGGCCGAAATCCTCGTCATGACGTTCAAACCCCATCTCCTTGGCCGGGTCAAAGAAACCAAAAAATCCTATGACCGTATTAATGGTGAAACGGGCCACCGTGGTGCCGGCCCGGCCTGGTTTGGCCTGAAGGACATCGTTTACAAAAATTACCGGGCTTTCCAGATTATCCAGAAAATTGGTAGCAGACCGGCGGGCAGGAGAGGGTACCACGGCCCGATAGGCGACAGCGGTGGGCCGGAGAATGACTTTATCAAAGGCAAGATTAAACGAAAAAATCGCCCGGTTCAGGGGTTCAAACGGGTCATTGACTTCGGATTGCGCAGCCGCAGAATCACCCGCCGCCTGCGCCAATACTGGCCCCGACAGGACGGTGCACAAAATGGCGGCGGCCGGCCAATGGACCATTCTGGCGAGGGAGCACCGCAGTATATCAGTTAAAGCGTTCACTTAAGAAATTCCCCGTAATTTTTCAGGTCGCGGCCAAAGGCTTTCCACCCATATTATTAGACACCGAACCCCATCTCCCAGAGGGATGAAAATACCTCAAAATGGTTTAGCGAGTCCTTATCGCCTGACCGGAGCAGGATTGCTTGTCCGGAGCACGTGACCAAAAGGCTTGCCTGGCCGGAACATGTAAGCAAAAGGCCGGTCATCACAATTTAACATGCGGCAGCTGATAATGGACCAGCCCTTCTGACCGGTAGAATCATCCCTGTCTCTATATCATTTTAACGGGCTGACAATAAAGCGGTGATCCTCCTTGAAGCGCCGGAATTTAACATATCGGTAACGGTGTCAGTCTAACAGAAATCCGGGTAGAATCCATTACGAAATCACTTGATTTATATATAAATATATCTTTATATTTAATCGAAAGGGAGTTTAACGCATTGGATTTGCTATTGGCTGCATTACGGGCTTGTGGAGAGCCGACGCGCCTGCGCATTTTGGCTTTGCTGGTGCAGGGCGAATTAAGCGTGTCGGAGCTTATGCGCATACTGGGTCAAAGTCAGCCCCGGGTAAGCCGCCATCTGAAATTACTGTGCGATGCCGGTCTGGTCATGCGGCTGCCCGAAGGCACGTCGGTTTTTTACCGGCTGGTTGAGGATGGTGTTTGCGGAAGCCTGGCTTGCGCCATAACAAAATTACTGCCCAAAGCGGATGCGACCCTTCAATTGGATAATTCGCGGCTGATTGAGGCCCGCCAGGAGCGCGCCCGGATGGCGGCTGAATATTTTTCCAGGAATGCCGCCGAATGGGACAAAATTCGTGCGCTGCATATTTCCGAAGCGGCGCTAGAGGCGGCGGTGATGGAAATGCTCGGCCCGCATGCCGTGTCGCATGCGCTTGATCTGGGCACGGGAACCGGGCGCATGCTGATGTTGTTGCGTGGCATAGCACAGAAAGCAACGGGCATTGATTTCAACCGGGAAATGCTGGCTATTGCGCGCGGCAATCTGGAAGCCGCTAACCTGAATAATTTTCATGTTCGCCAGGCCGATGTTCAGAATATTCCGCTGCCGGATAATTCCGCCGATCTGGTGACGGTGCATCAGGTTTTGCATTATCTGGATAATCCTGCCGCAGCAATACGCGAAGCCGCGCGAGTTCTGACGCCGGATGGGCGTTTGCTGATAGTTGATTTTGCGCCGCACGCGATTGAGCAATTGCGTGATCTGCATGCCCATCGGCGTCTTGGATTTTCGGAAAAAGAAGTATCGGCCTGGTGCGCTTCCGCGGGCCTGTCCATTGCGCAGGTGCGGCATCTGCCGCCCGAATCATCGCAGGGGCTCACCGTTTCCATCTGGCTGGCCCGCAATTCAGGCCGGCCGGCGCATGCACGCAAACTCATTGCCGCCATCGGAGAAAATTCACTATGACGCAACAACAGGAAAAACCCGTTGCGGGGCTGGTTTTGGATGGTGACACCATCGCCCAAAGATCACCTATCCGGGTATCGTTTGAATTTTTTCCGCCCAAGACCCCGGAAATGGAAGAAACGCTATGGCGTTCCATCACCCGGCTTGAACCGTTTGCGCCGCAATTTGTTTCCGTAACTTATGGGGCAGGCGGCAGCACGCGCCAGCGCACGCATGACACGGTGAAACGCATTCTTGAGCAGACAAGCCTGACACCGGCGGCGCATCTGACCTGTGTTGGCGCGACCCGCGAAGAAGTGGATGAGGTCGTGCGCGATTACTGGAATGCCGGTATCCGCCATATTGTCGCGCTGCGCGGCGATCCGGCGGAGGGACAGAGCAAATATGTTCCCCATCCCGGCGGTTATGCCTATGCGTCAGATCTGGTGGCGGGCATTCGCAGGATCGGCGATTTTGACATCAGCGTCGCCGCCTATCCGGAAGGTCATGTGGATTCCCTCAATCCCGAAGCTGATATGGATAATCTGAAACGCAAAATTGATGCGGGCGCGACAAGGGCCATTACGCAATTTTTCTTCGATACGGAGTGTTTTTTACGGTTTCGTGATCGCGCCGCTGCGGCGGGCGTTACACTGCCGCTTATCCCCGGCATCATGCCGGTGACCAACTTCAATGGCGCCAGCCGGATGGCGGCGATGAACGGCGCCAGTGTGCCGGACTGGTTCGCAAAACTGTTTGAAGGGCTGGAAAACGAGGCTGAAACGCGCAAGCTGGTGGCCATTGTTGCGGCGGCGGAACAATGTGTAAAACTGCGCGCCAACGGGGTACAGGATTTTCATTTTTATACATTAAACCGAGCCGATCTGACCTATGCGCTGTGCCATATACTTGGCTTGCGCGCAGTGACGCTGGAAGGAGGCCAATCAGCATGACCGCAACCGAAAATCCCCGCATCGCCAATCTGAAAAAATCATTGACTGAACGGATATTGGTTATTGATGGCGGCATGGGCACGATGATCCAGACCCATTCGCTGACCGAAGCGGACTTTCGCGGGGCGCGCTTTGCCGGGCATAATCATGATCTGCGCGGCAACGGGGATTTGCTGACGCTGACCCAGCCGCAGATTATTGGCGGCATTCACAGCCAGTATCTGGAGGCGGGCGCGGACATTCTGCTTACCAATACATTCAGCGGGACGGTAATTGCGCAGTCGGACTATGCGCTGACGGATATTGTCAGTGAACTGAATTATGAAAGCGCGCGGCTGGCGCGCAAGGTGGCGGATGAATTCACCCAGCGCACGCCGGATAAAATGCGCTGGGTGGCGGGCGCGCTGGGGCCCACCAACCGCACCGCGAGCATTTCGCCCGATGTCAATGATCCGGGCTTTCGCAATATCAGCTTTGACGAATTGCGCGCCGCCTATGGGCAAGCAACGGCGGCGCTGATGGATGGCGGCGCGGATTTCATTCTGATTGAAACCGTGTTCGACACGCTCAACTGCAAGGCGGCGATATTTGCCGTTCTGGAAACATTTGATGCAAAAGGCGTGCGTTTGCCGATCATGATTTCCGGAACGATTACCGATCTATCCGGCCGCACCCTGACCGGGCAGACGCCGGAGGCGTTCTGGTATTCGGTGCGCCATGCCGAACCCTTTGCTGTTGGCCTGAACTGCGCGCTGGGGGCGGAACAGATGCGGCCGCATATTGCCGAGCTGGCGCGCGTGGCGGAAACGGCGGTCAGCGCCTATCCCAATGCCGGCCTGCCCAATGGTTTTGGCGGCTATGACGAAGCGCCGCAAACCACGGCGGCGCATGTCGGCGAATGGGCGCGCTCCGGCCTGATCAATCTGGCTGGCGGCTGTTGCGGCACCACGCCCGCCCATATCAAGGCAATTGCCGAAGCGGTGGCCGGTGTGCCGCCGCGAAAAATTCCGGCGCGGCCAAAGACCATGCGTTTGTCCGGGCTGGAGCCGTTCATTTTTCCCGTCAGCGCAGAAACAGAGGCTGAGTTCGCCGCATGATTTCAACATTTGTCAATATCGGTGAGCGTACCAATGTCACCGGATCGGCGGCTTTTAAAAAGCTGATCATGAATGGCGACTATGAAGCGGCGCTGGCGGTGGCGCGCCAGCAGGTCGAAAATGGCGCGCAGATCATTGATGTGAACATGGATGAAGGCCTGCTCGACAGTCAGGCTGCGATGGTCCGGTTCCTTAATCTTATCGCCTCGGAGCCGGATATCAGCCGCGTTCCGGTGATGATCGATTCCTCGAAATGGCCGGTGATCGAAGCCGGGCTGAAATGCGTTCAGGGCAAGGCCATCGTCAATTCCATCAGCCTGAAGGAAGGCGAGGAGCCATTTTTGCAGCAGGCCAAACTTGTGCGCCGCTATGGCGCGGCGGTAGTGGTCATGGCGTTTGATGAACAGGGTCAGGCCGACACGGCGGATCGTAAATTCGAGATATGTGCGCGTTCCTACCGGCTGCTGACTTCGAAACTCGGGTTTCCGCCTGAAGATATTATTTTCGATCCCAATATTTTCGCGGTGGCGACGGGGATCGAGGAACATAATAATTACGCCGTGGAGTTTTTTAATGCGGTGCGGCGCATCAAGGCGGAACTGCCTTATTGCCGCACCTCGGGCGGTGTCTCGAATGTGTCATTTTCGTTTCGCGGCAACAATCCGGTGCGCGAGGCGATGCATGCGGTGTTTTTGTATCACGCCATCCGCGCCGGTCTGGACATGGGCATCGTGAATGCCGGCCAGTTGATGGTGTATGAAGAGATTCCAAAGGAGCTGCTGGAGCGTGTCGAGGATGTTATCCTCAACCGCCGTCCGGACGCCACCGAGCGGTTACTGGAAATCGCCGAAAATTACCGTACGGGCGCTGTCGGGCGTCAGGAGGGGCCAGATCTTACCTGGCGCGAGGCCGATGTGGAAAAGCGCCTGGAATATGCGCTGGTAAAGGGCATCACGGAATTTATCATCGAGGACACCGAGGCCGCACGCCAGCGGGCCACACAGTCACTGGATGTGATCGAAGGCCCGCTGATGCGTGGCATGAATGTGGTGGGCGATCTGTTCGGCGCTGGCAAGATGTTCCTGCCGCAGGTGGTGAAAAGTGCGCGCGTGATGAAGCAGGCGGTGGCGCATCTGCTGCCCTATATGGCGCAGGAACGCGCGGCGTCGGGCGCGGAGGCCAAGGTCAATGGCAAGATTATCATGGCGACGGTCAAGGGCGATGTGCACGATATCGGCAAAAATATTGTTGGCGTTGTGCTGCAATGTAACAATTACGATGTGGTTGATCTGGGGGTGATGGTGCCGGTGGACCGCATTCTGGACGCGGCGCGCAAGGAAAAGGCCGATATTATCGGACTGTCCGGGCTGATCACGCCCAGCCTTGACGAAATGTGCACGGTCGCTGCTGAAATGGAGCGGCAGAATTTCACCATTCCGCTGCTGATTGGCGGTGCGACCACCAGTAAAATCCACAGCGCCGTCAAAATCGCCCCGAATTATCACAAGGGGCAGGTGGTCTATGTGCTGGATGCCTCGCGCGCGGTATCTGTGGTCAGCGATCTGCTGAACGAAGAGACGCGTGACGCCAATATTGCCGCAGTGCGGGCCGAATATGCGCAAATTGCCGAGCGTCATGCGCGCGGCAGCGGGCGCGATGGCCGCCGCGCCACGCTGGCGGAGGCGCGGGCGAACCGGCGCGCGCTTGCATGGCAGGGCTATACGCCGCCGCGCCCATCCTTTTTGGGGTTGAAGACATTTGCGGATTATGACCTTTCGCAACTTGTGGAATGTATTGACTGGTCGCCTTTTTTCCATTCGTGGGAGCTGATCGGAACCTATCCGGCAATTTTGAAAGACGCCAAGGTGGGCGAAGCAGCGAGACATTTGTTTGACGATGCCCAGGCCATGCTGAAACGCATTGTTGCGGAACGCTGGATCACGCCGCGCGCGGTAATCGGGTTCTGGCCGGCAAATTCCATCGGGGATGATATCGAACTGTACACCAGTGAATCTCGCCAGGAACGCCTCGCGGTCATTCATTGCCTGCGCCAGCAGATGCACCGGGGAGAGGGTAAGGAAAATTTTTCTCTGGCCGATTTCATCGCCCCGAAGCAAACCGGTATCGCCGATTATATTGGCGGCTTTGCCGTTACCTCCGGACATGGGATCGAGAAAATCGCGGATGATTTCCATGCGGCCAATGATGACTATTCCTCAATCATGATCAAAGCGCTCGCTGACCGGTTTGCAGAAGCCTTTGCCGAACATCTGCATATGCAGGTGCGCAAACTGCATTGGGGCTATGCGCCGGATGAGCGGCTTGAGAATGCAGCGCTGATCGCAGAGGCCTATCGCGGTATCCGGCCGGCCCCCGGCTATCCTGCCTGTCCGGACCATACTGAGAAGGCAACCCTGTTCCGTCTGTTGCAGGCCGAAGCCAATGCCGGAATCCGTCTGACCGAAAATTTCGCCATGATACCGGCGGCGTCAGTCAGCGGTTATTATTTCAGCCATCCCGATTGCAGCTATTTTGGCGTGGGGCGCATTGATCCAGATCAGGTCGCTGATTATGCGCAGCGCAAGGCGATGACGCTACAGGAGGCGGAGCGCTGGCTGGCGCCCAACCTGAATTATACGCCCGTCAAATCATCCTGAGCGGGTGAAACTGGACTGGCCGTCTGCCTTATAATGGCCAATGTTCCGTCTTAATTCCGCCCAATGGGAATTCTAAACAATATCTTAATATTTTGTCAGTTAGCCTGACACGGAAAGTTTCCAGGTTGCGCGGGCAGATCCCCCGGGTTCTGGTGCGCGGACGGGTTTTGATACTCCGCCAGATGCAAGGACAAGGTTTGGGCAAGGCAAGAGTAAGGGAGGCAACAATGGAATATGCGCACCAGAGCAGTCACATGGCGGCATTAAGCCGCAAGGGTGATCCGATCGGGCATGTACGCATGAGCCTATCCGAACGCCGCCAGTATCAGCGCGGCAGAATAGCGGCCGAAGCGCGGGTAAAAATTCACGATGAGACATTCGCTGCTGAACTGCTGGACATTTCGGCAGGCGGGGCGCGGCTTCGCTGCTCCGTAGTACCGCGCGCGGGAACTGAAATCGGCGTTGAGGTGCAGGGGATCGGTGCGTTCCAGGCGAAGGTGATCCGGCGCCTGCCAAACTGCATTGCTGTTGAGTTTCATTTTTCGGAAAATCTGCGTTCACTTTTTGCTGAAAAACTGGATAGTCTGACTATGGAGCCGGTCTGATTCTTACGGCCAGTCAAAGCCGCAATTTCGAGCATAAACCAGACGGCGTGTTGCGCCGGATTTGATTTTGCCATATTGCGGGCGCTGGAAGGTTGCGCAATGTCGAAGTGGGGAAAATTTTTTGGCGCGGCGGCGGGACTGGCGCTTGGCGGGCCGCTCGGCGTGCTGCTGGGCATGCTGGCGGGTCATTTTGCGCTGGACCGCGAGGACAGTTCCGCGCCTGCAAATCCCTTTGACACCAGGGGCGACACCAATCGCATTGCCTTCACGATCGGGGTTATCGCTCTTGGCGCAAAAATGGCTAAGGCGGACGGATATGTTTCGCGTGAAGAGGTGGACGCTTTCAAACAGGTGTTTGACGTGCCGCCGGATGAAATCGCCAATGTCGCGCGGATATTCGATCTGGCCCGTCAGGATGTGGCCGGGTATGAGCAATATGCCCGTCAGATAGCCTCAACCTTCAAGACCAAGCCGCGGGTGCTGGAAGATCTGCTGGACGGCCTGTTTTTCATCGCCAAGGCGGATAATATATTCCATCCCAAGGAAGAGGAGTTTCTGCATTCCGTAGCCAGGATTTTTGGCTTTAATGATGCGGACTGGACCCGCATCAAGGCCGGGCATGTGGGGGCGGATGCGGCGGATCCCTATGCGATTCTGGGGGTGGCCCATGATGTCACGGATGCGGCGCTGAAACAGGCCTATCGCCGACTGGTGCGTGAAAATCACCCTGATTTGCTGGTGGCGCAGGGGCTGCCGGAAGAATTTATAATGGTCGCCAATACCAAGATCGCCACCATCAATGACGCCTATGACAAGGTTGCCAAACAGAGGGGCATAATCTAGAACCTCAGGCATGTCGCCACCACATCTTGCCCTGATCCTGTTTATTACGCTGGTGTGGGGGTTCAATTACGTCGCAGGTAAAGCGGGTGTGAATGAACTGCCGCCGGTGCTGTTCACCTGTCTGCGCTTTGCTCTGCTTAGTGCTATTCTGCTGCCCTGGCTGAAGCTGCATCGCGGGCAGATGGGTTCCATCGCGATTATCTCTCTGACCATGGGCGGGGTTCATTTCGCGATCTTTTATATGGGGCTGGCGGCGGCGCATGATGTTTCCACCGTGGCCATTGCCGGCCAGCTGGGCGTGCCGTTCGCCACCATCATGTCGATCCTGTTCCTGAAAGAACAGGTTCACTGGAAACGCTGGGCCGGTATTACCGCCTCATTCATTGGCGTGATGATTATCGGTTTTGATCCGGCGGTGTTTCAATATCTGGATGGCCTGATTATGGTCATACTGGCGGCATTGGTTGGTTCGGTGGCGATGATTTACATGCGCCGCCTCAAGAATGTGGGCGTGTTCGAATTGCAGGCCTGGATTGCGCTGCTGAGCTGGCCGGTGCTGGCGCCAATGTCATTGCTGATGGAGGAAGGACAGATCGCCGCCATGACGGCGGCGAGCTGGGCAGGCTGGGGCGGGGTATTATATACTGTCATCGGCACCAGTCTGATCGGCCATGCAGGGATGTATTATCTGTTGCAGCGCTATGAGGTTACCCAAACCGCGCCGATTACCTTATTGTCGCCGGTATGGGGCGTGTTCTTTGGCGTGACATTGCTGGGGGACACAATAACGCCACGCATTATTCTTGGCGGTGCATTGACCCTGATCGGTGTCGCCATCGTGACGATGCGGCAAAAGACGCTGGTGGATACAGGGGGATAGCTTGCCATGCAGATCATTGCGCGCCCTTCGCCGAATTTTAATGCGCGCAAGTCCGGCGCCGTCGATATGCTGGTGCTGCATTATACCGGCATGCAGTCATGCGACGCCGCATTGGCGCGGCTCTGCGACAGCGCGGCGAAAGTCAGCGCGCATTATCTGATCGATGAAGATGGGCAGGTGTACCGGCTGGTAGCGGAAGATCAGCGCGCCTGGCATGCCGGGGTTTCCTGTTGGGCCGGCGAACGCGATGTGAACAGCCGCGCGATCGGAATTGAGCTGGTCAATCCGGGGCATGAGTTTGGCTATCAAACGTTTCCTCAGCCGCAAATGCAGGCGCTTGCGGAACTAAGCCTGGAAATTCTGTCCCGCCACCCGATTCCGCCTCATTTTGTGTTGGGCCATAGCGATGTGGCGCCAGGGCGCAAGCGTGACCCCGGCGAACTGTTCGACTGGGCCTGGCTGGCGGGGCAGGGGGTTGGGCTGTGGTCTGTTCTCTCTTCTCATCTCACCCCACCCCAACCCCTCCCCATCAAAGGGGAGGGGCTTTTACCGCCGGGCTCCGGTCTTCTCCCTCCCCCTGGTGGGGAGGGTTGGGGTGGGGGGCCGGAAATAATGCAATTGCAAAAGGATCTGGCACGATTTGGTTACGACATTCCACAAACCGGTTTTTTGGGCGTTCAGACCCGCGCCGTGATTACCGCCTTTCAACGGCATTTCCGCCCGGCAAAGGTGGATGGTGTTGCCGATGCGCAAACCGCGGCGATCCTGAAACAGCTTCTCGCGCAGATCACTGCTTGACCTTGCGCGCAATGCTCTCGATATAAGATGGGTCAGATGGCCGGATGGCCGCTCCCGCTTGCGGGGGAGGAAAGTCCGGGCTCCACGAAAACACGGTGCCGGGTAATGCCCGGCGGGGGCAACCCCAGGGAAAGTGCCACAGAAAGCAAACCGCCTTCAGTCCTGGAGGTAAGGGTGAAAGGGTGCGGTAAGAGCGCACCGCGCGGCTGGTAACAGGCGCGGCACGGTAAACCCCACCGGGAGCAAGACCAAATAGGGATGGCGCCGTTTCGCACGGCAGGCATGTTTTTGGGCCGCCATCCGGGTAGGTCGCGCCAGGCGCCTGGTAACAGGCGTCGCAGATGAATGGTCATCGCCCATGCAAATGGGTACAGAACCCGGCTTACAGGCCATCTGGCAGTTTTTTTGGGAAGGCCCCCGCCAATAATTCAGCGGCGGACCTGGATGGGCATGGATTGGGCGGAGATGCGCGCCGGGGGCAAGGTGAAACATACGGCTGTACCCTTGCCGAGGCGGCTTTTGATCCACAGCGACCCGCCATGCATTTCGACCAGTGATTTAGCGAGCGGCAGACCAAGGCCAACACCATCAAACTTACGTTGCAGGCTATTTTCCACCTGACCAAATTTTTGAAGTATCAATGGAATATCTTTCTGATCAATGCCAATGCCTGTGTCTGCTATGGTGACGCGCAATTCTCCGGAACGTGCAATACATGCGTGAACACTGACCTTGCCGTCTTTCGGGGTAAACTTGATCGCATTGGACAAAAGATTGATCAAAACCTGGCATATCTTGCGATCATCCACATAGATTTCCGGTAAATCCTGGGGGGTGCGGTCAATAAGGCTGACGCCGGTATTTCTGGCCAGTGTGCTTACCTGGGAGAGGCAGCGTGCGATCAGTTCGTGAAAATCGGCATCCATCTCACGAAGCTTCATCTGACCGCATTCTATCTGCGCTACGTCCAGCACATCATTTACCAGGCTTAGAAGGTGTGTGCCGCTGCGGTAAATGTCCTCGGCATATTCTTTGTATTGATTGTTTCCGGCCGGTCCGAATAATTCAGTCGCCATGATTTCCGAGAACCCGATGATCGCATTCAGCGGCGTGCGTAATTCATGGCTCATATTCGCCAGGAACTGGGTCTTGGTTTTATTTGCACGCACTGCTTCATATCGCGCCGTTTCAAGTTCCTGCTCGCGCTCCCTGCCGCGTGTCACGCTATAACGCAGCAGGCCGAGCGCAGTTCCAACGCCAAAATACCGGTTTTCTTCGGTGATAATGAAACCCTTGAGCAGCGCATTCGGGTTTTCGTCCAGGATAAGCGCGCCGACAAGGGTAATGGAGCACGTCCTGTCAACGATGAAAGGGTTGGCGTCCATGGCTTGTGCGATTGGCTTTTTGTCGAACAACGCATGACCGAACTGATTGGAAAACAACAGCAGGAACGTGTCCCTGTTCACCAGGCCAACCGGCCGTTCGCCATCAACAACAGCAACCGATATAATATCCGGGTTTTTTGAAAAAAATTCGCAGACCTGTGCGCATGGCATATCTTTCGCGAATGGGGCAATGTCAAGCGCCAGACTCCCGGCATCCCCAGGTAAGGAAATCTCATGTGACATGGTAACCGTCCCGTCCGCGCAGTTATACTTAACCACGCAGTTATACTTAACAAACACTAAACGTCTGGTATATTTAAACATATATATTTTTCATTTTTATGACGCCTATATTATATATTGTAGTAAACAAAAACTTAAGTAAAATTAAGATTAATATTACTATAAAGGTAATTTAAATAGTATTTTCTTCAATGAATTACTTATTTTTTGTAAACGGTAAAGTAAAATATAGTCCTTGAGGGCGCGTGCGAGTTAAATATAGAGGGGGATAGTAATAGTAATAGTTATATTGATGATTTGTATGTTGAGGAGCAGGCGCGCATAGCTCGCCATGCATTGTCCATCGCGGCAGCAGTCAGGAAAACATAATAGCAACACGGGGTTGGTTGGGGGGGGAGAACCATTTAAATCAGTTATTCTCCATAAAATATCCATTGAAATCCATCTGAAATCCATTTATACCCAGATATTCCCATGCCGGGAAAAGTCTGGGGCGGTCATGAGTGGTTTTCTGTCTTATTCGTTACATCGGGTAGACAAAAAGGGGCGGGTCTCTGTCCCCTCGCAATATCGCGCCATTTTGCTGTCGCAAGAGAAAAGCTTCATCTGTTTTCCTTCGCTTTTGGGGCCGTGGTTGCAGGCGGTGATGCCCAGCCAGATGCAGGCGTTCATGGGACGGCAAAATCCGCTCGGCGCATTCGGCGGCGAAGTCGAAGCCTATCCCACGCTGATCTGTTCTGCGGCGGCGGAAATGATCCCGGATACTGACGGGCGCATTGTACTGCCAGCGGAATTTCTTGCCCATGCCCGGATCGATGAAGATATCGCCTTTGTTGGGCAGGGAAGTTATTTCAGCCTGTGGGCGCCGGAACTGTTCGAGGCGGAAAAAATCAAATTGCGCGAACGTGCTATGGCGGAGCGGGCCAATTGGGCCCTTCCCCCCTCCGGTCATGTTGCCGCCACAAATGCAGCGGAGAGTGGGCATGGCTAAGGCGCGCCGGGATCGCACCTTGCAGGGCGAACAGGGGCCGCATGCCGCAGTCATGGCGCAGGAGGTTGTAGCGGCGCTGGCGACGCGCGATGGCGGGATTTACGTCGATGGCACTTTTGGCGCAGGCGGATATAGCCGCAAAATTTTACAATCGGCGGAATGTATTGTGATTGCAATTGACAGGGACCCTCTGGTCGCGCCGCTGGCGCGGGCGCTGGCGGCGGAATTTCCGGATCGCCTGCATCTGTTCCAGGCCTGCTTCGGCGATATGTCCAGTCTGCTGCCGCAGGCGGGCTTTGCGGCAGTGGATGGCGTGACGTTTGATTTCGGCGTGTCCTCGATGCAGCTGGACCAGGGTGAGAGGGGGTTTTCCTTTCAGAAAGACGGTCCGCTGGACATGCGGATGGGGGATAGCGGGCCGACAGCCGCAGATGCGGTAAATAATTTGTCTGCTGACGATCTGGCGGCGATCTTTTACGTCTATGGCGAGGAGCGCCGCTCGCGTGCAATCGCCAGGGCGATCGTTGCGGTGCGAAACGAGACCCCCATCACGCGCACATTGCAACTGGCGCAAATCGTGGCCGGTGCGCCTGGCATGCGCGCGGATGCAGGCGCCAGGCATCCCGCCACCCGGACCTTTCAGGCATTGCGGATCTATGTGAATGACGAGCTTCGCGAAATCAACAGGGGCCTGCAAGCGGCGGAGCAAATTCTGAAACCGGAAGGCCGTCTGGCGGCCGTGTCGTTTCACAGTCTTGAGGATCGTCTGGTCAAGCAGTTTTTTGCCGTGCGTTCCGGCGTTCGTCCGGGTACGTCACGTCATCAGCCGCCCGATGATTCGCAGCCGCGCCCGCCAAGCTTCAGGCTTTTGTGGAACGGCGCACGCAAACCCGGCGACGCGGAGATCAGCACAAATCCGCGCGCCAGATCTGCGCATCTGCGGGCGGTTGTGCGCACAGATGCCAGCGCCTGGCCGCTTGACAGCGGCGGCTTGCCAATTGGCGCGCCGGCACCCGTTTCGGAAGCCTTGGGAGGGCTAAATTAAATGCTGCGATTTGTGACGCTGTTCGTTTTCATCCTGCTGTTTGGCGTTTCCGCCGGGCTGTATCATGTCAAATATTCAGTCGATCGCATGGAGCGCCAGGGCCTGGGGCTCAAGGCGAAAATCGCCGATGAGCAGGAGGCCATCCGTATTCTGGAAGCCGAATGGAGCAGTCTTAACCGGCCGGAACGATTGCAAAAATTAAGCAGCCGCTATCTTGAACTGGCCCCGGTTCAGGTCAGTCAGGTGGTGGATTTCGCAGCCTTGCCGTCGCGCGAACCCGAACTGGCGGCGGGCGTGCCGGAACTTGCGGCCGTTTCACCTGCTTCGGCGCCCGCCAAATCCCCCGGGTCCACGAGTAAAACTTTTGCTGCGACAGCTGTTGCGTCAACTATGGAAATTCGCTGATGGAATCACCCCTGCACCGTAAACAGCGTGTGCATGTGCCAGACGATATGATTGGCATTGAGGGGCAGCCTTGGCTTTCAGGACGCAATAACCGCGCGATTGATCAGGGCCGCAGCCGCCTGTTGATGATCGGCGCTTTTTTTCTGTTCGGATTTAGCGCCATTGGCGTGAGGTTGATCGAGCTTGCCCTGCCGTCCGCGCAAAGACCGGGCATTATGCAGCTCTCCAGCCGGGCAGTGGATATCGCGGAGCGCGCGGATATTGTTGACCGCAACGGAATAGTCATCGCCACTAATCTGAAAACCGCCTCGCTGGAAGCCGACACGACCGAAGTGACGGACGATAAGGAAGCGGTTCGGGCCCTGTCTGAAGTGCTTCCCGCGCTTGACAGCAAACGTGTCATGAAACAGCTGGCCAGCGGCAAGCGTTATGTGGTGCTGCATAATGACCTCAGCCCGCGTCAGCAGCGGGCTATCAATGAACTGGGCATACCCGGCCTGCGATTCACCCGTGATGAGCGCCGGCTTTATCCGCAGGATAATCTTGCCGCGCATGCGGTGGGATATGTCGATGTGGATAATCATGGTCTTTCCGGCATCGAGCGGGCGCTGGATGATCGCCTGATCCAGGGCGGAGAACCGCTGCAACTTTCGCTGGATCTGCGTGTGCAGCATGCGCTTCGGGATGAAATGCTGCGCTCGATTGCCAAATTTAACGCAATCGGGGCTGCGGGTCTGGTCATGGATGTTAATAATGGCGAAGTTCTGGGCCTGGTATCGCTGCCGGACTTTGATCCCAATGGCAAGCAGGAAAACAGAAACGAGGCGCAGTTCAACCGGGTCACGCTGGGCACTTATGAGATGGGCTCAACCTTCAAGGTGTTTACGGCCGCCATGACCTTGGATGCGGGGCTGGCGGGGCTTGATGATATTTATGATGCGACAAATCCGATCCGCATCTCACGTTTCACGATCAATGATTTTCACGCCAAGCGGCGTCCCCTGTCGGTTACCGAAATTTTCCTGTATTCGTCGAATATCGGGTCTGCCAAAATGGCGCTGCATGTCGGCGCCAATAGACAGCAGGAATTTTTGGCCAAGCTGGGGCTGATGCGCAAACCGGAATTCGAATTGCGGGAGATGGGTACGCCAAGCTGGCCGCGCCCATGGCAGGAGATCAGCGCCATGACCGTTGCCTATGGTCACGGCATGGCGGTTAGCCCGCTGCAACTCAGTGTCGGCGTGGCTTCGCTGGTCAATGGGGGCAGGCTGGTGCGCCCCACCCTGATCCGCCACGCGCCTGACACGCTGCCGCAGCCGCCGGGCCCGGCGGTCGTCTCTGAAAAAACCAGTAAACAGATGCGCTATCTCATGCGCCTTGTCGTGGGTTCGCCCGAAGGAACCGGAAAACAGGCGGATGTGCCGGGCTATGAAGTGGCTGGTAAAACCGGTACGGCGGACAAGCAGCAATCCGGCCGTTACCGCAAGGATGCGCGCATTTCATCCTTTGTCGGCATGTTCCCCGCATCACAGCCGCGCTATCTGGTGTTTGTGATGCTGGATGAGCCAAAGGGCATCAAGGAAACCTTCAATTATGCCACGGCGGGATGGACCGCCGCGCCGGCGGCTGGCGCGATAATCGGCAGAATTGCCCCGATGCTGGGTGTGGCCCCGATCCCCGTGGAAATTGATGGCGCACGTCTGGCTGCGTTTGGGGGTGTGAATTAGGATAATGCGGCTGGCCGAACTCATAGGCGAGGCGGGTAGGGCGACGCCAGAAATTTCCGGCGGCAGTCTGGAGATTACTGGCTTGACGGCGGACAGCCGCGAAGTTCGGCCAGGCTATCTGTTCGCTGCGCTGCCTGGGGTTCAGGACGACGGCGCGCGCTTTATTGCAGACGCCATCAAACGCGGCGCAGCGGCAATATTATTGCCGCCGCAGATTGCGGAAAAGTGCAAGGGAACGGCGCCGGATAATCAGATATGCCTGATACCGGACATTAATCCCCGCCGCCGATATGCTTATCTGAGTGCGCGCTATTATGCAGAACAGCCGGAAACCATTATTGCGGTCACAGGCACCAACGGCAAAACCTCTGTCGCGGATTTTTGCCGGCAGATATGGCTGCGGCTGGCGCGCCGGGCCGCCAGCATCGGCACTCTTGGGATAATTGGAAAAAATCCTTGTGCTGTTGCTGCGGGGGATGGAGCGGGGGAGGCGCATGTGCATACGACGCCACCGCCTGAAATTCTGTATCCTTCGCTGGCGCGCCTGCATGATGAGGGTATTACCCATGTGGCGCTTGAAGCCTCCAGTCACGGGCTGGCGCAATACCGGCTGGACGGGGTGCGCCTGCGCGCAGCGGCGCTGACGAATATTACCCGTGACCATATGGACTATCATGACAGTCTCGCCAGCTACACTTATGCCAAATTGAGATTGTTCGGCGAGGTGCTGCCGCCCGGGGGTGTCGCTGTGCTGAACCGCGAGGATGCGAGCTACAGCGAAGCCGAGGCGCTGTGCTGGGCGCGGGGGCATCGGATCATTTCAATTGGCGGGCGATATGGCGATCTTCGCATTGCAAGCAGTGAACTGCATATGCGCGGTCAGCGTTTGCGGATCGCCTTTGAATCGCGGGAATGGGAAGTTGACCTGCCGCTGATTGGCCGCTTTCAGGCGCTGAACGCCCTCACCGCCGCAGCGCTGACGATTGGCTGCGGCGAAGATCCCGACGATGTGTTCGGATCCCTGCCGGAATTGACGGGCGCACCTGGCCGCATGCAGATGGTGGGGCAGACGCCATCCGGCGCCGGCGTGCTGGTGGATTATGCCCACACGCCCGAAGCCCTGCGCACGGTGCTTACGGCGGTGCGTCCTTTCTGCAAAGGCAGATTGCATGTGCTGTTTGGGTGCGGCGGAGACAGGGATCGCGGCAAGCGTCCGCTGATGGGCGCAGTGGCCGGTGAACTGGCGGATCAGATTATTATCACCGATGATAATCCGAGATCGGAAGATCCTGCGGCCATTCGCGCCGCAATTCTGGCCGGGTGCGCGGGCGCCACTGAAATTGCCGGACGCGGGACGGCCATTCGCTTTGCAGTAGCGAATCTTTTACCGGACGATATGCTGATTGCAGCAGGTAAAGGGCATGAGCAGGGACAGGAAATAGCTGGGGTTATCACGCCGTTTAATGATCATCAGGAAATTCTCCAGGCACTGGAAGAGCTGGCGCAGACAGGAACGGGACATGGCGCAAAACAATGAAGCGATAGAGCCTCTCTGGACGGGAGCACAGGCTATCGCTGCCGTTGGCGGCCGGGGCAGCAGCGATTGGCGCGCCAGGGGTGTTTCCATTGACAGCCGCACGGTTGCGCCGGGGGAATTGTTTGTCGCGGTGCGCGGGCTATCCAGTGACGGCCACGCCTATGTTGCGGCCGCTATCGCGCGCGGCGCTTCGGCTGCATTGGTGGATCATGTCCCGGACGGGGTGCCTCAGGATGCGCCGCTGCTTATGGCCGAAGATAGCCAAACGGGTCTTGAAAGGCTTGGTGCGGCAGCGCGCCAGCGCACGTCGGCAAAAATTATAGCGGTTACGGGCAGTGCCGGTAAAACGGGCACGAAAGAAATGCTGCATGCCGCGCTTGGGCGTCAGGCGCGCACCCATGCCTCGGAAGCATCCTACAATAATTTGTGGGGTGTGCCCTTGAGTTTGGCGCGGATGCCGGCGGCTTCGGAGTTTGGGGTGTTCGAGATCGGCATGAATCATTCCGGGGAAATCACCCCATTGACCAGGCTGGTGCGTCCGCACGCGGCCATTGTGACGACGATTGCGCCTGCCCATATCGGTCATTTTAACGCGCTGACGGAAATCGCCGAGGCCAAGGCGGAAATTTTTCTGGGGCTGGAGCCGGGTGGCATCGCCATTATCAATCAGGACAATCCGTTTTTTGATCTTTTATCCAAGCGGGCGCGGGATGCGGGCGCAGCGCAGGTGCTTGGCTTTGGAACGGCACAGGATGCCGCTGCGCGCGTGATCAAGGCGGTGCAGCATGCGGATTGCGCCTGCGTTTATGCGGATATTTGCGGTCAGAAACTGACCTACAAGATCGGATTGTCCGGTGTCCATTGGGTGATGAACAGTCTTGCGGTGCTCACGGCCATTCAGGCGCTGGGCGGGGATCTTGCGCTGGCGGCGATTGCGCTGGCCGGTATGGTCCCGTTGCAGGGGCGCGGGCTTCGTCACCAGGTTCATTTGCAGGACGGAGAATTTACCCTGATTGATGAGAGTTATAACGCCAATCCCGGTTCCATGCAGGCGGCGCTGCAAAGTCTTTCAGCTCAGACGCTGCAGGGGCGCGGCCGCAGGATAGCGGTGCTCGGGGATATGGGGGAGCTTGGCCAGGACGCGGTCCGGTATCATACCGAATTGGCGAAAACAATCGCGGATGGCCATATCCATAAGACCTTCACCACGGGTGCGCATATGCAGGAGCTGCACGGCGCCCTGCCGCCCGATCTGCGGGGAGAACATGCGGGTGACTCCAAAGCGCTGATTGCACCGCTGCTTGCGGCAGTACGGCCCGGCGATGTGGTTATGGTGAAAGGCTCTCATAGCAGCGCAATGGGGGTCATTGTGGAGACATTGCTGGCGCAATCAGACCGGCTGAACAATGGCGGCAAAACATTGCGGCCGGCAAAGATGGGGGACCAGGATGCTTTATGATTTATTATACCCTCTGGCCGGCGAGATCGGTGTTTTTAACTTGTTCCGTTATTTGACTTTTCGCACCGGCGGCGCGCTGATGACGGCTTTGCTGTTAAGTTTCCTGTTTGGACCCGCCATGATCCGGATGCTGAAACACTATCAGCCGGGCGGCCAGCCTATCCGGGAGGATGGCCCCCAAAGTCATATTATCACCAAGGCAGGCACGCCCACGATGGGCGGCTTCATGATATTAGCCGGTATAGTCGCGGGCACTCTTTTATGGGCGGATCTGTCTAACCGCTATGTCTGGGCGGTGCTGCTGATCACGCTGGGATTTGGCCTGGTCGGGTTCGCAGATGACTATCTTAAAGTTACGAAACGCAATAGCCGTGGCGTACCTGGAAAGATCAAGCTGGCCTGTCAAATTGTGATCGCCCTGTTCGCAGTAGCCTGGATCGGCATCATCGCTGATCCTGCACAGGCGCAAATGCTTGCCATTCCATTTTTCAAGAATGTTTTGCTGGATCTGGGATGGCTGTTTATTCCGATGGCGGTCTTTGTCATTGTCGGCGCCTCCAACGCGGTGAATTTGACGGATGGGCTCGACGGGCTCGCCATCATGCCGGTCATGATTGCGGCGGCCAGCTTTGCATTCATTTCCTATCTTGTCGGGCATGCGGTCTATGCGGAATATTTGCAGATATTGGCTGTGCCGGGGGCTGGCGAACTGTCCGTTTTCGCGGGCGCGATTGTGGGTGCAGGGCTCGGATTTCTGTGGTTCAACGCCCCGCCCGCGATGGTCATGATGGGGGATACCGGGTCGCTGTCGCTGGGCGGCGCGCTGGGCGGTATTGCCGTGGTCACCAAGCATGAGATCGTGCTGGCCATTGTGGGCGGGCTGTTCGTGCTGGAAGCGGTCTCTGTGATCGTGCAGGTGGCGTCGTTCAAAATGACGGGCAAGCGGGTATTCGCCATGGCGCCGATACACCATCATTTCGAAAAGCGCGGCTGGGCGGAGCCGACCATCGTTATCCGGTTCTGGATTATCGCGCTTGTTCTGGCGATGATCGGCCTGTCGTCTCTTAAACTGAGATAAAGCATGATTGCAGCGCATTCCTGTTCGGGCAAAAAAGCCGCAATTTTCGGATTGGCCCGGACAGGAATTTCTGCCGCCCGCTCCTTGTTGAAGGGCGGCGCAGAAATTGTTGCATGGGATGATGCCGCCGGACGGCGCGCTGAGGCCGCTGCGCAGTTTGGCGGGAGTCTGCAACTGGAAGATCCGGCCGTGCTGGACTGGCGATCAATTTCGTTTCTGGTGTTAAGCCCCGGTGTGCCTTTGCATCATCCGGCGCCGCATCCTGCCGTGCTGGCGGCCAGACAGGCGGGCTGCGAAATCGTTGGCGATGTGGAATTGTTTTTGCGCGCCCGGCGCGATCGTTTTGCATCCGCCAAACTGGTGCTGGTCACAGGCACGAATGGCAAGTCAACAACGACGGCGCTGATCGGGCATCTGGCGCGTGAAGCCGGGCTGGCGGTACAGGTCGGCGGCAATATCGGAACCGCCGTCCTTGATCTGGAAGAACTTGGGTCCGGCGGCGTCTATGTTGTGGAGATGTCGTCCTATCAGCTTGATCTCATCGGCCCGGCCTCTGCTGATGTGGCGGTCTGGCTGAATCTTTCCCCGGACCATATTGAGCGCCACGGCAGCCTTGCCGCCTATGCCGCCGCCAAGAGCCGGATTTTTGACGGTCTGCCGCCCGAAGGTGTGGCGGTGGTGGGCGTGGATGATGACGAAAGCCTGCATATGCGCGATGTGCTGCGCGCCGCAAACAAGCGCGTCCATTCCATCGCGGTGGGGCACGCCCCGGATGGCGCAGGCGTTTATGTTCAGGATGGCCTGCTGTTCGACGCCTTGCAGGGGCCGGCGGCGAAGGTGATGGATCTGGCTTCGCTGCCGCGTCTGCCGGGCGTACATAATTGGCAGAATGCGGCTGCTGCCTATGCGGCGGCGCGGGGCCTCGGGATAGCGCGCGAAAAGATCGCGCAGGGGATTGCCAGCTTCACTGGACTGGCCCACCGCATGGAAGAAGTTGGCGTGATTGATGGCGTTCGCTTCATAAATGACTCAAAAGCGACAAATGCGGATGCAACAGCGCGGGCATTGGCTTGCTATGATCGCGTCTATGTGATTCTTGGTGGTGTGCCAAAAGCGGGTGGAATTGATTCGTTGGCGGCTTTTTTCCCGCGTATCCGCAAAGCCTATCTGATCGGGCAGGCGGCGGAGGCCTTCGCGAAAACATTACAGGGGTGCGTGGCGTATCAGATGTGTGGCGATATGGCGAATGCAGTTGCGGCTTCGGCCAGGGACGCGGCAGGCGATTCCGGCGCTGTTGTTCTGCTTTCGCCTGCCTGTGCTTCATTCGATCAGTTTGAGAATTTCGAGGCCCGGGGCGAAACTTTCCGAAGACTGGTCTCGGAACTGGCCGGGACTTGCATGAGCGGGAGTGCTGAATGAGCAGTTTCGCGCGCACAGACACAAGCATATTGGGACAATGGTGGTGGACCGTTGACCGCTGGATTCTGGGCGCCATCGGGGCGCTGATTGTGATCGGCACCCTGCTGACCCTGGCCGCCAGCCCGCCCGTGGCTGAACGCATCAATATGGACAGCTATTTTTTCGTCAAGAAACATCTGATGATGCTGCCGCTGGGGCTGGTTCTGCTGTTCGGCATGTCGATGGCGCCGCCAAACAGCGTCAAGCGGATGTCCGTAGCGCTGCTGGTATTTGCGCTTGTGCTGATGGTGCTGACGCTGACCATTGGTGCGGAGCGGAATGGCGCGCAGCGCTGGCTGTCCATTGGCGGCATATCCTTGCAGCCATCGGAATTTCTGAAACCGGCCCTGATCGTATTTGTGGCCTGGATGTTTTCTGAACAAAATCGCGGTCATGGTGTGCCGGGCAATTTTATCGCCCTTGGCGCCTGGGCAATCTCGGTGGGCCTCCTGGCCATGCAGCCCGATTTTGGCCAGGCGTTCCTGCTGACAGTGGTTATCGGCGGCATGTTTTTCATTGCCGGAATGCCGGTATATCTGGTGGTTGCGCTGATGACGGCGGGTGCGGTGGGCGGGGTGCTTGCCTATTTGACGGTACCGCATGTCACCAGCCGTATAGACCGGTTCCTTGATCCGGCCTCCGGTGACACTTTTCAGGTAAATACGGCCATCAACGCATTTTTGGAAGGCGGGTTGTTCGGGCGCGGACCCGGCGAAGGCACGGTCAAGCGGATCCTGCCTGACGCCCATACGGATTATATCTTCGCCGTCGTAGGCGAAGAATTTGGCATGATTGCCTGCCTGCTTCTGGTTGGGCTGTTCGCCTTTATCGTGCTGCGCGGATTGGCGCGGGCTTTTGCGGCGGAAGACCATTTTGTGCAGCTTGCCGCCTCGGGGCTGATATTTCTTTTCGGATTGCAGGCATTTATCAATATGGCGGTGAATCTGAATCTTATGCCTTCAAAGGGGATGACGCTGCCATTCATCAGTTATGGCGGTTCCTCGCTGCTGGCATTGTCGTTGACTGCGGGCATGATCCTGGCTCTGCTGCGAAAACGTCCGGGAGTGGCCATCGGCGGCGCATCCATAGGACGCGCGTCATGAGAGAGATCAATGACGCCCCCATCATTCTGGCCGCAGGCGGCACAGGCGGGCACATGTTCCCGGCCGAAGCGCTGGCGCTTGAATTGCGGATGCGCGGGCGTAAAACTGCGCTGATAACGGACAGCCGCGGCGCGATGTTCGCATCCTCGTTCGGGCGCATTGATGTGCATGTTGTCTCCGCGCAAAATTTCTCCGGAAATATGCTGGGCAAATTGCGCGCGGCTGCGTCGCTCTGTGCGGGGACGGTGCAGGCGCTGGGTATCTTGCGCCAGCACAAGCCGGCGCTGGTGATTGGATTTGGGGGATATCCCGCATTGCCGGCCATGGCCGCAGCGATCTGGCTGGGGGTGCCGACCGCCATTCATGAGCAGAATGCCGTATTGGGCCGGGTCAACCGGCTGGTTGCCCATCGGGTGGCCGGCATTGCCGCATCGGTTGAGGGCGTGCGCGGGGTGCGGGCAATGGACCAGGTCAAAGTGACGGTAACGGGAAATCCGGTTCGTGCCGATATTGCCGCCTGTCATGGCCGCGCCTATGACGCGCCGGGGCTGGATGCCCCATTTAATCTGCTGGTGTTTGGCGGCAGCCAGGGGGCGCGGGTTCTGAGCGAAACCGTGCCGGCCGCAATCGCCATGCTGCCGCCGGGGGTTTCGGCGCGGCTGCGCATTGTGCAGCAATGCCGCGCCAGCGATCTGGAGATGGCGCGCAAGGCCTATGCGCGTGTCAATGTGCAGGTGGAACTGACTGAATTTATCCGCGACATGCCAGCAAGGCTGGCGCAGGCGCATCTGGTGATCGCCCGCTCGGGCGCTACGACCGTCAGTGAACTGACATCCGCCGGAGTGCCCGCAATATTGGTTCCCTATCCGCATCACGCGGATCAGCAGCAATTGGCGAACGCAGAGGCGCTGGCCGGCGCTGGCGCCGCCTGGGTCATGGCGGAGACGGATTTGACCGCCGCGGCGCTGGCGAAAAAATTACAGAGCCTGTTGCGCAATCCGCAGCAACTGGATATTGCGGCCAAGGCCGCGCATGGCCTTGGCCGCCCGGATGCCGCCAAGGCGCTGGCGGACATGGTGGAGCGTCTGGCCCCGGATAGAGGCCTGCAGCCGAAAAATGGCGGCGGCGGCAAGGTGATTCCCTTTTTCGGCGTAAGGAGGGTGGCGGCATGATGACGCGGCTTCCTGTGGATATTGGCTGGATTCATTTTGCGGGCATTGGCGGCATCGGCATGAGCGGCATTGCGGAAGTGATGCATAATCTTGGCTATCAGGTGAAGGGGTCGGATAGTTCCGAAGGCGGCAATGTCTCGCGCCTGCGTGCGCTGGGTATTCCAGTCGCCATCGGGCAGTCGGCGGAAAATCTCGGCGATGCGCGGGTGATGGTTGTCTCCAGCGCCATCAAGGCGGATAATCCGGAATTGATTGCGGCGCGCGAACGCGCATTGCCTGTGGTACGCCGCGCTGAAATGCTGGCGGAACTGATGCGCCTGAAATGGTGTGTCGCGGTGGCGGGCACACATGGCAAAACCACAACGACATCGCTTGTCGCCTGCCTGCTGGATGCCGCCAGGTTTGACCCCACCGTGATCAATGGCGGTATCGTCAATGCCTATGGCACCAATGCGCGGCTGGGTGCAGGCGACTGGATGGTCGTGGAGGCCGATGAATCCGACGGCACCTTCACCAAATTGCCGCCGACCATTGCCATCGTTACGAATATCGATCCGGAGCATCTGGATTTCTATCATGATTTTGACGCGCTGCGCCGCGCCTTTGATGCCTTTGTTGAGAATGTGCCGTTTTATGGCTGCGCCGTGGTGTGCATTGATCATCCCGAAGTGCAGGCCCTGGTCGGGCGTGTGCGCGACCGGCGCTGCGTGACCTATGGCACATCGCCCCAGGCCGAGGTGCGGGCCGTGAACATTCATGTCGAGGGCGATGTCTGGACATTTGATGTGCAATTTTTTGATCGCATCACCGGAAAAACCAGCCGCATGGAGGGCATGAAGCTGCCAATGCCCGGCATTCACAATGTGCGCAACAGTCTGGCCGCCATTGCGGTTGCGCGCGAACTTAAAATCGACCGCAAGGTTCAGCGCCGCGCACTGGCTTCGTTTGCGGGGGTCAAGCGCCGCTTTACCCGCACCGGCGAATGGGGCGGTATTGGTGTTGTCGATGATTATGGCCATCATCCTGTGGAAATTGCCGCGGTGCTGCGGGCGGCGCGGGAAAGCTGCAAGGGCAAGGTGATCGCAGTGGTGCAGCCGCACCGTTTTTCAAGGCTGGCCAATCTTTTTGCCGATTTCTGCACCTGCTTCAATGATGCGGATATAGTTGTGGTCGCCCCGGTCTATGCTGCGGGGGAACAGCCCATTCCCGGCGCCGACCGCGACGCGCTGATTGAAGGGCTGCGCGCGCATGGCCATCGCCGGGTGATGGCGCTGGATGGACCGGAAAATCTGTGCCCGCTGATTCTGTCCGAGGCCGTATCCGGTGATCTGGTGGTGTGCCTGGGTGCGGGAAATATAACCCTGTGGGCCAATGCCCTGCCCGAAGAAATGGCCAAAACTGCGCCTGCGCCGAATCTTGAGGCAGGTGCGGCATGATGGCGCGGCGGATAAACCCATCTTCACTGCTGGACACGCTGCCGAAACTGCGGGGCAGGCTGGAGGCGCACGTTGACCTGGCGCCGCTGAACTGGTTCCGGACCGGCGGCGCAGCGGAATATTTCTTTGAGCCAAGCGATGCGCGCGATCTTGCGGAATTTTTATCTGCACTGCCGCATCAAATTCCTGTGACGGTCATTGGCGCCGGATCGAATCTGCTTGTTCGCGACGGCGGCATTCGCGGCGTAAGCGTGCATCTGGGCGCGGGATTTGCCGATATAAATATTGATGATGGCCTGGTGCATGCAGGCGCTGCGGCGATGGATGTGAAAGTGGCGTCTGCGGCGCGCGATGCCGGCCTTGCCGGGCTGGAATTTTTGCGCGGCATTCCCGGCGCGATGGGCGGGGCCGCGAAAATGAACGCAGGCGCATTTGGCGCCGAGATGAAAGATATATTTGTGCGCGCCGAAGGCATTGACCGCAACGGAAAGTTTTACTCATTTTCATTTGCCGACGCGGAATTCGGATACCGTAAAAGCGGTTTCCCGGCCGGCATCATTCTCACCCGCATTTCCATGCGCGGAAAGCCGGGAGACAAAGCGGCAATAAGTTCGCGCATGTCGGAGATTGCTGCGGAGCGCAGCGTCAGTCAGCCGGTGGGCGCGCGTACCGGCGGCAGCACATTCGCCAATCCGGCAGAACCCGAAGCGCGCGGGCGCAAAGCCTGGGAACTGATTGACGCGGCCGGATGCCGGGGCTTGCGCCTGGGCGGCGCCATGATATCCGAAAAACACTGCAATTTTCTGATTAATTGCGGCACTGCGACGGCCGGCGATCTTGAAAGCCTGGGCGAGATGGTTCGCGCCCGTGTGCATGCAAGTTCGGGTGTGGCGCTGCATTGGGAAATTCAGCGCATCGGCGAAACAAAGGGGGACGCATGAACGCCGTCCGCCATGTCGCAGTGCTGAAGGGCGGCTGGTCCGCCGAACGCGAGATCAGCCTTGTGTCCGGCGCCAAATGCGCCGAAGCCTTGCGGGCTGAGGGTTTCCGGGTCAGCGAAGTGGATGTGGACGGCACGCTTGCAACCACATTGACGGGGTTGAAGCCGGATATTGTATTTAATGCGCTGCACGGCCGCTGGGGTGAAGATGGCTGTGTGCAGGGGTTGCTGGAAATATTGCGCATTCCCTACACGCATTCCGGCGTCCGGGCGTCGGCGGCGGCGATGAACAAGCCGATGGCCAAACGCCTGTTTCATGATGCAGGCATCGCCTGTCCGGAAGGCAAGGTGATGGACCGCCATGCGCTGGGCGCAGGTCATCCGATGCCGCCGCCTTATGTGGTGAAGCCGGTCACGGAAGGCTCCAGCGTCGGCGTGTTTATTATCCGCGAGGGGGATAATCAAACTCCGCCGCAGCTTGTGTCGAAAGACTGGTCTTTTGGCGATAGTGTGATTGTCGAGCGCTATATTCCGGGGCTTGAGCTGACCGTTGCGGTGATGGGCGATCGCGCGCTGGCGGTGACGGAGATTGTGCCGCAGACCAAATTCTACGATTATGAGGCGAAATACGCCGAGGGCGGGTCAAAGCATGTTATCCCGGCGCAAGTGGATCCGCCGGTGTACCAGCATGCGATGGATGTCGCGCTGAGCGCGCATCGCGTGCTGGGTTGCCGCGGGGTCAGCCGCGCCGATTTCAGATATGACAGCGGCGTTGGGGGGCTGGGCGGCCTGTATCTTCTGGAAATTAACACGCAGCCTGGCATGACGCCGACCTCTTTGGTTCCTGAACAGGCCGCCTATCTTGGTATTTCGTTCAACAGCCTGTGCCGTTGGCTGGTGGAGGACGCCTCATGCGACCGGTAAAATCAAAATCCTCAAACCGCATGCCGCGCCATTCCAGGGAGCCCGTCCGGAAATTCCGGCGCATTGCTCTTGTTGGCGGAATGGTTTTTGCGCTGATTGGCGTAACCGGTTCTGCACTGCTCTACGCAACCGGCATGGGCGGGTTTGGCGGGCAGGCCGGCGCGTTATGGCGTCAAATTCTGGCTGATTCCGGGCTTGTCGTGCGCTCGATCACGGTGGCGGGCCGGGTGCAGATTGACCCGCAGGAGTTACGCCGTGCACTGAATATTTCAAAAAATGATTCGATACTGCATATCGATCTTGCAGGCGTTCATAGCCGGCTTGCCGCGCTGCCCTGGGCGCAGGAGGTGCGCGTATCGCGCAACCTTCCGGATGGGCTGCATATCGAATTAATAGAGCGTCATCCGGTGGCGATCTGGCAGAGGAACGGTAAAATGGTGCTGGTTGACCGCGGCGGCGTGGAAATCACGGAAAAGGATGTTCCCGAATATCCTGATCTGCCCCTGATTGTAGGGAAGGGCGCTCCAAAAGCAGCGGGTGAATTGATTGCGCTGCTGGCCGCAGAACCGCAATTGCAGGCCCGCGTCGCCGCTGCCGTTCGCGTAGGTGAGCGCCGCTGGAATTTGCGTCTGAAAGACGGCATTGATGTCCGCCTGCCGGAACATGACGCATTGAAGGCCTGGCGCAAACTGGCGCGCTATGAAGAAAATAATGGTCTTCTGGGGCGCGATGTCGAACTGGTGGATTTGCGGCTGGCCAACCGTGTGGTGGTGCGCCTGACCCAGGGCGCGGTGCGCAAGGCTGCCGGGCCGGAGCGCGAGGCGGCGCTGAAGCCGCAAAATATTTTCTGGAGTAATGCATAACATGCAACCGGCCCGTAACGGTATCATCGCCGGTCTCGATATTGGCACTTCGCAGGTCAGTTGTCTGATCGCCCGCCTGGAAACCGGCCGTGCCGGGCACCCGCCGCGTCCGCGTATTCTGGGCGTCGGGCATCATGAAAGCCGTGGCGTAAAGGCGGGCGCGATCGTGAACATGGCGGATGCCGAACGCTCCATCCGGGCGGCGGTTGAAATGGCAGAGCGCATGGCGCGCGAAACCGTGCGCAGGGTCATTGTCAATTTGAGCTGCGGTCAGCCGGCCAGCCATATGATGACATCGGAAATTGCGGTCCCAACACCCGAGGTGCGCGAACAGGATGTGAAAAAAGTGCTGCGTCAGGCGCAGATCCGGGTCAGCGATCTGGAGGGGGAACTGATCCACGCCATTCCGGTTGGATATTCGCTGGATGGGCACAAGGGCATTCCGGATCCGCGCGGGATGTTCGGTGATCGCCTTGGCGCCAGTCTGCATTTCGTCACCGCGGCATCGGGGCCCATCAGAAATCTGGCTTTGTGTGTGGAGCGCTGCCATCTGGAGGTGGCCGCGCTGGTTGCTTCGCCCTATGCCAGCGGCCTGGCCTGCCTGGTCGAAGATGAAACCGATCTGGGGGTCACCTGCATTGACATGGGGGCAGGGCTAACGAGCATTGCGGTATTTGCAGGCGGCAATATGGTGCATCTCGACAGTGTTCCCATTGGGGGTGTGCATGTCACCAATGATATTGCGCTGGGCCTTTCATGCAGCCCGGCGACGGCGGAACGGGTCAAGGCGCTGTATGGCAGTGCGTCGGTCAGCCCGTCCGATGAACGCGATATGATTGATGTCCCGCGCCTGGGCGAGGAAGACCGCGAAACCGCCAATCATGTTCCGCGTTCGATTCTGAATGGCATCATCCAGCCACGGCTGGAAGAAATCCTGGAACTGGCGCGCGAACGCCTGACGGCCAGCGGGCTGCGCGAAGTTGCCGGGCGCCGCGTGGTCCTGACTGGCGGCGCCAGCCAATTGGCCGGGGTGCGTGAATTGACGGCCGACATTCTTAACAGTCAGACGAGACTGGGCCGGCCGATCCGGTTGCTTGGCCTGCCGGACGCTTCACAGGGGCCGGAATATGCGACCGCTGCCGGGTTAATCGGATTCGCCATGAGCGGCCCGCTGGAAACCGGTGACGTAATGGATGCAGCAGGGGCAGCGATCCCGGGCGGGCGGGTTGCCCGGATCGGGCAATGGCTGCGGGAAAATTTTTGAACTGTCGCCACAGGTGCAGACCTGCCGGTGAAAACAAGGACAGCCTTAGGAGGGTTAAACATGACTATCAATCTGAGTGTTCCCGAAATGTATGAACTGAAGCCGCGTATTACGGTTTTCGGCGTTGGCGGCGCCGGCGGAAATGCCGTCAACAATATGATCGAAAGCGGTCTGGAGGGCGTCGAATTCGTTGTCGCCAACACGGATGCGCAGGCCCTGTCGCAATCAAAGGCGCAGCGGCGCATTCAGATGGGCGAAAGCGCAACCCAGGGGCTGGGGGCCGGATCGCATCCGGAAGTTGGCTGTGCGGCTGCGGAAGAAGCCATGCAGGAAATCTGTGACCATCTGTCCGGCGCGCATATGGTGTTCGTCACCGCAGGCATGGGTGGCGGCACAGGAACCGGGGCGGCACCCGTTATCGCCAAGGCGGCCCGGGATATGGGCATTCTGACCGTTGCCGTCGTCACCAAGCCGTTTCAGTTTGAAGGCACGCGGCGCATGCGTATCGCAGAGCAGGGGCTGGCGGAACTGGAAAAATTTGTCGATACGCTGCTGGTCATTCCAAACCAGAATCTGTTTCGTGTCGCCAATGCCAAGACGACATTTGCCGAAGCCTTCGCCATGGCCGATCAGGTGCTGTTTTCCGGGGTGGGCGGCATCACCGATTTGATGGTCGCGCCCGGCCTGATCAATCTCGACTTTGCCGATGTGCGCGCTGTCATGGGCGGCGCGGGTACGGCCATGATGGGAACCGGCGAGGCGTCCGGCGAAACCCGCGCCAATGACGCGGCCGAAGCGGCCATTTCCAATCCGCTGCTGGAAGATGTGTCTATGACCGGGGCAAAAGGCGTTCTGATCAATATTATCGGCGGTTCTGATCTGACCCTGTACGAAGTGGACGAAGCCGCCAACCGTGTGCGCGCCGAGGTTGACCCCGATGCCAATATCATTGTCGGTTCGACTTTCGATCCGACCCTTGAAGGTAAAATGCGGGTCTCGGTGGTTGCCACAGGGGTGCGCAGTGAAAAAGCCATGCGTCAGGCTGTGCCGGAAAAGGGGGTGAACGAGATGCCTGCCGCGGCCGTTTCTGCTGCCACGGCTGCTGTCACACCGGAACAGCCAGTATTGCCCAGTCTTGATGTTGCGGCATCGGAAATTCCGGCGGATGCGCCCGCTAGTGTGACTGTGATTGATGCCACAGCCGACGCAGTGGCGCAGACTCCGATTTCCATGGGGGCAGCAGACCCGGTTGATTCATTGGCGAAAACCATAGCGGCGGATGCTTTCATTACTCCCCGCGCGGCTCAACCCGCAGCTAAGGCGCCCATCGTGGCGGCCCGTGAACCTCTTGTTCCGCATCGCCAGGAGGCCGCCAGCCGCAATGGACCCAATCTGCTGGCGCGCATCGGCCTGTTTGGACGCAAGGCGGCGCGCAATGAGCAACCGGCCAAACCAGCGCCGGGGGCCAAACAAGGTGGGGCGCAGCTTCAGGACAGGTTTGCGGCCAAACTGGAACCTGCCAGCAAGCCGGATAATTCCGGTGATCTGGATATTCCTGCCTTTTTACGCAGGACTGCGAACTAAGTCCCGCCGGCTTGGTGCAGTAACAATGGGTAACAAAGAGTGATTTGAGCTTGTTAGCGGCAATTGCTACCCATGAACTGCCATTTTTAGGAATGATTCGCTTGAAGCGCTATTTCCACCAGTTTGAGTATGGGCGGATATGAGTGTGGGCGGATTAAGCAGGGGCAGAGGAATTGGAGTACGGGGTGAGTGAAGCACAGCGCGGCGCAGTAGTTTTATCAACTTTGCGCACCCAGCGGCAGGACGGGCAAAAACAGGACGGCGCGGGGGTGTTCCAGACAACGCTGCGTAATCGCATTGGATGTGCAGGCATTGGCCTGCATACCGGCAAGCAGGTGCGTTTCACCGTCTATCCGGCCGAAGCGGGTAGCGGCATCACTTTTCGCCGGATTGACCTGGCCGGTACAGATGGTTTGCGCGACGCGGATATCTGCATTCAGGCCTGCTTTAAAAATATAAGCAGCACGCAGCTTGGAAGCACACTGACAAATCAGGCCGGAATTTCGGTTGCAACGGTTGAACATCTGATGGCCGCATTTTATGGCTGCGGCATTGATAATGCCCGTGTCGATCTGGATGGGCCGGAACTGCCTGTCCTGGATGGAAGCGCCAGCCCCTTTGTCATGCTGCTGGAATGCGCGGGCATTACCCGGCTGCCGGTGCGCCGCCGCTACCTGCGTGTCCGTGAAACGGTTCGCGTGGAAGAGGAAGGCAAATGGGCCAGCCTGTCGCCCTATGATGGCAGCGCCTTCGCTTTCGAAATTCAGTTTCCGGCGGCCATTATTGGCAGGCAGTCATTCAGTTTTGAACTGTCAGACGGAAATTTCAAAACCGAAATTGCGCCTGCGCGCACATTTGGCTTTTTACATGAAGTCGAGCATCTGAAGTCATTGGGGCTTGCGCTTGGCGGCTCTTTGACGAACGCCATTGTGCTGGATGGCGAATCGATCCTGAATGACGGGGGCTTGCGCTTTAGCGACGAATTTGTGCGCCATAAAATCCTGGACGCGATCGGCGATCTGTATCAGGCAGGGGCACCCGTTCTGGGCCGCTTTGAAGCCAGCCGCGCGGGGCATGGCCTGAACAATAAATTGCTGCGGGCCCTGTTCAACACGCCGCAGGCCTGGGAATATGTGGAAGCGCCGCAAGGCGTTTCTTATCCGTCTCCTGCTGCCGCGCCTGCCAGGCTGCGCCGCGCCGCGCGCGGATAAACGCCACAATCTTGCCATCCATCGGTGATTGTCCTATATGCCTGACAGGCATTATTGGCGTTGCGGCGCTAAATGATCTAAATTCAGTCAGGTATGACGGAAATTTATGGGACAGGTGGAGCGAACGTGGCTTTCAACAGATTTAAGGCGCATATTCACGGTCTGCTGACGGTTATAGGCTTGGTAGTTGTCCTGACGGGCTGTGCCGGTGTCGGTGCGAAGGAAGCCAAATATATCGAACGGCCCGTGGAGGAAATCTACAATACCGCCATGGCGGAATTGCAGAAGGGGCGCTATTTCCAGGCGGCGGAACAGTTTGATGAAGTGGAGCGGCAGCATCCTTATTCCATCTGGGCGCGCCGCGCCATGCTGATGGCGGCCTATTCCAACTATCAGATCAATGAATATGATAAGGCGATTTTGGCGGCGCAGCGTTTTATCTCGCTGCATCCGGGTAATCGTGATGTCGTCTATGCCTATTATCTGGTGGCCGTATCCTATTATGAGCAGATTTCAGATATTGGCCGCGACCAGAAAATAACCGCCGAAGCCTTGCGTGCGCTGACCGAAGTGGTGCGCCGGTTTCCAACCAGTGATTACGCCCGCGATGCGCGCCTGAAGATTGATCTTACCAATGATCATCTGGCAGGCAAGGAAATGGAAATAGGCCGGTACTATCTGAAGCAGAATGAATATCTGGCGGCCATCAACCGTTTCCGCGCGGTGGTTGAATATTTTCAGACCACGACGCATGTTCCAGAAGCGCTGCACCGTTTGACCGAATGCTATGTGGCGCTGGGCATTATTGACGAGGCGCAATCTGCAGCGGCGGTTCTGGGCCACAACTATCCGGGCAGCGACTGGTATCAGGACAGTTACAGCCTGCTAACTGGCAAGGACGCACGCCCTGCAGAAAACAAAAAATCCTGGATCAGCAAGGCCTTTAGCGGGATAAGCTAACTCCGGCGTCTGGCCATGAGAGAGTGACTGCATGCTGGTTGGCATATCAATACGCAATCTGGTTTTGATCGACCGGCTGGATTTGCAGATTGCAGGGGGCCTGACCGTGCTGACCGGGGAAACCGGTGCGGGTAAATCCATCCTGCTGGACGCGCTTGGGCTGGCCACCGGCGCGCGCGCAGAAAGCGCCATGATCCGCAAAGGTTGCGATCAGGCCGTCGCCAGCGCCGAATTTAATGTGCCGCAGGCCCACCCCGTTACGGGCATTCTGCTGGAACAGGGGATCGAGGCAGGCGATACGCTTATTCTCAGGCGGGTGATTTCCGCCGATGGCCGCAGCCGCGCTTTCATCAATGACCAGGCGGTGAGTGCGGGGCTGCTGCGCACCGTTGGCGATCTGCTGATAGAGGTGCATGGTCAAAATGATGATCGCGGATTGCTGAATGCCGGCGGGCACCGCGCAATGCTGGATGCTTTTGGTAATCTGGGGGCCGATCTGACGCTGGCTCGCGCTGCACATCGTGACATGCAGCAAACCGGCGAGGCGCTTTCCCGGGCCCGCGCCGATCTGGAAAAGGCCCAGACGGAAGAAGATTATCTGCGTCATGTGTTGAATGAACTGGCCGAACTCGCGCCCAAACCCGGTGAAGAAGACGAACTGGCCGCGGCGCGCAGCCTGATGATGCATTCCGAAAAAATGACCGAAGAAATGAACGCCGCATTAAGCGCGCTGACGGCGGAGGGCAATGGCGCGGAAGCATTGCTGGTTTCGGCCTTGCGCCGCATTGAACGTGTCGCGGAGAAATCCGTGGGGCGTCTGGATGCGGCGCTGGGCGCATTGGCCAGTGCGGCGTCGGATGCGATGGAGGCGCGCGCTCAGCTGGAATATGTTCTGGCCAGCACGGAATATGATCCCCGGCAGCTTGAAAATTTTGAAACGCGCCTGTTCGCCCTGCGGGCGGCTGCGCGCAAGCACCATGTGCCGATAGATGATTTACCAAAATTGCAGCAGCGGATCGCGGACCAGTTGGCGCTGATTGATGCGGGAAGTTCGCGCCTCGATATGCTGGAGCAGCAGCATAACGCGGCCATTGCCGCCTATGATGCTATCGCGGCGCGCCTGCATGATGCGCGCCTGGCGTGCGCCGCCCGGCTGGACAAGGCCGTGAAAAAAGAGCTTGCGCCGCTCAAGCTGGAAAAGGCCGTTTTCAAAACCCTGATCATGCCGCTGGAAGGATCGGATCGTAGGCCCGAAGGGATTGACCGGGTGGAATTTCAGGTGGCGACAAATCCGGGCGCCAATCCGGGGCCGCTGATCAAGATTGCGTCCGGGGGGGAGCTTTCGCGCTTCATGCTGGCGCTGCGTATGGTGCTGGCAAAATCCGCCAATGGCCGCGTTATGGTGTTTGACGAAGTGGACAGCGCCGTGGGCGGCGCCGTGGCCGATGCGATTGGTGACCGGCTGGCGCGCCTGGCCGGCGGCGCGCAGGTTCTGGTCGTCACCCATTCTCCGCAGGTGGCGGCGCGCGGCACGGCGCATTGGCGGGTGCAAAAACGCATCAGCGCCAAAGGCGAAGCATCCACCACCACCTCGGTTGAGATTCTGGACGCCGCATCCCGGCGCGAAGAAATTGCCCGTATGCTGGCCGGCGCAGAAGTCACTGACGCGGCCCGCGCCGCCGCCGACAGTTTGATGATCGCCGGGGCTGCGCGGTGACACGCACCGGAAAAATTCCGGTTGAGGAATTGAACGAGACGCAGGCAAAGGCGGAACTGGCGTGGTTGGGCCGCGAAATTGCGGCGCATGATGTGCGGTATCACCGGCAGGACGCGCCGGTTATTTCCGATGCGGAATATGACGCGCTGCGCCGGCGCAATAGCGCGATAGAGACGCGATTTCCACATTTACAGCGCGCCGATAGTCCCGGTCTGCGGGTTGGCGCTCCGGTTCTGGAGGGGTTTGAGAAAAGCACCCATGCCCGGCCCATGCTGTCGCTCAACAATGCATTCAGCGATGCGGATGTGATGGATTATTGCGAAAGCACGCGAAAGTTTCTGGGGCTCGCGCCCGATGCGCCGCTGCATTTCACCGCGGAACCCAAAATCGATGGCGTGTCCGCAACCCTGCGCTATGAAAACGGCCTGTTTGTATCCGGCGCAACGCGCGGCGATGGGATAACAGGCGAAAATATTACACAGAATTTGCGCACCCTGCGCGACATACCGGAGCGGCTGCGGGGCGATGATGTTCCCGGTATCATTGATGTGCGCGGTGAAATTTATATATCAGCCGAAGATTTTGCGCAGCTTAACGCGCAGCAGATTGCCAGCGGCAAACCAGCCTTCATGAATCCGCGCAACACTGCGGCGGGCAGCTTGCGCCAGCTTGATCCCGCAATTACCGCCGCGCGGCCCTTGCGGTTTTTCGCCTATGCCTGGGGCGAGGCAAGCACATTGCCGGCGGACACCCAGATGGAAATGATCGGCCGGTTCAGACAGTGGGGACTGCCGGTCAATCCGGAAATGCGCCTGTGCAAATCACTTGATGAGATGCTGGCCGTTTATGCGCGTCTGCAAGCAGCGCGTGCGTCACTGGGTTATGACATTGATGGCGTGGTGTATAAAGTGAACCGGATAGATTTGCAGGACAGGCTTGGCAGCCGTTCCAATTCGCCGCGATGGGCGATAGCGCATAAGTTTCCGGCGGAACTGGCGCAGACCATGCTGGAAGCGATTGAAATTCAGGTTGGCCGAACCGGCGCGCTGACGCCGGTGGCGAAATTGAAACCGGTCACCGTTGGCGGCGTTGTGGTGTCCAATGCCAGCCTGCATAATGAAGATGAAATCAGGCGCAAGGATGTGCGCATCGGCGATACGGTTATCGTGCAGCGCGCGGGCGATGTCATTCCGCAAATAGTGTCGGTGGTGCTGGACCAGAGGCCCGCTGGTTTGGCGCCCTATGAATTTATTTCCATTTGCCCCGCTTGCGGCAGCCAGGCGGTGCGCGAAGTGGATGCAAAGACCGGCAGGGAAGACGCGGTGTGGCGCTGTCCCAACCGCGCATTGTGCCCGGCGCAGGCGGTGGAGCGCTTGCGGCATTTTGTCAGCCGCGACGCATTTGACATTGAAGGTCTGGGTGAAAAGCAGATTGCTTTTTTTTATGAGCAAGGCCTGATCAGGGATTTTGCGGATATTTTTACATTGCAGGCGCGTGATGCAACACAGGCCAAACCATTGCGCGATCAGGAAGGGTGGGGAGAATTATCCGCCGCCAATCTGTTCAGCGCCATCGCGGCGCGCCGTGAAATATCGCTGGAGCGTTTTATATATGCGCTGGGCATCCGCCATGTGGGGCAGAATAATGCGCGGTTGCTGGCGCGGCATTATCATTCATATGAAAATCTGCTTCAGGCTGCGAAAGCCGCCGCCGATCCGGTAAATACGGCCTATTATGATCTGCTTTCCATTGATGGCATTGGTGAAACGCTGGCCAGATCCGTGATCGAATTTTTTTCCGAAGAACGCATTATGACGGCCATTAACGCGCTGCTGAAAATTATTACGGTGCAGGATTTTGTAGCGCCTGCTTCAAGCTCTCCGGTTGCGGGCAAGACCGTGGTGTTCACCGGCAGTCTCGAAAAAATGTCGCGTGATGAAGCCAAGGCGCGCGCGCAAAGCCTGGGCGCCAAGGTGGCGGGGTCGGTCTCGGCAAAAACGGATTATGTCGTAGCCGGGGCGGATGCGGGATCAAAACTGAAAAAGGCAAATGAACTCGGCCTGAAGGTGCTCACTGAAGAGGAATGGCTGGCGCTGATTGGGGCTTAAATCGCCCGCGTGGCGTTGGCCAGCCAGGCCTGGGTTTGCACATCCACGAGCGGCATCAGGGTTTCGCGCACCTGCGCGTGATAGGCGTTCAGCCACGCCGCCTCTTCATCATTCAATAATTCGCGCGCCACGAGCCGCACATCAATCGGCGCCAGCGTAAGCGATTCAAACGCCATCATTTCGCGCTCGCCATGCGCAGGTATTTGCGGTTCGCTCACCAGCACCAGATTTTCGATGCGAATGCCATATGCGCCCTGCTTGTAATAGCCGGGCTCATTGGAAAGGATCATGCCGGGTTCCAGTGCTACGCTGTTCGGGCGGCGCGAAATGCTTTGCGGGCCTTCATGCACACTCAGATAGCAGCCAACGCCGTGACCGGTGCCGTGATCATAATCAAGGCCCGCTTTCCACAGCGCCGCGCGCGCCAGCACATCCAGATGCGCGCCGGTTACGCCCCTGGGAAATTTAATGGTGGCGAGATTGATATGGCCTTTCAGTACACGGGTAAAGCGGTCCTGTTGTTCCGCCGCCGGTGCGCCAATGGCGATGGTGCGGGTGACATCGGTAGTGCCATCCAGATATTGCGCGCCGGAATCCAGAAGATAAAGACTGCCCGGTTCCAGCTTGCGGTTGCTTTTCGGATTGGCCCGGTAATGCACAATGGCGCCATTTGGCCCCGCGCCTGAAATGGTGGGAAAGCTTAGATCGCGCAAACACCCGGTCGCCTTGCGGAATGTTTCCAGCCTATCGGATGCCGTAATTTCATCCAGCCCGCCTTTCGCAGCCGTCAGATCCAGCCAGGCCAGAAAGTTGCACAGTGCCGCACCGTCGCGAATATGCGCCTGCTTTATGCCCGCAATTTCAATCGCGTTCTTCCGCGCTTTGGGCAGGGCGCAGGGATCATTGCCCGGAACAATTTTTGCACCCGCAGTTGATAGGCGGCCGTAAATCCACGCGGCGGCGGTTCCGGTTTCCAGCAACACCCGTTTTGCATTCTTTCCAAGATCATCCAGCGTCGGCCCAAGCTGCGCCGGATTAAGCAGCGCCACCTGGCTGCCCAGATGCGCCGCCAGGCCATCGCTGATTTTATCCGGATCAAGAAACAATTCGCCGCGCCCGTCCGTATGCAGAATTAAAAATGACAGCGGCAGCGGCGAATGTGTTACGTCCCCGCCGCGAATATTCAGCAGCCAGGCAATGGAATCCGGCATGGTCAGAACCGTGGCGTCCGCCTGTGCGCTGGCGATCACGGCGGCGATTTTCCCGCGTTTTGACGCGGATTCCTCGCCGGCATATGCAAGCGGGTAGGGCGTAACCGGCGCCTTGGGCGGGGGCGGCTGCTCCGCCCATACGGCATCCAAAGGATTATCCGTACACGCCTCAAGCAGCGCCCCGGCCCTTGCGCAGGCGGATTGCAGGCGCGACACGCCATCTTGCGTATGCAGCCAGGGATCATAGCCCAGCCGGTCCCCGCTATTCAGATTTTTTGCGACCCAGTCTTCGGGCGGCTGTTCCATAACCGGCAGCGGCGTGATCAGGCTGGTGTTCACCTCATCGTGCACCTGCAGCGTATAACGTCCATCAATAAAAATTGCCGCCTTGTCCCGCATGATCACGGCGATACCCGCCGATCCGGTAAAGCCGGTCAGCCAGGCCAGGCGCGCATCATGCGGGGGAACATATTCGCCCTGATGCGCATCGGCGCGCGGCACCATGAATCCGGCAAGCCCGCGCCGGGCAAGCTCCGCCCGCAGCAGCGCCAGGCGTGCGTCCAGTTCGGGTAATGTCGGGGCCATATCCATAACCCCACCCTATCGCATTTCTGGTTTGCGGAGAAGTAAAGTAGACCATTCATTGCGTAAAAAACGCCTCTCCAGAAACAGCCCCTGCGTGCGGTAGGCGCTGCGCACCGCGGCCTCCTGGGTGCGCAGCAGTCCGGAAAGGATCACATATCCGCCGGGGCTGACATGGCGCGCTACATCGTGCGACAGGCGCATTAACGGGCGCGCCAAAATATTGGCAAAGATCAGATCAAAGGGGGCGGCGGCGGTGATGGCGGGATGCGAAAATCCGCTTGCCGTCACAGGATGCATAAATGCCGCCAGCCCATTGCCAATCGCATTTTCACGGGCAATCCGGGTGGCCAAAGGATCAATATCGCTGGCGTAGACAGAGCGCCGCCACAGTTTCGCCGCCGCCATGGCCAGCACGCCGGTGCCGCACCCCAGATCCAGCACATGAGAAAAACGCCGCCGCCGCGCCAGCATGTCCAGCGCCAGCAGACAGCCAAATGTTGTTTCATGATGACCGGTGCCAAATGCCTGACCCGCCTCAACATGCAGGCGGATCGAAGCGCAGGGCGCCCGTTCCAGGCCATGCGCGCCTGCAATAAAAAATCTTCCCGCCACAATAGGGGGCAGATCAGCCAGCGATTGCGCCACCCAGTCGCGATTTTCCAATGCGGTGATGGTGATCTGCGGCATGGCGATTTGCAGTGCGGCGATCAGGGGTGCGATCAGCTGCTGTAAATCAGCGCCTGATAAGGCTTCGCCATAAAGCGCCTGCACGGTAAATTCATCCGTACCGGAAATTTCAAATGCGGTAACAGACAGGGATTGCGGCGCTTCAAGCCCCTCCAGCAGATCTGCAACGCTAAGCGCCGCAAAAGCCGGCAAGATCATTGTCGCCTGAAATAGACCGGGCGCCATGGATCAGGCCAATTGCACAAATGCGCCGATCACACGCTTGCGGCCGGCCTTCTCAAATTCAATTTCCAGCTTGTCGCCATCGACGCCGGTGACGTGGCCATAGCCGAACTTGCTGTGAAACACCCGCGCACCCATTTCAAATTCACAGACATCTTCAACTGGTTTGCGTGCGGTGTGTGCCCGTGCCTCTATCGTCATGTTGCGCGGCTGCCTGTTGGCGGCCTGCATGCGCTGCCATCCTGGCGTGTCATAATTTTGCGCAAACGCCGTGGCGGATTCGCGCATACCTCCGCCATAAACGCCCTGTGCCGTCTGTATGCTGACGGTATCTGGCGGCAACTCGCTGATAAACCGTGACGGCAGCGCCGATTGCCATAAATTATATACTCTCCGGTTTGCGGCATAAAAAATCCGCGCCCGTTCACGCGCGCGTGTGATGCCGACATAGGCCAGACGGCGTTCTTCCTCCAGGCCCGGTGTTCCATTTTCATCCATGCTGCGCTGACTGGGGAACAGGCCTTCCTCCCAGCCCGGCAGAAAAACGCTGCGAAACTCCAGGCCCTTGGCGCTATGCAGGGTCATGATATTGATGCGGTCATCGGACCCGGATTGCTGATTTTCCATTACCAGCGAAACATGCTCCAGAAAGCCGCCAAGATTTTCAAACGCCTCCAGGGCGTTCACCAGCTCCTTGAGATTTTCCAGCCTGCCCGGCGCATCGGGCGAGCGGTCGGCTTTCAGCATGGCCGTATAGCCGCTTTCATCCAGAACAATCTGTGTCAGTTGCGGATGATCTGTATGCGCCAGCATACCGCGCCAGCGGTTGAAATCCCCGGACAGTGAACGCAGCGGATTGCGGCTGCGTGCGGGCAGTTCATCTGTTTCCAGAAGCAGATCCATTGCGCGCGTCAGCGGAATATTCTGCGACCGCGCCGTTTGGTGCAGTTTTTGTAACACCGCGTCGCCAATGCCCCGTTTGGGTTTGTTGATGATACGTTCAAACGCCAGATCGTCATTCGGTTGCGCGATGGCCCGCAGATAGGCGATGGCGTCGCGTATTTCCATGCGCTCGTAAAATCGGGGGCCGCCAACCACCCGGTAGGGGATTCCAAGGGTAAGAAAACGTTCTTCGAACTCACGGGTCTGGCGGCCGGCCCGCACCAGAATGGCCATATCGTTCAGGCGGCAGGCCCCGTGCTGTAATTGCTCCACCTGTTCACCGATGATGCGGGCTTCCTCGGCCCCGTCCCATACACCGAATATCTGAATTTTCTCCCCGGCGTCACTATGATCCGTCCACAGAGTTTTTCCCAGGCGCCCTTCATTGGCGGCAATCATACCGGAGGCCGCAGCCAGAATATTGGGTGTCGAGCGGTAATTCTGTTCCAGCCGGACAATGTGCGCGCCGGGAAAATCTTTTTCAAAGCGCAAAATATTTCCGACCTCGGCCCCGCGCCAGCCATAGATGGATTGATCATCATCCCCGACACAGCAGATATTGCGCCGCCCCTGCGCCAGCAGGCGCAACCACAGATATTGCGCGACATTGGTGTCCTGATATTCATCCACCAGAATATATTTGAAACGTTCCTGATATTGGGCCAGCACGCCGGGATTGTGCTGTAACAGGTTCAGGCATTCCAGCAGCAGATCGCCAAAATCAACCGCGTTTAATACTTTCAGCCGGGCTTGATAGGCGGCGTATAGCTCGCGGCCTTTGCCATTGGCAAAGCTGAACGAATCCGCTTCCGGTATTTTTTCCGGTGTCAGGCCCTGATTTTTCCACCGGTCGATCAGCGCCGCCAGTGAACGCGCCGGCCAGCGCTTGTCGTCAATATCGGCCGCGCTCAGCAATTGCTTCAGCAGGCGTATCTGATCGTCCGTATCCAGAATGGTGAAATTGGCGCTAAGCCCCGCAAGTTCGGCATGGCGGCGCAGAATTTTTGCGCCAATGGAATGAAACGTGCCGAGCCAGGGCATCCCCTCCACCGCGCCGCCGATCAGCGCGCCAACCCGTTCCTGCATTTCGCGTGCGGCCTTGTTGGTGAATGTGACTGCAAGTATTTGCGATGGAAAAGCGCGCCGCATCCACAATATATGCGCGATGCGCGTGGTCAGCACCCGGGTCTTGCCGGTGCCCGCGCCTGCCAGCACCAGCAGCGGGCCGTCCAGCGCCTCCACCGCCTCGCGCTGCACGGCATTCAGGCCGTCAAGATAGGCCGGCGTCTGCAAGCTGTATGGTGGAGCAGAATCAAGTTTGGTCATGGCGCATTCTAGCATGCGGCGGGGGCGGATTTCGCCTGTTACTTACACTGGCTGATGGACTGGGGCCCGCATTGCTTGCCATTGGTCCAGATGGCGCCGGATAAATCGGCATTGAGCAAATCGGCCAGTTCCAGCTTGGCGCCGGTCAGGTCCGCGCCGCGCAAATCGGCCCGGAACAGACGGGCGCGGCGAAAATCTGCACTGTGCAGTTGCGCATTACGAAGGACGGCACGGGTAAAATCCGTTTCACGTAAGTCCGCCCCGTCAAGGCGCGCCCCGGTCAGATCAGCGGAAACGAACTTGGCGCGGCGCGCATCGGCTTTACTCAAATCCGCCCCGATAAGATTGGAGCGGTTGAAGCGCGTTTCGCGCAGATTAGCGCTAGCCAGCGCGGCTCCGTCAAGATTTTGTTCCTCCATATAGCAGCGTCCCCAATTGACGCCGGGCGCAGGAGGGTCGCCGCAGGCGGCCATTGCAATATTCGTTTGGCATAGCGCAGTCAGCATCAGCGCGGCCCCGGCCATCCATCCAGCTGGTTTCATGCAGAAATCTTGCGGCGGATGCCGATACTGGCCCCGGCACTGTCCGGACGGGGCAGGCTGCGGTGCGCCTCCAGCATGGCCGCCAATTTCGCCTGCGCCTCTGCCGGGAAGGGCGACGAGCGCCGGGTTAGCAGGCTGACATGCATCATCACCTGTTCGGCGGTTGCGGCCAGAAAGCCTTCGGTGGCGTGATACATATGCATGAAATAATGCACTCTTTTGGCGTCCCAATCCAGCAGTTGAAACGTCACCCGGATCGGGTCATGCAGTTTCAGTTCCGCCAGATAGGCGACATGGTTTTGCAGAACAAAGGCCGAGTCTCCCGTGCGTTCCACATAGGCTACGCCGATATCCAGCATGTCAAATATCTTGTCGAGCGCTTTGTCAAAGGCCAGCACATAAAAGGCCACATTCATATGGCCGTTATAATCGATCCATTCGGGCTGTACCGACTGCCCGGTGATCTCGATGGGCTCAGCTTCGAAAACGGCCTGCGTCATAGTGATGGCTCCATACCTGTTATTCAGGCCAATCTACTATGCATGTGACTTTCCGGCAATATCAGCCCTGATCAGGCCAATGGCGGCACTCTGGTATAATTGACCGGGTCCGCGGGCGGGGCGCTGCGTTCCAGTATTTCCAGCGTGGCGGCGACATCGCGCAAGGGCAGCGCGCCGAGACAGGCTTCCGGCAATTTCCACCAGGCCGCCCGGATCAGGCGCGCCCGTATGGCCTCGTCAAAGCGGTAGCGCAACAGCCGGGCGGGAACCCCCGCCATGATGGCGTAGGGGGGCACGTCTTTGGTGACCACCGCCGTTGCGCCGATGACCGCGCCGTCGCCAATTTGTACGCCGCGCTTGATAAACACATTATCGCCAATCCAGACATCATTGCCGATATGGGTTTCGCGCAATCCATCCTCCCGGTCCGGGTTGGGCGCACCCTGGTCGCTCGCGGCCAGCAGGCCAAGATGCGTCGTCATATAATTCAGTGGATGATGCGGGGCGGCGATGGTGACCTTGCGCCCCATCGAGCAATAACGCCCGATGACCGTGTGTTCCCGGATTACCCCCTCATTCAGGAAGCTGTTGCGGCCGATCCGCACATTCTGGCCGATATTCACAGAACCCAGGGTAACCACCGGCTCAAAGTAAAATGGCACATTGATGCGCGTGTCCGGCAGTATGGACAGACCCGCGGGAAGCTGGATGGGGGCGGTTTGGGTGGTGGACATAGGCGATTCCGGCTAACAGGGAAAGCCGGATAGTGGCTGCGAACTGGTTAATCGTCTGCTAAGATGCGGGTCAAACCCGATTTATCCGGACAGGCAAATGGCCTGAAAGCGGATAGATCATAAATAATGGGGGCCAAAAATGGCCGAACCGGCAAGAAACCAGGATGCGATAGATCTGCTGCGGGCCCGCTTTGGCGCGCGCCTGTCCACATCGGCTGCGGTGCGCGAACAGCATGGCAAGGATGAGTCCTATCACGCCCCGCAATCGCCTGACGCGGTGGTGTTCGCCCAGTCCACCGATGAGGTTGTTGAGATCGTGCGCATCTGCGCGGCACACGCGACGCCGGTCATTGCGTTTGGCGCGGGCACCTCGCTTGAAGGGCATGTGGCGGCGGTACACGGCGGCGTGTGTATTGACCTCACCGGCATGAATAAAATCCTGTCGGTGAATGCCGAAGATGGCGATTGCGTGGTCGAGGCCGGCGTCACCCGCAAAACCCTTAATGAATATATCCGCGACACGGGTCTGTTCTTTCCGATTGATCCCGGCGCCGACGCCACGCTGGGCGGCATGGCGGCGACCAGCGCCTCAGGCACCAATGCGGTGCGCTATGGCGGGATGCGTGAAAATGTGCTGGGCCTGACGGTGGTGATGGCCGATGGCCGCGTGGTGCGCACGGCGCGCCGGGCGCGTAAAAGCTCCAGCGGCTATGATCTGACCCGGCTGTTTACCGGCTCCGAAGGCACGCTCGGCGTTATCACCGAAGTGACGGTGAAGCTGCACCCGGTGCCCGAGGCGATTTCGGCCGCCACCTGCCGCTTCCCAGATATATTAAGCGCGGTCAACGCCACCATCGCCACGATCCAGTCCGGCCTGCCGGTGGCGCGCATCGAACTGATCGATGAAATTTCGGTCGCCGGCATCAACAAATATTCCGGCCTTGATCTGGTGGAACAGCCGACACTGTTTCTGGAATTTCACGGCACCGAAGCGGGCGTGCGCGAACAGGCGCAACGCTTTGGCGAAATAGCGGCGGAACATGGCGGCGGCGCGTTTGACTGGGCGACGAAAACCGAGGCCCGCACCAAATTGTGGGAGGCGCGCCACACCGCCTATTACGCCTCGCTTGCCATGTATCCGGGCAAAAAGGGGATGCCGACCGATGTGTGTGTGCCGATCTCGCGCCTGGCCGAATGTATCGCGGAAACCAAACGCGATCTGAACGCCAGCGGCATCGAAGCGCCGATTATCGGCCATGTCGGCGATGGCAATTTCCATACGCTGCTGATTTTTGACCCGGACAATCCGGAAGAAGTGGCGCGCTGCAAGGCGTTTAACGAACGCCTCATTCTGCGCGCGCTGGCGATGGATGGCACCTGCACCGGCGAACATGGCATCGGCTATGGCAAGCTTCCTTTCATGCAGGCCGAACATGGCGAGGCGGTCAGCGTCATGCGCGCCGTCAAACTGGCGCTCGATCCGCATAATCTGATGAACCCGGGGAAAGTGGTCCGGGTATGATGGAGGACAGAATCGTCATTGCGAGCCGAAGGCGAAGCAATCCAGGAGTCATAGGGAAAAGCTTTCGTTTGTGACTTCTGGATTGCCACGGCGCTTCGCGCCTCGCAATGACAGAAAATACAGGGTAGAGGGCAGAAGACAAGTGCTAAAGCGGATAAAATTATGGTTCGACGCCGAAGCTGACTTCCTGGAAGTGCGCTTCTCCGATGCTGTGGGCTATGAAAGGGAAACGGCGAACGATGCGGTGATGGCGCGTCTGGATGCTCAAGGGAACGTAATCGGATTCAGCGTTCTTGGAGTCAGCCGCTTCCGGAAAGAAAAGCCGCTGGAAGCTGAGTTGCCAACGGCATGAGGGAATAGGCGGCGTATTCAATATTGAGCATGTGATGATGAAACCGTTAAGTCAGGGATATTCTCTTTATCGCGGGGAGACAAAATGGCACCGAAGAAAATGTTGGTGAAGCCTTCGAATGCCGATTTCTGGATGGTTGCGGCAGGTCTTATAGTTACGGCAATAAATGGCGCGATTGCCTTCTATGGATGGAGTTCTGCCAAATCGATAGGTGAATATGAAGCTACCGCCCAGTCGAAACTAAAGTCGATACAATTGGTCGCGGAGCGCGGCTATGTTCTTTACGCAAAAGCTGCGGAGAGGGAGTTCATTGATCTAGTTGCAAGTAGTCCTGGCATTGAATTTACGGGGGTTGCTGCCAATTCTGCGAAAGAAAGTGTCAGGGAATACAAACGCACTCTTGATATTCTCGAAAAAGAAATCGCAGCGGAAAATCTCCAGCCTACGCAGCATCTCATGGAAGGCTATCTTAACATAGTTGATGGAGACTGCAAAAGCGCCATTAGAAATTTGGAGATGTATTCGAAAGATATCTCCATTAAATATTTGCTTCTCTCCACAGCCCATATGAGGTGCGGCAATATAAATAAATCAATTGAATTGAACAACAAAGTTCGCGATTTGCCCGTTACCAAGCCGAGTGATAGAATTAAAGCTAAAGCTCTGAATAATAATGGTAATGCTATGGTTAAGATGGGGCAGCTTGATGATGCTATCACCTATTATCTTGATGCGCTAAGTGCAGATCCTTCACTTTACACTGTTAGATACAATCTTTCGGCAGCTTATAGCAAGCAGATGAATCAACAAGAAGCTCTACGTTGGTTGTGCAAATACGAGGCCTCGTCGGACGCCAACGTTATCAACGAGGTGGAATCAGACCCGGATAACGAATTCGTTGAGTTAATTAAGTATCTAGGGTCGAATTGGAAAACCAAGTTAGCTAAGCAACTGATCGATTGCGACAAATAATCTAGCGAAGAGGGAGCGAGACGTGAATAAGAAATGGTAGGAAAATTTGAATGAAAAAATAAGTGGACACCATTTAGAGGGAACGGCAAATGCAGACATTCAGTTTCGACCCCGTAGAATTGCCGCCCGCGGCGGCGGAATTGCGCCTGGAGGTGCGGGCGTTTCTGGCCGAGCACAATGCCAAGCGCAGCCCGCTCGACCGGGCGCAAAGCTGGAGCGGCTCGGACCCGGAGTTCAGCCGCAAAATGGGCGAGGCGGGCTTTATCGGCATGGTCTGGCCGAAAAAATATGGCGGGCATGAACGCACCTCGTTCGAGCGCTATGTGATGCTGGAGGAAATGCTGGTGGCGGGCGCTCCGGTGGGGGCGCATTGGGTGGCCGACCGGCAAAGCGGCCCGTTGCTGCTGCGCTTTGGCACCGAGGAACAACGCCAGAAATATCTGCCGCCGGTGACGCGCGGCGAAATGTTCTACTGCATCGGCATGTCCGAACCCGACAGCGGCTCCGATCTTGCCTCGGTGCGCAGCAAGGCGGTTAAGGTCGATGGCGGCTATCTGATTAGCGGGCGCAAAATCTGGACCAGCGGCGCGCACACTGCGCATGTGATGATCGGCCTGTTCCGCACCGGCAAACCCGACGGCCGCCAGGAAGGGCTGACGCAATTTCTGATCGATCTGCGCGACACCGACGGCACGGACCTGAAAGCCAAAAATAATATTCTGGTGCGCCCGATCCGCAGCCTGCTGGGCGAGCATCATTTCAACGAAGTGGTGTTTGAAGAAGCGTTTGTGCCCGACAGCGCCGTGGTCGGCAAACAGGATAATGGCTGGTCGCAGGTGATGTCGGAACTGGCGTTTGAACGCAGCGGGCCGGAACGCTATCTGTCCAGCATTCAACTGGTGCTGGAAATGATCCGGGAACTGTCGAAAAATCCATCGCCGCAGGGCCATGTTGCAATCGGGCGGCTGATTGCGCATCTCTCCACCTTGCGGCAGATGTCGGTGTCGGTCGCCGCCAAGTTGAATGCGGGGCTCGATCCGGCGCTGGAAGGCTCCATCGTCAAGGATCTGGGCGCGGTGTTCGAACAGGAAATCCCCACCATTGCGCAACAGATTTTCAATATTGAACCGCGCATCGGCGCAGGCGCCAGCGATCTGGAACAGGTGTTGGGGTTTCTGGTGCAGAACAGCGTGTCCTATTCTATGCGCGGTGGCACACGGGAAATTTTGCGCGGCATTATCGCGCGCGGTCTTGGATTAAGGTAGGAATTTCCGGGCGCGCCGGCGGCGTTGCAATTTCAATGCTTTCAGCTATTGTGCCTTAAAGGCCGCAGCATGAAAATCAGAAACCTTGGCATTATACTGTCACTTGCCTTCTTCCTCGCCGCACAGGCGTTGGGGATTGCGCATGCGGCTGAATATGGGCCAGGCAAGCACAAGCATCATGGCCATGTCTGCGATATTTATCTTTCCACGGATCAGGCCAAGTCCTCCCCGCCTCTGCTTCCTTTGCTGTTTCCTTCTGGATACAATGACGTAGTTTTTATTGTTAACGTTTCCGTGGCGCTTTCGGGCGGTAAATATTCCGCAGCCCTTCCACGCGCGCCGCCCGCCACTCTCCCCATCTAGCTAATCCTATTCAATCAAGACACCCCGCAGCCTCATGGGCCGCAGGTGCATTAGCTTATCTTTGAGGAGAATGTGATGCGATACCAAGTCGTCGCAGTTCCGGCTGCGCTTATATCCCTGCTTTTGAACGGCGCTGCCCTGGCGGCGCAAGATAACGATATCCAGGCCATGAAAGCTGAAATCCAGTCCATGCGGCAATCCTATGAAAGCCGCATTGCGGAACTGGAATCGAAGCTTTCTAAAATTGAAAGTCAGAAACCATCCGCGCCGCAGGCAGTTTCCGGTTCGCCTGCGCCAGCGGGGAATTCAGGCCGCAACATACATGATAACAGCTTTAATCCTTCCATCGGCGTAATTCTCAATGGCAGGTTTGGCGGTTATTCCGAAGACAATTCATCCATTACCGGATTTGCCATTGGCGAAGAAGGCGAAAGGGGAAAAGAGGGCTTTGCGGTTGATGAATCTGAACTCAATTTTTCCTCGAATGTGGATGACAAATTCTATGGCAGCGTCACGGCGGCCATCGTCCGCGAAGGAAACGAGGACAAGATTGAACTGGAAGAAGCCTATATCCAGACCCTGCCCGGCATGGGGCTGCGCAACGGCGCGAATGTAAAGGCCGGGCGCGCGCTCTGGACGCTCGGATATCTGAACGAGCAGCATTCGCATACTGACGATTTCGCGGACCGTCCCTTGCCTTACCGTGTTTTTCTGAACAATGCGTATAATGATGACGGGGCGGAAGTCTCCTACGTGCTGCCAACGAGCTTTTATTCGGAGATCGGCGGCGGTGTGTTTCGTGGCGATGATTTCCCGTTTGGCGGCGCAAGCGGCGGCGGCTTTGACGCCTGGTCGGCATTTGCCCGGATCGGCGGCGATATTGGTGAAAATCAAAGCTGGCGGCTTGGCGGTTATACGCTGTCAGGCGATACGGGCGGGCGCGCCGGAAACGGGGAAAGCGTAAACTTTACCGGCGACAGCAATCTATATGCAGCCGATCTGCGCTATGTATGGGCGCCCACCGGCAATCCGCGCGAGCAGGAGGTGACGCTGCAGGGGGAGTATTTCTGGCGCAGCGAGGATGGCGCCTATGAAGATTTTGCAGCGGCAACCGGCGAAGTGGCGTTCGACGAACATGCGCGCGGCTGGTATGCGCAGAGCGTCTATAAATTTTTGCCGCAGTGGCGACTTGGCTATCGCTACAGCAGGCTGAAAACACCGGATGTTCCTGTTGGTTTGCTGACGAGCGCGCTCGATGCAGAAGGATATCGTCCGGAAGCCCATGCCGTAATGGTTGACTGGACGAACAGCGAGTTCAGCCGGGTGCGCCTGCAATATAATCACGAAGAACTGTCGCGCTCACAGAACGACGATCAGATTCTTCTGCAATATATCATGAGCATTGGCGCGCATGGCGCGCATAAATATTGAAGGGGGCTGGCATGAAACACATTCTTCCCCTTGTTAGCTTTCTGGGGCTGATACTCGCCGCCCCATTCAGTGCGCAGGCCAAAGTTAACCTGTTCGCCTGCGAGCCGGAATGGGCGGCGCTGGCGCGCGAAATTGGCGGTGATGAAGTGGAAATATTCACCGCCACCACCGCGCGGCGGGACCCGCATTATGTGCGCGCAAAGCCAAGCCTGATCGCGGCGATGCGCAAGGCTGATCTGGTCGTCTGCACCGGCGCCAGCCTGGAAACCGGCTGGCTGCCGGTCCTGTTACAGAAGTCAGGCAAGGCCAGCATCCAGCCGGGCGGCGTTGGTTTGCTCTACGCCGCAGAACTCGTGCGGCTGCTTGATATACCAGACAGGCTTGACCGCGCCGAAGGTGATATTCACCCTGAAGGCAATCCACATATGCATCTTGACCCGCACAATATTGCACTGGTGGCCGCCGCACTGACTGAACGGCTCAAACTTGTGGATGCGGCCAACGCCAGTTCCTATCAGGCGGGTTTCGACGCTTTTTCGCAAAAGTGGCGGCAGGCCGTGCAACGCTGGGAAACAGAAGCAGCTGAACTGAAGGGCGTATACGTGGTCGCGCATCACAAATCCTTTGCTTATCTGCTTGATTGGCTGGGGATGCGCAAGGCACTGACCCTGGAAGCAAAAGCTGGCATTCCTCCCGCAGCGTCGCATTTGCAATCGCTGTTGCAGACATTGAGGCAAGATCCGGCAAGGTTGATTATCCGCACGCCGTATGAGCCGGATGATGCAAGTGAATGGCTGTCGGAAAAGACAGGGACGCCTGCTTTGGTGTTGCCGTTCACCGTCGGGGGCGACGCCAAAAGCGGTGATCTGTTCGCGCTGTTTGATCGCACCATCAGCCTGCTGAAGAGTGCCAACGGTGTTTGACGGCGATATGGCCGTGATTGTGGGGCCGGCATTTGCCGCCGGTCTCATGATTGCGCTGACACATGCGCCGCTTGGCATCGCTGTATTAAAACGCGGCATTATCTTCATTGATCTGGCGATTGCCCAGATAGCCGGGCTGGGCGCGTTGGCGGCTGGGCTCTGGTGGAGCCAGGCGGAATGGTGGATGGTGCAGGGCGCGGCGCTTTCAAGCGCGTTCTGCGCCGCTTTTTTCTTTCATGTGATCGAGCGTTTCCTGCCGGAATTTCAGGAAGCAATCATAGGCTGCGGTTTCGTGCTGGCGGCGTCATTGGCAATTTTACTGCTGGCCGGACACCCGAATGGCGGCGAGGAAATCCAGCACCTGCTTTCCGGCCAGCTATTGTTCGTAACATGGCCTCAGGTTGCGGTGCATGCGCCTATTTATGCAGCCATTCTGGCGCTGTGGTTTTTGCGGCCGGCAACCCGCAAGGGAATCTGGTTTTATCTGCTGTTCTCAACCGCCGTCACCCTGTCGGTTCAACTCACCGGGGTGTTTGTGGTGTTTGCCAGCCTGATTGCCCCCGCACTTGGCGCGGTCCGCCACGCAGACAAACTTCGCGAGCTTTGCGCCGCATATGCGATCGCGCTGATCGGATTATTATCGGGTTTTGGCGCCGCCATCTTGACGGATCTGCCGCTGGGTCCGATTCTCGTGTGCAGTTTGATGCTGTCGGCTGTATGCTTTGGGCTGTGGCCAAGCGGGCGGCGATGTGTTTTATAATTGTGATCAGGGGGCGCTATTCAGGTGAAGTTTCAGCCAGAGATGGTTTCACCGTTGTATTTGGACGCAAACTGGGGTCGAATAAATAAAAATCATTGAGGAACGCAAAAATGAGTGAAATCAGCACAATGCTGGGCGATACGGTGAATCGCCTTTTGGGTGATCTGGTAACGGCGGAGCTGCTGACGGCGGCGGAAGACGGCGTGTGGCCGGCGGCGCTGTGGAAAGCGGTCGAGGAGGCGGGGCTGACCCTGCTGCTGGTGTCGGAGGCGCGCGGCGGCGTGGGCTGTTCGTGGCTGGATGCGCGCCTGGTGCTGCATGGCGCCGGGCAATATGCCGCACCCATTCCGCTCGCCGAAACCATTCTGGCGGGATGGCTGCTGGACCGGGCCGGGATCGAGCCGCCGGCGGGGCCGATGAGTGTGGCCGCTGCCGCAGCCGGCGCGCCGCTGCATCTCTATCGTGATGCCGATGGCTGGCGGCTGGATGGGCTGTGCCCGCGTGTGCCCTGGGGCGGCAGCGTGGGGCATGTGGTGGCTGTGGCGCTGGCCGAGGGCGCGGTGCGTGTGGCGCTGGTGGCAAACGGCGATTATCAGGTCACGCCGGAAAAAAATATGGCGCGCGAGCCGCGCGACACGCTGCGCTTTGAAAATGCGCCGGTGGCGGCGTGCGATGCGGCTGCGGGTCTGCCGGAAAATGCGGTGGAACTGTATGGCGCGCTGATCCGCTCGGTGCAGATCGGCGGCGCGCTGGAACGCGCATTACAGGAATCGGTGAAATACGCCAATGACCGGGTGCAGTTCGGCAAACCCATCGGCAAATTTCAGGCGGTGCAGCAAAGCCTGGCGCAACTGGCCGACGAAGTGGCGGCCTGCGGCGCGGCGGGAACGGCGGCCTGCGCGGCGGTCGACAAATCGCTGCGTTCCAATAACAGCGCGGATGTCTGGCTGCGCATTGCTGCCGCCAAGGCGCGGGCGGGCGAGGGCGCGGGCAAGGGCGCCAGCATCGCGCATCAGGCGCATGGCGCGTTCGGCTTCACCTATGAACATGTGCTGCATTTCGCCACCCGGCGGCTATGGTCCTGGCGCGCGGAGTTTGGCACCGGCGACGCCTGGGCGCAGGAACTGGGCAGCCGCATCGTGGAAATCGGCGCGGACAATCTGTGGGAAACCCTGACCGCGACGGATTGAAGACTATGGCTGCTTACGGTGCGGGCCATCGCCGATGACGGCGCTGATGCGTGTGGAAAGCTGTGTGCGCAAATCGTCCGGCGTATTCCAGACTATATGAGGAAACTGCCGCGTATCAAAGTGGAGGTGGTCCATGCTGTCTTTGCGGCAGGTAAATATCACCGGAATGTTGAGGCCATGCGCAAACCCGGCCTCGTAATAAACCCCTCCACGATTGCCTTTTTCGCCTTCTGTAAAGTCGGCGACTATGAAACGAGAGCGCCTGATTTCGGCGATGATCTCATCATCTATTTTGTTCAGATGTTCCTTATTATCTATTCGCAACGATGTATATCCGGCATCTTTTATTCCCGGTTCTATCCCGTCGATATATGCGCTTTTCATCGTGTCATCGAACCACATGGCGACAAAGCCCTGCGATGATTCTTTGTTTGCTGCTTCAAGTTTGGCGAGGCGGGCATAGCCTGCAACAGTCAGAAATGTTTTTGCATAGCCGCCGTTGATTTTGATCCAGTCTTGTTGAATCAAATATTCCAACAAAAACAGCAGCTCGCCTTTTGGGTCCGGTTGGATGCATTCGGACCAGGCCAGCATATTCAAAATAATCCAATGGTCTGGTGCAGCAAGGGGAATATCTATTGTGTTCCCTACCACAGGGGACTTCGTTTTAAGATATTTAAGCAACCGGTCAGCGCGGTCATGCACGGGCAGGGGCCGATGCCGGCTAAACTCTTCTGCTCTCTCTCGCGTTATCTCCGGGCCTGGGTGACCCGGCTGCTGTTGATCCACTACCCAAGATGACAGCCGCGCCTTTATTTGTTCTGCATCTGCGCGCATCTTTAAGAAATTTAGCGCCTGTTCTGTGATGATATAATTTCCCCCAGCGCGGTGCGAAGCTGTCACCTCATAGCGCAAGCCATCTGGTGAGTTGCCTGCTTGTCTGACATTTGCAGGCGTTCCCCAGATCGGGCATGTGTCTGCGGTCATTCCTCCACCTCCAATAAAGTTGTCACCCCGCAACAAGTGCATGGTCACAAGTGGGCGTCTTTGCAGCCATCTACTCCGCTGCGGCCCGCGTCAGTCGTGTGATCTTGATGCGATCCGCATGTTTCATCGCCTCGGCAAGGTCGAAGGCAACCTGTAGCCGCAGCCATGTTTCGGCGCCGCCGCCAAAGGCTTTGTCGAGCCGGATCGCCATTTGCGGGGAAATGCCCGCGCGGCAATTCACCAGATCGGAAAGCTGTTTGCGGCTGACCTTTAGCGATTTCGCAGCTTCCGTCACATTCAAGCCGAGTGGCTCAAGGCAATCATGACGTATAGACAGCCCGGGATGCGGTGGATTTTTCATCGGCATGAAGCAATGCTCCTAATGATAATCAATCAGATCAACCTCGCGGGCGTGACCGCCTTCAAATCGAAAAATGATACGCCAATTGCTGGACACGGTGACGGACCAGAAGCCCGCAAAGTTCCCTTTCAGAGGGTGCAGCCTGAAACCGGGCAGGTCCATATGGCTTATATCTGTTGCTTCATCCAGGCGCGCCAGGATGCGTTCACACTTATCCGCATAGTCCGCCAGCAGCTTCCGCCGGTCAGCTTTCTCAAACAGTAATTTGAGGCCTTTGTGGCGAAAGCTAAGGATCATATGATAAGTGTAACCTATCTCCTATCATATGTCAATCTGTGGATGCCCCTACTCCGCCGCCGCCTTGTTGCCGGGCGTGGGGGTGCGGGCGCGCTCGACCTGGGTTACGTCGCGCACCGCGCCGCGCGAGGCGCTGGTGGTCATCGCGGCATAGGCGCGCAGCGCCTGGCTGACCTTGCGGGGGCGCGCCTTTTCGGGCGCCCAGCCATTGGGGCTGGCGTCCATTTTGGCGCGGCGTTGCGACAGTTCCGCATTGCTCACGGCCAGATGGATGCTGCGGTTGGGAATGTCAAACTCCACAATGTCTCCCGGCTGTATCAGGCCGATCGCGCCGCCCTCGGCCGCCTCCGGCGAGACATGGCCGATGGAAAGCCCCGAGGTGCCGCCCGAAAAGCGCCCGTCGGTCAGCAGCGCGCAGGCCTTGCCCAGCCCCTTGGCTTTCAGATAGCTGGTCGGATACAGCATTTCCTGCATTCCCGGCCCGCCCTTCGGCCCTTCATAGCGGATCACCACCACATCGCCGGGCTTGATCACGCCGGTGAGGATTTTGCTGCACGCCTCGTCCTGGCTTTCACAGATCACGGCGGGACCGGAAAATTTCAGAATTTCCTTGTCCACACCAGCGGTTTTGACGATGCAGCCTTCGGTGGCGATATTGCCATACAGCACCGCCAGCCCGCCATCCTGGCTATAGGCATTGTCGATGGAACGTATACAGCCGCCCGCGCGGTCCGTGTCCAGCGTGGCGTAGCGGCGGTTCTGGCTGAATGCCTCGGTGGTGCGCACACCGCCCGGCGCCGCGCGATAGAAGGTGTGCACGGATTCATCCTTGGTGCGCAGCACATCCCATTTGTCCAGCGCCTCGCCCATTGTTCTGGTATGCACGGTGGGCACATCGCGGTGAATGCGCCCGCTGCGGTCCAGCTCGCCCAGAATGGCCATGATGCCACCCGCGCGATGCACATCCTCCATGTGATATTCAGGCGTCGAGGGCGCGACCTTGCAGATATGCGGCGTCACGCGTGACAGCCGGTCGATGTCCTTCATGGTGAAATCAATACCGCCCTCATTGGCGATAGCGAGCAGATGCAGCACCGTATTGGTCGAACCGCCCATGGCGATGTCAATCGTCATGGCGTTCTCAAAGCTTTTGAAACCGGCGATGTTGCGCGGCAGGGCGGTTTCGTCATTGTCCTGATAATAGCGCTTGCACAGCTCCACCGCCGTGCGTCCCGCGCGCAGGAACAGTTCGCGCCGGTCGGCATGAGTCGCCAGCACGCTGCCATTGCCGGGCAACGCCAGGCCCAATGCCTCGGCCAGGCAATTCATCGAATTGGCGGTGAACATGCCCGAGCATGAGCCGCAGGTCGGGCAGGCGGAACGTTCATATTTGCCGACCATTTCGTCGGAAACGGAATCGTCGGCGGCGCTGATCATCGGGTCGATCAGATCGACCATTTTGGTGGAACCGTCATCCATGATGACCTTGCCCGCCTCCATCGGCCCGCCGGAAACAAACACAGCGGGAATGTTCAGCCGCATCGCCGCCATCAACATGCCGGGTGTGATCTTGTCGCAATTGGAAATGCACACCAGCGCGTCCGCGCAATGGCCATTGACCATATATTCCACCGCATCGGCGATGACCTCGCGCGACGGCAGCGAATACAGCATCCCGTCATGACCCATGGCGATGCCGTCATCCACGGCGATGGTGTTGAATTCCTTGGCCACGCCGCCCGCAGCCTCGATCTCGCGCGCCACCATCTGGCCAAGGTCCTTGAGGTGTACATGGCCCGGCACAAACTGGGTGAAACTGTTGGCGATGGCGATGATCGGTTTGCCGAAATCGCTGTCGGTCATGCCGGTGGCGCGCCACAGGGCCCGCGCGCCCGCCATGTTGCGCCCATGGGTGGAGGTCTTTGAACGATAGGCTGGCATGGCTTTTCCCTTTCAAGATGATTGAGCAGGATCATATACCGGGATCGGGTTTGGGTGAAGTATCCTCATGGCCAAATTAAAGGACCGAATCAAATATGATGGAAGATACGATTAATCACACTGCGGCGTCTGTGAATGCGTTGCTGCCGCCTGAAATGGCCGAAAAGGCCGAAGATACCGGCGCGGCCAAAACCCGGCTTCCGTTCCTTAATCTGCTGGTACTGGCCATATTGGCCGGGGCTTTTATTGCGCTGGGCGCGCTGTTTTCGACAATTGCCATTGCAGGGGCGGGCAATTATCTGCCATTCGGCGTGACGCGGGTGCTTGCTGGATTGACCTTTTCGCTGGGGCTGGTGCTGGTTGTTGTGGGGGGGGCGGAACTGTTTACTGGCAATAATCTGATGGTGATGGCCTGGGCCGGGGGGAAAATCACCCTGGGCACGATGCTGCGCGCCTGGGGCATTGTTTATCTTGGCAATTTTATTGGCGCGGCGGCCACGGCCGTGATGGTGTTTCTGGCCGGGGTGCATGGCAATGGGGATGCCGCAGTGGGCGCCGCCGCCCTGACCATGGCCGACGCCAAGGCGCAACTGGCATTTTTCCCGGCCCTGATGCGGGGGGTGTTGGGCAATGTGCTGGTGTGTCTCGCGGTCTGGCTTTGCTACAGCGCCCGCACAACCACGGACAAGATTCTGTGCATCGTGCCGCCGGTAACCGCCTTCGTCGCCGCCGGGTTTGAACATAGCATCGCCAATATGTTCATTCTGCCTTATGGCCTGCTTATCAAGGCGGCGGCCCCGGAAAGCTTCTGGCAAGGCTTGTCTATGAGCCCGGCCGGTTTTGATGCGCTGGACTGGGGTGCGCTTGCCGCCAATCTTGTTCCGGTAACGCTTGGCAATGTGATCGGCGGCGGGGTTCTGGTTGGTGCGGTTTACTGGTTCGTCTATCTGCGCCACCGCCCCTGAGACCGGATGGCAGGGCGTTTTCGGGGGAATTAATGAATCCTCAAGAGTAATCGTTCATTTTGCAAGCACAGCAAGCATGGGGGGTTTTGCCGCTGGCGCATGTCATATGAAAGTACGAAGGTATGAGCGGTACGATCGTAAAATCTGAAAGGCCCGTGGAATTTGCTGATTCTTACGAAGAATTTCAGCGCCTGGCAGAGGGTACAAATATCAATAGCCGGACTCTGCTTGCCACGGACTATCTTAATCATTTTAACGAAATAATCATGCTGATCGAAATGATTTCGGACATGATGGAATGTATTGAAGATGTTGCGGCCTGGACCCCCAAAAGCTATCAGGATCATTTTCGGGATAGCGGATTTTCCGACAGAGATCTGGCTGTTGCGGCCTATGAATATGTGCCCGCGCAGTACCGGACTCCCTTTGAGCGCCTGATCAAGCAGCTTAATGCGCTGGTTTTGCAGGTAGCCTCGAAATTGGTGGCCGCGTCCGCAACCGGGGATCAGGCGGAAATTGCCGCCGCCGCACTGTTTGGCCCGGAATTGCGGCTGCTGGCGGAAAAGGCCGGCGCCATCATTAATGGCGAAACCGAAGCGACCGACCAGGCGGATATTGACGCGATGCTTGACGGATAGGCCCCGGCGAGGGTCAGAATCTCGAATTCATGCCTGACAAACCTGAATTTTCGGCCTATAACCACCTGAATTATACTGATCAGGTGCGAAATGACCGACAATTGGACCCCGCATAGCTGGCGCGCCAGGCCTGCCGTGCAAATGCCAAATTATCCCGACCCTCAGGCTTTGGCTGATGTTGAGGCGCAATTGCGCGCACATCCGCCACTGGTGTTCGCAGGCGAAGCCCGCAATCTCAAGGACGAACTGGCGGCGGTATCTCGCGGCGAGGCGTTTCTGCTGCAAGGCGGGGATTGCGCTGAAAGCTTTGCTGAATTCCGGGCCGACAATATCCGCGATATGTTCCGTGTGCTGCTGCAAATGGCTGTGGTGCTGACCTTTGGCGCTAAATGCCCGGTGGTCAAGCTGGGACGCATGGCTGGACAATTTGCCAAGCCGCGCTCGGCGGATATGGAAGCGGTTGGCGGTGTGGAACTGCCCAGCTATCGCGGTGACATCATTAATGGCATGGATTTTGAAGCCAAGGCGCGCATCCCCGATCCGGAACGCATGCTGAAGGCCTATGGCCAGGCGGCGGCGACACTGAACCTGCTGCGTGCTTTTGCCGGCGGCGGCTATGCCGATCTGCATCATGTGGCGCGCTGGAATCTGGACTTTGTCGCCGACAGCCCGGTCAGCAAACGCTATCACGCCATTGCGGAACAGATTTCCGAGGCGCTGGACTTCATGGAAGCCTGTGGTGTTGGACCCAATTCGGTCGCCAGCATGCGCACCGTGAATTTCTACACCAGCCATGAGGCATTGTTGCTGCCCTATGAGGAAGCCCTGACGCGCGTCGATTCCACCTCCGGCGAATGGTATGATACCTCGGCGCATCAGCTCTGGATCGGCGACCGCACCCGCCAGCCGGATGGCGCGCATGTCGAGTTTTGCCGGGGTGTCAGAAATCCGCTCGGTGTGAAATGCGGCCCCAGCCTGACACCCGATGAACTGCTGCGGCTGCTGGATGTGCTGAACCCGTCGAACGAGGCCGGGCGCATGACCCTGATCTGCCGTTTTGGCGCGGGCAATGTGGAAAAGCATCTGCCGAAACTGATCCGCGCCGTCGCCCGTGAGGGCCGCGGGGTGATCTGGTCCTGCGATCCGATGCATGGCAATACGATCAAGGCCGATAACGGCTTCAAGACACGTCCGGTGGACCGTATTCTGACCGAAATGCGGCAGTTCTTCGCCGTGCATCAAGCCGAGGGCAGCTATGCCGGCGGCGTGCATTTCGAAATGACCGGCCAGAATGTCACCGAATGTATCGGCGGCGCGCAGGCGATCACCGAAGCCGATCTGATGGACCGCTATCACACCCATTGCGACCCGCGCCTCAACGCCACTCAGGCGCTGGAACTGGCATTCATTATCGCCGAGGGATTAAAAGCGGAGCGCAAAAGGGTAGCGGCGTAAGCGGGAAACCTGTTGGCGGAGGGGAGATGCCTGAAAAAATCAACCGGCAGATGGTGATTGCGGGCATCCCCGAGGGGCGGCTGCACATTTCCCATTATAAAATGCGCGAAGCGGCAGTGCCGCAGCCGGGCGCAGGGCAGGTATTGGTTCGGACCCTGCTGATTTCGATGGACCCGGTCAGCCGCACCCGCATTACCGGCAAGCCGGGCGGCTTGCAGATTGGCGATGTCATGCCAAGTTCCGGCCTGGCGCAGGTGGTGGCGTCTAAGCATCCGGATTTTACGGAAGGCCAGGTGGTTGAATGCGCGCCCGGCTGGCAGGATTATTCCGTACACGGATCGGATGCGTTGACCGGCATTGACCGCCTTGGCCCGCTCACCCATCATCTGAGCGTCTATGGCGTCAGCGGCCTGACCGGATATTTTGGCATGACGGAGGCGGGCATGCCCAAACCCGGCGAGACGGTGCTGGTGTCGGCGGCAGGCGGTGCTGTCGGGCATATAGCAGGCCAGGTGGCGAAACTGCGCGGTGCGCGTGTGGTGGGTATTGTCAGTTCACCCGAAAAAGCCAGATGGCTGACCGAAACGCTGGGCTATGACGCGGCCATCGACCGCCGCGCCGGTCCGGTCGGCGCCGCCATCAAACAGGCCTGCCCCGAAGGCGTTGATCTGTATTTTGATAATGTGGGCGGTGAAGTACTGGAAACCGCACTTACCCGGATGAAGGATCACGGCAGAATTGTGATCTGCGGCTATGCCTCGCAATATGACACGCAAACGCCGGAAACCGCGACCAGGGGGGTGCCGTCCGTGGTGCTGTATAAACGGCTGCGCATCGACGGTTATGTCGTGATGGATTATTACGGTAAAAAGCAGGCCGCGCGCAAACAGATGGCGGAATGGATGAAGGCGGGCAAATTGCAGGTTGCCATTGATCTGCTGGACGGGCTGGAGCGCGCGCCCGAAGGGTTTGCGGGCCTGTTCAATGGCGAAAATCGCGGCAAGCGCATGATCAAGGTCGCGGACGAGGTTTAACGACCCGCCGCGACGCCTTCCAATATATCCAGAATAATGCCCGTCGCCACCGCGATCAGAATGACATCATTGCCAACAACCACCCGTTCATATTGACTGCTGCGGCGCGGCAGGGCGCGGGCAAGCTCATCCGGCAATTGGCGTTTTTGCAAACCCGGCGGCAGTGTTCCGTTACGCTGATATTGCCGCTCAAGTCCGGGCGGCAACGTCCCGGATTTTGCCAGGCCCGGCGGCAGCATGGCGGTTTTATCTTTCGAACCGATGGCGCCTTTTGGTTTGCCTTTATGCGCCGTCAGCAGATTCGCAGAACCACAGGAAGTTATCCCGAAATAGTCGCATACCAGCCGCCGTTCCGTCTCGCTGAAGACATTCCCGGTGATCGCGTCCGTTTGCGCGGGCGGGGTTTGCGCCTCGCCGCGCGGCTGTTTTTCAGACTTCGGCGCGGCCTGGGCCGAGGCCAGCGATAACGCCAGCGCCGCCATCATCAATGCGCCTATTTGCAGGGGCGTTCGCAAAATCAGCGCCCCACCAGTTTCGCCATCTGCGGCGGATAGCGGTCACCCATTACGGTGATGGCGGCAAGCGCGCTGTCTATTTCGCGTAAATCATCCGCTGTCAGCACGACATCCGCCGCGCCAAGATTTTCCTCCAGACGTTCCAGCTTTGTGGTGCCGGGGATCGGGACAATCCACGGCTGTTGCGCCAGCACCCAGGCTATGGCGATCTGGGCGCGCGTCAACCCTTTACGGCCTGCAATGGCGCCAATTGCATCCACCAGGCCCTGATTAGCCTTGCGCGCCTCGGCGGTAAAACGCGGCACAACATTCCGGAAATCGTTCTTGTCGAATGTGGTGGTCTCGCTGATCGCGCCGGTGAGGAAGCCCTTGCCGAGCGGGCTGAAGGGCACGAAGCCGATGCCAAGCTCTCTGAGGGTTGGAATGATTTCCTTCTCCGGTTCGCGCCACCACAGCGAATATTCGCTTTGCAGCGCGGCGACCGGCTGCACAGCATGTGCGCGCCGGATTGAATTCACGCCGGCTTCCGATAGGCCAAAATGCCGGACCTTGCCTTCCTGGATAAGCAGCTTCACCGCGCCCGCCACATCTTCCATAGGCACGTCTGGATCGACCCGGTGCTGGTAAAAAAGGTCGATGCGGTCGGTATTGAGCCGCTTAAGCGAGGCTTCCGCGACTTCGCGGATATGATCAGGACGGCTGTTGAGGCCATGCTGCTTACGCGTCACAGGATCTATGCCGAAGCCGAATTTGGTGGCGATGACGGCGGAATCGCGGAAGGGCGCCAGCGCCTCTCCCAGCACTTCCTCATTCGTGAACGGCCCATAGACTTCGGCGGTGTCGAAGAAACTGACGCCGCGCTCCACCGCCGCACGGATCAGCCTGATCGCATCCTGCTTCTCCGCCGCCGGGCCGAGGCCGAAGCTCAACCCCATGCAGCCAAGGCCGATGGCCGAAACTTCAAGGCCGCTGGTTCCAAGTGTACGTTTCTTCATGACGCTTTGGCTCCCATTAGTTTATGCCTCGATTAAACCGGCTTAAGGATAGCACTAAAACGCCTCAAAAAGCTCACACAAAAAATTTTTGCTATCCGCCTTTTACCGCGCGCGCCATGCGCGCCAGAATTTCTTCCAGAATTTCCGGCGAGGTCGCAAAATTCAGCCTTGCGAAACTGTCCGTATAGGAACTGAAATCCCTGCCCGAGCTGAGCGCGACCCTGGCATTATCGAGGAAAAATTTTGCGGCAGGAACAGCAAGGTTCAACGCGCTGCAATCGAGCCATGCAAAATAGGTCGCCTCAGGCGGAATATAAGAAATGCCGGGAAGCTCATTTTGCAAAAATTCGCCAACCCGGCGGCGGTTTGCATCCAGTTGCTGCAATATTTTGTCCAGCGTAGGCCCGCCATATTTCCAGGCCGCTTCCGAGCCCATAATGCTGAAGACCGAAGGCGTGCCCAGGATATGCGTATTTATCCGTGCAAATCGCGCCTGTAATTCGGCCGATCCGAAATGCGCAACAGCAAGCCGCAGCCCTGCAATGTTCAATCCCTTGCTGGTTGAGGACAGCGTAATGGTGCGCGCGGCAATCTCGCCGCCCAGCGAGGCAAATGGCGTGTACAGCGCGGGCGGATAGACAAAATCCATCTGCACTTCATCGGCCACCACAACCAGATCATGTTCCAGCGCCATATCGGCAATGGCGCGCAGTTCATCCGCGCGAAATGCGCGCCCGGTGGGATTATGCGGATTGCACAGCAGCAGCAGGCGTGTGCGCTTGTCGATGACACGGCGTAATCCATCCATGTCCAACTCATAACGCGAATTGCCGCGCCGCAACGGGTTCTCGTCCAGGCGGCGATTATTCTGCGCAACCACGGAAAGAAAACCCGGATAGATCGGCGTCTGCACAATAACGCCATCGCCGGGTTCGCTGAACATCATCACCACTGCGTGCATCAATTGCATCATGGTGCTGCCTACAAAAATCCGCGCGGGATCGGGCGTCCAGCCGTGGCGTGCGCGCATCCAGCTGCAAAAGGCGGCGGCAGCGCGCTCAGCTAAAGCCAGCGGCGGATACCCGAAATCATCCGTATCTATAATGTTGCGCAAGGCCGTGCGAATTTCCGGCGCCACCGTAAAATCCATGTCGGCGATCCAGGCGGGAATAATATCGGCGGGATAATGCGACCATTTAACGCCGCGCCGCGCGCGAAGCCGGGCTTGCGAAATGGGCAGTCCCGGCTCATTCATCCCGGAACACCCGGCTGAAAATCCTGTCTACATGTTTGGTGTGATAAGACAGATCGAACAGTTGCGCCAATTGCTTGGCGGGCACGGCTTTGGTCACCTGCTTGTCGGCTTTCAGCAGGGCCAGAAAATCGCCGCCATTGCGCCATACCTGCATTGCGTGTTTCTGCACCAGTGCATAGGCGTCTTCACGGCTGACCCCGCCCTGAGTCAGCGCCAGCAATACGCGCTGCGAATGCACCAGCCCGCCCAGCCGGTCGAGATTTTTCTGCATATTTTCAGGATAAACGATCAGCCTGTCGATCATACCGGTCAGCCGCGCCAGCGCGAAATCCAGCGTGATGGTGGCGTCCGGCGCGATCATGCGTTCAACGCTGGAATGCGAAATATCGCGCTCATGCCACAGCGCCACATTCTCCATGGCGGGCAGGGCGTAAGCGCGCACCATGCGGGCCAGACCGGTCAGATTTTCCGACAGCACCGGATTGCGTTTGTGCGGCATGGCGCTGGAGCCTTTCTGACCTTCGGAGAAAAACTCCTCCGCCTCCAGAACTTCCGTACGCTGCAAATGCCGTATCTCTGTGGCGATGCGTTCAATGGAACTGGCAATCACGCCCAGCGTGGCGAAATAGTACGCATGCCGGTCACGTGGAATGACCTGCGTGGAAATGGGCTCTACCGTCAGGCCCATCGCGGCGGCGACATGCGCCTCAACCCAGGGATCAATATTGGCGAATGTGCCGACCGCGCCCGATATAGCGCAGGTGGCGATTTCCTTGCGGGCCGCTTCAAGCCGGTGCTGGTTGCGCTCCATTTCGGCATAGGCTTGCGCCATTTTAAGGCCGAAAGTGGTGGGTTCCGCATGAATGCCGTGGCTGCGGCCGATGCAGACCGTGTGCCTATGTTCCAGTGCGCGCCGTTTCAGCGCCGTCAGCAACTGTTCCATATCGGCCAGCAGAATATCCGTCGCGCGCTTCAGTTGCACCGCCAGGCAGGTATCCAGCACATCCGATGAGGTCATGCCCTGATGCACAAAACGCGCCTCCGGCCCCACATGCTCGGCCAGATTGGTCAGGAAGGCGATTACATCATGTTTGGTTTCACGCTCGATTTCATCAATGCGGGCAATCTCATAGGCGCCGCGCTCCCAAATCGCCTTGGCCGCCTCACGCGGGATAATACCAAGCTCCGCCATCGCATCACAGGCATGCGCCTCGATCTCGAACCAGATCCGGAATTTCGACTCCGGCTCCCAGATGGCAACCATTTCGGGCCTGGAATAACGTGGGATCATGGGGGCAGGCGGCCTTTCGAGAATGGGAAGGATATGGAAGCTTAAAGCAGGCCGAGAGGGAGATTCAACCCGTTCTCACTTTGCTTACCTATGCAACTAACGGGAAAATGGGGGATTTGTCAAAGTGATGCGCATAGGGCAGCAGGCGCATTTCAACTGGCCATTCAGGTGAGCTAAGATAGAGCGATGGGTTGACGTTTTTGTTACTTTGCCGCCTGGCTGAGGGAAGTACCGGATTTTCAGGGGGCAGGGGATGCTGCAAGCGCAACCGGATGCCGCTTCAGATTGCCGCCCTAAATCAAACCCAATTGCCGGAAGCTGACGGTTTTGCCGCGCCCGATTATCACATGATCATGCACGGTGACATTCAGGGCTTTGCCGGCCTCGATGATCTGCCTGGTCAATTCAATATCCGCCCGCGACGGGGTTGGGTCGCCGCTGGGATGGTTATGCACCAATATTATGGCGGATGCGGACAGGTTCATGGCGCGCTGCATGACTTCGCGCGGATAGACGGGGGTATGATTTACAGTGCCCTGTTGCTGGGTCTCATCGCGGATCAGAACATTTTTATGGTCCAGAAACAGGATGCGGAACTGTTCTTTTTTTTCATAGGCCATCGCGGCGTGGCAATATTCCAGCATGGCCGACCAGCTTGATAATACCGGCCTGTTCAGGACGGCGCCTTGCGTCAGGCGCAGTGCGGCGGCCTGAATGATTTTCAGTTCCCGCACCACATTTTCGCGGCTGGTTTCTTCGCGCAGCAATTCCGGTTCGGCGCTGATGACATCGGCCAGGGAGCCAAAGCGTTTGATCAATTGCTTGGCCAGGGGTTTCACGTCGATTCGCGGGATGGCGCGGAATAAAATCAGTTCCAGTAGTTCGTAATCGGCCAACGCATTGGGGCCTGCCTGCATAAAACGCTCCCGCAGCCGGTCCCGATGGCCGGTATAATGGGGCGCTGCGTCATCATTTACCACAATCAGCCGCTATAAAGCGGCAGATGCCGGTTCAGCGGGGAGGCCGTGAATATTTCGCAGCCCGTTTCGGTGATGCCAACAGAATGCTCGAATTGCGCCGACAGGGATTTATCCCGGGTCACAGCGGTCCAGCCATCGCTCAGAATTTTTACGTGCAGTTTTCCGGCATTGATCATCGGCTCAATGGTGAAAATCATGCCCGGTTTCAGGACGATGCCGGTGCCGCGTTCGCCATAATGCATGATGTTCGGCGCATCATGAAAGACACGCCCGATGCCGTGGCCGCAAAAATCCCGGACCACGGAAAAACGGTGCGATTCCGCATGCGTCTGGATTGCATATCCGATATCGCCGGTGGTGGCGCCGGGTTTTGCCGCCGCGCACCCGTGCATCAAACATTCATAGGTTACTTCAATCAGGCGCCGCGCCTTGACGCTGGCATCACCGGCTACATACATGCGGCTGCTATCGCCATGCCAGCCATCCAGCAGGGGGGTCACGTCAATATTGAGTATATCCCCATCATGCAGTTTGCGCTCTCCGGGTATGCCATGACAGACCACATGATTGAGCGAAATGCAGGTGGTTTTCGGATAGCCGCGATAATTCAGCGGCGCCGATACCCCGCCATGCTTCAGGATAAAATTATGGCAGATTTCATCCAGCTCAGCTGTTGAAACGCCAGGCTTTACATATTCACCAATCATATCAAGCGTTTCGGCCGCCAACCGGCCGGCCGCCCGCATACCTGCAAACGCCTCCGGCCCATGCAGTTTGATCAGTCCGTTATTGCGCAAAGGCGCATCCTGGGCGTCAACATAGTTCATGTAATATGATTATCCGGCTTACGCTGTTTCGTCTAGCCGTACAGATAAGCATTAAACGATAATTAGCGAGGTTTGGAGGCCGGTTATGCGGAAAATTTATGCCTGTTGGAACAGAGTGGTTCCAGCGGCATTAAATTCCGGATAAACTGAGCCGATGAACAGTACAGCCGAACAAAAGCCCACGGAAAAAATTGTCACCGCCGCAGTTTTGGTGATTGGTGATGAAATCCTGTCGGGCCGCACCCAGGATACGAATTCATCCTATATCGCCCGCTGGCTGGGAGAAGCCGGGATTCGCCTGCGCGAAATCCGTGTTGTGCCGGATATTCAGAATGAAATTGTCGCGGCTTTAAACGGCCTGCGCAGCCGGTATAATTATGTGCTTACCACCGGCGGTATTGGTCCCACCCATGATGATATTACAGCGGATGCCGTCGCCGCGGCCTTTGCGGTTCCGATCGGACATCATCCCCAGGCGATGGCGATTCTGGCTGCGCATTACCCCCCGGGAGAGTTTACCGAAGCACGAAAACGCATGGCCAGGATCCCGGAAGGGGCTGGACTAATTGATAATCCAATCAGTAAGGCGCCAGGCTTCAGGATAGGAAATGTCTTTGTCCTGGCAGGGGTTCCGATGATCATGCAGGTCATGCTGGAATCGCTGCGCCATCAGCTGGCCGGTGGTGATAAAATGCTCAGCGCCTGTGTAAGCGGCGCCGTCGCCGAGGGGCATGTGGCCGCTACCCTGGGTGAATTACAATCTCAATTTCATGATGTAAGCCTAGGTAGTTACCCCTTTTTTCGCCGGGCGGAGCCGGGCTCAGGCCAGACCTCAAGCTATGGGGTCAATATTGTGTTGCGATCAACAAATGCGGCGCGGCTTGAACTAGCGCGGGAGGCTGTCCGGGGGATGATTCGTCTGGCCGGCGCCGTTCCTGAAGACCGTGATTAAGCCGCCAAACACAAGCGCCAGTGCTGTTTTTTTATCACGAATTAGTTATGTCCCATCGAATTTCTTTTCAAAAGCTGGAATAGGTGTCAGATTGTGCTGGAAATGCTTAGCAAAGTAAGTATGGTCGTGGTGTGATCAGCTTAAATAAAAAGCGAGACGACAGGTGAACAATTGAGGGAGAAGCACGGCATGTTGAAGGGAAAAACGGGCGTCCTGGGTTTGGTGGCGGGGGCTGCGATGGTGTTGGGTTCCTCTGGGGCGTTTGCGACAGGGGTTGAAGGGATGATGGATATCTCTCATCTGAACTCTGCGCATGAAAACTGGGCGAAGGCCGGCAAGCACGAATATTACGTCGTTTGCACCAGCATTGACGATTATATCACCCAGGTTGAAGGGCCTAATCTGAAAGAGACCCAGATGGTCGCCTATAAGGATTCGATCACCAAGGCAGGCGGCAATACTTGCTGGCCGGTATGGCGCGGGCTCGTTAAATAAATAAAATCCTTGTCAGGGGCCGCCCGGTCCTGAAGGGTGCGTGACAGGTGTCAAAACCTGAATAGTATCAAGCTGGGCGCAGACTCTGAAAGATTCAGACTCTGAAAGACTCAGACTCTGAAAAATGGCGGCTAGCGTCTCGCAGCCGCCATTTTTCTTGCAGACTGGTTTCTTGGAGGTTGGCTTTCCGGCGGCATGCCGGATGTCTCCGCTATATGGCTTTTATCCGGCGGCTTGTCTGCGTCATGCGTGAGGGGTCTACCACGATGCAATTGCTCCTGTTATATGTTTGTACAGTGTCCCCGTAGCTCAGCAGGATAGAGCACCAGATTCCTAATCTGGGGGTCGTGCGTTCGAATCGCGCCGGGGACGCCAACAGGGATCTGGAAGCTAGACTGTATCCATATGAGTGATGTTTCATCCAGCCAGCGCCGTCAGCTTTACGGCGAAATACCGGTGCGGCAGAGCGGCTGGCTGCGGGTTTCGGCGCTGCATGAAATCTATTACGAAGAGTCGGGCAATCCGGACGGCAAACCGGTTTTATTCGTGCATGGCGGCCCTGGCGGCGGGTCTGACCCGAAGATGCGGCGCTTCTTTGATCCCGGCGCCTATCGCATCATTCTGTTCGATCAGCGCGGTTGCGGTAAAAGCCGGCCGCATGCCGAGCTTGCGGAAAACACTACCTGGGATCTGGTTGCAGATATGGAAGCCCTGCGCGCGCATCTCCATATTGAACGCTGGCAGATTTTTGGCGGCTCCTGGGGCAGCACGCTGGCGCTGGCCTATGCGCAGACCCATCCAGGCCGGGTAACGGAGCTGGTATTGCGCGGTATTTTCATGCTGCGGCAAAAGGAGCTGCACTGGTTCTATCAGGAAGGCGCCAGTAATATTTTTCCGGATGCCTGGGAAAAATATCTGGCGCCCATTCCAGCGGCAGAGCGCGGCGATATGATTTCCGCGTATTATCGGAGACTTACCAGTAAAGATGCGGCGCTGCGGCTGGAGGCGGCCCGCGCCTGGAGCATCTGGGAGGCAGCAACCAGTTTTCTGATCCAGGATCCCTTGCATATTGTGCGCGCCGGCGAAGACAGTTTCGCCGAAGCCTTTGCTCGCATAGAATGCCATTATTTCGTCAATCGGGGCTTTTTCACGTCTGACGATCAATTATTGGCCGGTGTTGAAACCATTAGGCACATCCCCGCGATTATAGTACAGGGGCGCTATGATGTTGTTTGTCCGATGATTTCGGCATGGGAGCTGCATCGGGCCTGGCCAAAGGCGGATTTTCATATCATACCGGATGCTGGCCATTCCTCCATGGAAGCCGGAATCATTGATAGGCTGGTGCGGGCGACCGACCAATTCCGCCCCTGATGGGCGCACAAAAAAGGATGAAGATAATGCGTTCGCACTTAATGGCTGCAAAATTCAGTATGGCTTTGATGGCCGGCCTGGGAATGGTTCTGGCGGGAGCACCCGTCAACGCACAGGAGGCAGCGCCAAACCCGGCGGAAGCCGCCCCGGAAGATGCTGAAAAAGGTGTTGAAACAAAGAAATTCGATGATTGGGTTGTCGCATGCGCCACCCCCAAGGATTCCCCCAAAAAATTGTGTCAGGCGGTCCAGACCCTGTCCAATAAAGAGAATGGCAAACGGGTCATGCAGATTATGGTGGGCTATCCCGATGAGGGGGCCGAACCTATAGCAATTTTCGTTCTGCCTTTGGGTTATTTGTTGCAGGCGGGCAGTAAGTTTGAATTGGACGGCAAGGAAATCAGCGTGCTGGCTGCCGAGCGTTGTATTCAAACCGGATGCATCGTCCCGCTGCCATTGGATAAGGAAATGCTGGCCAAGTTCAAAGGCGGCACTGCCGGCAGGATTGAAGTGACCATAGCCAAGGATCGCACGATGGATTTGCCAGTCTCCCTCAAAGGCTTCTCGGCCGCGCTGGCTGAATTGAGGAAAAGCTAGCCCGGCATTTCAGCAAGGCGCAGGCTTATCAGGCTTGCGCTTTGCTCCGGCCGCCTGGTTTCACCGATATGCGCCGCCTGTCCGTAACCCAGCGCATGCAGCGCAATGACGCAATCATCGGCCTTGTCCAGCGGTACACAGGCCAGCAGCCCGCCTGATGTCTGGGGGTCAAATAGCAGACCGTAATGGGGATGCGCGCGCAGAGGGTCATCGTCCTGAAGTGCTTTCCCGGCATTGCGCTGATTGGCGGGCTGAATGCTGCTGCTGATGCCGCTCGCCAGCATTTCTGCGGCCCCAGGCAGAATTGGCAGCGATCCAAGATCCAAAGTCGCGCCTAAATCTGCGGCATGCAGCATTTCAAGCAAATGACCTGCCAGTCCAAAGCCGCTGACATCGGTGCATGCGGTTGCGCCATAGACGCTCAGACAATCCATGGCGGCTGCATTGGATTGCAACATCATGGCTGTGGCGGATTTTATCCATTCCGCATGGGCCCGCGCGCGCTGATCAGCCGCCAATAACACCCCGCTTCCCAGCGGTTTGGTCAGAATAAGCGCCTGGCCAACCGCAGCGCCGCCTTTGCGCCAGATAGAGGCTTCATCCACAAAACCGTTCAGCGTCAGGCCCAGCATCATTTCCATCCCAAGCGCGGTATGGCCGCCGATCAGGCTTGTATTGGCGGCGGCAAGTGTTTCAAGGACACCCTGCATTAAATGTTGCAGTTCCTGGCGCAATTTTTTCTCAGGTCCGGCAGGCAGCGTGACCATCGCCAGCGCAGAATGCGGGATCGCGCCCATGGCATATATATCATTGAGGCAATGATTGGCCGTGATACGCCCAAACAGATAGGGATCATCAAGAAAGCTGCGAAGCTGGTCAACGCTCTGCACCAGAAGCCTGCCTTCCGGCGGCGCAAGGACGGCGGCGTCATCCGGCCTGTCAAGTCCAATCCTGACATGCGCGGGGTCCGTCTGTTTTAACGAGGCCAGGGTCTCGTGCAATATATCCGCATCCAGCTTGGCGCCGCATCCGCCGCACAGCATGGGATCGGCGTTATTGGCTTGCGCCATGATCAGGGCAGGCGATTCCGGAAGCTGCTGATATATTTTCATCCAGGCGCGGTCAATGCGGTCTTTATGACGCCACGCCCATGCGCCTTCACAGGCGAAGGGTCCATAGGAAGCAATGGCGTTCAGACCGCCGGTCGAGATCAGGGCCAGGGTTTTGCGCTGCGGATGGAAGCGGGTCCGGGTCTTTTGCGCTGCCGCCAGGCGCAGGTTTTTCAGCAATACCGGCCCCTGGCGCACCGCATAAACCCCTGATTTTTCCAGCTTGCGCGATGTCATGGCGGCAATGTCACCGGCGGCGAAAATTGCGGGGTGCGAAACAGATTCCAGCGTATCATCTACCTGAATGAACCCCCGTACATCCAGTTTCAGGCCCGTTTGCGCAAGCCAGGGCGGTGCGCTGGCATGTGTGGTCAATATCACCGCGTCGCCTGGCAGATGCGCGCCATCCGACAATGTAACGCCGGTTTCATTTATGTCCGTCACACGCCCCATCAGATGCAGGTGAATTCCGGCTTGCGCCGCCGCCTTTTGCATGCGCCGGGAAACACCGGGCGCATGGTTGGGAAGCAAAACGGCAGTATTACTGATAAGGCTGAATTGCAGGCGATCGGGATTATCCCCGCTGGCCGCCATGCTTGTTTTTAACCGGTGATTCAAGGACAGGCAAAGTTCGGTCCCGCCCGCGCCGCCGCCAACGATCAGGATCCGCACAGCGCCCTTGGTCTGCCGGATAAAAGTTTCGATGCGCGCCAGATGAAGCAGAAAATCGTTCCAGGGCTTGACCGGCAAAGCATGGCTCGCGGCGCCATAAATTCCGAACTGGCTTGGGGTTGAACCAATATCAATGGACAGCAGATCGAATGAAACCGGCGGCCTGCCTTCGCAAATAATCAGCCTGGCTTCCGGATCAATGCCGGTAACAGCCGCGCCATAGAAGCGGGCATTGGCAAACCGGCACAACCGTCGCAAATCGACATGACATTCTTCATAAGTGTAATGCCCGGCAAGAAATCCCGGCAGCATGCCCGAATAAGGGGTCAGCGCATCTCTGGAAATAACGGTCAGCCGCATGCCGGCGATGGGGTGCATGGCCAGCCCCTTTATCACGGCTACATGTGCATGGCCGCCGCCGATCAGAACCAGATCGCGTTCAACAGGGGAAGAAGAGATCATGGAATGCGCACCTGATCCCGGGCTGGCGTCTGGCGAAAGAGGGCGGGAGTCGAACCCACCAAACGTGTCCAACACGCCTCATCGGATTTGAAGTCCGTGCGCTCCACCGGGATGCGATCCTCTTCCATTTCAGTTATCCGCCTGTGTATGCCTATCATATCCTGTCCCAAAAATATCCTGCGCAGATGCGCGCAGCACACGGCCTTCCTGAAGGCGGCGGGTAAAACCGGCACGGTCAAAAAATTCCAGCAATTCGATGGTCAGGTTGCGCCCGATTGCGGCAAGCAGGCGATATTCCTGGGCGGTGAACATGCCATTTGCCTGTGCGGCGCCTTCCGCAATGGCGGCATGGGCGCGTAAAATTTCAGGCGTAAAGAAGCGGTTTTTTGACACGCGCAGGACGCGCCCGGCCCGCGCCAACCGTTCAAGCAGCGCCTCGGTTTCTTCCGGGGTTTTTTCAAGCGTCAGGGCTAGTTCGCGGATGCGCGGCGGAGTCAGTGTGCCGGCGCCGAAAAACTGCTGAATTTTGCGCCACTCACTTTCATCCTGCCGGCTTATGGTGATTCTGTGGCCTGGCACATGCAACAGCGTGCCGCTTCTGCAAATTTTCCCGGAATGCAGCAGGTGCTGCACGGCTGTGTTGAGCAAGGTCTGTCCCGCACGCAGACCAAGCTTCGCGCGCAATTCGGTTTCGTTCGGCCCCAGGCTATGCGGAAAATTCTGATGCCATTGCACAAGCGTGTCAAAAGCGCGCTGGGTAAATGCCGCAAAATGCGTCTCGCTGATTCCGGTTTGATCTCCCGCGCGGCCAATTCGGCGCATGGCGGTTTCTGTCCAGAGGGCCGCTGCTTCGTCGGGTGTCAGGTTGCAGCTCAGGCGGAATTTTTCCAGATCAACACCGTAAGGAGATTGAATGAGAAGCTCAAGCAAAGCCAGTCTTTCCGGGGATTTTTCCAGTGCCCGCAGAAAATCCAGCCTTTCACTGCGCGCGCGGCCCTTGCCTGGGGCGAAGGGATCAATGGCCACGCCGCCTGCTATCGTGCGCCGGGCAGAGGCGTCGCGCAGAATGATCCGGTCGCCGCGTAAAATGCCGATATTCTGATCCAGCACCATTTGCGCCAGCGCCTGTTCGCCGGGCGCAAGGGTGGCGCCTTCGAGCAGGGCGATTCTTCCTGGGCTATGGTTTGCGCCCGTATGCACATGTACCGGCGTCCAATGTTTCAGGGCCGCAGCCTCCGTGCCGAGCAGATGCAGGCGCATATCAATGCGCGCCGTAGGGGCGTGCGCGTCCGGCGCCAGCAGCCAGTTGCCGCGATGAATTTGCGCCACGTCCAGCGCATCGCCACTGGCGGCGGCAATATTGATGGCGCTGCGCTGGCCCGCGCCTGTCGCCGTTACCGGCGCATTGCTGGCATGGATGCCGCGCACCCGCACGCGCAGGCCGGACGGCGATAGCATCAAATTATCGCCTATCGCGGCGCTGCCCGAGAAAACCGTGCCCGTGACGGTTACGCCAATACCGCGCAATGAAAAACAGCGGTCAATGGCCAGGCGAAAATTTCCGGACCGGCTGCGTGCGCTATGGTTTGCAGCGGCCTGGGCAAGATAGCGGCGTAATTCAGAGACGCCATACGGCTGTATCGCAGAAACCGCAAACACGGGCGACCCCCGAAGAGAAGTCTGTTCCAGTATCTCCTGTACCTGTTGCATGACCATCGCCACGCGCGCGGGGGATGCCCGGTCCGTTTTGGTCACCGCCACCGCACCCCGGGAGATCGCCAGCAGATCCAGTATGGCAAGATGTTCCAGGGTTTGCGGCATTACGCCATCATCGGCGGCGACGGCCAGCAGAGCAAAATCAATGGCTGCGACCCCCGCCAGCATGTTGCGGATGAAGCGCTCATGACCGGGTACATCGACGAAACCTACCCGCTGGCCGTCAAGATCCGTATAGGCAAAGCCCAGATCAATACTCATCCCGCGCTGTTTTTCTTCCGGAAGACGATCTGTATCAATTCCGGTCAGCGCACGCAGCAGGCTGGTTTTGCCATGGTCCACATGACCGGCGGTGGCGATGATCATGATGCGGGGAGTAGCGCAAGCTGCGCCAGAAAGCCCTGCTCATCATCCAGGCAGCGCAGATCAAACAGCAAGGCGCCGTCCTGGAGGCGTCCGATCACAGGTATGGGAAGCTGGCGGAACGCCTGCGCCAGCCTGTTAAGCGCCCTGCCGCTGCGTTTTCCCGCAGGTGATAGACAAAGTGCGGTGCTGGGCAGCAAATCAACGGGTAGCGCACCGCTGCCGATCTGGCTTTTGACATCGCGCAAGCTTATTTCCGCCTGATTTTGCAGCGTGCTTTGCAAGGCCGGCAGCAGCCGCGCCGCCTGAGCCGCAATCTCCTCAGCAGGGCGGGTCAGCAGCCGGAGTGCCGGAAGTTTCTGCGCCAGCCGGTCCGGATCGCTATACAGCGCCAGCACGGCCCCCAATGCCGCCAGTGTTATTTTGTCGCAGCGCAATGCCCGTTTCATGGGATTGCGCCGGATTTTTGCGATCAGTTCCTTGCGCCCGGCCAGAATGCCGGCCTGCGGGCCGCCCAACAGCTTGTCACCTGAAAAACATACAAGATCGGCCCCTGCCGAAAGCATGGCGGAGACTGTTGGCTCATCGGGCAGGCCATAGCGTGTGAGATTGACCAGCGATCCGCTGCCAAGATCAATTACCAGCGGCAGAGCATGCGCATGGGCCAGGCGCGCCAGACCGGCGGCGTCCACCTCGGCGGTAAAGCCCTCAATAGCGTAATTGCTGGTATGCACTTTCATCAGAAGGGCCGTGCGCGGGCCGATGGCCGCTTCGTAATCCAGCAAATGTGTGCGGTTGGTCGTGCCTACTTCTTTCAGCCTGCATCCGGCGCGGGTCATGATGTCGGGAATGCGGAATGCGCCGCCAATCTCGATCAGCTCGCCCCTGGATACCGGCACTTCCTTGCCCCTGGCCAGCGTGTTTAATATCAGCAGCACGGCGGCTGCATTATTATTCACCACCGTCGCGGCCTCGGCCCCCGTCAGGCGGCAAATCCAGCCTTCAACATCCGTGTCGCGCTCGCCCCGCATCCCCAATGTCAGATCATATTCCAGATTGCTGGCGCCGCTTGCCGCAGCAACCATCGCATCAATGGCCTCGCGCGGCAGGGGCGCGCGCCCCAGATTGGTATGCAGCACCGTCCCGGTCAGATTGAACACGCGGCGCAGCGCCGGCTGCCGCTGCGCCAGAAGATGCTGCGCGATCTGCGACGCCAGTTCCGGCATGCCCGGCGCTTCGCCGCCCTGCAACAGATCCTGGCGCAACCGGTCCAGAATGGTCCTTGATGCGGCAATGACCATAGCGCGGCCATACGCCTCCAGCAGGGGCGCAATGGCGGGATGGTGCAGCAGACGGTCAAGCGACGGCACCGCAGCCAACACGGACTGAACGGTTCTGGACATGTCAGAACATCCTAATGGGACGGCAATAGCGGGTCAAAGCAAATGACCGGACACGCCGGACAGGACAGGCCCGTCCAGCGTGACAGGCGCTAAAGCAGGTTTACCGCCATGGCAATCATAAGTGCGACCTGTATCAGGAAAAATGCCGCCCGAATCCAGACCAGGATCACCGTGGTGCCGATCAGGTGCGTCACGCTTTGCGCCACACGCGCCAGCAAAACATAATAAGCTAGGCCATCCACGGCGGCACTCTGCCCCAGGGCCGCAGCCGCAAGCACGATGGCGCCAAAAACCGGCAGATTTTCAAGACAATTGGCGTGCGCATCCCGGGCCCGTACAAAAAACGCCGGATCGGTGTTCGGGATGCTGCGCGGATAGGCGTTTACAGGTTGCTTGAAAGTCATGATTTGCGAAAGCCTGTATCCCTGCGACATGAACATCATCAGCAGGGTCCATAAGGCAAATAGCAGTAATGCAGTCATTCCTGTCATGGCATTCCCCCATAGATTGAACGGACTTGAATGTCCGCCATGTTGGCGCCCGTTCAGGCGGCGCAGGGCAAGTTTAGGCTCGCTTTGTTGACAGGTTCAATAATAAACTGTGGCGGGCAGCCCGGCTATGGAGCATGGCGGGCGCAGGAAGATGTTTTAACCGGGAGTAACGCATATGGAAGTAGGATTTTTCGCGATGCCAACCATTGGCAGCCGCAGCGAGATCGAGGGCCGCATGGCCGGCAAACGCACCGATCTGTATCAGCGCATGCTCAAAAATCTGGTAGAGACGGCGCAGTATCTGGATGCGCATGGCTATTATGGCATGGGCTTTACCGAGCATCATTTCCATATTGAGGGCGAGGAAGTATCCACCAACCCGATCATGCTGGACCTCTATATGGGCCTGCATACCAAACGCATCAAAGTGGGGCAGCTTGGCAATGTGCTGCCCTCGCAGAATCCGATCCGGGTGGCGGAAGATATCGCCATGCTGGACCAGATGACGCAGGGGCGCGCGTTTGCGGGCTTCGCGCGGGGCTATCAGCCGCGCTGGGTGAATGTCATTGGCCAGCAGCACAAGGGTCAGGAAAACAGCAATGATGCTGAAACCTACGAAAATCTGAAACGCGAACTGCATGAAGAGCATTTCGACATCATCATGAAGGCGTGGGGCAATGACACTTTCTCGCATCAGGGCAAGCACTGGAAAATTCCGCCTGCGGATATTCACTGGCCCGCGCATGAAGTGACGCGCGAATTTGGCCAGGGTGTGGACGCCAAAGGCATTGTGACCGAAGTCGGTATTGCCCCGCCCACCTTTAACAAGCGCATGCCGGACCTGTTCCAGCCTTTCAGCTTTTCAGAAAAATCCATCAAATGGGCGATGAGCAAGAACATGGTGCCGATTTCCATTGTCTGCAATCCCGAAACGGCGCAGGCGCAGTTGCGCGCCGCCCAGGAAGGGGCCGCCGAAGCCGGTATCAAGCTGAAACTGGGCGAGCGCATGGGCATGACCCGGGATATCGTCATTGCCGACACCGACGCCGAGGCGGAGGAACTGGCGCGCAATGCGGGCGCGTTCCTGTGGACGAAATTTTTCCAGCCTTTTGGTTTCAATGCCGCGATTACCGCCCCCGGCGAAGATCCGTTCACGGTTGAAAACACCTTTGAAAGCATCCGTGACCGCGGCCTTATCATTTGCGGCAGCCCGGATACGGTAAACCGCAAGCTGGAAAAACTGTTCAAGGAAATTCCCTGTGAATATTTCTGGACCATGACCTATCAGGAACTGATCCCGCAGAAGAACCTGATGCGGCATCTGGAACTGCTGACCACCAAGGTGCTGCCGAATTTTACGAACAAGATCAAATAGTTCTCCTTACCAGGGCTGGCGCGTGCCGGCCCTGGTTCTCTATTCTTGTATTTCCCCGCAAACTGGGGTCGAATAAATCAACTATAAAAACCAGACAGGGAGGAAGGTCATGGCTAAGGAAATCGTGCTGCGCAATGCCCGGCTGATTGACGGGGTATCGGACCAGCCGCGCGACCGGGTGTCCATCGTGATGAAGGATGGCCGCATCACTTCGGTGACAGATGGCGACGGCCCGGCGGGGCCCGGTGCGGAAATCGTGGACTGCACCGGCAAGACGGTCATGTCCGGACTGATCGACACCCATGTGCATTCAACCTTTATCGACAGAACGGATCTGACGCTGTTTCTGGCGGCGGGCGTTACGGCGGCGCGTGATGTTGGCGGCAGGCTGGATAAAGTGCTGCGGCTGCGCGCCCAGGTTAATTCCGGTGAGGTGGCGGGGCCCCGCCTTTATGTCTATGGGCCGCTGCTGGATGGTTCTGAGAACAGCTTCGCGGTAGGGCCGTTGAGCGACATGGTCGACAATATTCCCAACGCCGCCGCAGCACCCGGGAAGATCAATCATTTTCTGGATTCCGGCGTCGATGGCATAAAAGTCTATTTCACCATGCCGCCCGAAACGGTCAAGGCCGTGATCCGTACGGTGGACAAGCGGGTGCCGATTACCGGCCATCTTGGCTATACCACCGCGATGCAGGCGATTGAGCTTGGCATTGACGGGCTGGAACATATCTGGATTTCTCCGTACCAGGACATTTGCTCGCTGGAAATGCGCCTGGCGCCCGGCGCCTCCATGAGCAACAGAAGTTTTTGGACCCACACCCTCAAGGGCTGGGAGGAAATGAACCTTCAGGCCCCCAATGCGCAGGCCTTCTTTGGCGCCATGGTGGAAAAGCAGGTCAAGATGGGCACCACGCTTGATCTGCTTTGGACGGCCTATGCCGGACTGGAGGGGGCGCTGGCCGATCCGGACCGGGCCTATATTCCTCCGCACTGCCTGGCGCGTCAGGCGGCGCAGAATAAAAAGGTCAAGGCGGGCGCGGCATGGGACATTCATCCTGGTTATTGGGAGCCGGGTGAAGGCCGCAAGGCGCTGGACAAGCAGTTGGACGCGGTGCGGATATTGCACGAAAAAGGCGGCGTCGTGGTGGGCGGCACCGATTGCGGCGGGCTGAATTATCCGCCGCCAGGGTTTGCCCTGTTGCGCGAGGTCGAACTGCTGTCACAGGCGATGGGCGCGATGGCGGCGCTAAAGGCCGTGACTGTCGGGGCGGCGCGTGCGCTGCGCCGCGAGCATGAGTTGGGCAAGGTTAAACCCGGTTATTTCGCAGATCTCATCTTGCTGGACAAGGACCCGTCAAAGGATGTGCGCGATCTGCGTTCGCTCAGCAAAGTCTATCGCGGCGGCATCGCCTATGATCCGAAAGTGCTGCTTGCCGCACGTCCGGTACGCGATCTGACGGCTATCCCGGCTTAACACCGGGCGATCATACGATGAAATGGCCCGCCACCCGAAGCCGAAGGCACAGGGTGGCGGATGGGGTGAGATTCGAACTCACGGTGGGCTTGCACCCACGCCGGTTTTCAAGACCGGTGCCTTAAACCGCTCGGCCACCCATCCCTATGTGATCGCGTCCTATATGGCTGCATCTGCGGGGAATATTCCGCTCGACTAAATACATGGCCGGGCTGGGGCTAGCAAGCGGCTTGAGGCGGCCTGCCGTGTGCGCCGCCACTTGCCAAGATATTCCACCCGTGGCACAAGCGATTCACGGAAAAAACATGGAAGATTCGTGTATCACGGGAGCGCGCATGCGGTGGCGTACAGGGATAGTTTCGCTCATTCTGCTGTCAATGGCGGGATGTGCGGACCAGCGCCCGGCGCAGGCCGGTGCGGCCCCATTGGCGCAGGCACAGAAGCCGCCGGGAAATAGTGCCGCAGTGCCCGCAAAAGCTGCTTTCGCGCAATGGCTTGCGGATTTCAAGTCCGAGGCCGCCCAGCAGGGCATAAAGCCGGCCATCATTGAAACCGCGCTGCGCGACGTGCAGCCGGTGGAAAGGGTCATTGAACGGGACCGCAATCAGGCGGAATTTACGCTGACTTTCGAAACTTACCGGGATCGGGTGCTGACGCCTGCGAATATTGCTGCGGGCAGGCGCAAGCTGGCGCAGCATGGCCCCCTGCTGGCGGCCATAGGTGCGAAATATGGGGTGCAGCCGCGCTTTATCGTGGCGATCTGGGGCATCGAGACGCGCTATGGGGCGGTAAAACCAACCATGCCGGTATTTCCGGCACTGGCAACCCTGGCATTTGACGGACGCAGATCGGCATTTTTTCGCAATGAAATGATGCAGGCGCTGCGCATGCTGGATGCGGGATATGCCACGCTTGACGATCTCAAAGGGTCATGGGCCGGGGCGATGGGGCAGCCGCAATTCATGCCTTCCAGCTATATGGCCTATGCACAGGATTGGGATGGTGACGGGCGGCGCGACATCTGGAACAATCCAGGTGATGTGTTCGCTTCCATCGCGCATTTTTTATCCAGCTATGGCTGGTCGGACGCGCAGACCTGGGGCCGTGAAGTAAAGCTGTCACCCCAGATTCAAAGCGGCCTTGCGCAGTTGCAACGCACCGGCAAATCGGGTTGCCGCGCCATGGACCAATTGAGCGTGGCGCTGCCGCTGGAGGAGTGGCAGCACAGGGGGGTGCGCCGGCCGGATGGAACGGATATGCCCCGTCACAGGCTGAATGGGTCGCTGGCAATTCCGCAATCTCCCAAGGGTGCGGCCTTTATCGTGTATGCTAATTATGAATCCATTCTGCGGTATAATTGTGCGCATTTCTACGCATTGACGGTCGGCGCATTGTCAGACCATATCGGGAGCGCGAATTAGCATGATCGCTTTGCGCCTGTGTCACCAATTCGTATGCCTTGCTGCACTGTCATTGCTGTTTGCCGGCTGTGCGGGCAAACCGCCGCCGCCGCCTTCCAAGCCGGCGGCTGCCTACAAGATCGGGAAACCCTATCAGATTGCAGGTGTATGGTATTATCCGCGCGAACAGCCGGATTATGACGAAACCGGCATCGCTTCATGGTATGGGCCAGGTTTTCATGGCAAACCAACGGCGCTTGGGGAAATTTATGATATGAATGCCCTGACGGCAGCCCACAAGACTTTGCCGCTGCCGGTGACGGTGCGGGTGACCAATCTGGAAAATGGACGCTCAATTCTGCTGAAGGTGAATGACCGGGGGCCATTTGTTGCGGGGCGCATTATCGACGTGTCGCGGCGTGGTGCGCAATTACTGGGTTTTGGCGCAACCGGCACCGCGCCCGTCCGGGTGCAGATACAGGATGGCGGCGTCAAGCCGGGCACATTTATCGCAACCAGGCCGCAGACCAGCGCTGAAGAAAAGGCGCTGGTCGCCGCTGTTCCCTCTTCGGGCGTCAGCAGTCAGGTTCTGCCCGGAAGTGTGGCAGGCCCGCAAATTAAATCCGTATCTCCGGCAGGCGGCAAACCCGCGCCGCTTGATCTTACAAGCAGGCCCGCTACGGAATCTGATTTGCCGCCGGAGCCGCAGGTAGAGTTTCGCCCGGTCCCGCCCGTGCGGAATATTTATGTGCAGGTTGGCGCTTTTCGTGATTTGGTAAATGCCGAACGGCTGCGCGGCCGGCTGTTGCGGGCCGAACCTGGTTTTCATGTCAGCGCCAAGGTCGTTGATGGAAAATCATTTTACCGGGTGCGCACCGGGCCGCTGGCCACGGTCGAGATTGCAGATGCAACATTGGCCCGGGTTCTGGCTAGCGGGCAGACCAGCGCGCAGATCATTGTGGATTAATCACTCTTGGCGATGGACGGTACCATGCGGTTTTGTTTCTTTCTGGTCCTGATTTTAACCCTGGGCGTCGTCACGCCTTCGCGCGCGGAGGTGGCGTTCGAGACGCTGGCGCGGGAAGCCATCCTTGTCGATGCCGGGACGGGAACCGTGCTGTTTGAAAAAAACGCCGACGCGCTGATGCCGCCAGCCTCAATGAGCAAGCTGATGACTATCGCCATGGCGTTCGACAGGCTGGCCGAGGGCAGCCTGAAAATGGAGGATACTTTCCCGGTTTCGGAAAGCGCATGGCGGATCCAGGGGTCAAAAATGTTCGTGGAGCTGGGCGCGCGCATTGCGGTCGCGGATTTGCTGCGCGGCATTATCGTGCAATCCGGGAATGACGCCTGTGTGGTTGTGGCGGAAGGCATTGCCGGGGACGAGCAGAATTTTGCCCGCAAAATGACCGAGCGGGCGCGCGAAATCGGCATGACCCATTCTGTGTTCCGCAACGCTTCGGGTTGGCCCGACCCCGAACATGTGATGACCGCGCGCGATCTGGCTACGCTTGCGGCCTATCTGGTGAATACGCACAAACAATATTACAGTATTTTTTCCGAGATTGATTTTACCTGGCACGGCATCAAACAGGGAAACCGCAATCCGCTTTTATATTCCTATCCCGGCGCAGACGGCCTGAAGACGGGCCATACGGAAGAAGCGGGCTATGGTCTTACAGGGTCTGCCGTGCGCAATGGGCGGCGTCTGATCGTCGTGGTCACCGGGCTGGCCAGCGACAAAGTGCGGGGCATTGAGGCAGAACGCCTGCTGACCCGCGGATTTAACGAGTTTGAGACCTATACCCTATTGAGCGCCAATCAGAAACTGGAGGATGCGGACGTTTGGCTGGGGGATTCCGGCAAAATTCCGCTGGTTGTGGCCAATGATGTGCGGGTAACCCTGCCGCGTGATGCGCGTAAATCGCTTCAGGCGAAGCTGGTCTATCAGACGCCGCTGGCGGCGCCGGTGGCGCCCGGCGCGCAAGTCGGTACTGTCACGTTTACGGCCACTGGAATGCAGCCTGTGACGGTTCCCGTGGTTGCAGGCGCTGCGGTGCAGAAGCTGGGATTTTTTGGCAAGATACCTGCCGCCATCAATTATCTTTTGTGGGGGGCGTCAAGCGGTTAATCCGTAGGCGGAATATTGCCATGCCTGCTGCTTCAGGAAAATTTATTACCCTTGAGGGAGGTGAAGGCACCGGCAAATCGACTCAGTCGCTTTTACTGCGCACCGCCTTGCAGCAGCGCGGACTGGAAGTGGTTTTGACGCGCGAACCTGGCGGCGCACCCGGGGCGGAACTCATACGGAAATTGCTGGTTGAGGGAGATCAGGCGCGCTGGGATGCGATGACTGAGGCGCTGCTGCTGTTTGCCGCACGGCGCACCCATTTGCGCGAAACCATCATGCCGGCGCTGAAACGCGGCGATTGGGTGATATGCGACCGCTTCAGCGATTCGACATTCGCCTATCAGGGGGATGCAGGCGGGCTGGGCCGGGCCGTGCTGGAGCGGCTGGCCGCACTTGCGCTGGATGCGGACAGTCCGGTTCCGCATCTGACGCTGGTTCTGGATATTCCTGCAGAAGCGGGGCTGGCGCGCGCAAAATTGCGCGGCGGCACGGAAAATCGTTTTGAAAGTCTGGGGCTGGCGTTTCACCAGCGCCTGCGGGAGAGTTTCCTGCGCATTGCCAAACAGGAGCCGGATCGCTGTGCGCTGATTGATGCGGCGCCGGATCCTGAAACTGTTGCCAAAGCCATCTTTGCGGCCGTGTCATCCAGGCTTGGGCAGGGCTGGGCTGTAACCGGGTCGGGTAATGGCTAGGCGCACGGTAAAAGAAGCAGAAGACGAAATTCAATCCGATCAATTGGAGGGATTTCCGCACCCGCGCGAAACGGCAGAACTTATAGGTCATCATGAAGCGCTGAGCACCGTAGCCGCAGCCATCGCCGCCGGGCGGATGCATCATGCCTGGCTGATATCCGGGCCCAAAGGCATTGGCAAGGCAACACTGGCCTATCGCATTGCGCGCACCCTGCTTAAATATGGCGCGGGTTCACCGGTGCCGCCCGATCTGGCTATGCCGGAGGGAGACACGGTCTTTGGCTGGATCAGGGCCCTTTCGCATCCGGACTTTCTGCTGTTGCGCAGACAGGTGGACGATACCGGCCGTATTCAGAATGTCATTTCAGTGAATGTGGCGCGCAAGGCGGCTGATTTTTTTGCCCTGAGCGCTGGCGAGGGCGGCTGGCGGGTCTGCATTGTCGATAGTGTGGATGACATGAATCTGGCCGCCGCCAACGCCCTGCTGAAAATTCTGGAGGAACCTCCGAAGCGGTCAGTCTTTCTGCTGATCAGCCATTCGCCCGGCGGGCTGTTGCCGACCATACGTTCGCGGTGCCGGAAATTAATGCTCAGCCCGCTGGGCGATCAGGATCTGGTTCGCTGCGTCCGTGCGCATTTTTCTGAACTTGACGGGGACGATCTGGCACTAGCGGCGAGGCTGGCGGGGGGCAGTCCCGGCCGGGCATTGGCTATACTTCGCGACGGCGGGCTTGACCGGTTCCGGGAAATGCTGACGCTGCTGATGGGCCTGCCGGAAATTGATATTGCCGCCCTGCATGCGCTGGGTGACCGTCTGTCACGGGCAAATGCGGAGCAGGATTTTGATTTATTGATGGAAATGCTGACGGGCTGGCTGGCGCGGATGATCCGGGCGGGTGCATCCGGTATTATTCCAGAGGAATTGGCCGCCGGCGAGACTGCGCTGATTGCGCGCCTGTGCAAGGCGGTGCCCCTTGATCAATGGACCGAGGTATGGGAGAACATCAACACGCTCTTGCGGCGCGCAGATAGTGTCAATCTCAGCCGTAAGCAGATTGTTTTAAGCATTTTTTCACGACTGGCCCAAACGGCGCAACGCCGTTAACCTATCCCGAAAGCTCAACTGTGACCCAGCGTTTTTACATTACCACGGCGATTTCCTATCCCAATGGGCCGCCGCATATCGGCCATGCCTATGAAGCGATCGCCACCGATGTGCTGGCGCGGTTCAAGCGGCTGGATGGCTATGAGGTCATGTTCCTGACCGGCACGGATGAATATGGCCAGAAGATGGAACAGACTGCGCGCAAGGAAGGCATCTCACCGGGTGAACTTGCCGACCGTAACACGCCGCTGTTCCGCGAAATGGTGCGGCGGCTGAATTGCAGCAATGATGATTTCATCGGCACGCGCGAGCCGCGCCACCACAAGGCGGTGTCGCATCTGTGGCGGCAGATGGCGGCGAAGGGCGATATTTTTCTGGGCAAATATGCCGGCTGGTATTCGGTGCGCGACGAAGCCTTTTACGGCGAGGATGAGCTGAGCACAGGCGCGGATGGGCAAAAGCTCGCGCCGACCGGCACGCCGGTGACCTGGGTGGAGGAGGAAAGTTATTTCTTCCGCCTGTCGGCCTATGACGACCGGCTGCTGGCGCATTATGACGCGCATCCGGATTTTATTCTGCCGCATACGCGCCGCAACGAAGTGGTGAATTTTGTCAAATCCGGGCTGAAGGATTTATCCATTTCGCGCACCAGTTTTGACTGGGGTATTCCGGTGCCGGATGACGCCAGACATGTGATGTATGTGTGGCTTGATGCGCTGACCAATTATATTTCGGCGATTGGTTATCCTGACGGCGAAGCGTATAAAAAATTCTGGCCCGCCGATGTGCATATTATCGGCAAGGATATTGTACGCTTTCACGCCATTTACTGGCCGGCCTTTTTGATGTCGGCGGGCGTGCCATTGCCCAAACGGGTGTTCGGCCATGGCTTTCTGCAAAGCCAGGGCGAGAAAATGTCGAAATCGCTGGGAAATGTCGTCAGCCCGCTCGATCTGGTGGACCGTTACGGGCTGGATCAGATGCGCTATTTCTTTATGCGCGAGGTGCCGTTCGGCAGTGATGGCAATTATTCGCATGAATCTCTGGTCAACCGCACAAATGCGGATTTGGCGAATGATCTGGGCAATCTGGCGCAACGCTCGCTGTCGATGATTGCGAAAAATTGCGGCGGTGCGGTTCCCGCGCCCGGTGCATTTTCCGCCGCCGATCAGGCCTTGCTGGATGAGGCGGACATGATGCTGGCAAAGGCGCGCGCGCACATGGAGGCGCAGGCGATCCATCTGGCGCTGGGCGAGGTGTGGAAAATCGTCGCAGACGCCAACCGCTATTTCGCCGATCAGGCGCCCTGGGCGCTGGCGAAAACGGATGTGCCACGGATGCAGACGGTGCTGTATGTGACGGCGGAGGTGGTGCGGCAAGTCTGTATTCTGGCGCAGCCGGTGATCCCGGACAGCGCCGCCGCCTTGCTGGATCAGTTGGCGGTAGCAGCCGATGCGCGCAATTTTGCGGCGTTGAATGTGGCGCACCGTCTGAAACCGGGCGCGCCCTTACCGCCGCCGTCCGGCGTTTTCCCGCGTTATGTGGAAAAGGCCTAGAAGATGACGATTTCAGGCAAAATCACTTTAGTGACCCCGGCGACCCCCTCCCAACCT
>JBMOMX010000018.1:0-18399 GCA_049323435.1 Pseudomonadota bacterium
GGGAGGCATATGCTGCAATCACCCTCCTCCCCCTGAAAGGGGGAGGCCGGGAGGGGGTCAACGAACAAACTTAATGTCATACCGCTGTAGAGTCTGATCCACCTGATTGGAAGCATTCCCTCTCCACGTCATTGCGAGGAGCGTAGCGACGCGGCAATCCAGAAGCCACATACATAGGCTTTGCTGTGTGGCTTCTGGATCGCCGCGCTTCGCTCGCGATGACGATGGTGAAATGGTGATTCAAAACAAATGAATCAGGGCCTAGCAGCATCCATCAGGGCCGCAGACAGCGGCCGCGGCTTCGCTGGTCACCACATAGTCTTCGCCCTTGGTTTCCTTTGGATGGCGCGAAACTGAACGCATGCAGTCAAACAGGCCGGCTTCTTCCAGCGGAATTTCCTTCAAAGGCGGCACCGGAATGATCTGGGCGCTGTAGGGCGCGCGATTGTACAGACCATAGGTTTTGTCACACACCGCAACCGGCACGCCGCGCTCCAGCACATGGCCGTCATCATCCTCGACCTTGCGCCAGGGCCCCGCATAAATGACCGCCTGCTTGCGTTCCAGGCAAACGCCCTGTTTGCCCTTATATGCGGTGACCGTCACAGAACGGAATTCTATCCCTTCAACCGTGCGCCAGGGCGCTGCATCGCGCCTGGCAATGGCGATGCCATAAAATCCTGCCTCCTCGAAGGCGCGCAAAAATTCGCGTTCCTGAAAGGCGCCGGAAACGCAGCCAGACCATAAATCCGGGTCATTACGCATATGTTGCGGCACAATTTCGTCGGAAACAATATCGGAGATAGCCACCCTGCCGCCAATCTTCAGTACACGGAACATTTCAGCAAACATCGCGGACTTGTCTTCGGCGGCAACCAGGTTCAGCACGCAATTGGAAACAATCACATCCACACTGGCGTCTGGTATCAGCGGCGCCTCCGCCGCCTGGCGCCTTTTAAAGGCTTCGAACGCCTCCAGATCCGCATAGGAAGCAACCGGATGGGCCGCAAGCCAGCCTTCGATGGCGGAAATATCCGTGCGCAAATCCTGTATCCTGCCGCGCTTGAATTGCACATTATCGAAGCCTGCGGCGGCGGCAATCTGGCTGCGGTATTTTTCCGCCAATTCCAGCATCGGCGGGTTGAAGTCAATGCCCGTAACCTGCCCCCCGGCGCCAACAATCTGCGAAATGATATAGCAGATCTTGCCGCCGCCACTGCCCAGATCCAGCACCTTTTCACCGGCACGCACAAATTGCGACGGGTCGCCGCAGCCATAATCGCGATCAATGATTTCCTGCGGGATAATTTTCAGGAACTGCGGATTGTAATCAACCGGACAGCACAGGGCGTCCTCGCGCGCCCGCGACGCGGCGCCGTAACGCAGCAGCACTTCTTTTTCTGCATCAATGGGCGTCATATCCATTTGAAACATCATTCCTTTTCTAATGTCATGATTTGCCAGCGAGGCCTGTCCTGCGCAGGACAGCTGCTATTTGCCGAACTGGCGTTGCCACCAGCCGCCGCGTTTTGGCCCTGCGGGCGCCTCCGGCAAGGGCGGGGGCGCTTCGGGTTCAGGAACCGCCTCAATGAAGTGCTGCTCAGGGATCTGCGGCTCAGGGGCTTGCTGCTCCGGGACTAGCGGCTCCGATGTTGCAACCTCCGGCGCATGCACTGCCGGTTCCGGCTCCGCCGCGATCATAACGCCAGATGAAATAGCTTCCGGCTCCAGGTCAGGTTGTGCAGCTGATTGCGGCGCTTCACCATCCCCTGCAATTATTGGAACGATCAGCACATTGCCCGCAGGCCTGGCTTCAAGCGAATCATATGGCGATGCGCCTTCGGCTCCGGCTTCGGACGTAATCCCCTGCTGGGTATCCTCCCGATCCCGCCCGCGCCCGCGCCCGCGTCTGCGGCGGCGCATTTTACGCCGCCGGACTTCGTCCTCGCTCAGATCCCCCTCGGGCTTTTTCTCAGCTTCCCCCGGATGAGCAGGCTGTATTATCCCTTCATCCGAAACTGTGGCCGGGGCCTCATCTTCAGACGCCGGTTTCAGATCACGATCGGGACGCCCGCGCCCGCGCTTGCGGCGGCGCTCCCCGTCACGAATTTTAGGCCTGGTATCCGCAACGCTACCGTCTGCCGCTTCTTCCAGCACCTCCTCCGCCTCGTCTTCTTCCACAGGCTCGGGCATTGCCGGCGTAACGCTCACCAGCGGTGGCGGAATGATGGCAAGCCGGTCGGACGCTTTTATTTCAAAATTCGGCGACTGGATCGCATTAGAGGCGATAATAAATATTGAAGCGGCGGCCCGCGCTTCAATCTGCTGCAACCATTGGCGTTTCTGATTGAGTATATAGATCGCCACATCCGAAGGCACGTGCACATCCAGCACATGATGCTGGCGGCGCTGGCATTCTTCTTCTATGCCGCGCAGAACACGCAGCGCCAGCGAATCCACGGAACGCACCAGCCCGGTGCCATGACAATTCGAGCAAGGCCGCGTTGTGGTTTCCACCACGCCCTGGCGCAGCCTTTGACGCGACATTTCCAGCAGACCGAATGGGCTGATGCGGCCTATCTGGATATTGGCGCGGTCGGTTGCCAGACACTCCTTGATCTTGCGTTCAACGGCCTTATTGTTTCGCAGATTTTCCATGTCGATAAAGTCGATAACAATCAGCCCGGCAAGATCGCGCAACCGTAACTGCCGCGCCACTTCTTCCGCCGCCTCCATATTTGTGCGCAGGGCTGTGGCTTCGATATTGGCCTCACGGGTAGACTTGCCCGAATTGACATCTATTGAAACCAGCGCCTCGGTCGGATTGATGACAATATACCCGCCGGATTTGAGACGCACGGTAGGATCGAACATCGAATCGAGTTGCGCCTCGACCTGGTAATGCTGAAACAGCGGCACCGCCTCGCGATAGGGTTGAACCCTTTTTGCATGGCTGGGCATCAGCATGCGCATAAAGTCCTTGGCCTCGCGGTAACTGGCTTCGCCTTCGACCTGGATGATTTCGATATCCTTGTCATATAGATCGCGCACGGCGCGCTTGACGATGCTTCCTTCCTCATTGATCAGGCAGGGAGCTGTTGAACGCAGGGTCAATTCGCGAATCGTTTCCCACTGGCGCAACAGATAATCGAAGTCCCGTTTGATTTCCGCCTTGGTCCGGTTGGCGCCAGCCGTGCGGATAATCAGGCCCATGCCTTCCGGCACTTCCAGTTCCGCAGCCACCGCCTTCAGGCGCTTGCGATCAACGGCATTGGTAATTTTCCGGGAAATTCCGCCGCCGCGCGCCGTGTTAGGCATCAATACGCAATAGCGCCCGGGGATCGAAAGATAGGTGGTCAGGGCCGCCCCTTTTGAACCGCGCTCATCTTTCAGTATCTGAACCAGCATGATCTGGCGTTTTTTGACGACTTCCTGAATCTTGTATTGACGTTTACGCGCGCGCGGGCGTGACACTTCGTCCAGCGCGTCTTCGGCCCCGACGGATTCTATTTTTGTGCCGGGGCGGTCTTCCCAGCCGCCGCCATCCTGACGTGCTTCTGCCTCCCGTGATTCCCGGGGTTCCCTGGGGGCGTTGCGCCGCCGCCGGGATGCCGGCCGCAGCGCGGGTGACGGCCCGGTATTCTCCACATCAGAATCTGCCAGAACCTGAGGCGTGGAATCCGGATCAGCGCTTTCCGGGGAATCCGTCTGTTCCGGTTGATCATCTCCGGCATGGAAGATGTTCTCGGCTTCCGGCACGATAGCGGCAGCGCCTTCCTCCAGCCCGGCATGCGCGGCGGGCCCCTCTGCATGGTCCGCATCGGGATCGTGCAAAATTCCGGAACTGATTGAATCGCGATCCGCGGATGCCATCAGAACGGTTCTGGTTCCTGGCCCGTTATCTGGATCGGGATCATCAGCGCTTTCATCCGGCCCATCTGAGCCGGAGTCAGCGCCGCCTGTTACAGTGACGGCGCCGCCGTCATTTTCGTCATCTGCATCATCGCCTTCATCGGCGCCGGATGCGAAATCAACATCTTCATCGGCATCCTCGGCGCGCTGTTCTTCAGCCGCATCCGCCTCCAGCAGTGCCTGCCGGTCTGCGACAGGAATCTGGTAATAGTCGGGATGGATTTCATTGAACGCCAGAAAGCCGTGCCGGTTGCCGCCATAATCGACAAACGCCGCCTGTAGGGAAGGCTCAATCCGGGTGACCTTAGCGAGGTAGATATTGCCGATCAGCTGTTTTCGGGCGGCAGATTCAAAGTCAAAATCTTCAAGCCTGTTTCCCTGCACAACGACGACCCGTGTTTCTTCCGGGTGGGTCGCGTCGACAAGCATTTTCTTTACCATTAAGTGATTCTCCTGGCCACAATGCGTCGAGGCGCGCTTTTCTGTAGGCGCTCGCCCGCATGGCCGATGTTTGGAAGCTTCCGGCTGTAGTGCGGCTCATCCGCTCCACGCCGGACGCAGATAATGCCCTGCGCAGAGGCAGCCGGATTCGGCTGTCACGCATTACCCGCCGAAACTGGCTGGGCCGGCACATACTGGCATTGCTTCCGGGTTTCATTCGCATCAGGCCGCCCATTGGGCGCCCCTCCAAAAATTATTCTGAATAGCCCTAGCATAACAAATACTTGCGTATTGTAGCGCGATGGCTTTGACAGCATATCCGTTCCAGACATCTGATCTTAAACAGATCGCTGCACCCGCATCTTAACCTTCTGTCCACTATAGAGCAATACAGGAACCGCACCCGCCGCCAGCCTCGCTTCCCGGCCGGCCTGTCAGCCTGGCAAGCGAGGTTTCTTGATATTTCACACGCCTGCAAGGAAACTGCCTGAGTAACTGATTCGAAGGCCATCGCCATTGAGTTCGCCCGGCAACATTATCACACCGAGGATGCGCGCAGACCGGACGGTTGCATGCTGCAAATTGCTTTGTTTTCTGGCGTTTTTTTTAGCTTTTGGGCTGAACCCTGGCCTGGCTGCCGAAAAAATCGCCGGCTTGAGCATTGAGGGGCCTTCCAGCAAAGCACGCATTGTGATGGATATGACGGCCCCTGTGCCTTATGCGCTGTTTACGCTGGCCGATCCCTATCGGGTGGTGATTGATCTTCCGGAAATAGACTGGTCAAGCGCGCGCCAAAGTGCGGGAACGGCCAAAGGCCTGGTGTCGGGATACCGGTTTGGACTGTTTCAGCCTGGAAATGCCCGATTCGTACTGGATTTGCGGCAACCCGTGCGCGTGTCCAGGATCTATTTTGCACCCTCGCCCAAAACGCCTCCCGGCAGCAAGGCCGGGGCGGTCCGCATGATACTGGAACTAGAGATTACCAGCCGGGAAGAATTTTTAAAAACTGCCGGTTTTAAAGGCCGGACCAACCGGGTGGCGGCGGCCCCGCCAGCGGATACAAAATTATCGCGCACTGCGCTGCCCCAACAGGCGGCAAAGCCTGCAGCGCCACCATCAGCACCCTCTCTCGCCTCTGCGCTGCAAGCCGGCGCGGCATTGCTTTTGCCGCCACCCAATCCGCGCCGGACGATTTCACCCGGCGCAGCACTTCCGGGCGCCCCCCTGTTGGCGCCCACGACACCCTCTGTGGCGCAGCCACGCCTGCCCGAAGCGCCTGCGGCGCAGCAACATCTGCCCGTAACGCCTGTGGTGCGGCAGCGTCTTATCGTCATTGATCCCGGTCATGGCGGTGTGGACCCGGGCGCGATCACCGCACAGGGCGTGTATGAAAAAACCATCGTCCTTGACACTGCAAAACGCCTGAAGGCCCTGCTCAGCCAGAACCGGCAGTATAAAGTGGTGATGACGCGCGAAACGGACATTTTTGTGCGCCTTGCCGACCGGGTGCAGATTGCGCGTAACGCGGAAGCCGACCTTTTCGTCTCGATTCACGCTGATGCGCTTGCCACGCACAAGGTGCGGGGCGCATCCGTGTACACACTTTCCGAACAGGCCTCTGACAAGGAGGCCGAATTGCTGGCGGCAAAGGAAAATAATTCTGACATGATTGCCGGCATAGGTATCGGAGACGAAACCGATGAATTGGTAAAAACCATCCTGATTGACCTGGCGCAACGTGAAACCACCAATAAATCCGTGCATTTCGCCAAGCTTTTACTGCCGCAACTGAAAAGCACCGGCGCCTTGTTGAAAAATTCCCACCGTTATGCCGGCTTCAGAGTTCTGAAAGCCCCTGATATACCTTCGGTTCTGGTTGAGCTGGGATTATTGTCGAATCATACGGATGCGCGCATTTTAACGTCCAGCACCGGACGCCAGAGGCTGGCCGTAGCGCTCAAACAGGCGATTGAAGAATATTTCCGTAATGTCAGAATATGAGCACGCACGCTTGACGCGCTTTTACCAGACAGCCTGATACCAGACAGCCTGACCAGGCACGCTGCCGCCGGACAGCCTGACCAGGCGCCCCTTAATATCAGCGCCCAGTAATGCCCCCGCCCTTTTCATCCGGCATGGCCTGCACAGGTTCACGCAACCCGCAAGCGCAAGCCCGGCTGTGCGCCCAGCGCAGCGCGCGCAGCCATTGGTGTTGGCCACTGGTGCTGACCACCAGCGGCAGCCTGTGAACACGCCCATCACAGGCAGCGTTCACAGGGGCACGCGATCACGCGGATGGGCCGGCCCGCCTTATTCGCCCGCAGCACGCGCGGCGGCGTCACTATCGGTCTCCGGTCCCGCCAGAATAAGGCCGGAAATCAGACCGGCCTTGCTGCGGATCGCGGCTTCGATTTCATCGGCCAGATGCGTATTTTCAAGCAGGAATTTCCGGGCATTTTCACGACCCTGGCCAATACGCTGTCCATTATAGGAGAACCAGGATCCGGATTTTTCCACCACGCCCCCGGTCACACCAAGATCAATGAGTTCCCCCACTTTGGAGATACCCTCGCCATACAGAATGTCGAATTCAACCTGTTTGAAGGGGGGCGCGACCTTGTTCTTGACCACTTTGACGCGGGTCTGGTTGCCAATCACTTCTTCACGGTCCTTGATCGCGCCGATGCGGCGGATATCCAGCCGCACGGAAGCGTAGAATTTCAGCGCATTGCCGCCAGACGTGGTTTCCGGACTGCCAAACATGACGCCGATCTTCATACGAATCTGATTGATAAAGATGATCATGCAGTTGGATTTGGAAATGGAGCCGGTCAGCTTGCGCAACGCCTGACTCATCAGGCGGGCCTGCAAGCCAACATGGGTGTCGCCCATCTCGCCTTCCAGTTCCGCGCGCGGCGTCAGCGCCGCCACGGAGTCGATCACCACCACATCCACCGCCCCGGAGCGCACCAGCGTATCGGCAATTTCCAGGGCCTGTTCGCCAGTGTCCGGTTGTGAAATCAATAATTCGTCGAGATTAACCCCAAGTTTGCGCGCATAGGCCGGGTCAAGCGCATGCTCGGCATCGACAAAGGCGCAAATGCCGCCTTTTTTCTGCGCTTCGGCAATCACATGCAGCGTCAGGGTGGTTTTACCGGAGGATTCCGGGCCATAAATTTCAACCACACGCCCGCGCGGCAAGCCGCCAATGCCGAGTGCGATGTCCAGCCCCAGCGAACCCGTTGAAATCGACGCGATCGGCGCCACGGCTTCCGCGCCGCCCAGCTTCATGACCGAGCCCTTGCCGAAAGCCCGCTCAATCTGACCGAGCGCCGCATCGAGCGCCTTACGCTTATCCATTTTATCCTCACCAACGACACGAAGCGGGCTTGCTGACATGAGTGTCTCTCCTTGTTATTTCACACGCGGCAGCCCCATACAACCCGGCTACCCAGAATCATCTTCTGATGTACATACTTTGTTCTTGCCTGGGCCGCCCTGTCAAGCATTTATTTTCACTAGGCTTTGCAGGCTTGTACGATTTTTGTTCCGGTTCAGAAAAACCGTTGAAAAGACTTAGTTATTGCCCATCACTTCTTTCACGCGGAAGGCGAGCTGGCGCAGGGTGAACGGTTTGGGCAGGAATGCGAAGTCCCCCAGATTTTCATCATTATTGCGGAATGCGTCTTCGGCATAACCGGAGATAAAAATCACTTTTGTTTCGGGATGCAGCTGGCGCACTTCTTTCAGCAAGGAGGCCCCGTCCATATTCGGCATCATGACATCGGAGATCATCAGATCAATATGCCCGGCATTGGTGCGCATCAGTTCCAGCGCCATCTCGCCGCCATTGGCCTCCAGCACGGTATAACCCTTGCCAGCCAGAGCGCGGGACACAAAGGCGCGGACCGGCTCTTCATCCTCCACCAGAAGGATCAACCCCTTGCCTGTCAAATCCACCGGTTCGGGCGCGGCCGCATCCGGGACGGCTGCCGCATCATCTTCATCAAAACGCGGCAGATAGATTTTGAAAATAGCGCCATGACCTGGCTCGCTTACAACATAAATATTGCCGCCCTGTTGCTTGATAATACCATAAGCGGTTGACAGACCCAGCCCGGTACCCTTGCCCACTTCCTTGGTGGTAAAGAAGGGTTCAAATATTTTGCCGATAATCTCCTTCGGAATGCCCGGGCCATTGTCTGAAAATTCGATCAGCACGCAATCCCCAGGCGGCATCCAGGCATGATCCAGCGCGCGCGCCTCGCTGGCCGAAACATTTTCGGTGCGGATGCGAATGACACCGCCGCCAGGCCCCATCGCATCACGCGCATTTACCGCCAGATTGATAATCACATTCTCAAGCTGGCCCTGATCGGCTTTAATATTGCCCAGATTGCGGCCATGCACCATCGTCAGCTCAATTTTATCGCCAAGCAGGCGGCGCAGCAGATTGTTCAGTTCCGCCAGCATGTCGGTCAGCGAAACGACTTTCGGTCTTAATGTTTGCTGACGTGAAAAAGCCAGCAGCTGGCGCACAAGATTGGCCGCGCGGCTGGCGTTCTGCTTGATCTGGTGCAGATCACTGAAAGAGGCGTCCCCCGCATGATGGCGTCCAAGCAATAAATCGCTATAGCCGATAATCGCCGTCAAAAGATTGTTGAAATCATGCGCGATGCCCCCGGCCAATTGACCAACCGCCTGCATCTTTTGCGACTGGGCGAATTGCAGTTCCAGATTTTTCTGTTCGGTGATATCGACCAGATACAGCACCGCCGCGGCGTCGCCCGCCTCTCTGATGCGGGTCACAAAAAGCTGCACCGAACGGATGGCGTCGCCGCTGCCGATCTGAATTTCGCTATGCCCGTCCTCTCTGAGCGGACCCAGCGCATCGGCAATTTTGCGGCTGACATCGTTACGATAACCCTGATCAACCAGCTCCAGAAAATTTTCACCGCGTCCTGCGCTGGCGTGAAAGCGCTGGCGGAACGACGCATTCACTTCCAGAATATTCGCCTCGGCATCGACCAGAACAATACCAACGGGCGCAATGTCAAACAGACGCAGAAACCGCGACTCCACTTCTTCCAGATCCGTCAGGTCAGGCGCGTTCTGATCGCGCAGATCACGCATGACCAGATGCATATTGCCAACCTTGCCGGCGCCATCGCGCTGCAACATATAGATCAGCGAAACAGGGATAAAGGCGCCGTTGACGCCGCGCACCACCGCACGGACGATACCGGTGCCGTCTGCATCCTGCGGCTTCTGCCAGGGATTGGGGGCGCCATCCATCAAGTCGAAAACAGATTGCGCGCCAGCAACGATCCCGCCCGCGTCAAGGCCGGTCCAGCCCGCAAACATCTGATTGGCATAGATGATACGCCCATCCTGCTGCACAATTGCGAAGCCAATGGGGGCAGACTCGATAAAATCAAACACCAGATTTTTTGCGGGCGACGCCAGTAATTCCTGACGGCGGCGAAACGTCCAGATAGAAGCGGCCCTTTCCGCGCCCAGGGGCGTAACGCGCACATCAAATGAACAGCGGTCCACACCGGTGCCCAGATGCAGAACACCCTCGGCACAGGCTCTGTCGCGCACCGACTTCTGAAGCTTGTAGAGCAGTGCATTCTGCGCATCATCGCCGGTAAAAAGCCTACTTGGGCCGGGGGCGGTGAAATGATCCTGCTTGTGCGCACCGAGTGCGCAATAGGCCGGATTGGCGAAAAAAACCTCGCCCTGATCTCCGCTTATCAGAATCGGGTCGGGGGAATTTTCGACAATGGCTATCAGCGCCTCAACGCCCAGCCCAGCGGCATCCAGTCCGGGATAATGGCTGGCCCCGTTCGACCAGGGCCAAATGCTGCGCCCGCGCAATAAACCTGCCATATTCCCCCTCTTGGCTTCACGTTCCGGAAAAAAACCTGCTAGCGCAGCGCGCTCCTCTTTTTATTCCTGAGCCCCATCACAAAGCTAATCACCTCGGCCACCGCCTTATAATGATCCGGAGAAATTTCACGGTCAATCTCTGCCGAAGCATACAATGCCCTGGCTAGCGCCGGATTTTCGACAATCGCCACTTTATTCTCTTCCGCAACTGCGCGAATGCGAAGCGCTATATTGTCCAACCCCTTGGCGACGCAGACCGGCGCCGCCATTTTCTGGTGCTCATATTTCAATGCTACCGCATAATGCGTCGGGTTCATGATCACCACGGTAGCATCCGGCACCGCCGCCATCATGCGGCCACGCGCCCGTTCCGCCCTGATCTGGCGCACCCTGGCCTTGATCAGCGGATCGCCATCGCTTTGCTTGTGCTCATCCCTGATTTCCTGGCGCGTCATGCGCTGTTTTTTCATGAAATCAAAGCGTTGATAAAAATAATCGGCACCGCCCAGAACGGCCATGATGGCCGCCACCGCACCCACCATTTTCAGCACCATGTCCTGCAAATAGGCCATCAGGCCCACCAGGTCCACCTGCATCATGGTGTCCAGACGGTCCCTGTCAGGCCAGACTATATAGGTGACTATCGCCCCGACAATGATCAGCTTCAGGATGTTTTTAACCATTTCCGATGCTGATTGCATCGAAAACATGCGTGAAAATCCTTTCATTGGAGACAATTTTGAAAAAGCCGGTTTCAGCTTTTCCACCGTCCATACCGGGCGCTGCTGCAATACCGTTCCCGCCAGTGCGGCGATCATCAGCAGCAATAGCGGCATGGACAGCGCGCCCAGAATATTCTGTGACGCGGTAATCCAGATTTGCAGCACATTGCCCGAATCCATCTGGAACGCATATCCCTGTTCCAGATAGATCACCATGTCACGCTGCAAACTGCGCGCCATCGAGGAACCGAACATCCCGATCATCAACGCACCGCCCAGCAACATGAAAAAATGCTTGAGTTCCTGGCTGCGCGCCGCCTCGCCTTTTTCCAGCGCGTCGTCCAGACGCTTCTGGGTCGGCTCTTCAGTTTTTTCGGTATCGTCCTGTTCAGCCATGCGCGATCAACCTTATGGGGCTATCAGAAATGGCGACAGGCCGGTTTGAAAATATTCAAGAAACCACATCATCGTGCTGGACAGCACAGCCGCCAGAAGCATGAAGCCCAGCATAATCTGCGCCGGGGCGGCGATGAAAAACACCTGAAGTTGCGGCATCAGCCGGGCAACCAGACCGAGGCCAACATTGAACACCAGACCGAATACCAGAAACGGGCTGGCAATCTGGATTCCGATGGAAAAGGAGTGGCTGATCGTGGAAATCGCGAGCTGGCTGAACTGCGCCACCGGCGGTAAATTTCCAGGCGCAAATACCGTGTAACTGTCGATCATGGCCTGAATCAGCAGATAGTGCAGATTTGTGGCGAATATCAGATTGACGCCGATCAGCGTCATGAAGGTCGCCACAATCGCCGATTGACTTTGCTGCGCGGGATCGAACCCCTGCGCTGCGGCAAGACCGGTTTGAAACGCGATGACCGTACCGCCCACATGCAGCGCACTCAGCAGCAGCCGCGCCATGCCGCCGATAAACAGCCCGATCAGCGTTTCCGTCATGACCCCGGCCATCAGCCCCATGGGCAATGGCGGCAGCTGCGGCAATGTGGCGGCGGTCAAAGGAAAGACAACAGCACTGATAGCCATCGCCAGCCCAAGCCGTATCCATGCCGGCACCGCCATTTCACCAAATCCCGGCATCAGCATGACCATCGCGCCAATCCTGGCGAAGACCAGCATGAAACCGTAAATCTGTGCGGGGATCCATTCAACTGGCATGGCGCGGTATTATGTCCTGGCGTTGTTCATAAACTGGCAATTCTTTCCGCGATCCGGACCATCAAATCGTCCATAACCCGCCCCATAAAGGGCATGAACAACAGCAGCGAAGCAAAGATTGCAATAATCTTCGGCACAAAAGTCAGGGTCATTTCCTGAATTTGAGTCAAGGCCTGAAACAGCGCAATTACCAGACCAACCACCAGCCCTACCAGCATGACAGGTGTGGAAACCTGGAGCATGACAAGAATGGCGTCACGGGCAACGTCCAGGACATCGTTGGCTTCCATCGTTTTTTGCCTTCTGCAAAAATAAAAAATCAGACAGGAATTTTTTTTGCGGCTATCAGATCGGCATCCGCATGATTTCCTGATAGGCCTGGACCACCCGGTCGCGTACTGCGACGACGGTTTGCAGGGTCATTTCCGCATCATTGATGGCGGTAACCAGATCCACGACATCCGCCTTGCCGCTAATGGCCTTGATGGAGGCGGTTTCCGATGCTTTTGCCGTATCAATGGCGCCGCCGATCGAATCTTTCACCATATCTGCAAAGCTCGGACCGGCGCTGCCGGGGCCGGTCACTGCGCCGGCGTCACCCGCGCCGCCGCCGGCAATGCGGCTGGCCGCCTGCGCGTAGGCAGATGCGGCGCCGGCGGGATTTACTGCGTTCATGACCATTGGCAACTATTCCTTATACGGCGCATCAGCGGGTATTGAGCAGATCAATGGTGCGCACCATCAAATTTTGTGACGCCTTCACCGCTGCAAGATTGGCTTCATAGCTGCGCTGCGCCTGTTTCATATCCATGCTTTCAATCAACCCGTTCACATTGGGCATTTTAACATAGCCATCACCGTCGGCCGCAGGATGGCCCGGATCAAATACGGATTCGAATTCGGACTGATCCTCCGACACGCCTTTGATCGAGATCAGTTTGGCACCCGTGGCCTTATCCAGTTCATTCGCGAAGCTCACCACACGGCGGCGATAGGGCTCCCCGTCCGGGCCCCTGGCCGTTGATTGCGCATTGGCGATGTTTTCTGCAATTATCCGCATCCGCGTCCCCTGGCTGTTCATGCCGGAAACCGATGTCTCAATCGCTGATTTAAGATCCATCCTAATTCTCCACAAATTGGCGCTGCAACACCGGCGCCGCAAAATTAATTTCTGTTACCCAGAGCAAGTTTTAGAAGCTGCGCCTGCTTGCGGTAAATGCCCGTGGCGGTTTCATACTCCATCTGGGTTTCACCAAGCTTTACCATCTGCGCCTCTATGGAAACCGTATTCCTGGATGGATTGGCCTCCAGCCCTGCCTCCTCGACGGGTTTAAACTTGAACCGGTTTGCGTCCGCATTGCCTTTCAAATGGCGGGAACTGGTGGTTGCGATATCCGAAACCGCGCCCTTCCTGAGCATCTTTTCAAAATCAACCGGCTTCAAATCGCGCGCGCGGTATCCGGGCGTGTCTGCATTGGCAATGTTTTCCGCCAATAATTTTTGCCGCTCGGACAGCCATTGCATGCGTGCGCGCAATGCGGAAAAAATCGGTGCGCCCTTCGTATCCATTCAGGTTTCCAGCACTTGATCGCAGGCTCTTAAAAAATACCATTCGCCTGCATGCTCATTTTCTTCTTTTGCGATTAAGAAAACTTTAATGCGCAGCGGCAAACGGATTTTAATTTTTAACCCGGTGTTAAGCATGAATCGTCACATTCCAGCCTTACGCATCGCCAAGACCCGCAAGACAGGAAACCGGCCCGTGGAAATGATGGAATATGCACGATTTGCACTGGCGCTGATATTCGTGCTGGGGCTGATCGCGGGCTGCTCCTGGCTCGGCAAACGCCTCGGCCTGGCGCCGCGCACCACCACTGGCGGCAGCGCGAAGCGTCTGAATGTGGTTGCCATCCAGTCCGTGGATTCCAGGCGCAAGCTGGTCCTGATCCGCCGCGATAATATCGAACATTTAATTTTGTTGAATGGCGAGCGTGACCTGCTGATTGAAAGCGGTATAGAAAGCAGGGAAGAAATTGAAACTCCGGCGCAACCCGCAGGGAATGGCCTGCCCGGACTGGCGCGCATTCTGCAGTTCGGCGGAAAATTGCCTAATGTATAAAATCCGCCAGTTACTCAGCATTTTGGGGCATTGCTGGCTGCCTGCACTTGGTCTGGTCATCCTTTTATGCGCCAGTCTGCCGGCTGGCGCGCAGTCGATCTCTATTGATCTGGGCGGCCCGGCGGGGGCGGCTGCAGACGAAGACGTGCCGGCGGGCGGTGCAAACTCCATCACGGGACGCATCCTTCAGCTTATCGCCCTCATCAGCGTTTTGAGCGTCGCGCCGGGCATTCTGGTGACGGTCACTTCATTCACGCGTATCGTAGTGGTGCTGTCGCTGTTGCGCAGCGCCATCGGCACCCAGACCTCGCCGCCCAATATCGTGTTGATCTCTCTGGCGCTGTTTTTAACCGCGTTCGTCATGGCGCCGACCTTTCAGAAATCCTATCAGGACGGCATATTGCCCTTGATGGAAGAACGCATTGAGGCGCCCGCAGCCTTTGAACGCACGGTAGCTCCGCTGCGGCAGTTCATGCTGTCGCAGGTCCGGGAATCGGATTTGCAATTATTTCTGGACCTGTCCAAATCGGAAACGCCCGCAACCCCGGAGGCGACACCTATTCAGGCTCTGATCCCGGCCTTTATTATTTCCGAATTGAAACGCGCCTTCGAAATCGGTTTTCTGCTGTTCATCCCGTTTATCGTCATCGACATGGTTGTGTCATCGGTGCTGATGTCGATGGGCATGATGATGCTGCCGCCGATCATGATATCGCTGCCGTTCAAGCTGATCTTTTTCGTGCTGGTGGACGGTTGGGGCCTCGTCGCCAGCAGCCTGGTGCGAAGTTTTGAGCCTTAGCGCAATTCCCTGTCTGGCGGCAGGTTGTGTGTTAGGTATGTGAATATATCTAATGTCATCCCGCTTTAAAACGCATCATGCTCTGGCGGCGTAGCGGTCTTTTACAGGGCGGCGGTAACATCGGTTTGGGCGAAATCCACGCCCTTGAACAATAGCGGCTCACGGGTCGCTTTCGAAAGGGCATAGGCGAAACAATCGCCAAAGTTTAACCCGGCGGCGTGGCGGCCCTTGCCATAATCCAGGAACGCCTGACGAGCCAGATGCGCCTGTTCCACGGTAAACGGTTCGATGATGATGTTGGAACTGCGGAGTAATGCGTCAAACTTTGGGCCGCCGCGGCCGCTGGTGAATCTTTCGGCGACCATGGCGGCCTCCACAAAAGTAGCGGCCGATATGCGGCGCGACTCCGCCTTCTCAATCGCCTGGGCATAGATTGGGGCGTCAGTTTCGTTAAACAGGATGGCAATGAGCGCGGAGGTGTCGATGATCATGCGACACTCACTTCGGCAGGCCATGCTCGTCATAGAGCCAGGTTTCACCGTGATCCGGGGGCCTCTCGGTCAGAAGTTCGGCGCAACTTCGGCCAATGGCGAGCAGCTCCTCGGCGGAGACCTTGTTCTTGCTTTTTTGCAGGCGCTCCAGCCGCTCCTTGAGTGCGACCGTCACGGCGTGCGTCATGGTTTCGCCGGTGGCCCGGGAAAGAGCCTTAGCCAGCCGGTGCGCTTCGGGGTCTTTGATATTGAGGGACATCATTCCACCAAGGTAGAAAAATTTCTACCTTTCTAGATAATGCTTTCGGCGGCCTTGCGCAAGGGGCACATGGCCGGGGCGATCCCCCTATGCCGCCCTACTGGATCAGTTTCGACAGGATCTTGAACTCGTCCGAACCGGCCTTTTGCAGCCATTCAAACACCGCCATTTCGGTGGTGATGATGGCGCCGCCCGCATCTTCGATGCGGGAAAAGGCGTGATCCATGCTGGACTGTTTGCGTGACGCCACGGCGTCGGCGGCGACGAACACCGCAAAATCCTGTTCGCACAGCATCAAGGCGGTTTGCAGCACGCAAATATGCGCCTCCATCCCGGCCAGCACGATCTGCCGCTTGGCCGAGGCCTTTAGCTGCTCCGCAAAGCCTGTATTGGCGGGACAGGCAAATTCGAGTTTTTCGACCGGGCCGCCGGCGGGCATATATTCCGCCAGTTGCGGCACGGTGCGCCCCAGACCGCGCGGATATTGCTCGGACACCAGGGTTGGAACTCCCAGCAGTTTGGCCGCCTGCATCAGAATGGCGGCGTTGCGAATGGCCTCGGCGCCGCCATCATGCATGGCTGGCGCCAGGCGTTCCTGAATATCCACCACGATCAGACAGCTTTTGTTCCTATCCAGCAGCATGGCCCTTCTCCCGCTCCATCCAATTGGGCGATTGCATTTGCCTGCCTCCGCCTTCTATTCTACGCCTGAGCATAACCATAATCGGGGAAGAAACAAATGGCTGGAATTCACGGTGGCAAACTGGCGGCGCGCGCACTCAAGCAGGCGGGCGTGGAATGCGTCTTCACCCTCAGCGGCGGGCATGTGATGGCGATTTATGACGGGTGCCTTGATGAAGGCATCCGCATCATTGATGTGCGCCACGAACAGGCCGCCGTCCATGCCGCCGACGCCTGGAGCCGGTTAAACCCCGGCAGCATCGGCTGCGCCGTGCTGACCGCCGGCCCCGGTGTGACCGATGGCGTGACCGGCGTCGCCAATGCCTGGCGCGCCAATTCCCCCATTCTCGTGATCGGCGGCCAGGGTCCGTTCGGCGCAGCGCGCAAGGGATCGTTGCAGGAAATGGATCATGTCAGCGTGATGCGCCCGATCACCAAATGGGCCGACGCCTGTTACGACACCAAACGCATTCCCGATTATATTGAAATGGGTGTGCGCCATGCGATATCCGGCAATCCAGGCCCGTCATTTCTGGAAATTCCCATGGATGTGCTGATGGGAACCGTCGAAAGCTTTGATGCGGTGCGGTTCCCGACCTATCGCCCTGCTCCCAAAATGCTGCCGGACGAAGATGATTGCCGCCGCGCGCTGGAAATTCTGTCCAAGGCGAAACGCCCGGTGATGCTGGCCGGAACCAGCGTCAAATGGTCGAACGCCTCGGGCCCGATGAATGATTTTCTGGCGCGCACCAATATCCCCACCTATGTCAATGGCATGGGGCGCGGCACGGTGCCGCCCGGCTCGAACTATCTGCTGAACCGCTCGCGCAAGGATGCGATGAAGAATTGCGACGTGTTCATCTGTGCGGGCGTATTGCTGGATTTCCGTCTGGCCTTCGGCAATTCGATTCCCAAAGGCGCCAAGATCATTCAGCTTGATATCGACAACACGCTGATCGGCACCAACCGCTCGGCGGATGTGGGGGTTGTGGGAAATCTGGGATCCTCGTTTGACTCCATGATCAGGATGATGGACCGCGAAAAGCTGCATCTGAATTTTTCCGGCTGGCTGGATGAACTCAAACCCATCGAGGCGAAGCTTGAGGCCGAGAATGAAAAAGGCCTGAATTCCAATGAAAGCCCGGTCGATCCGCTGCGCATGTGCCGCGAGGTGCGCGACTTCCTCGGCGGCTACGACAAGGAAGTGATCCTGATCGGCGATGGCGGCGACATTGTGGCGCAGGCATCCAAGGTGCTGCCGGTGCCGGGAGAAAATGGCTGGATGGACCCCGGCCCGCTCGGCACGCTGGGCGTCGGGATGCCGTTCGCGCTGGCCGCACAGGCCTCAAAGCCCGACAAACGGGTGCTGATCATTTATGGCGACGGCTCGTTCGGCCTGAACGGTTTTGAATATGACACCGCCGTGCGTTTCAATCTGCCGATTGTCGGCATTGTCGGCAATGACGCCGCCTGGGGCCAGATGGCGCGCCCGCAGGCCGCCAGTTACGGCGCCAACCGCATGGTCGCCACCACGCTGAACTATACCCGCTATGACAAAATCGTCGAGGCGATGGGCGGCTATGGCGAACATTGCGAGAAGCCCGAGGAAATCCGCCCGGCGCTGGAACGCGCCTTCGCCTCCGGCAAACCCGCACTGGTTAATGTCAAACTGCGTCAGGATCTGGATACCGGGATGAAGGGCAGCACATATGTTTAAGGGAGTCCGAAAGTTCCCTCTTTGTCTTTCTCAGCGATCTGTCCTCTGAAGCCCTGGCGAAAGAGGAAGCGAAGAATCTCCCACGGCAGATATAGAGCGGAATGATTTCAGGCTTGTCCGTTAACCCCCTCCCGGCCTCCCCCTTTCAGGGGGAGGAGGGTAATTGCCGCATATGCCTCCCTCCCCCTGCAAG
>JBMOMX010000019.1:0-18350 GCA_049323435.1 Pseudomonadota bacterium
TCCCCCTTGCAGGGGGAGGGAGGCATATGCCGCTACCATCCTCCTCCCCCTGAAAGGGGGAGGCCGGGAGGGGGTCAATGGACAAACCTGATGTCATACCGCTATAGACCTTATTCGGATCAGATGGATTAGCCGGAGGCGTGTCCATCTGATCCGAATTGCGCCAGCCCAGGACGCAGGATATGGCGGGATGCCAGGACGGCGGCGATGCAATTAAAGCGCGTCGAAGATCAATTTTGTGAACATGCCGGTTTTAATAAACCCCTGGCCCCAATCCGCATCCAGATCGGCAAAGGGTTCGGAAGCCGCCCATGCCTCGGCGGTTTTGCCGGCCTTTTTGGCAGCCGTGACACGCTCGCGCACAGTAAGCAGCATGGCGTGAAACTTTTGCAGATCGGCCTTGCTGGCCAGAGGCCCGTGCCCGGGAATGATTTTGGTTTTGTCATCCGCCAGCGCCAATACGGTTTCCGCCGTTTTGATAATGCCGTTCAGCGTGCCGCCAGAACTTGTGTCAATGAAAGGAAACCAGCCATTCACGAAAGTGTCGCCGGTATGAATGACATTGGCGCCAGGCCAGTGAATGATCGCATCGCCATCGGTATGGCCGGGTTCCATATGCATGATGCGCGCCGCCTCGCCATTTTGATGCAGTGTCACCTTGTCCGAAAAGGTGATCACCGGCAATGCGCCAGCGGCGGCGGGCGGCACCACCATGCTAAAGGCCTTCAGCTCACCGCCCTTTTCCATGCGGGCGCGCACATTGTCATGCGCGATGATGGCGGCGCCCGCCTTGCCGAAATTTTCATTACCGCCGGTATGATCGCCATGCCAATGGGTGTTGACGACATATTTGATGGGCTTGTCCGAAATCGCTTTTACGGCGGCCATGATTTTTTCTGAAAGCGGCGCATACTGATCATCAATCAGATAAACGCCATCGGCGCCTGCGGACACGCCGATATTGCCCCCTTCGCCCATCAGCATATACAGCGTGCTGCCGAGTTTGGTTGTCGTGATTTCAACCTTGGAAAAATCCCGTTGCTGGGCCAATGCGGGCGTCATTCCCGCTGCAAATGCCGCCAACCCCAGCGCAATACAAGTCATGCATGCACGCATTTGCGTTTCCCCCGTTATAGCCCATATGAAATCACAGCCCGTTGCCGCCCAGGACACTCTAATGAACCGCGCACGCAGGTTCAAGTGGCAGGCTCTGATCTGCCGGCAAGAAATGACTTGGCGTTGGCGCAGGTTTCCTGCGGGGTTCCGCCCGCGCCGATGCACGCCCAACCAATGCGGCCCGTATCATATTCCAGTTGCTGCCGCACAATCGCTGCGCTCGCATCGGAGGCGTCATCCTTGCGGGCTGCAACGCGGCTTGCCAGAACCTCCGGCGGCGCATCCAGCCACAGGCCATGAAACGGGACGCCCAGCGACTGCGCCAGCGCTGCAATCGCAGCTCGTTCGCCTTCGCGCGCATAGACCGCATCGGCGATGACGCTATGCCCGGCCTGCAATCCCGTTCGTGCGCGCCTGAGGATACAGTCATAAACTTTTTCGCTGTTCTGCTGCGTGTAGGCGGATTGCGGCAAGGGTTGCAGCAGCGGCGCGCCCGCAAGCTGTTTGCGGATTTCATCACTGCGCAAAATCAGCGCGCCGGGTGCGGCCCCGATATCGGGCGCGAGAGCGCGCGCCAGCACGGATTTGCCGCTGCCTGAAAAGCCGCCGACGGCAATCAGCTGCGGCGGCGCCGGGCGCAGAAAAGTTTGCGCCAGCGAGAAATAATCATGCGCTTGTGAAATCAGCCGCGCATTGTCTGAGTGTGACAGCGATGTGCGCGCCATCACAAAGGCGCGTATCCCCGCCCGGCACGATAGAAACAGCGGCAGCAAAGCCAGCCCCCCGGCACAGGCATCCGCACTGTCCGGGGACAGATGCGCCACATATTGATTGAGGCAATGATTGGCCAGCGCGCCAAGGCCGCGCCGCGACAGGTCCATCAGCAAAAATGCCAGATCATACAGAATGTCGATTTTGGCTATCGTATCGCTGAACGTAATACAGTCGAATGGCGTGGGTTCGCCATCCATGCAGAATATATTTCCCAGATGCAGATCGCCATGACAGTGGCGCACCCATCCCGCCGCCTTGCGGCTGTCCATCAAGGCTGCATGCATAGCCAATGCGGCGAAACTCGCGTCACGCAAACCGTCAATTGCGCCGGGAAGAAAAACATTCCCGGAAAAATTCCGGTATTCACTATCATTGCTCAGCAGATTGCGGTGAAAAGCTTGTGCGCCGCCCGCGTCAGGTTCGGGTGCAATGGCGGCGTGAAAAGCGGCAATGTTGCGCGCCAGTCTTGCAATCAGACTGTCCGTCAGCGTGCCATCTACGGCCATCTGGTCAAGCAGCATGGCGCTATCAAAGCGGCGCATCCGCACCGCCCATTCCACGGCTTCGCCCTTGCCGGCAAGCGCCAGGCTTGCGTCTGCTTCGCGCGTGACCGCGCAGACATCAAGATAGACAGTGGGGGCGGTACGGCGGTTCAGTATAATTTCGCGTTCACAATCCGCCTGACGCAATGCGGGCGTCGAGAAATCGAGAAAACCGAGTTTGACGGGTTTTTTGATTTTATAGGCATAGGCATCAGCCAGAAACACCCTGGATATGGAGGTGTCGATCATTTGTACCGGGCCGGGCAGGTCATAGGCTTTGGGCGTGGCCAGAAATGCGGCAACTTCCTGCCACGCGTCCGCTGCGTCAATCATGAAACGCCGGCTGTTTTTCAAACCCCGCCGGATCCTGATGAATAATGACTTCGGCGCCGGGGAAGGCGGCTTTTACCTCCGCCTCCACCTCGTCTGCGATCAAATGGGCCTCATGCAGCGTCATGTCGGGCTGCATTTCCAGGTGCAACTGAATGAACGGCGTCGAACCGGCAAGGCGCGAACGCACATCATGGATCGAGATCACGCCTGCATGCGCAAGGGCAATATTGCGCACCCGGTTGCGGTCATCTTCTGGAAGTTCCCGGTCCATGATCTGGTCATAGGAGGCACGGAAAATCTGCACTGCGCTATATCCAATCCAGAAGGCGATCGCCAGCGCGATCAGCGGGTCTGCGAATTTCAGGCCGAATCTCCCGCTCAAAACCAGCCCGGCAATAACGCCCAGATTCAGAGCGACATCACTGGCATAGTGCAGCGCGTCGGCGCTGACGGCAACCGATCTGCTGGCGCGCACGACATGGCGCTGAAATGCAACCAGCGCTATGGTCAGGGCCAGCGCGAACAGGGTAACGGCAATGCCGATGCTGCTTTGCACGACCGGGTGCGGTTCAATGAAACGCTGCACCGATTCGAATCCCAGAAATACCGCCGAACCTCCGATAAAGGCCGCCTGGCCCAACCCGGCCAGCGCCTCTGCTTTGCCATGGCCGAAACGGTGCTGGTCATCGGCAGGCAGCAGCGAATGGCGCACCGCAATCAGGTTCAGCAAGGACGCCGCGCCATCCAGAATGGAATCGATCAGGGTCGCCAGCATGACCGCCGCGCCAGTGGCGTAAAGCGCCCCCGCCTTGACGGTGATCAGTGTGGCGGCGACAGCCACAGAGGCATAAGTCGCAAGACGCATCAGGCGCGCCGCCCGCAGGGGTGCCGCGCGGGAAGATTGATCTGTATTGAGTTTACTCATGCGTGATTACAGATAGCGCAAAACAGATCAGGGGTAAAGCAGGCCAAGAGTCCAGGGTGCATCCGGCGCTTCGCGGGTAAATAAAAACCGGTCATGCAGCCGAAAATGACGGTCACGCCAGAATTCTATTCCGATAGGCACCACCCGGAATCCCGACCAGAATTCCGGCCGCGGCACCTGAGCGGGGAACCGCGCCGCAAATTCTTCAACCCGGCGTTCCAGCACCTGCCGCGATTCCAGCGGTTCGGACTGATAGGATGCCCAGGCGCCGATCTGGGCGTTGCGGGGACGGGTGGCGAAATATTCATCCGCCTCGGCATCGCTCACACATGTTGCTTCGCCCATGATGCGCACCTGCCGGTTCAGGCTTTTCCAGTGGAAGCAGAGCGAGACGCCGGGATTTTCGCGTATCTGCTGGGCCTTGGCGCTGCCCAGATTGGTGTAAAAAATAAAGCCGCGCTTTTCGGGGGGCGCATGCGCCGGATCGATACCGTTCAACAGCACGATGCGCAGATCCGGCCAGCCATCTTCGCCCGCCGTCGCCAGCGACATGGCGTTCGGCGCGGCCTCCCTGGCGCCGGCCTGCCCGAACCAGTCTTCGAACAGGGTGAATGGATCGCTTAAATCAATGGGCCCCGCATTGGGGTCGTCCGTACTGCTGAAAGCGCCTGAACTCTGCGTCATTTTGCCCAACCTTCCGTGCAAGGGTCAAAGCCTAGCTTTACACCGCCCGTAAAGCATTTACCGCCATAATTTCGCCTTGCTCAGCTGTAAAATGCAGCCTGAAAGCGGTAATCCCCGATGCTGGAACAAGATCTGCATTTTTCAGTATTTTTATGTTGGATTGTGGCGCTTCACACTACATATAGGACGGATGGGCGGTAATGGACCGTGCCGGCGTTCCTGCCTGGTATTTAGCATAAGAGGACTGAAATGAATCGGAGTTTGAGCGCGTTGATGAGCGGCATTATGGCAATCACGCTGGTGGCCTGCGATAGCGAAGCCGGTCAGAAACAACAGGTCGGCACTTTGCTGGGTGCGGTTGGCGGTGCGCTGGCGGGTTCGGCGATCGGCGATGGCAAGGGTCAGATGGCGGCGATCGCGGTCGGCACGCTGCTGGGCGCGGGCATCGGACAGGAAGTCGGCCGCTCACTTGATCGTGCCGATCAGCTGGCCATGCAGCAAACCATGAATAGCACCCTTGAGCGGGCCCCTTCGGGACAAACCTCGACCTGGCGCAATCCGGATAGTGGTAATTCCGGCACTTATACGCCGCAACCAGCCTTTCAGACGGCCTCCAACCAGACCTGCCGCGAGTTCCAGCAGACCATTACCGTGGGCGGCAAGCAGCAAAGCGGCTATGGCACAGCCTGCCGTCAGCCGGATGGCAGCTGGCGGGTTCAGAATTAATCGGGGTTTGAATAATTTCTTATATGTTGTCATCCTGCCGGAAGCAGCAGCCGGAAACGGCGGCCAGAAACGCGGAATGGCAGTTCCGGCAGGGCTGTTGCTTGAATATCGCGGCAGATATGCATTGAGGCGGATAAGCAATGCGTGATCCCTATGAAGTCCTCGGCGTGCCCAAGACCGCCACGGCGGCTGAGATCAAGGCTGCCTTCCGCAAACTGGCCAAGCAGTGCCACCCCGACACCCATCCCGGAGACGCCAAGAAAGCCGCAAAGTTCCGCGAAATTTCCACCGCGCATGAAGTGCTGTCTGACAAGCAGAAGCGCGCGCAATATGATCGCGGCGAGATCAATGCCGATGGCAGCCAGCGCGCCCAGCAGCGTCACTATCAGCATGCGGGCCAACGCGCCGGCGGCGCGCCATTTGGCTTTGAGGCGGGTGTCAATGATGATTTTCTGTCGGAGTTCTTTAGCGGCCTTCGCGGTGCCGGACGCCGCCAAACCCGGATCAGGGGTGAAGATGTGCGCTATCGTCTGAATACCGCATTTATCGAAGCGGCCAAGGGTGGCAAGCAGCGCATCACCCTGCCCAATGGCAAGACACTGGATGTGAATATCCCCGCCGGGGTGCAGGATGGAAGCCAAATCCGGCTGCGCGGCCAGGGCGAACCGGGCCAGGGCGGCGGCCCGGCCGGAGATGTGCTGATCGACATTACCATTCTGCCCCACCCGCTATTCGTGCGTGAAGGCGACGATATTCATCTCAGTCTGCCGATCAGCCTTCAGGAAGCCGTGCTGGGGGCCAAGATTGCCGTTCCCACGATTGATGGCCCGGTCACGATGAATATCGCCAAGGGGGCCAATAGCGGCAGCAAATTGCGCCTTGCCGGCAAAGGCTGTGTCAAAGCCGGCGCCAAGGCTGCAACCACCGCGCGCGGCGACCAGATCGTCACCCTGCAAGTTAAACTGCCGGACAAGCCCGATGCGGCGCTTACTGCCTTTGTCAAGGACTGGACGCCGGAGCATCCCTATGACCCGCGCGCGAAGTTGAAACTAAATTAAATCCTCTGTTAATCATACTGTAATGCGGTTGTGCTTGATGTTGCACGCCGGGTGCGCTAGACCCGGCGCCCCGGCTGCCCAAAGGGGCAGCGGAAAATCCAGGAATCCTGATGAAAATACGTAATATCGCCATCATCGCGCATGTCGATCATGGCAAAACCACTTTGGTGGACAAGCTGCTGCAACAGAGCGGCGCCTTTCGCACCAATCAAAAGGTGGCCGAAAGGGCTATGGATTCCAATGACCTGGAACGGGAACGCGGCATTACCATTCTGGCCAAATGCACCAGCGTGGTGTGGAAAGATGTGCGCATCAATATTATCGACACGCCGGGCCATGCCGATTTTGGCGGCGAGGTGGAACGTATCCTGTCGATGGTCGATGGCGTGATCCTGCTGGTGGATGCCGCCGAAGGCCCGATGCCGCAGACAAAATTCGTCACCTCCAAGGCGCTGGCACTGGGCCTGCGCCCCATCGTGGTCGTCAATAAAATCGACCGGCCCGATGCGCGCCAGGACGAGGTGCTGAACGAAATATTCGATCTGTTCAGCGCGCTTGAAGCCAGCGATGAACAGCTTGATTTCCCCTATCTCTATGCTTCTTCCAAGCAGGGCTGGGCCAATGACACGCCGTCCCGCCCCGCTGACACGGAATTTGGCCTGGCCATTCTGTTTGATCTGATCCTGGAAAAAATTCCGGCCCCCAAAATTTCCGCGTCGGCAGACGCGCCTTTTTCCATGCTGGTCACTATTCTGGAAGCGGATGCGTTTCTGGGCCGCATTCTGACAGGGCGGGTGGAAAGCGGCACGCTGCGCGCCAATGCCATGGTCAAGGCGATCAGCCGTGACGGCGCAAAGATTGAAAACGCCCGGGTCAGTAAATTGCTGGCCTTTCGCGGGCTGGAACGGGTGCCGGTGGAAGAAGCCCAGGCGGGCGATATTGTCGCCATTGCCGGTTTCACCAAGGCGACCGTCGCCGATACGCTGTGTGATCTGGCGGTCGAAACGCCGATCCCCGCTAATCCGATTGATCCGCCGACGCTCGCGGTGACTTTTTCGATCAATGATTCTCCGCTGGCCGGGCAAGAGGGCGACAAGGTGCAAAGCAGGGTCATTCGCGCGCGCCTGATGCGCGAGGCCGAAGGCAATGTCGCCATTCACATCCGCGAAACCGAAGACAAGGACGCCTTCGAGGTGGCCGGGCGCGGCGAATTGCAGCTTGGCGTGCTGATCGAAACCATGCGCCGGGAAGGCTATGAACTATCGGTCAGCCGCCCGCGCGTGCTGTTTCATGACGATCCCGAAACCGGCAAACGCATGGAGCCGGTGGAAGAAGCCCTGATCGACGTGGATGATGAATATACCGGCATCGTGATCGAGAAACTTTCGCAGCGTAAGGCCGAATTGCAGGATATGCGCCCCTCCGGCGGCGGGAAAACCCGTATCACCATGCTGTGCCCGTCACGCGGGCTGATCGGCTATCACGGCGAATTCCTGACCGATACGCGCGGCACCGGCATTATGAACCGCTCGTTTCATGGTTATGTGCCCTATAAGGGCGCGATCGAAGGGCGGCGCACCGGCGTGCTGATTTCCAACTCGCCCGGCAAGGCGGTGGCCTATGCGCTGTGGAATCTCGAAGACCGCGGCGAAATGTTCATCGAACATAATACGCCGGTTTATGAAGGCATGATTATCGGCGAACATACACGCGACAATGATCTGGATGTGAACCCCATTCGCGGCAAACAGCTCACCAATATCCGCGCGGCGGGCAAGGATGATGCGGTAAAGCTGAAAAATCCGCGCCTGATGTCGCTGGAACAGGCCATCGCCTATATTGCGGACGATGAACTGGTCGAGGTGACGCCCAAATCCATCCGCTTGCGCAAACGCTATCTGGAATTTAATAATCGCAAAAAGGCGATCCGCGAAGCGGCGGGGTAGCTGTATGATACCGTTACAGCGGCAGGAAATATTCGCGCCATTTTAGCTCGGGACAGTTGGTAAGCGGCGCATTATTTGGTGCAAATGGATATTCCGGTCTGATGAAAGTGGGCGAGGTTCTCCAGATGCTTCAGAATGACGGCTGGTTTCTTGTTTCGGTACGAGGCAGCCACCGTCAGTTCAAGCATCCATTGAAACAGGGACGGGTGACTGTGCCGGGAAAGCCAAGCGATGACCTTGCGCCAGGTACGTTGAACAGTATCATGAAGCAAGCTGGACTAAAGAAGTGAGGTGCATATGCGCTACGCTATCGTAATCGAAAAGGCGGAAGGTAACTATTCAGCCTACGCGCCCGACCTGCCGGGTTGCGTTGCCACGGGCGCCACCATTGCGGAGACAGAGCTGCGTATGCAGGAAGCCATCGTGTTTCACCTTGAAGGCCTTCGTGAAGATGGCGCCGCCATTCCTGTTCCCTCTAGCCGGGTCGAATATATTGAAGTAGCCGGGTGAATCAGTGTTTTCCCATGCAGGACGATGAATTACGCGAACTGATTATATTTGCCGGCACGCTGGCAGATGCCGCGCGGGCGGCGATCCTGCCGCATTTCCGTGCGGCCGTAGATGTCGCCAACAAGAAAAATGACGGCAAGTTTGATCCGGTCACCATTGCCGACAGGGACGCTGAAACAGCCATCCGTACCCTGATCAACAAGCATTATCCCGCGCATGGCGTTCTGGGCGAAGAGTTTGGCCACACCCCCGGCGGCGGCAATCTGAGCTGGTGTATTGATCCCATCGACGGCACGCGCGCCTTTATCACCGGCGTGCCGCAATGGGGCGTGCTGATCGGGCTGCATGATGGCCGGGCGCCGGTGCTGGGCGTGATGGATCAGCCCTTTACCGGCGAACGCTTCACCGGCAGCCGCCTGGGCGCGCATCTTACGCATAATGGAAAATCCGCGCCTCTGCGCACCCGGGCCTGCGCCAATCTGGCGGACGCCGTGCTGACCACCACCCATCCGGGCGCGTTTGGCAAAAAATCCGAACATGACGCCTATCTGCGGGTGGCCGGGCGGGCGCGGCTGCACCGTTATGGCGGCGATTGCTATGCCTATGCCATGCTGGCGCATGGGCTGATCGATCTGGTAATTGAAACGGCGTTGCAGCCTTGGGACATACAGGCGCTGATCCCGATTATTACGGCTGCGGGCGGCGTCATCACCAACTGGTCCGGCGGCCCGGCCGATCAAGGCGGCCAGGTAATTGCGGCGGGCGATGCGCGCCTGCATGCGGCGGCGCTGGAACTGTTGCAAGGTGATGCGGATTAGGTTCAGACTGCGCATGCACCAATTATTGGAGTCTTAGCATGGCCACATTCCCCATACTGGACAATATCGCCAAAAGCACGCGGCATACCAGCTTCTATCTGTCCTGCGGTAGGGCGGACGCCACGCCCATAATATTCGTACACGGATGGCCTGAGCTGTCGCATTCGTGGCGTCATCAATTACCGGTGATGGCGGGGCTGGGCTTTCGCGCCATTGCGCCGGATATGCGGGGCTATGGCCGTTCCAGCACCTATGCGCGGCATGAGGATTATTCGCTCGAACAGATCACCGCCGACATGATCGAGCTGCTGAATGCGTTGGGCGCGAAAAAAGCCATCTGGGTGGGGCATGACTGGGGCTCGCCGGTGGTGTGGTCCATCGCGCAACAGCATCCTGACCGCTGCCACGGGGTGGCGAATCTGTGTGTGCCGTATATTCCTCAGGGTTTAAGCGTCGAAACCGTTCTGCCGCTGGCGGATCGCACAGTTTATCCAGAGGATAAATTTCCCGCCGCGCAATGGGATTATCAGCTTTTCTACCGCGAAAATTTCAAGGCGGCCTGTGCGGGGTTTGAGGCGAATATCCGCAACACGGTCAAACTGCTGTTCCGCGCGGGTTCGCCGGAAGGGAAGGGCAAGCCCGCGATCACCGCCACTGTGCGCGTCAATGGCGGCTGGTTTGGACCGGGCGTAAAGGCCGCGCCGGATTTTCCGCGCGATGCTTCGGTGCTGAGCGAAGAGGACGAAGCCTGCTACACGGCGGCGCTGACTCGCAACGGTTTTTTTGGCCCCGATAGCTGGTATATGAACGGCCCGGCCAATGCCGCCTATGCCGAACGCGCCAAGGCCAATTGGCGGCTGAATATGCCGGTGCTGTTTCTGCATGGGGAATATGATTATGTGTGTGAGACGGTCGAATCGCGGCTGGCGGAAACGATGCGTGCGCATTGCGCCGATCTCAGTGAAACTGTCGTGAAATCCGGCCACTGGATGGCGCAGGAAAAACCGCTGGATGTTAATGCGGCACTGGCCAAATGGATGGCCGCGAAATTTCCGGATTTGTGGCCAGCGCCATAAGTTCAGGGGCGCTTCATAAAGCTGTCAAACGCTCGCCAGAACTGCGCGCGGATGGCGTCGGTTTCCTGTAGAATTTCGTGGCGCGCACCTGTGATGCATAGTGCCTGGCACTGGCCCAGCTGCGACGCCAGCAGCGCTTGCTGATCGGGTGAGGAAACCGTTTCTTCGCTGCCATAAACAAGCAGCGCCGGTGTTTTGATTGCGGCGCAAAAATGCGCCTGCCCCGCCATCGCCATCGAGCGGTACGCAGCGTCAAGCCAGCCAAGTGTTGGCGAGCCGATGACCAGATCCGGATTGGCGCGAAACAGCTGCGCCTCGCGCGCATAGCGTTCCGCATCATGGGTCAGCGGATTCCCCTCGAAGGGATTGCGGGCGGGATCATAGGCTTTCCCGCCCGGAACATAAGCCTCGGTCAGTCCGCACTTAACGCCCGCGGCGGCAATGGCGCGGGCAATAAAATGCGGCAGCGGCGCGGTATTGATATAAGCCATCGGGCTGCACAGCACTGCGCGGGCAAAGGGTTCGGGCCGCTCATGCAGATAGCGCACAGCGATATGCGCGCCCATGGAATGGGCCAGAATATAATAGGGTTTCGGCAATTCCGGCGCACTGGCCACGAACCCGTCCAGAAAGGTGTCAAGATCGCGGTGATATGCGGCAAAGTCCCATACATGGCCTTTATGCCGGTCCGTCAGCGCGCGATCCGACAGGCCCTGACCGCGCCAGTCAAATGCCGCCACCGCATAGCCGCGGGCGCGCAATTCGCCAATCGTCTCGTAATATTTCTCGATACATTCGGTGCGCCCTTGCAGGATCAGCACCGTTCCCAGCAGCTTGCGCCCCGGCCAGCAGGCGGCGCGCAGCTTTACGCCATCTGCGGTGCGCAGCCGGGCAAATCGAGCGCCTTCGGGTATGGCCTCCGGCGCGGCCATCTGTTCAGGCGCCCTGGGCGGCGCGATAGGTTCCCAGCAAAGTGTCGATTTTCAATATCAACCCCATGTCGCCGGACAGCCGGATTTTGCCCTGGGTGAAAACGCTCTGGCTGTCGGCCTGTCCCGTCATCAGCCGCCACATATCTTCGATCCCGATCGCGATCAGGCAATTGCCGCCGCCATTTTCGCGTGTAATCCGGTGCGGCACGGTTTTGCAATCGACAAAAATATGGCCGTCGGGTCCAAGATCATAGGTCCAGCAGGCTTTTATTCCGCAGTCGGTCCCGATTTTTTTCGTCAGGGCGGCGAGTATCTGCTGCAACATCTCTTCTTTCGAGGGCATCGCGTGAACCATTGTTAATTATTTACAGCGGCATTTTAACAGATCGGTCATGTGAAAACAGCCTGTTAAATTTCTTCCTGCACCCCAACCTCCACCACCTGCGGTATGGGCAGACGGAAATAATCCACCGCCGACTGCGCGTTGCGGGACAGGGCGATAAACACGCGCTCGCGCCAGCGGGAAAATTTCGGCTGGCGCGCCGGGACAAAACTGACGCGCCCGACAAAATAGGATGTGCTGATTTCGTTAAAGGCGAAGCCCTGCTGGCGCAGCAAGCCCAGTGCGGCGGGGACATCAGGCTCTTCCATAAACCCGAAATGTACGACGACCCGGTAAAAGCCATGGCCAAGATCTTCGATTCTGACCCGCTCCGGGGCCGTGATGCGGGGCGCATCAGCAATATAGATCGCCATCAGCACCACACGCTCATGCAGAACTTTATTATGCTTGAGATTGTGCAGCAGGGTACGCGGCATACCTTCTCCCGCGCGGGCCATGAATATGGCGGTGCCGGGTACGCGCACGGCGCGTCCTCTGGCAAGTCCGGCTATAAACTGCTCCACCGGCAGTGGATCGCGGCGTTTGGCGGCCGTAATATATTCGCGCCCCTTTTTCCATGTCATCATGGCGGTATATATAGCGATGCTCATCAGAATCGGCAGATAGCCGCCATGCGGCAGGCGGGTCATGGTGGAGCCGAAAAATGTTGCGTCGATAAAAAATAGCGGGATGAACAATAACAGCATCCAGACGCGCATCTCCGGCCGCGCGTGCCAGAACACGATACCAGCCAGAATCAGCGTCACCAGCATCGTGCCGGTTACGGCGATGCCGTAAGCACTGGCAAGCGCAGCAGACGATCCAAACGCCGCGACCATGAACAGCACGACGGCCAGCAGCAGCCAGTTTATCCGCCCGACATAAATCTGCCCGGTGGCTTCCGATGATGTGTGGCTAACATGCAGGCGCGGCAGGTAACCCAGCTGAACGGCCTGCCGGCATATTGAAAAAGCGCCGGAAATTACGGCCTGCGATGCGATGATGGTGGCAAGTGCCGCCAGAATCACGAGCGGCAGCAGCAGGCTTTCGGGGCACAATGAAAAGAAGGTGTGATCGGCGGTTTTGGGATCAGACAGCAACAACGCGCCCTGGCCGAGATAGTTGAGCACCAGAGCCGGAAAGACGATAATGAACCACGCCAGGCGGATGGCCGGGCGGCCAAAATGGCCCATGTCGGCGTACAAAGCCTCAACGCCCGTGAACGCCAGTACGATAACGCCGATAATGGTAAAGGCAATAGCGCCATGGGTATACAGCAGCGCTACCGCAAAACGCGGGTCGAGCGCCCACAGCACATCGGGTGTCCGCAGGATGGCGAGAATTCCAAATGCGCCAAGGGTCAGGAACCAAACCACGATAATCGGGCCAAAAAGATTTCCGACCCTTGCCGTTCCATAATGCTGAATCGCAAACAGCCCCGTCAGAATAGCGGCGCTAAAAGGGACCACGACAGGTTCCAGGCGCGGCGTCAGAACTTCAAGCCCCTCCATGGCGCTGAGCACGGACAGGGCCGGAGTGATGGCGCTATCGGCGAGAAAGAATGCCGTGCCAATTATGCCCAATGGAATGACGGCGCGCAGCAACGGGGACCGGCCGGGCAACTCGCGCTGGGCGCGCGCCATCAGCGCCATAATGCCGCCCTCGCCATTATTATCAACCCGCAGGATAATCAGCACATATTTGACGCAGACAACAATGATCAGCGCCCAGATTATCAGCGACAGGGTTCCCAGTATTTCAGGACGCAACGGCTTGAGCGGGCCGTCTTCACCAAATGCCAGCCCGAATGCATAGATCGGACTTGTGCCGATGTCGCCAAAGACCACTCCAAGCGCCCCTAAAAGGAGTGGCGCCCTTGCCTTGCCAGGTGATTTCCACATGTCTTTCCTGGCCGTAACATACCTAAGCCAAATGGCGCACCCGAAGAGATTCGAACTCCTGACCCCCAGATTCGTAGTCTGGTGCTCTATCCAGCTGAGCTACGGGTGCCTATTGGGCTTGTGTTATTCCTGTAGAGCGGGCGAACCTACTCAAATGCGGGGGTGTTGACAAGTACTGTTCACCGGGTTCAGTGAAATACAGGCACAATAGCGTGATAACCGCTTGTAGCGGCAGGATGCGATGCACTAAGATTGCGCCAGATACCGTAGAGGGAATCACGCTTGATGCCCCTTGCGCGTAGGGGGTAATTGTGGTGCTGTTTGACGTGGTGCTGTTTGACCAGGGGCTGATGCTGTCACCGGGATTGTGGCCACAAACAGGTCGTTAGAGGGGATTGACTTGCATACATCGCGAGCTGTTGTCATTGCTGCGTCCATGCTGTTGTTGGGGCTGCTTTCGGCTTGTTCAGGGACGCCGGATTCATTATGGCCATCATTTTCCGGCGAAAAGCCGGCGGGGGGACCTGGACAGATTGCCGCACCGGCGTCGCCGGGGGAACAAGCGGGCCTGCCTGTCATCGATTCGGCAGCCCAGGCGGCGCCACCGCTGATGGGCAATACGAATTTCTCACCCTTGCAGCCCTCCCAGGGGGCGCCGACCGGCACCCTGGTTGGTCAGCGTATCATGCAGCTGCGCGGGGAGTTGCAGGCGCTGGACGGGCGAATCAGCCAGCATAATGCGCGCTTGCAGGAATTGCGCGCCATTACGGCGGGCAATGCCCAGCGTTATCATGGCACGGTGGCGGCGGTTACGGCGCGCCTGCAACTGGGTACGACGCCTGGCAATCCTATCGTAATCAATCAGTGGAATGCGGCCCAGGCCGATCTGGACCGGCTCAGTTCCGATATTTCCGCGCTGAACGGGCTGAGCAATGCCGTAGCCGAAGATGCCGGAATGGGCGAATTTGTGCTGGAAACCGCACGGGCGACCTATGGGCTGGCGGGGGCCATTGATGAAGACCACCGGCAATTGGGCATTCTGGAAGATGAAACCAATCGCAGCCTGGTGTTGATCCAGCGCCTGCTCGGAGAACTGTCTGAGGATATCAGCCGCCAGACCGCCTATGTCGGCAATGAACGCGCGCGCCTGACCACGCTGGCCAATGGCATCAAGCGGGGCGTGATGTATGGCGAGGCGCTGGCTTCCGGGGCGTCTGCTTCGGGTATCCCGGTTGCGGGAGGCGGCGGCGGCAGCCTGGCTTTGGCGGGGCGGCCGCTGGTCGTGATCCGGTTCGATAGATCCGATGTCGATTATGAACAATCGCTCTATTCCGCGCTGACGCGGGCGCTGGAAAGCCGTCCGGATGCCCGCTTCGATGTGGTCTCGGTGGCGCCAACGGGCGGCAGCGCCACCCAGATGCGGCGCAGCCAGACCCAGTCCCGGCAATATGCCGAGGCGGTCATGGCCTCGATCGCCGATATGGGCCTGCCCGCCAGCCGGCTGAGCATTTCCTCCACCACCAGCAGCGATGTGTCCAGCAACGAAGTGCGGGTCTATATGCGCTAAAACCCGTGCGTGTCGCGGTAGCTGCGCATATGGCCCAGGCTTTGGGCCTCATATACGCCGCGCGCCAGGGCGCGGGCGACGCAATCGGCGGCAATGCCGCCAATCAATGACAGGCTGAGATGTTCCGGGGCCGGTAATGCGGCCGTGCCGCTGGCCAGGCAGAACACCACATCCCCATCCAGCGGCGTGTGCACCGGACGTACAGCGCGGGCAAAGCCATCATGCGCCATGATGGCCACGCGCTGCGCTTGTGCTTTGCTCAGGATGGCATTGGTGGCGACCACGCAGATGGTGGTATTGCTTCCGGGTGTCGCAAACATTTTGCTGCCCGCCATCTGGGCGCGGTCCAGCACGGCGGAAGCGGCGGCCTGTGTGCCCAGTTCATTGTTCATGGCAAAGGGCGCCGCCCAGAAGATGCTGCTGCCTGGGATCACGGGCGATCCGAAGGGATTGGCGGCGACCAGCGCGCCAACCTGTAAATCCGCGCCAGTCAGGCCATCTTTCAGAATGGCCGAGGCGCTGCCCAGCCCGCCTTTGTAGATACCCGCCCCGGCGCCGAGGCCGGCGCCTATATTGCCAAGCTGAAATTCCCGCCCCGCCGCGTCACATGCGGCGATGCCAAGCTGGCGATAGGGTGGCGTCATGCCCCAGCCTTTGTCGCCGCCATTGGAAAGATCGAACAGAATGGCGGCAGGCACGATGGGGGCCACCATGGAACTTGCGCCCATGCGAAATCCGCGATCACGCACGCTCAGCCAGGCGGTCGCCCCGCTGGCGGCGTCCAGCCCATAGACCGAGCCGCCCGACAGCACCACTGCATCCACCTTGTCCACCAGACAGCTTGGGTTCAGCAGATCGGTTTCGCGGGTGCCGGGCGCCCCGCCGCGAATATCCACGCCGCCCGTGCAGGGCCAATCCGGCAGCACAATGCTGACACCGCTGCGCACGGCCTGGTCCCCGGCATTGCCGACACGGATGCCATCCACGTCGCTGATCAGGTTCAGGGGGCCGGGAATCACGCCCGGCTGGGAAACTGCATTTGTCATCCGGCCATGATATAGCATTATCGCGCAGTAAGGAATCAGCGATGCAAAACAGCGATCATATGCAGCGGATGCTGCGTCATATCCTGACCCATATCCTGTCTATGGCGGCATGCATCTGGCTGATGCAGCCAGCTGTGGCGGCCGTCATGGCGAAGACCCATATGGCCGCAGCCGCCCACCCTCTGGCGGCGGAGGCCGGACGCCAGATTTTGCGCCAGGGCGGCGCGGCGGTGGATGCGGCCATTGCGGTGCAGGCCGTGCTGGGGCTGGTCGAGCCGCAATCCTCCGGAATTGGCGGAGGTGCGTTCCTGCTGCATTGGGATCAGACGCGCAAACAGATAACGGCCTATGACGGGCGTGAAACCGCGCCTGCGGGCATTAATCCTGACTGGTTTATGAAACCCGATGGCCAGCCGCTTGGCTTTCGTGAGGCATTCACCGGCGGGCGATCGGTTGGTGTGCCGGGTGTTATCGCCATGCTGGCGCTGGCCCATGAAAAGCATGGAAAACTTCCGTGGGCTGATTTATTTGCGCCTGCCATCAAGCTGGCGGATCAGGGCTTTGCAGTGTCGCCGCGGCTGCGGCTGATGCTTGGGGCCATGCAGGCCCTGCCTGAATTCAGTCAGGCGCGGGCGCTCTTTTTTTCACCGCAGGAGCCGCCCCGCCCGCTGCCGGAAGGCGCATTATTGCGCAATCCCGAATATGCCGGCAGCCTGCGCGCCATTGCCGCAAATGGACCCCAGGCCTTTTACCGTGGCGAATTGGCGCAGAAGATGGTTGCCGCTGTACAAGCGCATGGCGGCGTCCTGACGCTGGAAGATCTGGCGGGCTATCAGGCGAAGCAGCGCGAACCCGTATGCGGGATGTACCGGGCGTATAAAATTTGCGGCATGCCGCCGCCAACATCGGGCGGGGTCGCGGTATTGCAAATTCTCGGTATGCTGGAAAATTTCGAGATGTCCGCGCTGGCGCCGGATTCGGTTGCGGCGCTGCATTTACTGGCGCAGGCCGGGCGGCTGGCCTATGCGGATCGTGGCCTGTACCTGGCCGATTCCGATGCGATAGAGGTGCCGGTAAAGGGCCTGCTTGATCGCCGCTATCTGGCCGGGCGCGCGCAGCAGATCAGATTGGGGCAGGCGGCCCCCGCCCCGGTTGCAGCAGGCCAGCCCCGGCGTCAGACAAGCATCGAATATGCGCCCAACGCGGATGGCGCGCTGCCCTCAACCTCGCATGTCTCGATTGTAGACGGGCAGGGCAATGCCATATCCATGACCAGTTCGGTTGAAGCACCGTTCGGAAGCCATGTCATGGCGGGCGGATTTTTTCTGAATAATCAGCTTACGGATTTTTCATTCGCGCCGGTGATTGATGGCCTGCCGGTGGCCAATGCGGCCGCGCCCGGCAAGCGCCCGCTATCGTCCATGGCCCCGACATTGGTGTTCGGCAAAGACGGCGCGCTCTATGCCAGCCTGGGTTCGCCGGGCGGCACAAGGATTATCGGCTATGTGGCGCAAACCCTGGTTGGCCTGCTGGACTGGGGCCTGGATATGCAGGCGGCGATTGATCAGCCGCGCCTGATCAATCGCAATGGGCCGCTGGAACTGGAGGCAGGCACCGTGCTTGAAAATCTGATTCCGCGTTTTAATGCGCTGGGCCACACAGCGCAGGCGCAAGCCACGTTCAGCGGCGTGCAGGGCATCCGCATCCTTGGCGGCAGGCTTGAAGGCGGTGCGGATAAACGCCGTGAGGGCGTGGCGCTGGGCGATTAATGGCGGATTTAAGGACGTTCTTCGAACGCCTGATCCAGAACGGTAAAAAACCAATGGCCGCCATCACCGCCATCATGCGAAAACTTATCGTTATTCTGAACGCAAAACTCCGCGATCACGCCTATGCATAAACATGGTAGATGACGGTGTAGATAGATTTTGAACAAACCTGGACCATTTTGTGATCAGGTTGATACACGGCTGGCTTTCTTGCATGCCGTTGATCCCCACCCTGTCCCTCCCCT
>JBMOMX010000020.1:0-132206 GCA_049323435.1 Pseudomonadota bacterium
CCGCGCTTCCCGTTGCCACGCCTGACGCTATTCCCAATCTGGGCACTCTCGGGTTTGCGCCGCAGCCGGCGACGCCAACCGCGCAGGATCGCCAGCTCGCTTTCATCAACGCGCCCGTAGATCGCCGCACCGTGGCGTCTGATCGAATCGCCACGCCGCCTTCGCCCTATGTGGTGCAGGCCGGCGCCGTCATTCCGGCGGCGCTCATTACCGGCATCCGCTCCGATCTGCCGGGGCAGATCACCGCGCAGGTGACAGAAAATATCTATGACAGTCCCACGGGGCGGTTGCTGCTCATTCCGCAGGGAACACGGCTGATTGGCGAGTACGACACTGGCGTCGGCTTTGGCCAGCGCCGGGTGCTGCTGGTCTGGAACCGGCTGATATTTCCGAACGGAAAATCCATCATCCTTGAGCGCCAGCCGGGCGCGGATTCGCAAGGCTATGCCGGGATCGAAGACGGCGTCGACTATCACTGGCGGGATCTCGCCAAAGCGGCGGCGCTCTCGACGCTGCTCGGCGTCGGCGCGGAGCTGGCCACCGATGACGGCGACCGCCTCGTCAGCGCCATTCGCGGCGGCGCGCAGGACACCATCAACGATGCCGGCCAGCAGATTGTCCGCCGCCAGCTCTCCATCCAGCCGACGCTGACCATCCGCCCAGGTTTTCCCGTGCGCGTGATCGTTACCCGCGATCTCGTGCTCGAACCCTATCAAGGCTGAGGAGCAACAGATGGCCAAGTTGAAACTCGGCGCACTCGCCGACGACAGACCGGTGAAGCTCACCATTGAGCTTCCAGCCGCCGTGCATCGCGACCTCGTCGCCTATGCCGAGGCGCTCGGGCTTGAAACAGGCCAGCCCGTGAGTGATCCCGCCAAGCTCATCGCGCCGATGCTGGCGCGGTTCATCGCCAGCGACCGCGCCTTCGCAAAGATACGGAACGTCAGGAAGCGCCTTCCGGCGAATGGGGCGCCGGCCGAACATCCGGCAGGGACCGGGCGAGGCTGAGGAAAGATCGAAGCGCCGGATTGTTGTTGCTGGCCTGCCAGTGGGCTACGCAGCTGATCCGGCTCGGGGCGTCGCCGTCCATCACTTCGCCGCAGACGACACCAGCGTAATTGGCACCGATATAGGCCTCATACATCAGGATGATCCCCGCCCGCAAGCACAGACTGGCGGAATCCAGTAATCTATGGCATCCCTTACCCCTGCATGCGGAAGGAGGACGGTCCATGCCGGACGAGATCCTGAAATTAACGGAGGTGGCCACGTTGCTTAAGGTCGCCGAGAAGACCGTCTACACGATGGCGCAGAAGGCGGAAATTCCTGCCTTCAAGGTTCGTGGCCAATGGCGGTTCAAGCGTCAGGACATTGATATGTGGATAGAACAGCAGAAGTCCGAATCCGCCAACCCAAGCCGAGGTCGGGAGCAGAAATAATGAGGTTAGGGGGCGATTTGAAACTGAGCGTATTCGTTTTTCGGCAGGGCGAGCCTCAGGTTGACGCTGCCGGTCAGGGACAGCAGTGGGGTCTAAATGCCGCGAATATTTGACAATATTGAAACCGGCCTGCTTCCCGCGTTGCGTCAGACGCTCGAAGTCTCGGCCCGAGGTGATTTTTGTGTAGGATATTTCAATCTACGTGGCTGGAAGTCGATTGACGATCTGATTTCTGCTTGGCCGGGCGGTGAAGGAAGCCAGTGCCGTTTGCTTGTCGGGATGCAACGTCTCCCGCAAGAGGAATTGCGGATTGGCCTTGGCGCGGGGAAAGCTGAACAGCCGCTCGATAATCAAACAGCGTTGAGGCTGAAGAGAAGGTTGGCCGAGGAATTCCGCGTTCAGCTGACCCTAGGCATGCCTAACAACGCGGATGAGTCCGGTCTCCAGCGCCTCGCGGGCCAGCTTAAGGCCGGTCAGGTGTCGGTGAAGCTATTCCTCAAGCATCCGCTCCATGCCAAGCTTTATCTGTTGTTTCGTCCTGATCCCAATAATCCGATCACCGGCTTCCTGGGGAGTAGCAACCTGACGCTGTCAGGGCTTTCCAAGCAAGGCGAGTTGAACGTCGATGTCCTCGACCACGACGCCACGGCGAAACTCGCGAAGTGGTTCGACGACCGTTGGTCAGATCGCTGGTGTATCGACATCACCGAAGAACTGATCGAAGTCATCGAAGAGAGTTGGGCGCGAGAAGAAATGCTGGACCCCTACGTGATCTACGTGAAGATGGCCTACCATCTTGCCCAGGAAGCGCGTGCGGGCTTGAACGAGTTTCGAATTCCAGCGGAATTCGGCAAGCGGCTATTCACTTATCAAGAGGCTGCGGTTAAAATTGCAGCCCACCATCTCAACAAGCGCGGTGGCGTTCTAATCGGCGATGTCGTTGGGCTCGGCAAGACGCTGATGGCGACAGCGTTGGCCAAAATCTTCCAAGACGACCACTTCACCGAGACGCTAATTATCTGCCCTAAGAACCTCGTCAAAATGTGGGAGGACTATGTTTCCGAGTACCGGCTGATTGCGAAAGTTCTCTCGGTAACACGCGTTACACAGGAGCTGCCTGAGCTTCGGCGCTATCGTGTTGTGCTTATCGATGAAAGCCACAATCTTAGAAACCGTGAGGGGCAAAGATATCGCGCGATCCAGGAATATCTTTCTGAGAACGAAAGCCGTTGTATCCTGCTCTCAGCGACGCCCTATAACAAAACTTACGGCGATCTCTCTAACCAGTTGAGGCTCTTCGTTCCTGAAGATCAAGACATCGGCGTGCGTCCCGAGCGATTGCTGCAAGATATCGGTGAAACCGAGTTTATCCGGCGCCATCAGTGCCCTGTTCGATCCCTTGCAGCATTTGAGAAAAGCGCGTACGCCGATGACTGGCGCGAACTCATGCGCCTCTACATGGTGCGTCGGACGCGAACATTCATCCAGGATAACTATGCAAAGACTGACCCGGTTAATGGTCGTAAGTTTCTGACATTCGAAGACGGGTCGCGCTCTTATTTCCCGGAACGTGTGCCGCGCACGCTTCGATTCCAAATCAATGACAAGGATGCAAGCGATCAGTACGCGAGGCTTTATGCCTCACCGGTCGTCGATGCTATCAACCTCATGCACTTGCCGCGCTACGGCCTGGGCAACTACGTTGCTCCGAATCCGCACAAGCCGCCTAGTCCTAACGAGGCCAAGCAGCTCGATGATCTTTCTCGGGCGGGTAAGCGTCTTATGGGCTTTTGCCGTACCAACCTGTTCAAACGCCTGGAAAGCAGCGGCGAGGCGTTCCAGCAATCATTGGAGCGCCATGTGCTCCGAAACTACATCTTCCTGCACGCCATCGAGAACGATCTTCCTTTGCCCCTTGGCACTCAGGACGCAGGGCTTCTTGACGCCGCGAATTACGACGAGGACGTCGACGATCAGAGCGCGGACGCCGAATTGTTTTCAGAAGAGGAGGATGAAAACCTTCAGAACGCGGAAGCTCTCGACTTGCGCGATGAGGCAGCCTTTCGATTGAGGGCAGCCGAAACTTACCGGCTCTACGCGGCTCAGTACAAAAAGCGCTTCAGGTGGCTCCGCCCGGACCTATTCGTGGCGCAACTGAAGAAGGATCTGACTAGCGACAGCGCGCGGCTCCTCAAGATACTTGATGATTGCGGCCAATGGGACCCCGGTAAGGACACGAAGCTCGCTTCCCTGCTCGATCTGCTAACCAAGAAGCACCCCAAGGAGAAGATCATCATCTTCTCGCAGTTTGCCGACACGGTTCGCTACCTTGAACGGCAGCTGAAAAGTGGCGCGATCAAGTCTATGGCGGCCGTCTCAGGTAAAACATCGGATCCGACAAGTTTTGCATGGCGCTTCAGCCCGGGCAGCAACAACAAGCGCGACAAGATCAAGCCCGACGAAGAACTGCGCGTGCTGATTGCTACTGACGTGCTGAGCGAAGGGCAGAACCTTCAAGATGCTGCAATCCTCGTGAATTATGATCTGCCTTGGGCCATCATTCGCCTCATCCAGCGCGCGGGCCGCGTCGATCGCATCGGGCAGAAGGCCGAGAAAATCCTCTGCTACTCGTTCCTTCCGGCCGACGGGGTAGAGCGTTTGATCCAATTGCGTGCGCGCGTTCGCCAGCGGCTGAAGGAAAATGCTGAGGTGGTTGGCACCGACGAAGCGTTCTTTGAAGACGAAGGCGAGCGCGAAGAGCTTACCGATCTCTACAACGAAAATGCGGGCATTCTTGATGGTGAAGCGGATACGGAGGTGGACCTGGCGTCTTATGCCTATCAGATTTGGAAAAACGCGATTGACGCGAACCCCGCCTTGCAAAAAGTTATCCCCGAGTTGCCGTCGGTCGTTTATTCGACCAAGGCTTATACACCGCAGGATGGGAGGCCCAATGGAGCCCTTGTTTATCTGCGCACCGCGCAAGGCAACGACGCGCTGGCCTGGGTAGATAAAGATGGCGCGAGCGTCACCCAATCCCAGTTTGAGATTTTGAAAATTGCGGCGTGCGAGCCGGATACGCCAGCGTTGCTGCGGCAAGACGAACACCACGCGATGGTCGCCAAGGGCGTCGAGCACATCGCGGCCGAGGAAAAGCAGGTCGGTGGTCAACTTGGCCGCCCATCTGGGGCGCGCTTCAGAACCTATGAGCGGCTCATGCGCCATGCCGATAAGGTCAAGGGAACGCTGTTCGATCTACCCGAACTCGGCAAGGCCATCGAAGAGATTTACCGCTTCCCGTTGCGGCAGTCGGCAACGGACACATTGAACCGTCAGATGAAAACGGGCATCGGTGATGACAAGTTGGCCGAGCTGGTTTTGGCGCTACGGGAGGAAGATCGGCTTTGCTTGATCCAGGATGAAGAACACTCCGGCGAACCGCAGATCATCTGCTCGCTGGGGCTTGCGCATCAGACGGCGTGATGAAGGGGGCTGGGGATGGACTTCAACGCCGGTAATGCAAAGTATCTACTGGAACAATTCGATTTCGCGAAGCTGTTTATCGAGGAGTTGGGCTGGGATCTGCACAGCGCGAAACTGCCGGTCGAAATCTCGGACACGTCGTTCGCGCTGAAAGCTGTCGCCGAAAAGCGCGGCATGGTAGCCTGGGTTTGCCACGCACCCACCGGGCAACGGATTCCTGATCGCGCCACCCGAAAGAAGATCGAGCATCAGGTTGCGAAGACCACGCTTGAGAATCTGATCATATTCACCGACACAAAGCGCGCTGAGCAGATATGGTGCTGGGCGCGGCGCGAGGCCGGCAAGCCCGCATCAATTCCCGAGCACTTCTGGTACGCCACTTCCGGCAATCGCGGCTTTTTGCAAAAGCTGCAGGCGATCGCCTTCTCGCTCGCTGAAGAGGACGGCATTACGCTGGTTGATGTCACGGCGCGGGCTCGCGCCGCGTTCGATGTTGAGCGCGTCACCAGGCGCTTCTACGACCAGTTCAAGACAGAGCACAAAGCCTTCCTCGATTTCATCAATGGCATCACCGATCTGGCGGACCGCGAATGGTACGCCTCGCTGATGCTCAACCGCCTGATGTTCATTTATTTCATGCAGCGGAAGGGCTTTCTGAACGGCGAGCGGGACTATTTGCGCGACAGGCTTGCGCGCTGCCAGCGTGAGAAAGGCCAGGACAAGTTCTATTCCTTTTATCGCTACTTCCTGCTGCGCCTGTTCCATGAGGGGCTTGGCGGCAAGGAGCGGAACCCGGAACTCGACAAGCTCCTCGGTCGCATTCCATACCTGAACGGCGGCCTGTTCGAAAAGCACCCGATCGAAGAGCGCTGCCCGGATATCCATATCCCGGACGAAGCCTTCACACGCATCTTCGCCTATTTCGACCGCTACCAGTGGCATCTGGACGAACGGCCATTGCGCAACGACAACGAGATCAACCCGGACGTTCTCGGTTACATCTTCGAAAAATACATCAACCAGAAGCAGATGGGGGCCTACTATACCAAGGAGGACATCACCGAATATATCTCAAAGAACACGGTGATCCCCTTCCTGTTTGATTCTGCGAAGGCCAAATGCAAGGTGGCCTTCGAAAACCCGGGCGGGCCGACGATTTGGGACCATCTGCGCGACGATCCCGACCGATACATTTATAAGCCAGTCAGACATGGCGTCACTTGGGATGTCCACAACGGCAGGCCATTGGACGAACCGCTGACGCTTCCGCCCGGGATATCGGCTGGCATCACAGACGTTTCGGCGCGCACGGGGTGGAACCGCACGGCACCGGCCGAATTCGGCTTGCCGACGGAAATCTGGCGGGAGGTCGTGGCGCGGCGCACCCGCTATACGGAAGTCCGCCTCAAACTGGCCACAGGCGGAGTTCGCGAGATCAACGATCTCATCACGCTCAATCTGGATATCCGGCAATTCGCCCAGGACGTGATCGAACGCTGCGAAGGCCCGGACCTGCTTCGTGCCTTCTGGAAGGCGATTGAGGGCATCACCGTTCTCGATCCAACCTGCGGTTCGGGGGCGTTCCTGTTCGCCGCGCTAAATATCCTTGAACCGCTCTATGAGACCTGCCTCGAACGGATGGAGGCCTTCGTCGCCGATCTTGAGCGGCTGGGCGAAGGCCACGCGCCGAAGAAGTTCGAGGACTTCAGGTCGACGCTGGCGAAGGTCAGCGCGCACCCCAACGCGCGTTATTTCACACTGAAAAGCATCATCCTGAACAACCTCTTCGGCGTCGATATCATGGAAGAGGCGGTCGAAATTTGTAAGCTTCGGCTGTTCCTGAAACTCGCCGCGCAGGTTGACCCGGATCAAAACCACGAAAACCTTGGCATCGAGCCCCTGCCGGATATCGATTTCAATATTCGCGCGGGAAATACGCTGGTCGGCTATGCGACCTATGCCGATGTGAAAAAGGCGCTGACGAGTAAACTCGACCTCGATAATTCGCTGGAGGCGATCACGAAAAGCGCCGCAGACCTTCAGCAGACGTTCAAGGCATTTCGGTTGCGCCAAATTGATGGCGACGGGTCAGTTCCTCTTGAAGACAAACAGGCGCTAAGGCATCGCCTCAAGTCACTCGATGACAAGCTAAATCTGCATCTCGCACGAGAATCTGGTGTCAGAGTTGCAGACGCTACCGAATTCTCGAAGTGGCTGCACACTCACCAGCCATTTCACTGGTTCATCGAGTTCCACGGAATCACGGAAAATGGAGGGTTCGACGTTATCGTCGGCAATCCTCCCTATGTCGTTTATCCGGGCAAGAACGTGCCATACTCTCTGAATTCCTACGGCTACGAAACGCTTGCAACAAAGAATCTCTACTCGTTCGTTTTTGAGCGGAGCATTCGTCTGGCAAAGACACGCTCTCCAATTGGGTTGATAGTTCAGCTAACGGCATTATCTTCGGAAAAGATGCCGCCTCTGCAAAAAATATTGATCAGTCGCGGCCCGCTTGTTGCTCTCTCGTTTCCTCGACGACCCCAGTCTGTGTTCGAGGGAGTGGAGATGCCTGTTGTTATCCTTTTGTCACTCAGTGGTGCACAAAACCGGATAGTTACTTCGGACGTTTCGCGCTTCTACGCTGAAGAGCGCCCCAATGTGATGGCGAAAATGATGATCGCTGCACACAGTGTCACACTGCACGGGCATCGAATCGGAAAATTCGGGCACACGGAAGAAATTGAGATTCATAGACGGGTTTCTTCCTCAAAGAGTAACGTCGATAGTTTAACATCGAAATCGAACAAAGGACTGATGTATTACCAAGAGGCCTGCCGCTACTGGCTCAAGGCATCCCATAGAGTTCCACGATTCATCAAGAATGGTGTTTCGATGGAGCCTCCACACGGCAGGAAAGTCGGATTTCAAAACAGAAAGGCGGCTGCCTTTGCAGCATCTTTGTTGAATTCAAGCCTCTTCTATTGGTGGTATTCTGTTTTTTCGGATTGCGAACATGTGAACGATGCCTTGGTTAGGTCATTTCCGGTTCCTGCAAATTGGGAGACGATTGACTGGATCAAACTTTGCGATGATTTAGTTGACAGCCTAGAAAGCGACGCGATTAAAAAGACTATTAGGACGAAGCAAGGACATGTAATTGAATACGACGAGATATCTGCGGCAAAATCAAAGGATCTGATAGATCTAATTGATGAGCACTTGTCGCAAATTTATAATCTGAATCAGGAACACGCGGACTTCATCAAGAACTACGACGTGAAGTACCGTCTCGCTGGTGCTGACGAAGTGGAGCCGGGAAACGACGAATGAAGATCACGGTTCTCGCTTGGGGCTCGCTTGTTTGGGGCCGTCGGGAACTGGCGATTGCCGATGACTTCAAATCGAATGGTCCGCGGCTGCCGATTGAGTTCTGCCGCGTCTCTGAAGATGGGCGCTTGATGATGATGATCGACGAAGCATTTGGTGCACCTCGCCAACCGGAAGGATGAACCAACCATGCCGGGCGCGGATCGGGCGCATGACCCGCATTCCATATCTCAGGACGCCGAAGGTTATCCCGGCCGTGTGAACAGGCGGCTCGGCGCCAATGCGCCTCGCTCCATCTCAGTCGCAGGATCAGCTGTGCCACTTTCCGCCCCGATGTCAGCTTTTCTGTGTTCGAAGGAAGCGCCCGGTGCGACAATTCTTAAGGCGTTTGATCAGGCGGCGGCTTGGCGTGATGCCGGACGCTGTGTGATCAGCGGCTTTCATTCACCGCTTGAACAGCAATGCCTCGAAATCCTGCTGCGCGGCAAACAGCCCATCGTGATGGCGCTCGCGCGTGGCCTCGGCACCCTGCGATTGCCTGTGGCGCAAAGGAAAGCCCTTGACGAGGGCAGGCTGACGATCGTCTCGCCGTTTCCTGTGACAGAGAAGCGCGTCAGCGCCGATCTGGCCCGGCAGCGAAACCGCTTCGCCGCCGCATTGGCCGGCGAGGTGGTGTTTGGCTTTGTCGCGCCGGGCGGAAGCCTTGCCTTGTTGCGCGACGAGATTCGCTGCTGGGATATCAGAACCCGCGAGCTTCATGCTGAAGGATGATCGCGACTTTGCAAGGAAGATGGATTTGGAACAGAGCCGCCGTACATGCGACATCGTATCCGGCGGCTTTCTGTCAGATGCATAGAATTTGCTCATAATGTGCCACACAACGAGCACTCTAAACAAAAACAGCCCCGGAGGGCTGTGCTTAATTCATTGAAATTATTGATATTTATCTGGAGCGGGCGATGAGCCTAAAGCGGCTCACGAGGCGCGCCCATGACGCCTTCCGATCCAAAAAAAGCCTTCGCCATTCTCCTTGCGTCTGACCTTCGAGGAACGGGCGCGGCTGGAAAGCGAGGCCGGAACCCTGCCTCTGAGAGCCTATATAATGGACTTGCCCAGAAAAGTGGAGAGTTCCTTATGAAAGAAAAGGAACTCAAGAATGCAAAAGAGACGATTTACGAAGGAGTTTGAAGCCGAGGCTGTTCGCCTGCCGCAGACCAGTGGCCGCACGCAGCGGGAGGTGGCCGGCGATCTGGGGATAGGGCTTTCGACGTTGGTGCGGGATGCGACGGTCCAGCTAGGTGGCGATCCACGCCGCATTAGGGAGGCGTTTGTCGGTTTTCAGAAATACCTCTTCACAGAGCGCGTCACGTGAGCGCTCCAGCAGCGGCGATGCCTCATCAGTATTTCGTATCGACGAGGTAGCCTGTCCGACCGGAACAGTTACCACCCCATTCGTTCTTATGCGCGTTAAGCTTTCCATCCATTGTGCTGCGCCGGAATTTCTTCTGACACATTGGACATTGGTAGATGTAGGTCGGCTGACCAAAAGCCTTTGTCTTGGCCGGTTTGGTGAAAGGATTGGCTCTGGCCTTTGTGGTCCAAGGGGAACTAGCTGCCCTCGTCGCCCGTGCGGACCGGACTCTAAATGGCGTTTGCGACACGCGGGCTGACGTCGCTCCTACCCGAACCGGCCCCTTCGGGGTCAGTTCGATCTCATAGCGGGGAACAAAACTTGTATTCGTGACGCGCGCGCCCTGGAAGCGGTCGATCCGGTAGCTGCGGTGACCGGCCTTATCGACATCGAAGGCATGCAGGATGACATTGCCGTCCCTAGTCTGGCGTAGCGAATAGGATTCGATACGGCGCGCTGCGCCGTCGTAATCGAGTTCAACAAGGAGCCTGTTGGCAGCGGCGAAACGGATGACTTCGATCATCGACTGAATCTGTCCCGAGACAGGTAGCCGCAGCACGCGCTCACGGAGCACGGTTTCGCCTGCGCCCATCGTGTAGGCAGCGGGTTCGTTCGGGGTCACCCCGCCCGCCAACCACTCGAAAAAGGCCGGAAGCTCATCCCAGAAACTCTCATAGGGAGGCAGGGAGGGGAGCTGGTGGTCCAGCATGCTTTTCCAGAGGCCTTCAAACTCAACGCGGTGGGGCTCAAGGTCGCCCAAGACCGGAACGCCTATGCCTTTGAAATCGCATTTCTGACCGATCACATCGAGCATGACGGCGGGCGATGGCCGCGCATCGGCGTTCCTGAAGAGGTTTATGACGTCAAATAGGTCGCGGGGCCGAGTCCGCTCGGCGAGCGCCCTCACCTTCTCACCGAACACCTCCTCATAGACATAGGCGAGGATTTCGATGCCGGTGTCCGGGGCATCCGTATAGGGGTGAAAGACGGTCGTTCGCGCGGGCGGGAGCACCAGGCGTTCATCAGCTGTCAGATCAAGTTTCACGCGCGGAAGATCGCGGGACGAGACTGGCCCGCGATAGCTGAGCTTCCCTTGGCAGGACACGGTGCCGCGCGGGTTCTGATAGATGTCGAATTCCTGCTTGTCGGCAGGCACCTCGATGCCGGTGTTTTCGTAAACCCAATCGCCGATTTCAGCGAACGTGCTTCGCAGGAAGGCCTCGTCGATTTGGGCGGGGTCGATCAGGGTAAAATCGAGGTCTTCCGAAAATCGGTAGGTCTCGAAGTAGCATTTCTTGAGGCAGGTTCCACCTTTGAAGACCCAGGTGTCGCGTATAGCGGGGTTCGCGTTGATTCCCGCGAGTATCCACCCGAGCACATAGTCCTTCTCGACAACATGCGGAGTGAGCGACATGCGCGTCGCCATGTCGAGTATTTCGCGTTTATCGATCATTGGCGCACGCTCGCGGACCAGGACGGCGGAACCCAGAGCTTCCACCGCGAGATGAGGCGCGGGCATTCGAGCGCAGGGTCGAGCTTGGCGTTACCCTTCGTCAGATGGGCGCTGCACGCCTCGATGAGTGTGCGGGCTGTCGTCTCGCCTTCGACCAGAAAGCCGAGGCGCTTGAAGACGGCTCCGTTTTCAAGGCGCTCCGCGTAGGCGATGAGCTGGCCATCGTTACGGTCGCTGCGGCGGAGGTAATTTGCGAGGCAATCGGCCACATGCCGGATGCCGCCTCCGATGGCGGGATCGTCGAGCATGTCGATGATGGTGCGGTGGACATCCGAGATGGGCACTTTGGTATGGGCACGCCAGAGTGTCTTCGTGCCGAAGAGCTTTTCGGCGTTGATGTGCTTCAAGGTGAAGTTTGCGCCGTGGTGACGCCGGGTCTTTGCTCTGATCGCGCGGGTGGTCAGCACGACAATATCATTGAAGATTTGCTCGGTGAGGTCCCAGTGTTCGGCGGCGGTGCGCCCGCCGACATAGGCCGGAGCATACAGTGCGGGAACCAGGACCCAGGGATCGTCGAGAACGTGCTCGCTCTCCAGGGAGTCCAGGGAAGCTGAAACGTAGGCGCCATGCGCGACGCGGCGTAGCCAGCCCTGATTGACCCATCGCGCGAGGGCCTTGGCCGCTGCGCTGCGATCGACGCCCAGCACACGGGCGGCGTCATCGATCCGGATTACATCGCCGGCACTTCGGACGAGTGCCGCAAGGTGCTTCCTTCCCTCGGGCAGCGATAAGTACGGATTGGTATCTTCCATTCTCCCATATTCCTCAGAAATGCGAATTTACGCATGTTTATAGTACGCCATTGAGGCGCGCGGGAAAAGTATAATTAATCTGCATATTTTCCCTAATGTGACGAATTATGGCGGTATCAATATACCAAAACGCCTAGCCCCAAACTGAAAGGACATTGTGGGGGGCGGGCGCGGTTTTGACGGCATGACCGCCACGCTGGTCGATGTTGCCGACATCCTCGCCGCCCCCGCGAGGGATTCATCACCATCATAGTAGGCGGCGCGCCGGAAGCTCGCCTATGCCCTGTGCTTGTGGATCAATCGGGCAGCGCATGTAGCGAGGTGACCCCCCGGCGTGCGATGCGATAGAGAATGAAAGGCGCTTCGAATGTTCGGGCCTAAGTGCGCCATTGTTCTTGACGTCGGGCGAGCCGCTGCTTCGACGTCATATCCTCTTCCGGGTCTTCATCGTCACCCTGCTGCGCCTCAGCCCAAAGCATTATGAGCGCGTAGCCGTCTTGTTGATGGAAAACCTGTTCATATAGCGGCGGCAGGGTGCGCCACCTGTCAGACTCAAGCCAGAGCTCCGCTTTCGCTTCTCCAATTTCGGACGGGTGATTTAATTGCTTCACGGCCCGAAACAGGAGCGATGGTTTCGGCACCTGATCGCCCGACCGGACGCATATCGTGGGGAAGCCTGCTGGCTTTCGGTAGATTTTCTCGATCACACCGTCCTTCGCCACGACAATCGCAATGCTTTCCTCATGGTATTGGGCATAAGCGCGGGCTGCAGCTTCCTTGCTGACCTGAAAATCCTTCGCGAGCGCGACGATCTGCGCGAGATTGGGATCTCCGAGCTTGCTTGCGCGAGCGCGCCATAGCGGCGGCGGCATCAGGATCAACGACGAAAACTCGTTCGCTTCCACCTCCATCTTTATGGCGGCGCTTTTCTCCTTGTCGGTCCATCGTCGCATGTCCTCGCGCGAGCATTGAAACGGCTGGCCGGGAGGCGGCTTGTGGTGGGTCATAAGGAAATGCCCCAGCTCATGCCCGATCGTGAATCTCCGGCGACCCTGCCTCGTGGCGGCGTTGACTGGACTTGCCCTTATTTAGTGGAGAGACTTTCTACTCTGCGCTTGCCATGATGGCCTCGAATGTCACCGGCGATTTATATCCCAGTGCGGAATGCCGCCGCCGGGGATTATAGAAGCCATCAATGTAACGGCCAATGGCCAATTCGGCATCCGCTCTTGTCAGGAATCTTGTCCGCCAGACCAGATCGGATTTGATGGTTTTGAATACCGTTTCCACCATGGCGTTGTCATAGCAATTTCCCTTTCCGCTCATGGATGCGATGATTCCCAGGGAGCCCAGAAGTTTCTGGTAGTCCCCGGAACAATATTGGCTGCCCCGGTCAGAATGATGGATCAGTCCGGGTGGCGGACAGCGCATTGTGATCGCCCGCTGCAAGGCCCTGAGCGCCAGGTCCTTCTTTAACCGGTCGCTGACTGCCCATCCGATGATGCGCCGGGAGAAGAGATCGAGCACGACGGCCAGATACAGCCACCCCTCAGAGGTCCAGATATAGCTGATGTCGCCCGCCCATTTACGGTTTGGCGCATCCGCCATGAAGTTGCCGTCCAGGATATTCGGCGCAATCCCGAGGCGCTCGCACATGAGACCGGCCAACCGGTCAGTGAACCGGCCAAGCTCATCGCGCCAATGCTGGCGCGCTTCATCGCCAGCGACCGCGCCTTCGCAAAGATACAGAACGTCAGGAAGCGCCAATCGGCGACCGGGGCGGTGGCCGGACATCCGGCAGGGACCGGGCGAGACTGAGGAAACGTCACCGTGCCGGATTGTTGTTGCTGGCCCGCCGGTGGACGGCGCAGCTAATCCGGCTCGGGGAAAAATTGCCATCCTTCGCTTCGCCACACAGACGACACCGACGTAATTAGCACCGAAATAGGCCTCTTTCTCTCAGCTATCGCATGTAGAGTAATTCGAACCACTACGCGAAATATTCGAATCAGCAAAGGCTTCGAGACGAGATGTTCACATCAAGATAGGTTGCTCCGCGCATGAATGGAATCGGACAAGCCGAACCTACGATTCCCCTGGCCTCCTTTATTGGTACCTGCATCTTCAGGCTCCAGCCCGCATCTTGAATCAGATAAATGATGATTACTGAAGGTTCAGGTGCAAATATGGGAACCCCTAACCAACTCCGTATAAAATCACACAGCTAGGTTAGACCTGCTGTAGCCTCTGATCCATATCAAAGCCTCTTCGCATTTTCAGCCCGCGCGATGTGGCGCTTGACCGCAACGAAGCTGTCGGGAGTGACCGATATGGAATCGATGCCGCATTCGACCAGAAACCCGGCGAACTCCGGATGATCGCTCGGCGCCTGCCCGCACAACCCGACCTTGGCGCCCGCCCGGTGCGCTTCGCTGATAACATTGCGGATCATCCATTTCACCGCCTCGTCCTGCTCGTCGAAAAGATCGGCAAGCTCGGCTGAATCGCGATCGACGCCGAGGGTAAGCTGCGTGAGGTCGTTGCTGCCGATCGAGAAGCCGTCGAACAATGCGGCAAAATCCTTCGCCAGAATGACGTTCGACGGAATCTCGCACATGACATAAACCTCAAGGCCATCCACGCCGCGCTTCAGCCCGTTCTCCGCCATTACCTCAAGCACCCGGCCGGCCTCTTGCGTCGTGCGGCAAAACGGGATCATGACGATAACATTGCTGAAGCCCATCTCTTGGCGCAACCGGCGTATCGCGCGGCACTCAAGCGCGAAGCCTTCACGGTAGCGTGGCGAGTAGTAGCGTGACGCGCCGCGAAACCCGAGCATGGGGTTTTCTTCATGTGGCTCGAACTCGGCGCCGCCGATCAGGTTGGCGTACTCGTTGGTCTTGAAGTCGCTCATGCGCACAATCACCGGTTTGGGAAAATGCGCCGCCGCGATGCGGGCGAGACCACGGGCGAGCCGGTCGACAAAAAACTCGGTCTTATCTGCGTAACCTTGCGTCAGGGTGCTGATCATGCGCTTTGCCTCGATGTCTTTCAGCTTATCATAACGGACGAGGGCCATCGGGTGGACCTTGATGAAGTTGCTCACCACAAATTCCATCCGGGCAAGGCCAACCCCATCGGCCGGCAGACGCCACCAGCGGAAAGCAGCAGCCGGATTGGCAAGATTAAGCATCACCTGGGTGCGAGTAGGCGGAACATCGTCAAGCCTGACGTCATCGGCCTCAAATTCGCCGATGCCTTCATAGACGAAGCCCTCGGAGCCCTCGGCGCATGAGACCATAACCTCCTGGCCGTCATGCAGAATCTGGGTGGCATTGCCGGTGCCAATGACAGCCGGCAGTCCCAACTCGCGGCTGACAATTGCCGCGTGCGATGTGCGGCCGCCGTGATTGGTGATAATGGCCGCCGCACGCTTCATGACCGGCACCCAGTCGGGATCGGTTGTCTCGGTGACGAGGACGGCGCCTGTCCTGAAGCTGGCGATCTCGTCCGGGCTGCGGATCAGGCAGATGCTGCCCGAGACAACGGCGTCACCGATGCTGAGGCCCGTTACAAGTTTTCGCCCCTTGCTTTTAATCCGGTATGATTTGAGCGTGCCCAGGGTCTTGTGCGACTGAACGGTCTCGGGCCGCGCCTGGACGATAAACAGTTCTCCTGTCTGTCCGTCTTTCGCCCATTCCATGTCCATGGGCATACCGTAATGCGCCTCGATGACACAGGCCCAACGCGACAGGGCAAGGATCTCTTTGTCGTTAAGGACAAAGGCGGCGCGCTCGGCCATGGAGGTTTCGACGTTGCGCGTGGGCGCGTCTCCAGCGGTTGCATAGAGCATCTTGCGCGCTTTTTCGCCAAGTTTCTTTTCAACAATCGGAGAGAGGCCAGCCTGATTGAGAAGCGGCTTGAAGATCTGATATTCGTCCGGATCAACCGCGCCCTGCACGACATTTTCTCCAAGTCCCCAGGCCGCGTCGATAACGACGATCTTATCAAATCCGGTTTCAGTGTCGATCGAGAACATCACGCCCGCGCCCGCGAGATCGGACCGGACCATTTTCTGCACCCCCACCGACAGCGCCACCTTGAGGTGATCGAAGCCTTTAGCCTCGCGGTAGCTGATCGCCCTGTCTGTGAACAGTGAGGCATAGCAGCGGCGGCACGCGTCCAGCAGTGCGTCCTCACCCCGGATGTTGAGGAAGCTCTCCTGCTGGCCGGCAAAGCTCGCATCCGGTAAATCTTCGGCCGTCGCGCTGGAACGCACGGCGACATCCGTATCGCCGCCGCCGCATCGTCTGGAGAGTTCCCGGTAAGCTTCGCGGATGGCCTGTGCGGCATCCGCAGGCCAATCGGCGCGCATGAAAGCGCGCCGGATCGTCTCGCCCGCCTCCTGCAGCGGCAGCTTGCCGGCCTTGTATTCTCCCAGTGCGGTCTCGATGGGTTCCGCCAGTCTGTTTGCCGCGACGAAGCGCCAATACCCCCCGGCCGTGGTGGCAAAGCCAGGCGGGACTTTGACGCCCGCTGTCCCGAGGTTGCACACCATTTCGCCGAGCGACGCGTTCTTGCCGCCGACGCGCGGCACATCAGAACGCGATATTTCCTCGAACCAGACGAGATGAGCCGCATCCCTGGTCATGGTAACCTCTTAAATTCCTGCACCGGAGCTGGATGCAAACTTCCACACTCTTAGGGTAGAACCGGCCCCCGAAAAGAGCTTTGATCTGAATCAATGGCGCTTATGCGCAAGCAACCAGCATCCCTTGCGAACGGCCTGGTGGAAGTGCGCATCCCGGGCAATCATGAATTCGCGTAGATGAGTTGCGAAAAGGGCAAGTTTTGACTCTTGCGTGGCGCCGTGGATTGTGTGATGCGGCGCTTCACGTATTTGGCAATCCCCTCGCCCAGATATTTCATCTTTTTCATCAGCAAGCCCTCCGCTTGATCAACTTTGATCTTGCCAGAACCTCCTCATTACAGTTGGATCAATTATACGGAACAGCGTCAACATGTAACGAGAGCGCTTATCAAGTAAAAAGAAACGCCTTCTGAGCATCTGATAACTTTGATGCCTTCATCGCTTTCCACTCCTCCCAGCCCGGGGAAACAGTGGCGGAAAATTCTAATGATAAACAATCCAGTTTTTGGGTCTCAGGTCAAGCGGGCAGCCATGGCGCTAAATTAAGGAGCAAGCCCCGATGTCCGTGCGTAATTTGCAGTCTCTGTTCGGACCAAAAAGCATCGCCCTGATTGGGGCCAGCCAGCGGCCAGGCGCGGTTGGTCAGGTGCTGATGCCAAATCTGCTCAGCCAGGGATTTGCCGGGCCGGTCCTGCCGGTAAATCCCCATGAGTCAGAGATTGCCTCGGTTACAGCCTACAGGGATGTGGCGAGCCTGCCCATTACCCCGGACCTTGCGGTTATCTGCACACCGCCCCCAACAGTGCCCGGGTTGATCGATGCGCTGGGCCGGCGCGGCGTGAAGGCGGCCATCGTCCTCACCGCCGGATTTGCCGAACTGGGCGCGGAAGGACGCGCCCTTCAGCAACAATTACTGCAAGCCGCCAGGCCGCATCTGCTGCGGATTATCGGACCAAATTGCGTGGGCATCCTGGTTCCCGGCGTAAACCTGAACGCAAGTTTTGCTCCGGTAAACGCCTTGTGCGGCAAGCTCGCCTTTGTCACGCAATCGGGCGCCGTGTTGACTTCGGTGCTGGATTGGGCGGCTTCGCGCACTATTGGTTTTTCGCATATGGTGTCGCTGGGTGGAATGGCGGATGTGGATTTTGGCGACATGCTGGATTATCTCGCCAATGAGACGGATGTCAGCGCGGTGTTGCTGTATGTGGAATCCATCACCCATGCGCGCAAATTCATGTCGGCGGCGCGCGCCTGCGCCCGCGTTAAGCCGGTCATCGTCATCAAGGCGGGCCGCCACGCCGAAGGGGCGAAAGCCGCAAGCTCGCATACCGGTGCGCTTGCCGGATCGGATGATGTGTATGAGGCCGCGTTCCGCCGCGCCGGCATGTTGCGGGTAACCTTGCTGGATGAGTTGTTCGAAGCGGTGGAAACCCTGGCTGCCGGGATACGCCCGTATGGCGAACGATTGGCGATACTCACCAATGGCGGGGGCATTGGCGTGCTGGCGACGGATGAGCTTATCGATGATGGCGGTGTTCTGGCGCCGTTGTCCGGGGCGACGCTGGCGCGATTGAATAAAGCGCTTCCGGTTACCTGGTCGCATGGCAATCCGGTGGACATTATCGGCGATGCACCCGGCGCACGCTATGCCGAGGCCACCCGCGCTTTGCTGGAAGATGAAAATGTAGACGCGCTGCTGGTGCTGAATTGCCCGACGGCCATCGCCAATAGCAGCGAAGCCGCCCGGGCGGTGCTGGATAATCTTCACGATACGCGCAAGCCGGTGCTGACCAGTTGGCTCGGCGGCGCCAGCACCGGGCCGGCGCGGGCGCTGTTCCGCGCTGCGGGCGTCCCCAGCTATGATACGCCCACCCAGGCGGTGCGGGCGTTCGGTCATATGCTGCGCTACCGCCGCAACCAGGATTTGCTGATGCAGACGCCTGCCGGTGGCGGCGAGGCTGTACATAGCAGTGACTGCGGCGAGGTGCGCGAAATAATTGACAGGGTGTTGCAGGAACAGCGCGAATGGTTGAGCGAAGCGGAAGCGAAGTGCGTGCTGGCGGCCTATGGCGTTCCGGTGGTGCAAACCCGCGTTGCAAAAACCCCGGACGAGGCGGGCGAAATCGCCAGCGCGTTTGGCGGCCTGGTGGCATTGAAAATCATGTCGCGCGATATTACCCATAAATCTGACGCAGGCGGCGTGGCGCTCGGCCTGGAAGGCGCGGACATGGTGCGCGCCACGGCGCAGGCCATGCTGGCGCGGCTGGCGCGCACGCATCCCCAGGCGCGCATCGATGGCTTCAGCGTGCAGCCCATGATCAGTGACAAAGGCGCAGCCGAACTGATTGTTGGAATTAATGATGATGCAACCTTTGGCCCGGTCATCCTGTTCGGCGAAGGCGGTGTGGGGGTGGAGATCACCGCCGACAAAGCCATCGGCCTGCCGCCCCTGAATGATGTGCTGGCGCGTGAGCTGATTGAGCGGACCCGGATAGTGCGGCGGCTGCGCGGCTACCGCAATGTGCCGCCTGCGGATATGGACGCAATTATCCGTGTACTGATTTCAATGTCGCATCTCGCCGCTGACTTTGCAGAAGTGTGTGAACTGGATATTAATCCATTGATCGCCTCGGCCAAGGGCGTCATGGCGCTGGATGCGCGCATTCGCATCACACCCGCAGTGGGCGAACCGGCGGATCGGTTGGTGATATCTCCCTATCCGGCGCAGCTTGCCCGCGTGATCACCACCAAATCCGGCGCGCATTATGATCTGCGGCCCATCCGCCCGGAGGATGAGCCCGCCCTGATCGTGATGGTCGAGGCGCTGGACCCGGAGGATGCGCGGCTGCGGTTTTTATCCCACATGCATCATATGCCGCATCAACTGGCGGCGCGCCTGACCCAGATCGACTATGACCGGGAAATGGCGTTTGTGGCGCTGGATGAAAATGGCGTCAGCGGCGTGGTGCGTCTTGCCGCCGGTCCCGACGGCGAGACGGCGGAATTTGCAGTTTTGGTGCGCAGCGCCCTCAAGGGCACAGGGCTGGGCCTGGCCTTGATGCAGGAAATCATCGGCTACGCCAAAATGCGGGGCATCGGTGAATTGACCGGTGACATTCTGAGCGAAAACCGCGCCATGCGGGCGATGGCGCATGAGTTCGGTTTTGTCACCCAGACAAACGGCAACGAACCCGGACAAGTGCGGGTCAGTCTAATCCTGAATAGTTCTGATGGTTGAAGGCCGCCTTACGAAGCCGACGGCCGTTAGCAGGCTATCGCCAGGCTGGCCTGAGCGGCGCTTGCGGGCCAATCCGGAGCGGTCTTATCGATCACGAGGCCGTTGACGGGATTTTTCTCATGCAAAAAGTAGCCGAAGGAATCGCGTTGCAGCTTCTCCAGTTCGGCATCAGGGGTTGATACTATGGCGGCCATGGTGTCGCCGGTGGCGCAAACCGGTCCCTATGACGGTTGCGCATTCGAAATTCTGATAGCAGAGGCCTCGTCATGAACCGCGATCAGCTTCGGGCCGCCGCAATATCAGTAAAAACCGGCGCAAAGCCGCCTCCAGGAGTGCGAAAATTTGTCGTCTGGCCCTGATAGAGCCGCGCTGTAATGAACTGCACTGCGCCGCCATACACATAGTTGCGCACGTCAAACTTGAGCGCATGCGGCGCCTGGTGATCCGCGATCAGGCGCTCTCCCGGAGGCGCCAGAGTTTGCGCCACATAGTCGCCGGCGAGGATTTGCTCCCACACACGCCTGGTCAGTTTGTCTCCCCGGTATGCAGCCTTGCTGCCGAAGCCTGCGGCGGGCTTGAAAAATAGCTTGCGCCGCTCCGACCACAGGCGACCGGCCTTGGAGGCTTCGACAATCTCGGTTTTCGGAATGCCGCTCAGAAGCGTATGCACAATGTCCTCTGACACATCGAATGATCGCAAGCGCTCTGGATCACTGAGAATGGCAAGGTTACGCTTGTTGGCGTACAGCGCATGAACACGAGGATTAGGCGTCAGAACGACGGCGTTGTTCAGATACGCCTTGAGCAGCACTGCGTGGGCAGCCTCCTCCAGCATGAAGTCGGTAAGGCGGTTGTAGACGAGGTCAACTGGCTCGTCCCCATGCCACAGGACGTTGTTGTGCAGCCGCATCGCCGCCGGATCGGCGATGACCGCCTCCACGCCATGGCGGCGGAACAACTGCTGGAACAGGACAAACTCAGGATAGAGATACTGTGTTTCCGGATTGTCGTCGATAATCGCGATGCGCCGCAGATCCCGGCCGCCACGAGCCAGACGCCATTCCTCTACAAACATCGCAATGAAAGTTTGATCGAGTGCTGCGAGCGCAACCGGGCCGGTAGTCATGCCTGCGATTTCCGGGCAGCAGGCCCGCTGCGCGCGCGCCAGAGCGGCATTGAGAAGTGCGCCACCGGCGTTTGTGTTGATCTCAATCAGCTTCGGTCCGGCAGCGGTCACGTGAAAGTCATAGCTCAGGAACACACCGCGCGCGCCACCGGCATCAAAAAGCGCCGCCTGCGGCGCCCCTTCGAGGACGATCTCGCGGTACGCCGGCAGTGTTATGACCACCTGAGCCGCCCGGATGACCGCCGCCATGCTGTCCAGTTTGTCCCGGGACACAAACACTGGCGTTGCCGCAAACATGTGCGGTGATTTTTCCATAACCAGCGGATACAAGCTGCGCGTCCCGGAGTCCGTTTCGAACTCGCGCTTCAGCGCATCCGCGTCAAGACTGATGCAGAAGCAGCCGCTGTTGAGCGACGCCACCCCGAGCCCCCCGGTTTGTGGATCAGATGCGCCTTGCGATTCGCATACGGGACTCTGATTTTTGGAATCGATCATGGTTTTTCCTTAAACCGGCGCCTGCGTTGTCATAGCGCAAGCGTAGCGTCGACGATAGCTTGCGCCTCCTCCGCAATGCGGCGCAGATGATCTTCTCCGCGAAAACTTTCCGCATAGATTTTATAGATGTCCTCGGTGCCCGATGGGCGGGTAGCAAACCATCCATTTTCTGCAATTACCTTCAGTCCGCCTATGGGCGCGCCGTTTCCTGGCGCGTGGCTGAGTATGCTCAGTATCTTTTCGCCAGCGAGCTGCGTGGACTGAACCTGTTGAGGAGAGAGCGTCGACAGCTTCGCTTTTTGCTCTGGCGTGGCGGGCGCGTCGACGCGATAGAACGCAGGCTCGCCGAGCTTGCGCGTAAGCTCACGGTAGATATCACCGGGATCACGGCCCATCTGCGCGGTGATTTCCGCCGAAAGCAGCGCGGGGATGATCCCATCCTTGTCTGTCGTCCATACAGTACCGTCACGGCGAAGAAACGATACGCCCGCGCTTTCCTCGCCGCCAAATCCAAGCGAACTGTCAAATAGACCATCAACGAACCACTTGAAGCCGACCGGCACTTCATAAAGCTTCCGGCCAAGCTCTGCGCTCACGCGATCAATGATCTGGCTGCTCACCACGGTCTTACCGACTCCGGCGCCGTTGCCCCAATGGGGCCGGCTCTGGAAAAGATAGAAGATGGCCACCGAAAGGTAGTGATTGGGCGGAAGCAAACCCGCGCTTCGCGTGACGATGCCATGCCGGTCATGGTCGGTATCACAAGCGAAGGCGATGTCGAAGCGGTCTTTCAGGTCGAGCAAGTTGCCCATCGCGTATGGCGAGGACGGGTCCATGCGAATTTGGCCATCCCAGTCAAGAGTCATGAAACGGAAGGTCGGATCGACCGCTTCGTTCACGACAGTGAGATTCAGACCGTAGCGTTCAGCGATCGGCTCCCAGTAGTGGTCCCCCGCGCCGCCAAGCGGATCCACGCCGATGCGTATGTTCGAATCACGAATTGCGTCCATATCGATCACGTTGCCCAGATCGCTCACATAGGTGTTGAGATAATCGTGACGGTGTGTCGAGGCCGCACGGAGAGCCGCTTCGTAAGAAATTCTTTTCACGGCGTGGAGACCGTTTTCAAGAAGCTCATTGGCCATGACTTGAATCCAGCCAGTGACCGCAAGATCGGATGGCCCGCCGTTGGGAGAATTGTACTTGTAGCCGCCGCTGTCGGGTGGATTGTGCGAGGGCGAAATGACAATGCCGTCCGCAAGTCCGCTTGCGCGCCCACGATTGTATAAAAGTATCGCATGCGAAATGGCGGGGGTGGGAGTGTATTCGCCGTTCTCCGCGATCATGACGTCCACGCCATTTGCCACCAGCACTTCGAGCGCACTGGCAGCGGCCGGCACGGAGAGCGCATGCGTATCCATACCGAGAAACAGCGGGCCGTCGATATTTTGTTGCTTGCGATATTTGCATATGGCCCCGGTGATGGCTACAACATGCCACTCATTGAAGCTCTTGTCGAATGCGGAACCACGGTGCCCCGAGGTGCCAAACGCGACCCTTTGCTGCGGGATTGAGACATCCGGAACATCTGTGTAATAGGCCCTGATCAGATCTGGTACATTCACCAGCATTCCCTGCGGGGCAGGCTTTCCGGCCAAAGAACTGATTTTCATCGGGGGGCTGCTCCTATCACGGCGGCTATCTCAACGCCTACCGCATTCCCGAAAATTGTCTGATTGAGGAAAATTGCGAAATTTCTGTTTCTCCAGGACCGCCGATATTGGCTACTGCGATTGCCGCGTGCGGTGCGAGGGCTGTTCGGGGTCAAGTATGCGTTCACCGGGCTTCCATATTGCGGTACGTTTACGCGTCGTCCCGTTTAGGCAGACGCGCTGGTATAGCGCCTGCTGTGCGATAGTCTTGTTGTGCCGACCTAGCCCGCCATGCCTTGAGTATAAGGGTACCCGCAGGACGCGTCCATAAGAAAGGCTCAAGGCCGCAGCGGCCTTTCCGGCCGGGCATTCATCGCGCTGAGATTTGCCGCAGCCGCTACCAAATCCTCGATCCCGGCGATGCGCATTGTGCCATCACACAAGCGGGGCTTAGGCGCCGGTCAGCAAATCAGCGGCGGCCTGCGCCATGATTTGCGCTTCATCGACGCGGATCACGGCAATTTCAATCTTACTGTCTGCGGTGCTGATGCGTCCGCCATTCATCTCGGGTGACTGGTTGGCAGCCATATCGAGTTTCAGACCGCACCACTCCATTCCCTCAATAATCCGTGTACGGATTTCATGGCTGTGCTCGCCCACGCCGCCGCCGAACAGCACCGCATCCGCGCCGCCAAGCGCTGCGAGATAGGCGCCGATGTATTTTTTCGCGCGATAGCAATAAAGCGCGATGGCGCTTTTCGCTTCGGGGGCATCGGAGGCCAGCAGAACCCGCATGTCGCCGCTGATGCCGGAAAGGCCGAGCAGTCCCGAGTTCTGGTTCAGCAGCGTCTCGATCTGCGCCGCCTCCATCCCGGCTTCGCGCTGCAAATACAGCAGCAGACCGGCATCCACATCGCCCGCACGGGTGGCCATGACCAGGCCTTCCAGCGGCGTGAAGCCCATCGAGGTGTCCATGGGCGCGCCGCCACGGCTTGCGGTGACGGAGCATCCCGCGCCCAGTTGCAAAGAGATTATTTTTGCGTCGCCAATATCCCCTCCGCGCCGGGCTGCCCACTGCTCGACCATGGACTGATGCGCCAACCCATGAAAACCATAGCGGCGGATGCCGTGCCTCGCCGATAGTTCGCGCGGCAGGGCGTAATTCGCGGCAACGTCCGGCAAGTTGGCAAAATAGGCCGTGTCCGGCACGACAATCTGACGCACATCCGGGCCCATGATGGTGCGGCAGTACGCAAGCCAGGCGAGGTTTGCTGGCGCATGCAGCGGCGCGAGGGGCGCGGCTTCTACCAGCGCCTCTTCCACCTGCGCGTCGATCAGCGCCGCCGCGCGCACCCGCGGTCCGCCATGCACCCAGCGGTGGGCTATGGCGGACGGTGGCTCCGTTCCGAGGCCAGCTTGCGCCGCTAATGATGCGAACAGTATTGATGGATCGCCTGCCTCTGACATTGCCCGCCCCAGGGAACGCGGCGCACCATCGGCAATGGCAAAAACTTCAAGCCGGACAGAGGAACTGCCCGCATTGACCGTCAGAATTTTCATGCCGTTAATATCACCATCTCAGCACGTCCATTTCCAGTCACGTATTTCCGGCATGTCATCGCCGTGGCGGGCGATATAGGCCTTATGTTCGATCAGTTTTTTGCCAACCCATTGCCGCAGATAGGCCGCGCGGTAGCCCAGCCCCGGCACCCGGTCGATGACGTCCTCGACCAGATGATAGCGGTCAAGATCGTTGCGCACCGCCATGTCGAACGGGGTTGTGGTCGTGCCTTCCTCCTTGTAACCGCGCACATGCAGATTGCCGTGGTTGGCGCGCCGGTAGGTCAGCCGGTGGATCAGCCAGGGGTAGCCGTGATAGGCGAAGATGATGGGCCTATCGGTGGTGAACAGAATGTCGAACTCGGTGTCCGGCAAGCCGTTTGGATGTTCTTCGGGCGGTTGCAGGCGCATCAGATCGATGATGTTGACGACGCGGATTTTCAGTTCCGGCAGATGGGTGCGCAAAATCTCGACGGCGGCCAAAGTCTCCAGCGTCGGCACATCGCCGCAACAGGCCAGCACCACGTCCGGGCTGGTGTCGCGGTCGGTGCTGGCCCATTCCCAGATGCTGACGCCAGCCGTGCAATGCGAAATCGCCGCCTCCATGTCCAGCCATTGCGGCTGCTTCTGTTTCCCCGCAACGATGACATTCACCAGATTGCGGCTGCGCAGGCAGTGATCCGTAACCCATAACAGCGTATTGGCGTCGGGCGGAAAATACACCCGCACCACATCGGCTGATTTGTTCACCACATGATCGATGAAGCCCGGATCCTGATGGCTGAAGCCATTATGGTCCTGGCGCCACACATGCGAGGTCAGCAGATAGTTGAGTGATGCAATCGGGCGCCGCCAGGAAATGCTGGCGCTGCTCACCTTCAGCCATTTGGCATGCTGATTGAACATCGAGTCGACAATATGCACGAACGCCTCATAGGTGGAGAACAGACCGTGCCGGCCGGTCAGCAGATAGCCTTCCAGCCAGCCCTGACAGGTATGCTCACTGAGTATTTCCATGACGCGGCCGTCCGGCCCCAGATGATCGTCATCGGCATTGCGTTCGCCCATCCAGGCGCGATCCGTCACTTCGAACAGCGCGCCAAGCCGGTTTGATGCGGTCTCATCGGGACCAAAGACGCGGAAGTTCCGCGCATCAAGATTATCTTTCATCACGTCGCGCAAAAAACTGCCCATGACCCGGGTTGACTCCGTTTTTGTCCCGCCCGGCGTTGGCACGTCAACCGCATAGGAACGAAAATCAGGCAGCTTCAGACTTTTGAGCAGCAGGCCGCCATTGGCATGCGGATTGGCGCCCATCCGCCGCGCACCCTTTGGCGCCAGCGCCGCGAGCGCAGGCACCAGGCGGCCGTTTTCATCGAACAGCTCTTGCGGGCGATAGCTTTGCATCCACTGTTCAAGCAACGCGACATGTTTCGGGTTGCGGGCCATGTCCGAAACGGGTACCTGGTGTGAACGCCAATGTCCCTCTGTCTTCAAACCATCCACCGCTTTAGGGCCGGTCCATCCCTTGGGTGTGCGCAGTATGATCATCGGCCAGCGAGGGCGCTCGCAAACGCCATCTGCGCGCGCGTCATGCTGGATTGCCTTGATCTGCACAAAGACCTTATCCATGACCGCGGCCATTTCCCGGTGCATTACCGCCGGATCACTGCCTTCGACTACATAAGGCGTATAACCATAGCCGATGAACAGGCTTTCCAGCTCCGCCTGCGGGATGCGCGCAAGCACCGTTGGGTTGGCGATCTTGTAGCCATTGAGATGCAGGATCGGCAACACCGCGCCGTCGCGAGCCGGGTTGAGAAATTTGTTGGAATGCCATGCCGTGGCGAGGGGGCCGGTTTCGGCCTCGCCATCACCCACCACACAGGCGACGATCAGACCGGGATTATCGAACGCCGCGCCATAGGCATGCGACAGGGCATAACCCAGTTCCCCGCCCTCATGGATGGAGCCTGGCGTTTCTGGCGCTGTGTGGCTTGGAATGCCACCGGGGAACGAAAACTGCCGGAAGAAGCGCCGCAAGCCTTCCTCATCCTGCGAGATTTCCGGATAGAACTCGCTATAGCTTCCCTCAAGATAGACATTAGCAAGAATGCCCGGCGCCCCATGCCCTGGCCCGGTCACATAAATCATTTCCAGATCGTCACGCCGGATGATCCGGTTCAGATGCGCGTAAATAAAGTTCAAACCCGGCACAGTGCCCCAATGCCCCAGCAGGCGCGGCTTGATATGTTCAAGCGCCAGCGGTTCGCGCAGCAGCGGATTATCAAGCAGATAAATCTGCCCGACGGACAGGTAATTCGCCGCCCGCCAATAGGCGTCGATGGCCGCTAATTCTTCCTGTCCGGGAAGCTCTGTCATAATCAGTTCCTCGCATTACGCTCTGGCGCGGCTAGAATACCTCGATATTTCCAGCCATGAAATCATCGATAAGCCCGGGAATTCCGTTGAGCGCGTCAGCCGTGATTTCCTCGACGCGCTGCCTCAATTGAGCAACTGGATATTGATCCCGGGTAGTTAGCCTTACTTCTACTATAGCAGGGCGCGTCACCGGGGCGCCAATACGGCTGACCATCAGACAATGCGCCGCACTAACCTGTGGAACCGTGGCAACGAGCGTCTCTGCGATCCGCCGCGCCACGATGTTATAAATCTTGCCGGCATGGGATACGGGGTTTTTCCCCGCGGCGGCTTCGAGGCTCATCGGCCGGCAGGGCGTGATCAGGCCATTGACTCTGTTGCCGCGCCCCACCTGGCCGTCGTCACCGGCTTCGGCCGAGGTGCCTGTAACAGTCAGATAAATGATGCCCGCCTTTGGGTCATCGGCGGCATTAATGCCGGCTTGGCAATCCGCGAAGCCATGTGCTGCCGCAAGCTCCTGCACAAAGTCCCCGATAGCAGCCTTCTCGGCAAGATAATCATCAATATGCGCAAGATGTTTTCCGATCATCGCGCACGCCACGGTGAGATTGACCAGGCTGCCCTGGCGAATGCCCATGACTTTGATGTCTTCGCCCCATGCCGGATGGTCGCGATTGCGGTCTCGGCCGTTGATGCGTTTTTCGGCCGCCAGCACCAAAAGCTCCAGCGGACTCATTGGTGCATAGCCCACCCCAATTGAGGTGTCATTTGCAAGCGGAACTTTACCCCCACGGCGGGAGAACAACTGTTGCAGATCCCCAGAGCCGGGCTGGATCACCTCCTGAATATGAACTTCGCGATCGGCATTCAACGCATGCAGGTTCGCCCGCATCCAGGCGCGAGAACCATCAATGGCAATTTCTCTGATATTAATAGCGTCGTTGCCAACCTTGTTCACCGCCCGGCCGGCCAGATAGATATTGATGGGCGCCAGCACCGCGCCACCGCCGAATGCCGGCGCGGAACGCCCGCCGCAAAGCAGCACCTTATCGACATTGTAATGCAGCACCTCGCCAAACCGGCGCAGATATTCGCGGCAGAGATTGCGTGACAGGGTTTCGGCAAGCGCATCGCAGATTGTATCCGGATGCCCAAGACCCTTGCGCTCAACGATTTCGACAGTATTACCGGCAGGTGAAAGCGCAGAGACTGCTAATGACTGCATCACTCCACCTCGCGCTGTGCGACCGCAACGCCTTCGCTTATCCTGTCGCTGGGATGCAGCACGACTTTGTCGCCTTCGGAAAGGCCCGACACTATCTGTGCGGTCTGGTTGTTTCGTTGCCCCAGCGTGACGAGGGTGCTGCGCGCGCGGCCATCGCGGATGGTGAACACCGCCCAATCGTTTCCCTTGCGGAAAAACGCGCCGGCCGGCGCCGTCAGCACAGTGTCGTCTTGCCAAATGGTCACATGAACGATGACGCGGTAGTCATGCCCCAGTTGCGACCAGCTTTCCGGCGGATCGGTGAAATCGATCCAGGTGCGCACGCGCTGCTCCTCAATGCCCAGCGCGGAAATCTTGACGAAGCCCGCCGGATCGACACGGGTTACGCGGCCCTGCACCGGCGCGCCACCCCAGCCATCGATCCGCACCGGCGCGCCAATTTTGATCTGAACGGCGTCGGTTGATAGCAGTTCCGCGACCACTTCAAGATCGCGCGGATCGCCGATCTCGATCAGCGGCGCGCCCGCCTGCACGATGGTTTCGCTTTCCTGAAGGATTCTGAGCACGCGGCCCGCCACCGGGGAACGTATCTGGATACAGCATGCGGAATCTGATTGCGCGGCAACGCTGGACGGATCGATCAGGCGCGCTGCGACACTGGCGCGTTCGCTACGCCGGACGTCGAGCTGCGCCTTTGCGCTAGCCAGCGCCGCCGCATTGGCCTCGGCGTCAAACCTGGCCTTGTCCAGCGTCCTTACCGCGATTGTATCGGTGCGCGCCAACGCTTGAGCCCTCTCAAATTCCTTGCGGGCAAAGTCGATCGCCGCTGCAATTCTGCGCACCTCGGCTTCCGCCAGTTTTTCAGCCGCATCGGCCGCCGCCGCCGCCGCCAGAAGTTCTTCATGCGTGCTGGCGTCGTGAAACGCCGGGATTACCGGCCGCATCACCGCCACGACCGTCTCGTCGGCAATCACCGGATCGCCCGCATCGCGCGCCGTCCTCAGAAGCTTTCCGGAAACCGGCGCGGAGACGGTATAGACTTCGCGCACGCTGGTCTTGGCCTCGTCGTCGACGGTAACTTCCATCGCGCCTTTCGTGACCACCGCAAAATCAACCGGAACGGGTTGCGGCCATGCAAACCAGACAATGCCTGCTACTGCCAGCCCCAAACCCAGGGCCCAGAGTGATCGTTTAATCCATATACTGCGCATGGTTTAATCCCGTGTTTTGAGGACGCTTACAAGATCCAGCCGGTTGACGCGCTGGCGCATGACGAGGGCGGAAAGCACGGCCGCGGCAATCACAATCGCGCTGGCCAGTACATAGGTAAGGTTGCTGACAGTCAAAGGCACGCGCATCAGTTCACCCGCCAGATTGGTCCGCATGATCCAGGCCAGGCCATAGCCGATGGCCCATCCCGGCGGCTGCGCGATCACTGTGAGAAGGGTCAGTTCGAGCAGCAGGATGCGCAATACTTCGCCGCGCCCGAAGCCGATAACCCGCAGTGTCGCCAATTCGCGCGCATGCTCCGAAAGCGATATGCGCGCGCCATTATAGACCACCCCGAAGGCGATGGTTGCGGCAAGCCCCGTATAGATGCCCGCCATCGAAGTGATAAGCAGGGCCAGCGTCTCGCGAAAATTCGCCAGTGAAACCCGTTGCAAAGCCATGCCGCTGACCACCGGCATGGCTTTAAGCGCATCGAACAGCGGCTCGCGCCGGTTCTCATCGAAACTGATCTGGACGCTGTCCACAGCCGGCGCCTCCCGCATCAGCCGCGACAGGGCGCCGGCGTCCATCATGCCCCTGATGCCGAAATAGTCTTCAACCTTTGCGACAATGGGCAGGGATATGGTCCGGCGGCGCTCCTCCAGCAGGTCAATCTCGACACTATCGCCGACATTCACCCCAAGAACTTGCCCAAGCATGTCCGAGATCGCCAGGCCGGATTCCGGCAGTGCGACAACCCGCAGATCGACATCGATGATCCGGCTGAGATCAGAATCAGGCGGCCTGCCGCTGAGCATGATCCGGCGTTCGATAGCGCCATAGCGAATGCGCGCGGCAACCTGACGGTACGGCTCGACGGCCAGAACGCCGGGCAGCCGCGCCACCTGATTGACCACATTTAGCGGACGCCTCTCAATGAAGCTCACCGTCGCGTCCTGCCTGTCGGCCATGAAAAATGTCACATCGATCAATTTTTCCATGGTGTCTCCGAAGAACAGCGATACGACGAGAATCGCCGTCGCCATGGCCATGCCCAGCATCGTGAAACCCGCCCGGAACGGATGATGTCCAATATTGCGCAGCATCATCATGACCGGTTGCGACACAAACCTGCCCAGCGCAAAATTTGCAGGTAAAAAATGCCGGAACACCGGAGGCGCCGGCGGTTGCATGGCAACGGCGGGCGGCAGCGTCACGACATCGCGCAGCACCCGGATGGCGCCAAGAATGGCGGCGGCAAGGCTCAATCCGGCGGCGGTGACGTAGAGATCGGGACTCTGGATAAACACCAGAAACGGAAAACGGAAAAAATCACCGAACAGTTTTGTGACCAGGACGCCAAGCCAGGTTCCGGCCACGCCGCCGATGGCCACGCCGATCAGGACAATGACGATAACGAATTTGATATAGTGCGATGCAATGGCAAAGCTGCCATAACCCACCGCCTTCAACAGCCCGATCTGTTCGCGCTCCAGCGCCACCAGCCGGCTAAGCGTGAGATTGACCAGAAACGCCGCAACCAGAAGAAAAATCGGCGGCAGGGTGCGGCTCATATTGTTGAGCATGTCAAGCTCGTGATCCAGAAACTCATGCGAGGCCTGATTCTTGCGGCCATACGCCGCACGTCCGCCGTAACGGTCAAGCAGCGCGTCAAGGCGGTCAATCACCTCCGGTTCGGAGGCGTCGCGCGACAGCTTGAGGGTAACCGAGGAAAATGCGTCTTCAAGATCATACACATTGGCCAGCGCCCGCTCAGACATCCAGATAATTCCAAAACGGCGGTCATCCGGCACCATCGTGTCGCCTGGGCCAATTGCATAAATGAACTCGGGGGAAAGCGCTATTCCAGTAATCACAAGCTCGCGTTTGCGGCCGTTCAATATCGCCGAAAAGCGCGCCCCCGGCTTGAAGGCGTGCGCATTGGCGAAATTCTCGTTGACGATGACTTCTTCCAGGTTCCCTGGTTCAGGCAGCCTGCCTATCCGGACATGCAAGCGGTTGAGCGCGGGCTGGCCGTTTTCGGGCAGCGAAATGAATTGTCCGGTTGCGGGCTGGCGAAAGTTCGGGATGTCGAGCAGCGCCAGCTTGGCAATGCGCGTGTCCACGGCGGCAACGCCTGGAATTTCTGCGATCCGCGCCGCCAGCGTCTTCGGCGCGCGGCGCACATTGGCAAACACATCGGCAAACTGATGCCGTTCATAATAGGCGGTGCGGGTTTCTTCGAGCGAGCGGTAGGAGCCAACCGCCATCACCAGCGAGGCCACCCCGCCCGCGATCACCAGCGCGATGGCCAGCACCTGGGCCCAGAGCCGCCACAGATCCCGGAACAATTTGAGATCGAGCGCGCGCACCGGATTACCAGTCCAGCGCGTCGGCGGCACGGCGCGTTTCGTTTTTGTGTGTTTTGGATATCCGGCCATCCGCGAAGAACAAAACCCGATGCGCAACGTCCTGAATAATGGCGTTATGGGTGATGATCAGCACCGTGGCGCCCAGTTTCGCATTGATTTCCAGCAGCGCTTCGATCACCCGGATGCCGGTCTTGGAATCCAGTGCGCCGGTTGGCTCGTCACACAACAGCACTTCCGGCCGCTTGGCGATGGCGCGCGCGATGGCGACGCGCTGCTGCTCGCCACCGGAAAGTTGCGCCGGGAAGTGATGCATCCGGTCTTCGAGACCGACATGCGCCAGCGCCTCGTCCGGGCGCATCGGGTTTTCGGCGATCTCGGTGACCAGCGCGACGTTTTCATAAGCGGTGAGGCTGGGGATCAGATTATAAAACTGAAACACAAAGCCGACATGTTTGCGGCGATAGTCAGTAAGGCCGCGATCCCCCTGTGCTGTCAGTTCAAGATCCTTGAAAAAAAGACTGCCGCGCGTCGCATGATCGATGCCGCCCATAATATTCAACAAGGTTGATTTTCCGCTTCCTGAAGGCCCGAGCAATACCACCACTTCACCGGCCTGAATTTCAAGGTCCACTTCACGCAGGGCAAGCACCTCAACCTCACCCGAGGTGTAGATTTTGGTGAGCGCCTTTGCGGTGAAGATGGCCCCGGTCATCGTGTTCTATTGGCCTTTTATGTGGAAAAAATCACAAAGTTTAGTATCGCCAGTCATCCCAAACCATAGGCGGGTATGCGTGTGTCCCATGCCTAGCGCTCCCCTTGTATCGCGGCGATTTCGAGTTTGCCCGGCTCTTCGCGCTTCAGCCCGGCAGCCAGGCGTTCGAGGTCGTCGTGAACCATGGTTTCCTTGGCCAGCAAAGCTGCGGCCCCTGTGTCGAGAATATCGCGATTTCGTCTCAAAATGGTGACGGCTCGCCCGAATGCCGTATCCAGAAGCCCGCGCACCGCCGCATCGATGGCCGCCGCAGTTGCCTCCCCATAGTGCCGCGGACGCCAATCCGCGCCGCTGGGCATCCCAAGCAGCGGTGACATTTCGGGCTCATAGGCGACTGGCCCGAGCTTGGGGTCCATGCCGAAGCGGACGACCATGCTGCGCGCAATCTCGGTCGCCTTGGTGATGTCGTCGGCGGCGCCCGTCGACACATCCGGGAAAACCAAGCTTTCCGCCGCGCGGCCGCCCAGCAAGACGGTCATCCGGTTCATCAGCTCGGCCCGATCCATCAAAAAGCGGTCTTCGATTGGCCGCTGTATGGTGTAGCCGAGCGCGGCAATCCCGCGCGGGATAATGGACACCTTCTGAACGGGGTCGACTCCCGGCAGCGCCATGGCGATCAGCGCGTGTCCCATTTCATGATGGGCGACCACTGCCCGTTCATGCGGATTGAGCAGCCGGTTGCGCTTTTCAAGACCGGCTACGATACGCTCTATCGCCTGGACAAAATCGTCAAGCGCTACACTGTCACCGCCGCGCCGGGTGGCAAGCAGTGCTGCCTCATTCACCAGGTTAGCGAGATCGGCCCCGGTAAATCCTGGTGTGAGCGCCGCGATATCCTCGACCGGCACACCCGAAGCCAGTTTGATTTTCTTCAGATGCACCAGAAGAATGTCCGCTCGCCCCTTCTTGTCCGGGCGGTCGACCAGCACTTGCCGGTCGAAGCGCCCGGCCCGCAGCAGCGCCGGATCGAGGATTTCCGGCCTGTTGGTCGCGGCGAGAAGCACGACGCCGGTCGTCGGATCAAATCCATCAAGCTCGCTCAGGAGCTGGTTGAGCGTCTGCTCCTTCTCATCATGCCCGCCGCCGCCTGGCATATATATGCCGCGCGCGCGTCCCACCGCATCAAGCTCATCGATGAAGATGATTGCAGGCGCATGTTTGCGCGCTTGCTCAAAGAGATCACGCACCCGCGCCGCGCCGACGCCAACGAACATCTCAACGAATTCCGATCCCGATATGGAGAAGAAGGGAACCCCCGCCTCGCCCGCGACAGCCCGCGCCAGCAGTGTCTTACCCGTGCCTGGCGGGCCCACCAGGAGCACACCCTTGGGAACATGTGCGCCGAGGCGGCCATAGCCCGTAGGATCTTTCAAAAAAGATACAACCTCGCGAAGCTCGTCTTCCGCTTCATCGACACCCGCGACATCGTCAAAGGTGATCTTGATGTCTTTCTCGACAAAGACCTTCGCCTTGCTTTTGCCGATCGACATCAGGCCGCCAGCTCCCTGTCCCATGCCCACGCGCCGGATGATGAACATCCAGAGAATCAGAAAGCCGAGCGTCGGCAAGAGCCAGCCCAGGATCTGCGAAAAAAATCCCGGTTCGGGCTGACCCGAGAATGTCAGATTTTTTTCCGCCAACGTACGGGCGAGGACAGGCTCCACCCGTACCGTGGAGAAATGCCGAGCCTTTCCCTCCACAAGCTCTGTGAAAGTTCCGGTGATCCGCGTCGGCCCGACGACAAGATCGGACAATTTTTCCTGATCAGCCAGTTGCTGGAATTCACTATAGGGAATTGTCTCAATATGATTTTGCTGAGCGAAGAAGTCCTGTATCAGCATCACCCCCACGATGGCGGCAATGATGTACCAGAAAGTGATCTGATGCTCGCGCTTTATCTCCATGGCGTCCTCCGTGCGCGCTGTCAGGCTTGTTTGCGTTTCGGACCGCCGATCCGTGGAATGTAGCCCGGCACATCCAGCATGTAGCGCCGGTAGGCGTCGCCGAATTCGGCCAGCGCATTGCGTTCCTCGATCCGCGCCAGGCGCAGATACATAAAGGTGAGCACCGGGAACATGGCGAGTGTGAGCAGGGTCGGCCATTGCAGCAGGAAGCCAAACATGACGAGCACGAAGCCCGCATATTGCGGATGCCGTATCCAGGCATAGACGCCGGAGACGGCAAGCCTGTGCCGACGCTGCGCCTCGTACAAAACCTTCCAGCCGGCGGAGATCAGCATAAATCCGCCGCCGATAAATACGAAGCTAAGAATATGAAAAGGCCCGAAATGCGGGTTGGCTTTCCAGCCGAACAATTCTTCAAGCAGGTGCCCGGCGTCATGTGAAAACCAGTTAACCTCCGGATAGCGCGATTGCAGCCACCCGGAAAACAGATAGATCGTCAGGGGGAATCCGTACATCTCTACAAAGAGGGCAACCAGAAAAGAACTGAAGGCGCCGAACGAACGCCAGTCGGTTGTGGTCTGCGGTTTGAAGAAACTGAACGCGAAGCCAACGAAAATCACTATATTGAGGATCGCCAGTCCCCACAACCCATAGGCGGGAACATCCTGTGCATGGTCCATGATCAGCGCTCCCCCGGTGAGTGAATATGTTTGTCTTCTTCCACCTTGTCATGGCTATGTCCGCCATGACCCCCATGCATGAAGAAGTGCATCAGCGGACAGGCCAGGATCAGCAGAAATGGCAGCCAGCCGAGCAAATGAAGGCCATGCCCGGTGAAGATCAGGAATCCCAGAATCGGCAGCGCCACCAGCGTTGCGATTCCGGCGCGCGAAAACAGCCAGCTTGCGCCATTACCATGCGCTGGATCATTTTGCCGGGGCATGGGTTTTCTCCTGGATATTGTTATGCAGCATGTCCGGCCGCCCGCCGGGTGGCATCATTTCAAGGCTCAGGGCGTCCATCTTTTCCCGCAGGGCCTTCATCTCGCCGGTCATTTCCGGCATGCGGCAATCATTTTCGTCTTCCACGCAATATTGCATATAGGTGCGCATCAGCTTCATGCGCTTTTCCATATATTCCAGGTCGGCGATGGCCTGGCAGTGCGCCTTCATCTCCGGCATGCAGTGCTGCATGGAGCGGTGCGCTTCCAGATCCTTCTCCATCTGATGCATGTCTTCCTGCATGCCATGCATTTTTTTGCTGTGCTCGAGCGCCGGGGTTTGGCCGGCGGCATAGTCCGCAACAGGCATGAACAGGATAAGGCCAAGCAACAAGAGATAAGGTTTCATGACGGTGTAAGGTTTCATGTAAGATTTCATGTCAGCCCCCTTGCGTATGGCGTTTGAAAGCCCATTGTTCTATTCGTCTACCATGTAATTCTGAACCTATCCAAGACGCCCACCCATTGACCCAGATCAACTGTAGTGGCGTTTTTTATGCTCTCGTCAATTTTTCCACCGCCTTGGCGAGCAAAGCCGTGACATCAATGGCGTTGCTCGGATGCGTGACGGTATTGCAGCTAACAATCTGAGAAACACCCATTGCGTGTAGCTCATCATAAGCCCGGTCTGCAAACAGGCCATGGATGCCGATGACGATAATGCCGGATGCGCCCGCCGACAGGAGCCTGCGGGTTGCGGCAATCAATGTGTGTGCTGTTGAGATAATGTCATCTACAAGTACTGGTGTGCGGCCGCGCCAGGGCTGCATGTCCGGCGCCGAGACCTCGACTTTGCGGTCTCCGTGGCGGTGTTTTTCCAAAACGATATAGGGCGCGTTGGCCTCACGCGCCACCGCAGCCACCCACTGTGCGCTCTCGCTGTCAGGCCCGATAATCAGCGGCGCCGGCACATGATCACGGACCCAGGCGGCGATGGCAGGGCCGGCATGCACCGCGGCGGCGGGTATGGCGTATATTTCTGACAGGCTCCGGTAGCGGTGCAGGTGCGGGTCCACCGTCGCCAGCCAATCGAAATGCTGGCCAAGCGCCCTGGCGAAATAGGCGGATGTAATCCCCTCGCCAGGTTTGAACCTGGCATCCTGACGCATATATGCAAGATAGGGACAGATCAGGCCTACCGAACGCGCACCCATCTCTCTTGCCGTCTCCGCCAGAAAAATCAATGGCAGAAATTTCGGGTCTGGTCTGTCGAGGCTGCATACCAGGATGATATCGCGCGCCTTTATATCTGCATTAAGACGCAAATAGGTTTCGCCATCGGGAAATTGGCGGGTTTCAGGAATGGCGTACTCCGCCGCAAGCGCCCCCGCCAGGCTTTCGCCGATAGCTTCATTCCCGGGTAGCGCCAGCAGCAGTGGTTTCATGCATCGGCCTCCAGCCTGATCATGCCGGGATGATTGGCGGCACGGTCAAGCGCGGTGACTTTGTGCTTTGGCTTGGCGCTTGCTCTTGTCATGTTGTCACCGGGGTCTGTGGCCGTGATCGATGAATGCCTTCAAGGCGGGTGCGTTTAAGCAGCAAGGCATTGACTGCCACCAGCGCCGAGCTGCCGGACATTGCCAGCGCCGCCACCTCCGGGCTGATGATGAGGGGGTAGAACACACCGGCGGCGGCAGGAAATGCGACGACGTTGTAGGCTACCGCCCAGAACAGGTTCTGATGCATCTTGCGCAAGGTGGCCCGGGAGAGAAGGATCGCTCCGACGATGTCGTAGGGGTCGCTCTTCATGAGCACCACATCGGCGCTTTCAATCGCCACGTCGGTGCCAGCGCCGATGGCAAAGCCTACATCCGCCTGCGTCAGCGCCGGGGCGTCATTGATGCCATCACCCACCATGCCGACCTTTTTGCCCTGGGCCTGCAACTCCTTAAGCCTCTCAGCCTTCTGCCCGGGCAGCACCTCGGCGAGGACGGTGGTGATCCCCAGTTGGCTGGCGATACGCTCTGCCGTCTCCTGGTTATCGCCGGTGATCATGGCTACTTCGACGCCGCTCTCACGCAGCCGTTTCACCATGGCCGCAGAGGTTGGCCGCGGGGCATCGGCGATGGCGATCAATCCCACCAGCTCACTGCCCCGGGCCACGTGCACGACGGTCTGGCCGCTGCCCTGCAATCGCTTGATCTGGTCTGTGAGAGGCAACAAGTCGATATTCTTTTCCTCCATGAGGCGGCGGTTCCCGAGAAAGATAGTGCTCCCGCTGATGCCGGCCATCGCTCCCTTGCCTTCGAGCACTTCAAACCCGGTTGTTTGTTCGACCACCAGCCCCTTGGATCGCCGCAGAATCGCCTGGGCCAGGGGATGGTCCGAACCCTGCTCGACCGCCGCAGCCAGCGCTAGCACCGCGTCCTCGCTCAATTTGGGCGCGGCCACGACTTCGACCACCTCTGGCTGACCAAGTGTGAGCGTACCGGTCTTGTCGAACACGATCACATCCAGTTTGGTCGCATCCTCCAGCGCCGAAGCGTTCTTGAACAAAATCCCGTTCATGGCACCGAGGCCTGTGCCCACCATCACCGCCATTGGCGTAGCGAGCCCGAGTGCGTCGGGACACGCAATGACGAAGACGGTGATGGTAAGGGTTAGCGCAAAGAGCAGTGGCTCCCCGATCCACCAGAACCACACGGCGAAAGTTGCGATCCCGATGACGAGCGCAATCAGCACCAGCCATTGCGACGCTTTATCGGCCAGGAGCTGCGCCGGCGCCTTGGAATTCTGCGCCTCCTGGACGAGTTTGACGATCTGCGCCAGCGCGGTGTCGGCGCCAACCTTGGTAGCGCGATACTTGAACGCGCCACTCTTGTTGATGGTGGCGCCGATCACCGTATCGCCAGGCGCCTTCTTGACAGGCATGGACTCGCCAGTGAGCATGGATTCGTCGACTTGGGAATCGCCCTCGATGACCTCGCCATCCACCGGGATCTTGTTGCCCGGGCGGATGACGACGACATCACCCGCCAGCACCTCTGCGGTAGGCGTCTCGACCTCACGTCCGTCACGAAGCACCATCGCCATCGGCGGGGCGAGATCCATCAAGGTGCGGATCGCCTCCGAGGCCCCCGCCCGGGCGCGCATCTCCAGCCAGTGGCCAAGCAGGATGAACACCAGCAGCACCGCCACAGCCTCGTAGAACTGCACACCGGGGAAGAAGAAGGTTGCGCCGATGCTGAACACATAGCCCGTGCCAACCGAGAGCACGATGAGCACCGCCATATTGAGTACGCCGTTCCGGAGCGCCCGCCAGGCGGCGGTGAAAAACGGCCAGCTCGGATAGATCACGGCGGCCGTGGCGAGAAGGAACAGCCACACATCAAGGTGAAGCCCAAAAGGCGGGGTGGGCGGCGTGAACATCCCGCCCATGGGCGAATAGACGAAGATTGGAACAGTAAAGATTAGCGCAATCCAGAAGCGATTGCGCATGTCGCGCACCATCGCCTGCATATCCATACCCGCCCCATGACCCATCTCATGCGCCATGGCGTCCGCCTTTCCGGCAGGCGCAGCGCGTTCTTTAACGGGGATCGCTTCCGCCCCGCGCGCCATAGAGGCGGGATGAATTGCGTGGCCGTTGGGTCCTTGCGCGGGGATTGCCGCCGCGAGCGCCCCGGCGGGAGGATCGCCGGACGCGTAAACATGCTTCGGCAGCAATTCACCTGCGCAGTGATAGCCGCACCCATGCACCCTGGCCTTGATGGTCTTGATGTTGGTGACGGTTTCGTCAAAAGTAACGGTTGCGCTGCCGGCGGCATAGTTGACCTCGGCCTTCTTCACGCCGGGCAGCCGCGCCAATTGCTTCTGCACGCCAAGCGCGCTCAGCGCCGAAAGCATGCCGCCAACTTCGATGGTTACAGTCTTCACTTTCCCATCCTCCTTCCGGGCAGGTTGTTGTTTGGGCTTCAGGGCGCAATCATGCCGTTTTCCACATAGGCTTCCTGATACTGAAAAACGATGTCCGGGTTCACCAGCAATACGGAATCGTCCTTGTTATCGAAGTGGAGACGGGTGAGCAGATCCTTGATGAGATTGAGGCGGGCCAGGCGCTTGTCATCGGCGCGCACGATAGTCCAGGGCGTAACCGGATTGTGCGTGCGGGCGAACATGTTGTTGCGCGCATGACTATAGTTTTTCCAGTTATTGACGGCCTTGGCGTCAATCGGGCTGATTTTCCATTGCTTGAGAGGATCCTGACGCCGGTCTTCCAGTCTGCTTTTCTGTTCATTGCGGGTGATATCAAGATAGTATTTGAACAGCTTGATTCCGGACCTGACCAGCATGTGTTCGAATTCAAGCACGGTCTGCATGAACTCCTCGTATTCTTCCTCGGTGCAGAATTTCATCACCCGTTCGACCCCGGCGCGGTTGTACCAGCTGCGGTTGAACAGGACGAACTCCTGTTCTGCGGGAAGGTACGGAACAAAGCGCTGAAAATACCAGCTGCCGCGATCACGATCCGAGGGCTTTCCCAGGGCGACCACGCGCGTCTCTCTCGGACTCAGGTGTTTGATAATGCGCTTGATGACGCCATCCTTGCCGGCGGCGTCACGCCCCTCTATCAATACAAGTATCCTGTCATTGCAGCGGATAAAATGTTTTTGCAGCTTCACCAGCTCGATTTGCAGGCCATGCAGTTCCGCCTGATATTCCGGCTTGCCAATATTCCTGGATTCCTGATCCGCCTTGCTTTCGATACTCTTCTTGTTCATGCATCGGCCTCCAGCCTGATAACGCCGGGATGCGTGCGGACATAGTCCAGCGCATAGGCGAGTTCGCCCCTGGATTCCGCATGCACCGTGTACAGCGGTGTGCCTTTCTCCACCTGCGTGCCAAGTGGCGTATGAAATTCCAGTCCTGCCGCTTTGGCGCTGGGCGCCCCGGCCAGCTTGGCGATTTTAGCCAGAACGCGGTTATCGATGTTCACTACCAAACCCGAATGCGCCGCAAGGACCGGGTGCGTATGGGCAGCGCTTGGCGGTTCGCGCAGACCGCCTTGCGCCATGCAGATCGCTTCAAACTTGCGCCACGCGCGGCCATCGAGCAATGCTTCTGTGGCTTTGGCCATGGCGTCCCTGGCGGAGAGTTGCAGCACCAGCTCAAACAGTGCTGCTGTCAGCTCGATGGCGCGCTTACGAAGATCCTGCGGCGCCGCCGGATCGTTACGCAGCACCGCCAGCACGTCATGCGCTTCCAGTGCGGGGCCGATGCCCCGGCCAACCGGCTGCGCGCCGTCTGTCAGCATGACACGCACATGCAGCCCCATGGCTTCCGCCACGCCGCGCAGCGCACTCGTCAGATGATGCGCGTCGGATGGGGTCCGGAGTTTCGCGGTTGGCCCAACCGGCAGGTCGAGCACCACATGCGTGGCGCCTGCGGCAATCTTTTTGGACAAGACAGAGGCAACCATTTGCCCCTCGCTGTCCAGATCAAGCAGCCGTTCAACACGGATTAAAATATCGTCGGCGGGGCTAAGATCAACAGCCCCGCCCCAGACGATACATCCGCCTTCCTGCTCAACCACGCGGCGCATGGCAGGCACATCAAGATCAACTCTGGTCAGCGTCTCCATCATATCCGCCGTTCCCGCCGGAGAGGTAATCGCCCGTGATGAGGTTTTCGGAATGGTCAGACCGCAGGCCGCCGCGATGGCGACCACAATCGGCGTTGTGCGGTTACCGGGCAGGCCGCCGATACAGTGCTTGTCGGCAATCGGCTGGTCTCCCCAATCAAGCTTGCTTCCTGTTGTAACCATCGCTTTGGTCAGGGCCACCATCTCGTTGCGGTTAAGGGCGCGCCCCGAACACGCCGTGATAAAGGCGGACAGATGCACATCCGCATATCGCCCCGCAACAATATCATGGATGATCTGATGCGCCGATTGTGTGCCAAGGCGCTGGCCATAGATTTTACCGCGCATCAGCCCCAGCGATTCAACAAGCGGCGGATGCGCGAACGAAATCTCGCTGCCTTCTGCAACACCAAGTAGCCGCCACGCGCTTTCGGACAGGCTTGCCTCGCCGTGCCCCAGCAAATCACTGGTAATCTTGCCCAGCGTCGCGATGATGCTGTGGCCGTTGGCTGTTACCTGGATGCGTGCCTGCGCCGCAAATCCTTCGGACCGGCAAATATGACAATCCTGCCGCATATAGACGACAAGCTCCTGATGCGTGTCGATGCCGAGCCGGCGCAGGCGCAGGGTATGCGGCCGCGGGTCTTTGGGAAGATTGTGCGAATTTGACATGTTGGTTCTTACGCCGCCTCTAGCGTGGCGCGCTCCAGATGCTCGGGCAGGCGCACCGTCCATTTGAACCGCTCCTCGATGGCAAGCCGCAGCGAATCGGCGGCCACCGGCTCACCATGGGTGATAAACGCCGTTTGCGGCGGCCTGTCGAAATGGCTGAGCCATTTCAGGATTTCTGTGCGGTCGGCGTGTGCGGAGAGCATGCGGAGATTTTTCACCTCGGCGTTGACGGGCACATAACCGCCATGGATTTTGACGCTCTCGGCGCCGGCCACCATTGCCGCCCCTCTTGTGCCGGCGGCCTGAAAACCCGCAAACAGGATCGTATTGCGCGGATCGGGCGCAAAGACCTTGAGATGGTGCAGAACGCGGCCGCCGGTCGCCATGCCGCTGGCCGAAAGGATGACCTTGGGCATCTTATCCCTATCAAGGCTCTTTGATTCCTCCACATCGCTCACATAGCGGGCCACACCACATAGCGAACGGCACTGTTCCAGGCTCAGCCGGTGTTCTCTGTGGTGGTCGCAAAAAACCTCGCTAGCGTCTATGGCCATCGGGCTGTCGAGATAGACCGGCAGGTCCGGAATACGGTGCGCGCGTTTGAGCTGTTGCAGATGGTACATCAGCGTCTGCGCCCGCCCGACGGCGAACGCCGGAATCAATACCACACCGCCGCGTTGCGCCGTGCGGGTGATTACCTCGGCCAGCGCATCTTGCGGATCGATTGCTTCGTGCGTGCGATCGCCATAGGTCGATTCAACAACCAGATAATCTGCCCGCGCAATCTGCGCGGGATCGTTCATGATTGGATCGCCTGAGCGGCCAAGATCGCCGGAAAACACCAGCTTTGTTTTGCCAATGCTGATTTCGACAATCGCCGCGCCGAGAATATGGCCCGCAGGATGGAGCTGGACGTTAATCTCAGGTGTAATCTCGAAGGGCTCATCAAAGTTTTTGGTGATAATGCTGTCGAGACAGGCACGGGCCTCCTTTGCGGTATAGAGCGGCAGCGCCGGTTTATGCTTCGAAAAGCCATGCCGGTTGGCGAACTCGGCATCGCGCTCCAGCAGGAATCCGGAGTCCGGCAGCAGGATCGCGCAAAGGTCCCTGGTTCCCGTGGTGCAGTACACCGGCCCCTGGAAACCTTTTTTTACGAGCAGCGGCAGATAACCCGAATGATCGAGATGCGCATGGGTCAGGATCACCGCGTCGATCCGCGCGGGATCAATTGGAAATTTGTCCCAGTTTCGCAGCCGCAATTGCTTGAGCCCCTGGAACAGCCCGCAGTCGATCAGGATTTTCCGCCCGCCAGCTTCGACCAGATATTTCGATCCGGTGACCGTTCCGGTACCGCCAAGAAAACTGAGGTGTATCATAATGACAACTTTGTGCGCTTGAGCAGCGCCGAGTTTGCAATGACCGACAGCGAACTGAGCGCCATGGCAGCCGCAGCGATGATCGGGTTAAGATAGCCAAAGGCGGCGATGGGTATTCCAATCGTGTTGTAGATAAACGCCCAGAACAGATTTTGTTTGATCTTGCGCAAGGTCAGGCGCGACAGCCGGATCGCCAGCACCACCTCGCGCACATCATTCTTGATCAGGATAATGCCGCCGGTTTCCTTGGCGACGTCCGAGCCCGAGCCGATGGCGATGCCGATATCGGCCGTCGCCAGCGCCGGAGCGTCATTGACGCCGTCGCCCACCATCGCCACCATCTTTTTTTGCGCCTGCAGCTCCTTGATGATTTTCGCCTTATCGCCGGGCAGCACTTCGGCAATCACCCGACCGATACCAAGTTCGCGGCCAATCGCCTGGGCCGTGCGCTCATTGTCGCCGGTCAGCATGATCACCTCGATGCCTTCGCGGCGCAACGCCGCCACCGCCTCCTTCGCTTCGGGCTTGATGGTGTCGGCCACGGCGATGACGCCAATCAGCGCGCCGTTTGCCGCCACCAGCATGGCGGTCTTGCCTTCGCGTTCCAGCCGGGTCATATCCTGCTCAGCATTTTCGATGGTGACTTTTTCCTGTAACAGTAAGCGGCGATTGCCAAGCAGCACCGGCTGCCCTTCCACATCTCCACTAATGCCGTGCCCCGCAATGCTGTTAAATGCGGTGACGGCGGGCAAGCTCAGGCCGCGATGCTGCGCCGCGCGCACAATCGCCTCGCCCAGCGGATGCTCGGAGCCAACCTCGACCGCCGCCGCCAGCCGCAAAATATCAGCTTCCATCTGCCCGCCAAACGGCACGATATCGGTAATTTCCGGTTCGCCGCGCGTCAGGGTGCCGGTTTTGTCGAACACGATCACATTCAGATTGCGCGCCCGCTCCAGCACCTCGGCGCCCCGGATTAATATGCCGGCCTCGGCGCCCTTGCCAACGCCCACCATCAGCGCGGCGGGCGTAGCTACACCCAATGCGCAGGGACAGGAAATGATCAACACCGCAATAAAAGCCAGCAGCGCTTGCGGAAAATCTCCGGCCAGCCACCAGCCAAAAAACGCCAGGAAAGCAACGCCGACAACGGCCGGCACAAAATAGCCCGTCACCTGATCGGCCAGACGTTGCACCTGCGCGGTGCTGGTTTGCGCCTCTTCGACCAGCCTGATGATTTGCGCCAGCGCCGTGTCTTTGCCGATACGGGTGGCGGTAAAGCGCAGCATGCCGCTGCGGTTAAGCGTGCCGCCAATCACTTTTGCTCCCGGCGCTTTTTCCACCGGCATTGATTCGCCGGTCAGCATGGATTCGTCGACCGACGAGGTTCCCTCCAGCACATCGCCATCGGTTGGAATGCGCTCGCCCGGGCGCACCACGACCACTTCGCCCGCCATGATCGCCTCGGCGGGAATTTCCTCCTCCTTGCCATCGCGCACCACATGCGCAACGGCGGGCCGCAAATCCATCAGCTTGCGCACCGCCGCCGAGGAGCGCTTCTTGATGATCTCTTCCATATATTTTCCGAGCAGCACGAAAGCGATGATGACCGCCGAAACTTCGAAATAAACCTCGCGTTCATCCACCTTCACGGGAAGCACGTCAGGAAAGAACACCACCGCGACGCTGAAAAAGTAGGCGACACTGGTGCCGAGCGCGATCAGGAAATCCATATTGATGGAGCCGGATCGCAGCGCCGCCCATGCGCCTTTATAGAATCCCCAGCCGCCGATAAATTGCACCGGCGTCACCAGAATGAACAGCCACACCCCCCAGGTGAACCACGGCAATGCCGGGATCGGCGCCCAGCTTACGATGGTGGCCCCCGTCGCCAGCGCGATGAACGCGCCCGCGCGCAACATGGCCAAGGCCAGCACGCCGGTCAGTGCGACAGCGACCCGCGTACGCATGGATTTCAGTTCGCGTTCAGGATCCTCAAAGGTGCTTTTGCAGCCGGAACTGCAAAAATAATATATCCGCGCGCCGCGCTCCGACGTCAGGCGGGCGGCCAGCGCCCCGGCCTTTTTGACCATCATGCCGCAGATCGGATCTTTGGCCATATCGCCGGGGGCTGCGTCGGCGGGGGCTGCGGCGGCGGCGGCATGATGCGCGTGAGCGTGATCCGTCATTGGGATGATCCTTTTGCATTTTATTATCAGTTGCGCGATTTGACGCCAACTTACACGCCAGGATGTTGAGCCAAATCAAATCGCCGGGTATTTTCTTGGGCTAGCGTACAAATTCTAATAGCAACCCTATTGCTGTATATACCTATATAGGGTATAGTTCAAGTGTGGATATGAAAACTAAAAAAAGCTGCCTGAACCGCCTCGCCCGGATCGAGGGGCAGGTGCGCGGCGTACGCAACATGGTTGAGGAAGACCGCTATTGCATCGACATATTGACGCAAGTCAGTGCGGCGCGCGCCGCCCTTGACAGGGTCGAGCAGGAAGTGCTGCGCGAACATTTGCAGAGTTGCGTCACCCACGCTTTTCACAACGGATCGCTCAGGGAGCGTGAGCAGAAGATTGATGAATTGATCAAGGTTCTGGATAGTCAACGCCGCTGAGCGAACGCTCTTATGGCCATCAAACAGGGAGAAAGCATCATGACCCGTTTATTTCAGAAAAGCCTCGCCCCCTTGACCGCACTTGGCTTGTTGCTGGCAAGTCCGGCAATCGCGCAGACGCCAGCGCCGGACCCGCATCACCCGGCGGGTGCGCCCGCCGCCGCCGCTTCCCCCGCGCCAGGCATGATGACGCCGATGATGTGTGAGAAAATGATGCCGATGATGGGCCAAATGATGGGCGGCGGCATGATGGCCATGCAGGCCGGTCCGCAAGGCATGATGGGCGCCGACATGCGCCACCCCATGATGGGGATGATGATTACGCATTCCGAAGGGGTTTTTGCGTTTCTGAAAACTGAGATCGGCATTACCGATGCGCAGAACACTGTCTGGAACGCATACACCGCGCAACTGAAGCCACTGATCAAGCAGCATCAGGACAAGATGCAGATGACGCCCGATGCCGGCGCAAAACCGCGCAACTGGATTGAGCGGCTAACCGATAGCGAAACCATACTGAGCGAGCATCTGGAGACAATGAAAAAAATCCGGCCTGCCGCCACCGCGCTGTATGCGGCGCTGACCCCGGAGCAGAAAACAAAAGCCGATGCGCTGATGCCGTTAATGCCTGGCGCAGTGGGCATGAAAATGGGCGGCAAGCCCGGGGGCAAGTAGACCACATGCCCTCGTGTGGCCGGGCCCCAATGGATCTACCTGGTCACAACCCGCGTGCGGTAAAATAATTATAGAGCGGGCAGAAGATCAGCGTGATGTACCAGCCGCAGACGATGCTCGCCAAAAGGCCGAGCAGAAAGCCTGGCAATGTCAAAACCTTAAGCCAGGGCAGGAAGAGAGTAAGAACAACATGCTGTTCTGCCGTGCCGGGGAAAAGCACATAGAACAGGATGCAGAGCGCATACGAGATTGCGAGGAATGCGCTCAGGCTGATGCCAAATGCAACGACGGAGATCGAAGCCGGACCGGCGTGTGCCGGATGCGTTTCAATGTGCGCCATGATGTGCCTCCATTGGTTTTTGGGTTGCGGGCGGGGTTTCGAGATAAGTCTCGGGGGCCGCTTCGAATTTTTCGCGGCAGGTTTGCGAGCAGAAATAGTAAACATGTCCGCTATGGGCGCTTGATTTCGCCGTGGCGGTTTCGACCGTCATGCCGCACACCGGGTCGGTAGCTTTCACGGGCGGAATCTGTCCCTGTGCGTTATCCCGGCGCCGGTGTCCGCCATGCCCCATGACATGGGCGCCGCAGCCAAAGCGCATCATCACAAAAATCAGGGCAGCCCATAGCGCGAAATATAACAGACTGCTCATTGTGCAATCCTCCTGTAATCTGACGTTGCGTGTTTTTCTGCCGTATACACAACTGGCGCGGCGTTCGCATCGCCAAGATAGCTGCGCGAGCGTGGAACGGCATCGCGATGCCGCGCGAACTGAATCTGAAACACCATCATCGGGCCGGTGCGGAAGGACATCTCGCAACTTGCCAGATAGAATTCCCACATCCGGCAGAAGCGCTCGTCATACAGCGCCTTGATGGCGTCCCGGTTGGCCTGAAAACGATCCCACCAATGGCTTAACGTCTCGGCATAATGCGGGCGCAATATCTCTATATCCGTGACCCACAGACCGGCATGTTCGATGGCCCCAAGCACTTCCGACAAAGCCGGGCAATAGCCCCCCGGGAAAATATATTTTCTGAGCCAGGGGTTGGTGCTATCCGGCGGCGCCATGCGCCCGATGGCATGCAACAGCCCGACACCCTCCGGCTTCAACAGATCACGGCATTTCTCAAAGAAACGCCTGTGGTGGTTGACGCCAACATGCTCGAACATGCCAACCGACACCAGCCGGTCATAGGTGCCGTCTTCATTACGATAATCGCGCAGCAGGAAACGTGCGTGACCGGACAATTCAGCAGTGGCGGCCCGCTCCTGCGCCACAGTTAACTGCTCCTGTGACAAGGTAATGCCAGTCACATCCGCGCCAGCGGAGCGGGCAAGGTGCAAGGCAAGGCCGCCCCAGCCGCAGCCAATATCCAGCACGCGCTGGCCGGGTTTGAGCAGAAGCTTTGATGCGATCAGCTGCTTTTTCTTGTGCTGCGCCTCTTCCAGGGTTTCATCGCCATCGGCAAAGTAAGCGCAGGAATATTGCCGGTCCTCATCCAGGAACAGATCGTACAGCGTTGCCGATAAATCATAATGATGCGCGACATTAGACCGCGAGCGGCCTTGCGGGTTGAATTGATGCAGCTTGCGTAACGCCTTGCTAACTCTGCCAAAAGCCAAAGCAAGAGGGTGGTTATTCAGCGCATCCTGGTTCGACGTGCAAATATATAAAAGCTCGCGCAGCCCGCCTTCCTCAATGCTGAGAGCGCCATCCATGTAGGCTTCACCCACGTAGAAATCCGGCCGCAGCACTATCCTGTAAAGGGCTGTGGCCGTGCTTATTCTGACGGTTACATGTGGCGTTTCAGCCTGCCCAAAGTGATGCACATATCCCCAGGGGTCGATAAGGGTCAACCGCCCGGTCGTAACCAGCCTGCCGAAAAAAACTGTCAGAAGCTTGCGCGCTGCCGTCGAAGCCATAGACCCAGGTCTTCCGGAAATTCTGCGGACGTCATCTTGCATGGCGGAACTAGCGTCACTGATAAATGTTGCGTCATATGTCATCGCCGTTTGCCCTTTCCTCTATATGTGGATCGTTATGGCCAACGGGGCAATCAAAGCGCGTTCATAAAATTACCCCATGGGCGTTAGGGTATCGGGACAGCCGCAATAGACACATTGACTCAAATCAATAGCGGAAAGATTTCCGGTTAAATTTCTGTGACCTTGTTGGCGATTTCATCCGGCTCTTCCGGGCGGGCCGGAAAATGCTGCTCAAGAATCCGGGCGCAGGCTTCGATTGCCACAATGAATCCTTCGGCAATGCGTCCCTGGTGAACTTCACGGATGAATGCATCGATGATGTTCTGAAACGCCGTTTGCGGAATGCGCGCGGCGATTCCGTTGTCAATCAGGATTTCAACATGACGCTCGGCAAGGGAGACGAATAACAGCACGCCAACATCGCCATGGGTCCGCTCATTGACGAGGCTGGCGAATTGCAGTTTTGCCAGGCGGGCGGCATATTCGCGTTGAGTTGCAGGCGGCGCCAGGTGGGGCCGCAAAAACTGAAGATGCAGCAGCAGGCTTGCGGCGATAAAGGCGCCCGCCTGTATCGCAAAGCTCATGCCCACGCTTATCATCGGCGCCGCGATGGCGATGACGCCGCCGGCCAGCAACGCCAGCAGACCCGCCCACAGCAAAGGGAACAACGCATATTCATCGCTGGCCCGCGCCACGACCACGGCGAATTCCGCGCTGGTGCGGGTTTCCGCTGCGGTGACCGCCGCCTCGATCCGGTTGCGTTCTTCGGCAGACAGTTTGCGCATCATGTTCACCACCGCCCCGAGGCGCCGCCGCCGCCAAACGAGCCGCCGCCTCCGGAAAAGCCGCCGCGTGAACGCGCGCCCCATACCCCACGCCCGTGCCGTCCACCAAAAAAAGCACTACGGCCAAAACGAAAGATGAAAAACAGGATGATGAGGATCAAGAGCGGTATGGGGGGAAGTTCTTGCGCACTTTCCGGTGCATCGCGTGTGACGCCGGGCATATCACCCTCCCACCCAAGCACTTTCAGGATCGCCGCAGTTCCATTGATGATCCCCTGCTCATAATTGTCTTGCTTGAAAGCGGGCAAAATATTTTGCTCGATAATGGCGCGGCTGATGGCGTCAGTCAGTTCCCCCTCCAGGCCATACGCTACTTCAATGCGCACCTCACGCTCGTTCGGTGCGACAAGCAGAATGGCCCCGGTATTTTTATCTTTTTCGCCAATGCCCCAGGCGCGGCCCAGGCGGTAGCCGAAATCCTCAATCGGGAAGCCTTGCAAGTCTTTCACCGTCACCACGACAAGCTGGCGCTTCGAGGCGCGTTCAAATTCCACAAGCCAGCCCGTGATACGCTCACGCACCGGCGCCGGAAGCAGCGCGGCCTCGTCAACCACCCGGCCCGAAAGCTGGGGAAATTTGGGTTCAGCGGCAAGGGCGGGCTGCCCCGCCACGGCATGGATGGCGCACAGCAGCAACGCCACGCCGCGAATGGCCCATGCGGCCGTCCCCCATTCGCGGATAAAACGCGCCATCAGAACTTTACCTTCGGAGCCTCTTTCGCCTGCTCGGCGATGTCGAATGTCTGTTTAACCTCCGCCTCGGGGTACAGCACGCCTGCGACCCACCGTCCGGGTATGGTGCGAAGCTCGGTGTTATATTTCTGCACGGTCAGAATGTAATCGCGCCGCGCAACGCTAATGCGGTTTTCCGTGCCTTCGAGTTGCGATTGCAGCGAAAGGAAATTCTGGTTTGATTTCAGTTCGGGATATTTTTCCACCACAACCAGCAGGCGCGCCAAGGCGCCGCCAAGGGCCGCCTGGCTTTGCTGAAACTGCCTGAACGCCTCGGGATTATTCAGAATATCTGGCGGCAACTGCATCTGGGTCGCCTTGCTGCGCGCCTCCACCACCGCCGTCAGGGTCTCTTTCTCCTGCCGCGCAAAACCGGCAACAGTCTCGACCAGGTTCGGCACCAGATCGGCGCGGCGCTGATACTGGTTCAGCACTTCACTCCATGCCGCCCTGGTTTCCTCGTCATAGCGCGGCACGGCGTTGATATCGCAGGCCGCCAACCCCATGGAAAAGAACATGATTAAAAAAATCTGGCGGGCGCGGGGGAAAAATGTGCGGATCACGGAAACCCTCCTGGCTGATATAAAGCACAGTTATTAATGACACCTTAGCCGATACAAGTCGTTGATCCAAATCAAGCTGCCGGTGTTCTTCGACTGTCCCGCTACTGTAACTCATTTTTGGTATTACCGGGAAGTGTGCGCCAGCATGTACTTGCCATCAGCGCCTCCATCCATTAGATATTACACAAGGCATTATTTTGAAGCCTTAAGGAGGCTGTTGTACCGTGCGGTGGTCCGTAGGCATTATTATCGCCTTTGCCGTTTCGCTGGTGGTGAGCGCCCTGATGGGGCCGTCTCCGGCTTCAGCCCATATGAATCATATGAAAACAGACGCTGCGCACGCGCATCCGGCTGTATCCCATCATCAAACGCCTGATCATTCGCAAGATGACGCCAAAGCCGATGGGGCCTGCTGCATGCTGGCTTGTGTGCCGGTCATTATGAATGAGCGTCCCCCGGCTCAAGTAAGGTTGCGCGTGACAGAATGCGTTGCGCCTTTATTGGACCGCATCACGGCCATGCATCGCGGCGAGCCGCCGTTTCATCCGCCACGCCGCGCCTGATCCGCGCACACCGCTAAACATTCCCAGATTTTCCGGCTCAACTGCCGCGCTAATGCGCGGGTCAGGCCGATCACCTATCAATGCAAGGACACACCATGAATCCGACATATTTTCCCCTGGCCGTTATTATAGGCATTGCCGTTTCAAGCCCTGGCGCTACGGCGCTTGCCGCTGCCGGTCATGCTTACGCATTTGGTTCACCCGGCAAGGCTTCTGAAGCCGCCCGCACCATCACAGTCAATTTGGCCGATAATTATTATGAACCGGATGCGATTTCGGTGAAGGCGGGCGAAACCGTTCGCTTTGTGCTGAAAAACAGCGGTGAATTTCTGCACGAGTTCAGCATCGACACCCTGGCCGCCCATGCGGAGCACCGCAAGGAAATGGCAGAGATGATGGAGATGGGCATGATCACCCCAACCGGGATCGAACCCAGCAAGATGAACATGGATCATTCCAAAATGGATATGAGCAAGATGGATCATTCCAAAATGGGCATAAACAAGACGGATCACTCCAAAATGGATATGAGCAAAACGGATATGCCTTCCAAGGCGGGCAAGCCGATGCGCCATGACGATCCCAATTCAGTCCTGCTGGCGCCAGGTGAGAGCAAAGAGCTGGTATGGAAATTCACCAAGGCGATGCAGATTGAATTCGCCTGCAACATGCCGGGGCATTACGAGTCCGGCATGTTGGGCCGCATCGGCTTTGGCAATTGAGAGGGATGATCATGCGTAAATTTTGGTTTGGGCTTACAACACTTTTCGCACTGAGCACCGGTTCCGGCGCGTTCGCCGGAACCTATGACCTGACCGTGGATGAAATGCGCGCGGGCTTCAACGGGCGCGAACGCCAGACCATGGCGATCAACGGGCAAATTCCCGGCCCGGCCCTGCATTTTACCGAGGGCGAGGAGGTGACCATAAACGTCACCAACAAAATGAACACGGACACTTCCATCCATTGGCACGGGATTTTAGTACCCTATACGCAGGACGGCGTGCCGGGCATCAGCTTTCCAGGTATCAAACCGGGCGAGACCTTTACCTATAATTTCAGGATCAAACAGGCGGGCACCTATTGGTATCACAGCCATTCCGGCCTGCAGGAACAGGAAGGCATGTATGGCCCAATCATCATTACGCCAGCTTCGCGCGAGCCGTATATATATGACCGCGACTATGTGGTGATGCTGTCGGACTGGACCGATGAAAAACCCGAAGCCATCCTTGGCCATCTGAAAAAAAACAGCGATTACTATAATTATGCGCAGCGAACCGTTGGAACTTTCTTCAGGGATGTTTCAGAAAAGGGATTGGGGGCAACCCTGAAAGACCGCGCTGACTGGGGACAGATGCGCATGAACCCCACGGATATTTCCGATGTCAGCGGTTATACATTTCTGGTCAACGGCAAGAGTGCGGGGCAAAACTGGACCGGGCTGTTCAAACCGGGTGAACGGGTGCGGCTGCGCATTATCAACGGCGCCAGCATGAGCTATTTTGACGTGCGCATTCCGGGCCTGAAAATGACCGTGGTGCAGGCCGATGGCAATAATGTGCAACCTGTTCCGGTGGATGAATTGCGCATCGCAGTAGCCGAAACCTATGACGTGATTGTTCAGCCTACAGAGGAAAAGCCCTTTACGATCTTCGCCGAATCCCTGGACCGCACCGGTTATGCGCGCGCAACGCTGGCGCCTAAAGAAGGCATGAGCGGAGAAATTCCGCCGCTGCGCCCGCGTCCGCAATTGACCATGGCGGATATGGGAATGGATATGGGCGGCATGGACCATGGGGCAGAAGGCAAAGCGGCGGTTGCGGCGCCTGCCATGGATCATGGGTCCATGGCCGAAATGGATCACAGCGCAATGCCTGGCATGGATATGGGGGATACGGATCAAACTGATATGAAAAGCGGCCTCGCGCCCAAAGCCGCAAAGGCGGGCGGCAAGGTTCTGGTCTATGGCGATCTGAAAGCAATGAAGCCCTATGCGGATTATCGTGCGCCGGACCGCGAGATTGAAATGAAGCTGACCGGCAATATGCAGCGGTATTTCTGGTCGTTCGACGGCAAGAAGTTTTCCGAGGCCCCACCCATCCGCCTGAAATATGGCGAACGGGTGCGTTTCACCTTCGTTAATCAGACCATGATGAACCACCCGATGCATCTGCATGGCATGTGGATGCAACTGGACACTGGCAAAAAACAATTCAATCCGCTGAAACATGTGGTCAATGTGCCGCCGGGACAAACATTAAGCGTGGATGTTCCCGCCGACGCCATGGGCGAGTGGGCGTTTCATTGCCATCTGGTGTATCACATGGCAACCGGCATGATGCGCAAGGTGATCGTCGAAGGCCCGGTGGCCGCAAATGTGGAGATGGATCATGAATAGGCGCATCTTTGGACTTGCATTATACCTCTGTCTACTGAGCACTGGCGCACAGGCGATGGGGGATCATGAGCCGGGCTTCCTCTTCTTTCAGGCGGACCAGTTCGAATATCGAAACCAGGATGGCCGGGACAGTTTGAAATGGGATGCGCAAGGCTGGGTTGGCGGCGACTACAACAAACTATGGCTGAAAACCGAGGGAGCAAAGCGCACCGGCGGCAAAGTCGAAGACGCCGAGGCGCAGCTATTATACAGCCGTCTGCTGACGGATTTTTTCGATGTGCAGGCGGGCGTGCGCTATGACCCGGAACCGCATCCAAGGCGTGGCTATGCGGTGTTGGGCATACAGGGCCTTGCCCCCTATTATTTTGAAACCGATGCGGCGCTGTTTTTGAGCAATGAAGGCGAATTGTCGGCCCGGTTTGAAGCGGAATATGAGCTGCTGCTGACCCAGCGGCTTATCCTGCAACCTGCCCTGGAGGTTAATCTGTCAGCGGAAAAAGTAAAATCGCGCGGCATAGGTTCAGGCGTCAATGACATCGAACTGGGCCTGCGCCTGCGCTATGAAATAAAACGCGAATTCGCGCCCTATATCGGCGTCAACTGGGAACGCAAACTGGGCCGGACAGCGGACATTGCCCGTGATGACGGCGAGGATATCGAAATCCCTTCGCTCATCGCGGGCATCCGATTGTGGTTTTAGAAGCTGCTCTCGCCACTTGAAATCGGGAACAACTTTATCCAGTCAGACTGAATCAATTGGTTCAGTCTGACTGGATAAACCCCGGGACAATGTCCACGCGGCCACCCGGTAAAAGCGAGAACACGGCGGCAACCACACCAGTGCAGATCAGCCCGTGACTCGGGCCGTATTCAACCATCATGTGCTCCATCATCATTTTCCCATGAAATTCAATACCGCCCAGAGGGGCCGCAGTCATTTCATTCAAGACGCATGATTGGAATCCGGCATATTCACGGCTGATACACTCAGTGGAGGTTGATGACTATGACGGATCGTAAATTTGTTCCTGCGCTCGGCAGTGCGGCATTAACAGGCCAATATGATCGCGTCATCGCCTTGATGACGCGTGAGAAGCGTTGGCGCGCGGCGCTGCTTTCTGCAATTGATCCAAAGAATGGCGAAGTTATTCTCGACGTTGGCGCTGGTACCGGCACGCAGGCGATCATTACTAAGCGTACTGCGCCTGGCGCACGTGTCATTGCGCTTGATCCGGATCCTGAGGTGCTCAGGTTTGCAAAGGCCAAAGCCGAAGCAGCAGGAGTGGTGCTCGAATATGTCGAAGGCATGGGAGATCGGGCGGCCCAACTTGTTGGTGTGGCGGGCGCGGATAAGGTAATTTCGAGTCTGATGCTCCACCATTGTTCTATTCCGATGAAAAGCGCAGTACTTGCCGCCATGCATGCCAGTCTTCGGCCACAAGGCATACTGCATATCGCTGATTATGGGCAGCAACGCACATTTCTGATGCGATTGCTATTTCTGCAGGTTCAGTTGACTGATGGCTTCGAGACTACACAACCTAACGCCGATGGCATGCTTCCGCAGTTAATTGCACAGGCTGGTTTTGTGGACATATTGGAAACAAGGGTGATTCAGACGCTAACCGGCTCAATCTCCATCTACACTGCGGTAAAACCGGCACAGGGGTACTCCGGCCAGCGATCCGTTAGCGCAGTGCAATAGCAGCGGCGCCTGGCGTCAGGCCAAACATGCGGCGCATCGTTCGTGAAAAATGCGGCTGATCCGCAAAGCCACCGGCATGTGCGGCCTCCGCAAGCGACGCCCCCGTCGAGATCGCGCGTGCGGCATGCTCGAGTTTTCGCCAGAGCAGCCATTGCGACAACGGCGCGCCAGTCTCGGCGCGCGTGAGCGCCCTCAAACGCGATGGTGAAAGCCCCACCGCAACCGCAGCATTGTGGATTGCGTTTGGCCCCCAGTCGCTCGCAAAGACGCCTATGGCGGTTGCAACACGGCCGTCATGGCACGGCGCGGGGTCTATGAGAGAAATAGCAAGTTGCGCCATGGTAGTTTGAGGCGATGCTGTTGCCTGTAGAGTATCTGCTACCGGGGGCGGCGCCGCACAAATTTCAGCAGACCCCATGGTGTGGATCAACGCCCTGCCAATGTTCGATTGAGGCTCAATGAAAATCAGCAGAACTTCTTCGCCAGCGCAGATCAACCGGTGCCGTGCACGAGGTCTGATCATCACCGAAGATGCCAAGAGCATCGAGCCCTGAGCTTCAATCTGCACGGGTCCGCTGATGCCTAAGGCGATCTGCACAGCAAGATGCGCATGTTCAGACGTGTCGTGCGCCGGTCCGCGATATCCCGCCCACATCTCACCAAAAACGAAATCTCCGCTCCACATATGTCAACCCGTGCTACATAGGGCGCAGGTGATTCCTAGGCATCAGTTTTGCCGCCGCCGCGCGGCCACTCAGTGAAAGCGAGAACCCAAAGTCCTGCCAGATTCAGGAATGGGATCAGTGCGACAACGGACCAGAATGGCGACAGGCCGATACGGCCAAGAATCCTGCCGACGGGATAGAGTATCAAGGCCGCCATTACCGCGAACATCAGCCAGTGACTGAAGCCATAGCCCACCATCATGTTATTCATCATCGTCATTCTCCTGTGAAGTTACACCAATGCGGCATCAATCTATGCTGACCCTGCTGTGTTTATAGATTGCCTGCCGCCGCCGAATATCATCCAAACCAGATAGAGCGACATCAATCCGCCGCCAAAACAAAACACTGATATATACGCGTAAGCGAAAAATACATACGTGATGATCAGCACCGTAAAAACCAGCAAGCCAAAAATTCGGATGTTTGAATGTGAGGACAGCAATAGCGGTCCGATGACGAAGCCGACATAGAGCATGTAAGTTGCCGGGCGTCCGATGATGTAATCAAATATTTCCTTGCCCTCGTAACTTATTGCCTGCCCCAGGAAGTTTGTGATCAGCCAATTATCGTGGGCAAAATACGGAAAATATTGCGTCCCGCCAAGAATGCCGCCGGAAATTGCGAGGCTGACAAACAGCGGCCTGCGCCGTGCAGGCTCCAGGAAATACACCGAGAATGGCACCCACACGGGCCACGCCAGCCAGGAAAAAAACATGTAGGCGAGCGAAAATCGCTCCACCAGGCCGGGGTTTCCGTTTGACGTCCATACCGCGCCCTCCAATGCCTGCTGCACGCCGAATAACAGGGGGAGCGCGGCGATAGGAATGTAGCGGCGATCTGTCTTATAGGCGCGCAGGATCGCCGCCACGCCTGCGGGCAGGAGGATGGCGGCGGCGGCAAAGCTTACCCCGGCTGAAAAGCACATGGCGCACCCTGATATTGACCGTTTATTCGTGAGGGTAGACTTATATACCCCGCATTGGTATCTTATACACCCCACACCGGTATTTTAATCCTGGAGGATAAAATGACCATTGCGCTGGATACACTCAGGGCGCTTCCCTTGTTTTCCGATCTTTCACAGGATGATGGCGCGGTTCTTGTCCGCAACAGCCGGATTATTAGCTGCAATCGTGGAAAGTTTCTGTTTATGCACGGCGGTAAAATCACGCATTTTTACGTGATCTGCCGGGGCGCCATGCAAATCTTCCGCGATACGCCGGGCGGGCAAGAGGTCACCAATAATATTCTGATCGCCGGGGACAGCATCAATTCCGATGAAGTCGTTGCCCGGCAGGATCGGCATCAGATGAATGCGCGCGCTGTCGATGATTGTTCACTGCTTGAAATTCCCATTTCCTGGATGCGGGAACATCTCAAAGATTTCGATCATATCGCGGAAAAACTACTGGCCAGCGTTGCTGACCGGCTGCATAGCGTCCAGGTGGATGTCGAACATCTCACCACCATGTCGGCTGCCCAGATGGTGGCCTGCTATCTGCAAAAACTTTGTGTGCTGTACAATTTAGACCCGCACGGGTTTGAATTACCCTATACCAAAGCCTTGATAGCCTCGCGCCTGCACATGGAAAAAGAAACCTTTTCACGCACCCTGCAAACCTTGCGCGATCAGGGTATTACGGTCACTGGCGTGCATGTTTCCATCAAGGATATGCGAAAGGCCGATAATTTCGTTTGTGGCGAATGCTCGGCCGCCGAAGAATGCGGGACACACCGTGCATTGCACGAGAAACTGGATAAACGCTCCGGACACGGAACTTAAATTTCTTCCGGGTTTTGGCGCCTCCGTCGGCTGCAACACGCAGGCGCTGGGCGCTAATACCAACGGCCCTGTAATCCCACTCTTCGTCATCTGAGCCCCCGCTTTAGCGAGGACAGGCTCCATTTCCTGCGGGCTGCCATAGCTGATGTGCGCCAAACCACGACATCGTATCCGGCGACTTTCTGCCAGATGCATAGAATTTGCTCAGAGTATGCCTTAAAGAGGCCTCTCTAAGCAAAAAAGGCCCCGAAGGGCTATATTTAACACATTGAAATCATTGAGATTATCTGGAGCGGGCGATGAGATTCGAACTCACGACCCTAACCTTGGCAAGGTTATGCTCTACCCCTGAGCTACGCCCGCTCGCGCCCGGTACGGGTTACCGGGGGCTTCTTATCTCTCAAGCGGGCGCAATTTGCAACCCTTATCGCATGCGAACGCTGCCGGCCGGAATTTAACGGGTTTCGCGCCTCCATGCGCGCAGGGTTTACGCGATAATAGAAATGAAGGCCCGCTCCAGCGTGGTTTCATTTTGCTGTTCGCATAATGCCGCCGGCCCGCCGGAATAAAGCAGGACCCCGTTATGCAGCACGGCGATACGGTCACATAATTCCTCCAAATCAGTCAGAATATGTGAACTTAAAAAGATGGCATTGTTTTGGGCGCGGTAGGCCAGCATCTGCGTCTTGAGCCGGATACGCGCGCGCGGGTCGAGCCCGCTCATGGGTTCATCCAGGATCAATAGCGGGCAGTTGGTAAGAAATGTTGCCAAAAGCCCTATTTTCTGGGCCATTCCTTTGGAAAGCGCGGCAATCCGCTGATCCAGGGCGCCGGGCGCCAGATCAATGGCGCGCGCCAGATCATCAGCCTGATCACGCACAAATTTCAGATTATGAAATCCCAGCGACAGCCGTAAAAACTGCACCCCCGTCATGGAAAGAGGAGGGTGAAAATTTTCGGGCAGATAGGCAACCTGCCGCCGGCTTTCAGGATCGTCATGGGATGTGCCAAAAAAACGCACCGTGCCGGATTCCGGCTCCAGCAGGCTTAGCGCGGCTTTCATCATTGTGGTCTTGCCCGCACCATTGAGTCCGACAAGACCGAATATTTCTCCCGGATTGACCCGAAGCGACAGATTCTCAAACACGGTTTTTTTACCATGCAGGACGGTCAGGCCATTTATGTCCAGCGGCAGTTCCAAAATCTGTCCGTTTCCCGTCTATTTGCGTGTCTGGCTGTCTTCGGTTATCCGCAACTGATCAATCAAAAAAGTCTGATTGGGGCGAAGCCTGACAGCGATGGGGCTGGCGCCGGGGGTTGGAATGACGTTCATATCGGCATGATGCGCCGTGACCTTCAGCTGTTGCAGAAAGGGCGGAATGCTGTTCATGCGCACCTGCCGGTTGCCAAGCCACAGCGTCCAGTTGCTGGCGTCAGTATAGATCAGCGCCGACAGATGCAACCGTTCGATTTTCCAGCTGGGTTTGTTTTCCGGGATTTGCAGAGCGCCGTCCTTGCCCGCACCAGGCGTATTATTTCTGTCGCGCGGGCGAATCGACAGCGCCGCCTCAATGGACTGTTGTTCAGAAATGGAAAAAAGCAGGGAGCCTGCAAAATCCGTTTCTGCTTTTGCCTCCGCTTCCGCCTCCGCTTCTGCGGCACGGCCGCCCGCAACCGGCGCGGCGGCAATCAGCAGCATCATGGCGGCGCCATATATCATTTGCAAGCTAGAGCGTTTTTTTATCGCGTTGATCCAATCAGCTTGATTTGTCATTGCGAGGAGCGAAGCGACGCGGCAACCCAGGGGCCAAAAACTCAGGCCTTTCCTTGTGACTCTGGATTGCTTCGCTTCGCTCGCAATGACGAATTTGGAGGGAAGCGATTCAATATGATCATAAATTGCTCTAGACATGTTCCATCATGATCCATCCGGCTGCGGGCTGTCCTGCACGGCCTGCCATAAAATCTTCAAGGATCCTTCCACCAGTTCGCTGCCCCCGCCCAGGCTGATTTGTGAAAGCAATGCAGCGTCCGGCGCAGAAATTTTTTCCATCTCCACTTCGGTAATGGTTACAAAGCCCGGCAGGCCGCGCTTAAGCGCTGCAATGAAATTGCGCAGGTCACTGTCTAGAAATCCGCGCATGTTGAGCGATATTTCCGATACATTCAGTGTTTCGCTGCTATTGCCGGATTGCCGCAGAATGGTAACGGTTTTCACGGGTTCGATTTGATATTCGAGGCTGGATATTCTGTGCTGCACCCGCAGTGATTCCAGAATGCGCGCGGCATCAAGCCGGTTCTGCGGGCCTATAAAACCGCGCCCGGCAAGTAAATCAAATTTATTCCGGTCCTGCGCTTCACGGGCCTTGCGCGCGCTGAGATCATTCATCTGGATGTTGATGCTGATCACACCGTCATTCGCCGCGGCCTTCATCTGCTGAAAACTGGCAAGATCCGGCAACAGGTAGATATAACATCCGGCGCTGATTGCCAGGAAGAAAATCAGCGCCGCGGCAAACCTTTGCACCAGGGCTGATTGCGCGGCCTCGCGATCAATCATTTCAATCTCCCGGTCAGTTCTATTTTTGCAATCCGGTCTTCTCCGGAAATGGTCAGCACATTCTCACCCGGCTTAACCGTAAGGGTTTCTTCGGGCAATATACGCAGTGGCTGGCGTAAAATCTTGATCTTCATGCCGGGCAACGCCAGACGAAGCGCCTGTATCATCCTGTCTGCTTCCGCTATCGCCAGTTCAGCATCACGAAACGAGGAAAGGTCAAGGTTCAGAACAATCCCAACCTCAACCGGCGGCGTTTCAGCCGATTCATCAGCAGGCAAAGGCGGATCCTGTACCGGCGCCAGCGCAAGCTCGGGCGGATCAATCTCGATATCCAGCGCATGCAACCTCACATTCCCGGAAAGGGCTGAGTTAATGACCGTGTACAGACTGTTCAGATCAATATCCGCGTTCTGCAACTGTGCGTGTATGGCGATTATGTCTCGCATTCTGGCAATGGGCATTGGGCCGCTGTCCAGCTTGCTGACTTCTTCATCATAGCGCTGTTGCAGCGCTGCGCGGGTGGATTCAAGCTGGAGATATTCCGCTTCAGTACGCTGAATTTCCCAATATATATTTGCCGAATAGAGTATGGCCGCCAGGGATGCCGCAGCCAGCGCGCGCGCGCCCCAGACATAGCCCAGAACCCTTGATCGCGCCTGACGCAGATTGAGGGCCCAGACAGAAAGTGCGGGTATGATCCGGCTTGCCCCCCAGGCCGCATGCAGCAGATCAGCAAAATGGCCGCTATCGTCGCGCGCGCCGCTGATCCCGGCCAGGCTTTCCGCTTCCGCCGGCGTATAAACCGTCAGCTTGCGCACGGGCAGTTGCACATTTTTCAGGGCCGCGCTGATATCGCTGCGCCCTATGAAAATAGCGTCAAGCCCAGCGGTGCGGTCAAACCCAAGGCGCGTAATATAATCAATGGTTGCGCCGATCTCGCGGCGCAGCAGGCCGGCAATCTCAGCCGGGCTCTCAATAGCGGCAGAACTGGCGGTCATGCGGGCAATCGCAAGACCGCCGTCGCGGGTGACGATCTGGCGAAATCCGCCCGTACGGTGATGCGTTATCAGAATATTCCAGGGGTTTGGCTTGGAGAGTTTCCCATTACCTGCATGCATTATCTGCTGAAGCAGTTTGACGGATTCTACCGGAAGCAGACGGATGTCACATGCCGGATTTTCAATTTGCGATAAAACAGATTGCCATTCAGTGATTTCAGGCGAAGCGGCGATGGATGCGAACAGATAGTCAAATCCCCGGATTTCGCCAGTGGACCGGCCAAGCTGCATGCCGCCTTTAAGTTCGGCGCCCGGAAACAGACTGTCCAGCTTGCGGGCCAGAATTTTGGGCCGGTCCAGCAGACTCACCGGCGGCAAACGGTCACGGCGATAAGTCTGACCCAGAACATCGTACAGCATCACTACGGGATATTTCGGGAATTCAGACAGCGCCAGTTTGGCCTGGCGAATATTTTCTTCGATGGTTCCGGTCAGAAACTGGTGAGAAACTATCCGGCTTCCGGACAGGCGGGCGATCAGCGCGCCTGTATCCCCGATCATAAGGACAAACCGTTTCAGCGCAAACAGCCGTTGCGCAATGCCTTCGATGTCCGTCAATGAGGGCACGACAGCGTCCTAACCGTTTATGGCGCCCAGACTGTCATAGATGGGGCCAAAGACTGCAATTGCGATCCAGGCCATTATTCCCCCCATGACAGCGGTCAGCGCAGGTTCAATAAACGAGATCATGCCTTGTACCGATTCGTCCACATCGCGATTATACATTTCCGCAACATTATTCAGGGCGTCAGACATATTTCCCGAATCTTCGCCCACTTTAATCATGCGCAGAACCAGCGGCGGAAATTCGCCCGAAGACCGCATGGCGATGGATAATCCAAGTCCCGACTGCACACCCTCGCGCACCACGCTCAGCGCTTCGGCAATGGCAAGATTGTTAACCAGGCGTTTGGAGGCGTCCAGGCAGGTCAGTAATTCGATACCGCTGCGAAACATGGTGGAAAACATATAGGCGAACCGGGCAAGGGCAATTTTACGCAGCACTATCCCGACAACTGGAATGCGCAGCAGATAATAATCTGTCTGATATCTGAAATCCTGTGAGGTTCTGCGTCCAAAGCTTACTGCTGTAACGGCGCCGATTACCAGCACGGGCAGCATGAACCAGTAGTCACGAATTGCATTTGAAGTTGCTATCAGCGCCTTGGTCATAAAGGGCAGTTCGGTTCCGTTAGACTCCAGCAATGTGGTTATCTGCGGCACCACAAAACTCATCATGAAAATGACGACAAGCGTAACCACAACTCCGAGTATGGCAGGATAGCGCGTGGCTTTCTTTACTTTAACCGCCATATCGTCCGACCATTTTAAATGCGCGACCAGCTGACCGAAAGCTTCGCCCATCTGGCCGGTTTGCTCGCCGGCGGCGACGAGGGATTGAAAGATATTGCCAAACAGTTTCGGGTGCGCGGCAAATGAGGCGCTCAGACTGGCGCCGTCATTCACTTCCCGTGCTATTTGCGCAAGCGCGTCGCGCAGGCGCGGCGTGTCGGTAGAATCCCGGATCTCGCTCAGGCTTTCCATCAGCGGCACACCGGCGCGCTGCAACTGCTCCATATGCACGCACATCTGGATCAGATCACGAATCCTGACTTGCTTTTGCAGCACCTTGCCGATTCGCTGCTCCGAAACCATTTTGAATTCGATCAGGTCCAGACCGGATGATTCCACCAGCCCGTTCAGATCCTGCTCATTGGACGCAAACACTGTGCCCCGGATAATCCGGCCGGTCTGGTTTATGGCGCGATAGCGGTAGTCAGGCATGGCTATGCTCACATGCGCGCGGTTAAATCGGCGGACCGCATCAGCGATTGCAGCGATATATCCCCCATGAGCACACGTTCAATGCCGTCTTCGGCGATGGAGCGCTGGCCACTGTTGCGCAGATAGTTGCGCATGGCCGTGCGGGTGGCTCTGGTAGCGATCAATTCATCCAGGCCATCATCGACATAAATGATTTCGGCAATGGCGGTACGCCCCTTAATTCCTGATTGAAAGCAGGCCTCACAGCCCGGCGCCTCCCACAGTGCGGGCGGATTTTCCGCATCAACGCCAAGCAGCCTGCATTCCTCAGCCGTTGCCACCCGTTCAACCTTACAGGTCTTGCAATTCAGGCCGACCAGACGCTGGGCAAAGACCCCGGTGATATTGCCGGACAGCATGCCGGGCTCCAGCCCCAGATCATATAATCTCGGCAAGGCCCCCAATGCGTCATTGGTATGTAATGTCGTAAAGACCTGATGCCCGGTCATGGCGGCGCGCAGCGCCATCTGCGCCGTTTCGTTGTCGCGCACTTCGCCGATAAAAATAATATCGGGATCCTGGCGTAAAATATTGCGGATGCCTTCTCCAAAGGTAAGCCCCTGATTTTCGCGTATCTGGGTCTGCCGGATCAAAGGCAGTTCATATTCAACCGGATCCTCCAGCGTCATAATATTGACTTTGGGATTACTGATCGCGGATAGCATGGCATATAGCGTGGTGGTTTTGCCGCTGCCGGTGGGGCCGGTCACGATGATGATGCCTTCAGGGCGTTTCAGAATACGTTCTATTTCATGCCGGTTGCGCCCGGAAAAACCCAGATCATCCAGGCTAAGCACAGCCTTCGCCTTGTCCAGTACGCGCAGAACAATATTTTCGCCGCCGGTGGTCGGCAGAACGGAAACACGAAAATCTATTTCGCGGTTGCCAAACCGCATGCTCAACCTTCCATCCTGGGGATGCAGGCGGTCGGCGATGTTCATGCCGCAAATTATTTTCAGCCGGTGCGACATTGCCGACCAATGCTCCTTATGGAAGGTGCGCACCTGTTGCAGACGCCCATCCAGCCGGTAGCGCAAACGCACAAACAATTCTTCCGGTTCGAAATGAATATCGGACGCGCCCAGTTTGACGGCGTCCAGCATGAGTGCGTCCACCAGCCGCACCAGCGGATGCGCATAGCCTTCGCGTTCTGTCGCAGCGGTTACGTCAAACTCACCGGTCTCCAATTCGCGCAGGATGCCGGCAACCGACATTTCATAGCCGAAATTGCGGTCAATGGCGTTGACCAGATCATCTTCCATGCAGACGCGGGGTTCAATCTGGACGCCGCGCGGCAGATAGCGGCGCAACTGATCCATGGCCAGCACGTCGAACGGGTCCACCATAGCCACAACGGCTTTTTCTCCGGTCAGGGAAATCGGCAGAATCCGGTGTTGCAGCGCGACATTGCGCGGCACCAGCTTCACGGCTTCGGGGTCAATAAGGGCTTCGCGGATATTAAACGATTCAAATCCCGTTGATTCCGCCAGCAGCCGGGTCAGCATGTCATCGGTGATAAATCCGAATTCCACCAGAATATTGCCGACCATTTTCTCCGGCGCGCGCGCTTTTTCACGCAGCGCCACATCAAGCTGATCACGGGTGATCGCGCCCAGTTCAAGCAATCTGTCGCCCATGCGGGCTGTGGGTTTGGGCTTGGGCGGCGCTGCCGGCTGCGTTTGGGCCGGAACGGGTGCGGGGCGGGCCGCGCCTGGACGGTCATCAAGCATCAGCCCGCTTTTACCGGCAGGCACTCCAAATGGCGTTTGTTTATCGTCCATGGGTCATCCTTCGGCGATTAACACAGGCTCATGCGCGCCTGAATGCGTTGCATGTGCGATCCTTGGCAGCACGCCGCCGCTGCGGCTTTAAACATCATCATCGTCATCGTCATCGTCATCGTCATCGTCATCGTCATCATCTCCGCCGCCCGGAATGATCGCGGCGCAGATTGTATTATAATCATCAAATCTGGACGCGAGCAGCATATCATCGAAATAGTCCGCCGCCGCCGGGTCGCCCTGGAACGGGCCTTGCGTAATCGCCAGATGATTGGGATCCAGACAGGTGACTGTGGCGGGATTAGCGGCGCGATCGGCGCAGTTCTGTATTTCGCCGGTGCTGGTGGGGGCAATGGACTGTCTGGCAATTGGCAGCCAGCCGCCGCGCCCATTCGATCCATGGCTGATCAGGACAAACAGGGCGGTATTGGATGAAGGCTGCAACAGAATGGCGCCGGGCCGGGCTGTGTTTGGGCTGTTGCCGGTGCACATATTTTCGTTGATCAGTCCGGGATCAATAAAATAGCTGATCAGACGGCCATGCGGATCCGTGATGGCAGATTTGCTCAGGCCCAGCGTATTCCAGGGAACCACGCCGTCATTATTGCTGCCGGTGCATGCGGATCTTTCCACGCCGGCCGTGCTATCCCCATCGGCAGGACAGGGCAGGCGGTCGTTTTGATAGGCAAAGGCGCGAATGGCCTTTTCCACTTCGCTCAATTGTTCAAGCGTTGCCTTGCCGCTTTGCAATTTGACACTGCTACGGCTCAGCATAACCGACCCGAGTGTGACAATGCCTCCCAGGGCAATCAGCAGCGCCAGCAGCATGGGTATAAGCCCGCTATTGTCCCGGGCAAAACCCCGCCGCCTGATCATGGCTTGCATCCATAGGCGATGGTCAGTTGCCCGCTGGTGCGGAAACGCACAATATCGTCAAAGCCAATTTTGCTATCGCCGCTGTCGCGCTTTTCATAATAAAAGATGAGATTGACATCGCCAACCCCGGCAGGCGCCGACCCGTAAGATTTGCTATTGATGGTTTCGGTCTCGGAAGCGGTTGTTATAGGCAGGCGCGCCCCGCTTGGCAGATATCCGCCCGCTCCGTTTTCGCCGTGGCTTATCAGGACATAGGCAGCTCTTGGATCGGGGGGTGCGGTGTCACTGGCGCCGCGCACCTGCAATATGCCTGGAGTAAGGTTTTTAAACCCGCCGGAGCATTTCAGCTTGTCGTCGCCTTTGGCTACTGCGCTGGTGACAGCATAGCTTATCCGCCGTCCCCACCCATCCAGCACATCGGCTTCGGAAAGTCCCAGCGCCTGCCAGGGAACGCCGCCAAACGCCATTGTCACATTGCAGATATTGGCCGGAATGCCATTGCTTGCCGATCCGGGCCCCAAAGTCATGTTCGACGGACAGGGTATATCGTCATTATTGGCGGCATAAACCGCCAGGGCGTCTTCAATGGATTTAAGTTTGGACTTGGTTTCGTTGCGCTTGTTGTTATCAAGCATCGGCTGCAGCAGCATGCTGCCGCCGCCCAGCAACAGCCCCAGAATGGCCAGCACAATGGCCAGCTCGATCAGGGTGAAGCCGCGCCGGGCGATATTGTTTACAGGTTTGCAGGGCAGGCGCATCAAATTTCCCTCGGGCCGATTCAGGCATTATTCCAATCATTGTTGTTAAGTATAATTGGTTAACGCACCGGATATGAAATCATCGCAAATGCCGCGCCGGGTTAATTGAACCGCAAATATGGCCGTCCCGGGCCGCCGTAACGCAAAAGGCCGGGGAATCCCCGGCCTCTGTTTTACTACGGATATGACAAGCTGTACCCGTCAGTTAAGGTCAATAATCAGATTGCACGTGCGGTTATTGTTCGCAGATGCGTAGATATTATCCGCCGCCGTGTAACAAGTGGTCGCAGACAGTGTGGCATTGGTGCTGACAGAGCCGGTATTGGGCTGGCCATCATCAAGGATGCGGTCGATCTGCAATGCCTGGTCCGGCCGCAATGCGCCAGCGGTATTGGTAATCGCGCCAGTAGCCTGTGCGGACAGTCGCACAACATGCCGGCCGGTCGTCCCTTGATAAAGCACATGGAACCCCCCGCCTGTTACAGCATTGGGATGCCGGCTGCCAAAGGCGGTGGTGCCGCCTGCTCCAAGCTCAATATCGCCGATAAAGCGCGATACGGCCAATTGCTGCCAGAAGGCCAGATTTTCAGTAGCTGCGCTGACATCCGCTGAAAAGGGCGATGCGATGCTGGCGCCCACAATACCATTGCCTTCTGTCCCGCTAGCGGGCAGGCAGGGCGCGGCGGTGCAGGCGGGAAGCACACTGTCCGCCTTGGGGACATCGCCCGGCAGGGCGCCATATTTGTCCTTGAATGCGATGGTCGCCGACCGATAGGCCTGAGTTTGCGACACCAGATTTTTGATCTCGGCATTGCCGATCAGCTCCTGACCTTTCAGTATGCCGCCAATGATCAGACCGATAATCACCAGCACGATAGAAAGTTCAACAAGGGTAAAACCCTTTTCCCGCGCGAATCCGGACCGGTCATCCGGCGCCGCAGCAAATTTGTTAAGTGTCTGATTCTTCATGGTTTGTTTCCATCCAGTGAGTCAAAAGCACAAAATTAAGGACAAAATTCCGCATCGTATAACCGTTATTACATACGCCATGTAGTCATAAGTAACTAGCTTTTTTTGCCAAAACACAGAAAAGCAGACGAATCAGTGATAGCCGTCACTGATGCAAGACTAGTTAAACAGCGTTAAGCTGTAACATGGAAGTGTAAGTAAAGTGTTTATTTAGTCCCAGGGATTTTTCCCAGCCTGGTGTCAATATAATTACGAATGAAGTTTTGCTCCGCTTGTTGCAGGTCCGGACTGGTTGCTAAAATTGCCTCCAATATATCCCGCGCAGCTTCTTTTTCGCCAATATCCGCAAGCACAAAGGCCGGCATTTGCCGCGTCCAGATGGGCAGATCCGCAACTTGTAACGCGGCCAATTGATAGGCCAGTTCAAGGGCTAAGGTTTGATCCTTGATGCGGTGGCGGGCCAGGTAAACGCTATAGGCCAGCCAACGCCAGTGCTTCTGAGGATATTTTGCCGAAAGCTGTTGCAGATAGGTCACAATATGGCGCAGTTGATCCGGATTCCGGCTTTGTCCGTAATAATATCCGGCCAGAGCGGGGATATATTGACTATCGGGATCAATCTCGGACAAAAGGGAAAACCAGCCAGCAAGCCGGCCATAATCAAAGTCTTTAAGCGGGGTCATCTCCCCGGCAAAATCCCCCGCATTCTGTAAACCAAGCGCCAGGGCGCGGTAGGCAAACTGATCATCGGCAACACGCAGCGCGTCAGCCAGTGCGGCGGAGGGGGCGGCAAGCCTGACCACCCGCCACTCGTTGCGTGGCGTATGGGACTGCGCCCAGAACAGCATTTGCGTCAGAAGTCCGGCCAGTAAAACAACGAAATATTTGCGCGGCACATTGCGCAGGCTGCCCTGCCCCTGCATGGCTATAAACGCTTCCTGCTGAAATCAATGGCGGCAGCGCCGAGAACAAGCGGGATGAAGGCGAGAGTTTGCAGCAGGGACCAGATCAGGCCCGGCTCCTGCGCATTCCAGCCATAGACCAGCCATTCGCTTCGGCTGAACAGATCAAGCCGCGGAACAATGAAAGAGATGAGAATAAAGCCCTTGCCTAGCGCCTGATCCATCATGCCGCCCGTGCTGGCGTGATCAGCGAGGATGCCGAGCAAACCGCTCATGCGGGCAAGAAAGTAGAATCCGAGGCTCACCAGCGCGGCGGTAACCGCGCTGGCGCGGATCAGTCCAAAGAACAATGTGGTCAAAATCATCAGGCTGGTTTCCAGCGCCATGCTGGCGCCCCAGACGAGCAAACCGCCCAGCGGCGGTCTGGCGCATATCCATAACAGGATGACTCCGATGGCGACGCACACAATGCCCATGATGACCATGCTGGCGCCATATACCAGAACGAAAGCGCCCCGCGAAATCGGCCGTGACAGGATCAGGGCGATTTCACCGCTGTCCATGGCCTGACGGATGTGAAAACAGATAAATATCACCATGCCAAAAATGATCAGTACACGGCTTCCGGCCCCAAAAAAACTGGCGGCCATTTCGCGCTGTTCAATAAGGGCGCTGCCGCTGAGGAAAGCGGTCAGCGCAGCGGCCAGCGCCATCATCACGGGCAGGGCCAGAAACAGGCGGTCCCGTAAGGCGGTAATCAGCATATAATGCAGTAAGGCGCGCCCGGTTGCGCTGTGTCTGGAAGGCGCCATATCAAAATGGCAATGGACGCCGGTCGCGTCCGAAAGTGCGGTACAGATCGGCATCCGCTTCGGTGGCGCCGCTATCCTCGATGATGGTGGCGCGCAGGAAAATAACCAGTTCCGACTGCCGGTTAAAATCACTGCGGGATTTGAAAAGATTGCCGATCAGCGGCAGACCTGACACGCCGGGCATGCCAGTATCAACGGACGCGCCATTATCCTGCATCAGGCCGCCCATGACCAGCACCCGGCCGGAACGCACCGTCACTAGACTGTCGATTTCCTGCACCGCAATCACCGGCACGGGCGACTGCACCGTGTTGTTGGATGCAATCGACACGCCGGGGTCATTGACCGTTCCCGTGATGCGGGTGATGGTCGGACGCAAGGACATGGCGATTTCGTCCGTCTCGGCATGAATGGAAGGCTGTACGGTGATGATTACGCCTTCTGGAACCGTGCGGATATTACTTTCGACGGTGACCCGATCCGTATTTGTCGTTTCATTCGTTGTGCGCTCAAAATCCAGTTCAAAGAACACGCGGTTCTCCACCACCTTCAATACCGCGCTCTGATTATGCTGCACGGTCAGGCGCGGACTGGACAGTGTGCGCACCGTGCCAAACTGCTGCGCCAGGCTGGCCACCGCATCAATATCATTCTGATCCAGCGCCAGCGTCACGACGCCCGAAGTTGCGGCGTTGAGCCCGTCAAACGGGCCGGACTGGGGAACAACCACGGTATTGCCGAAACGCGCCGCGCCGGTTGCGGTTCCCAGCACGCCTGCCCAGTTAATGCCGCCTTCGTAACCGTCAGTCAGTTGCACTTCCAGTACCTTTGCCTCGATCAGAACCTGACCGGCAATCACTTTGCGAAGCTTGCGCAGATAAGCATCAATCATCTTGTGCTGACGCGCTGTGCCGTAGATATTCAACAGCCCGGCAATGCGGTTGAGGCTATAGGGTCTAAGCGCCGGATCTGTGGCGCTTGCGCCGGCCGGTCTAGCGGCTGCGGCCGGCGTTCCGGCGGGTACATTTCCAGCTGCGGCAGCTGATGGATCCGCTGCCGCAGCAACTGGCAGCGCAGTATTATTTACAGCATCGGCCAGCGCGCCAGGCGCCGCTGCGCCAGCGGCTGGCGGGGTTGGGGTGACGGGCAGAGGTTCCGGAACGCTTGAGGCAGTGCTGCTAGCGGCAGGGGAAGCGGCGATGATGCCAGAGGAGGCGGCCGTGCCCGACAGCAGGTTCTCACGCTGGTCGCTGCGGCTCATCAGCATACTGACATTGGCTTCGAGTTCCTGCCAGAAATTATTATTTGACTGACTGCTGACTTCGCTTGAGGAACTGTTGCCCTGTCCGCCGCTGCCCTCGCCGCCGACCGCTTCGCCGCCGACAACGTCCACCGTGGTTGAAACAGAGCTTCTGGTGTCGCGGATGACATTCAGATAATCGACGCGGTAATTTTTTAGATAGGGCAGATCGCGTTCGATGCGCAGCACATTGCCATCCAGATCATAGCGCAGATCCGCCATGTCCGCGATGCGCTCAATGACTTCTTCAAACGGGCGCTGGCGAACGGAAAAAATCAGGCTGCCGGTTATATGCGGATCCAGTTCCAGACCGACATTGGCCTGGCGGGCCAGCTCCACCAGAACTTCGCGGATAGGCACTTCTTCATTGACCGAAATCGAAACCGATCGCGCATTGGCGGGCAAAGCCAGATTGGGCATCGGCAACAAAGCTTCTTCCTGGGGGATGGGCGGCGGCGGTTGCGATGGATCCCCTTGCGGCGCACGGGGCTTCAGCGCCTCACGGTAATCCTCACGGGTCAGGCCGGCACCTCGGTCCTGCTTGTCAAAATTCGGCTGCGACATACCGCCACAGGCGCATAGCAGCACCAGACCGGACAGGCTCACGCGCCGGGCCAGCATCTTGATGCTGCGTGCGGCATAGGCGGAAAAATCAGCCTGTATCATACGGGCAATACTCTCAAAGCCCCGCATCTGTATTCCGGGGTTAAACAAATCATCAAAGTTAATTAGTTAATTATATTGGTTAATTATAAGTAAACAGCGTTAACCCCCTAATTCTGCAAAATCAATACAAATTCAGTTGCCGCGTTACTTGCCGGATTGCGCCGCCATTTCGGCCAGCAGATCCAGCGCGGCTTTTGCAAAGGCCCACATATTCTCTTCCCGGTTGGCGCTTCCTGTGGCCAGGATGATCGCCCGCTCAATGCGCTGGCCCGGATCCTTCGCCGATGGCGGGCCGCTGACCGCCACGACGGCATGGCCAGGCGGATTGCCATAGGGATTGCCGCTGGGACCGCTGGCGCCGGTTTCACCCACGCCCCAGCTGCTGCCCATTTTTTCACGAATATTGCGCGCCTCGAACAGGGCAAATTCCTGGGTGGCGGATTGCATCCCCTTGGGACGCGGCGGCAGAAGCGCCTTGCCGCCTTGCGCAGTATATATTATTCCGCCGCCGATATAAAAAGCCGAGGCGCCGGGAACCGCCACCAGCGCCGCAGAAATCAGGCCGCCGCATGCGGATTCGGCGACCGCGACGGTTTGCTTGTTGGCGATCAGTATCGTGGCGGCGGCGCTGGATAGCGCGGCCAGAACCGGCAGTGGCATAGTGGAATTCCTTTACGAACCAGGTGGCCGAATCATCGGATTTGCTTGACTCTACCCCAGTACGGGCCTAGTTTCCCATCCGGTCCGCCACATTGCGGGCCGTAATGAATGTCACACCAGTCAGCGAGGTTTCGCCCACTGGTGCTTTTTGCTTTGTAATATGGGCTGACCATTTATGTTCGAATCGCTTTCAGATCGCCTGAGCGGCATCTTCGACAAGCTCCGCAAACAAGCGGCGCTGAGCGAGGCCGATGTCGATGAGGCCATGCGCGAAGTGCGCCGGGCGCTGCTGGAGGCTGATGTGGCGCTGCCGGTGGCGCGCGACTTCATTGCCAAGGTGCGCACCCGCGCCATCGGGGCGGAAGTGGTCAAATCGATCACGCCTGGCCAGATGGTCATCAAGATCGTGCATGACAATCTGGTCGAAATGCTGGGTCACACCTCGCAGGGCATTGATCTGAACGCCCCATCGCCGGTGCCTATCTTAATGGTAGGCCTGCAGGGATCGGGCAAAACCACGACGACGGCCAAGCTGGCGCTGCGCCTGCAAACGCGCGATCGCAAAAAAGTGTTGATGGCCTCGCTCGATGTGGCCCGCCCCGCCGCGCAACAGCAATTGAAGATACTGGGCGAGCAGGCCAAGGTTGCGACCCTGCCGGTGATTGCCGGGCAGATGCCTGTCGATATTGCCAGGCGCGCCATGGAAGCGGGCCGTCTGGGCGGTTTTGATGTGGTGCTGCTGGACACTGCCGGGCGCACCCATGTGGATGAAGCCCTGATGGCCGAAGTGGCTGCGGTGCGCACTGCTGTCAATCCGCACGAAACATTGCTGGTTGCCGATAGTCTGACCGGGCAGGATGCGGTGAATGTCGCAAGCAGTTTTAATGCACGCACGCCGCTGACCGGGATCATCCTGACCCGTGTTGATGGCGATGGCCGCGGCGGCGCGGCGCTGTCGATGCGCGCGGTCACCGGCTGTCCAATCAAGGCGATTGGCGTTGGCGAAAAGCTGGATGCGCTGGAAGATTTTCATCCCGAACGTATCGCGGGACGCATTCTGGGTCAGGGCGATGTGGTCAGTCTGGTGGAGCGCGCCGCCGAAAGCTTCGAGGTGGAAAAGGCTGAAAAGCTCGCCAAAAAAATGCAGAAGGGCGAGTTCGATCTCGATGATCTGGCGGAGCAATTGGCGCAGATGCGCAAAATGGGCGGTATGCAGGGGCTGTTGGGCATGCTGCCGGGCGTCGGCAAAATGAAGAACCAGATCGCCGCAGCCGGACTTGATGACAAATTGATCAAGCGCCAGGAAGCCATTGTGCATTCCATGACCCGTGAAGAACGCCGCAAACCCAAAATCCTCAACGGTTCACGCAAACGCCGCATCGCGGAAGGTTCCGGCACCTCCGTGCCCGAAGTCAACAAGCTGCTGAAAACCCATCGTCAGATGGCCGACATGATGAAACAGGTTGGCAAAAAAGGCATGAAAGGCCTGCTGGGTGGACTAGGCGGTCTGGCCGGAATGGGCGGCGCCATGCCACAATTGCCAACGGGGCTGGGCGGCTTGGGCGGCGGATTACCTGATGGCGGCAAGCCGAAATTACCGCCCGGATTTCCGGGCTTTAAACGCTAACAGACTTAACTATCCCCTAACAATCCTAGGAATCACAATGTCACTGAAAATTCGTCTGGCCCGTTTTGGCACCAAGAAGCGCCCCTTTTACCGTATCGTGGTGGCTGACGCGCGCGCACCGCGCGATGGCCGCTTCATTGAAAAGCTGGGTTTTTTCAATCCGCTGCTGGCCAAGGATCATGCTGAGCGGTTGAAGCTGGAAGGCGAACGTATCAAGCATTGGCTGGGTGTCGGCGCATTGCCGACCGACCGGGTGGCGCGCATGCTGGGTGATGCCGGGCTGATCGCAAAACCGGAACGTGGCAATAATCCCGAACAGGGCAAGCCGAAAGCCAAGGCGCTGGAGCGTATCGCCCAGAAAGCCGAAGCTGCTAGCAAAGCCGCTGCGGCCGCCGCAGCGCCTGCAGAGGAAGCAGCCCCCGCCGAGGCCTAGAAAGCCTTGGCGCGCGCCGAAAGCCGGGTCTGTGTGGGCGCCATTATGGGGGCGCATGGGGTGCGTGGCGAGGTGCGTGTCAAATCTTTTACCCAACGGCCCCAGGATGTGGGCGCGTTCGGCCCGGTCGAGACAGAAGATGGCCAGCGGCGCTTTACACTGAAAGTCACCCGCAGTGTGAAAGAAGGGGTGGCTGCATCCTTGTCCGGTATTGCGGACCGCGATGCCGCGGAGGCGTTGAAAGGCCTGCGGCTCTATGTGGCCCGTTCGGCGCTGCCGGCGCTGCCCGCGGACGAGGATGAATATTATCTGGCGGATCTGATCGGTCTGGCGGTGCGATGGGCCGACGGGCCGCCGCAAGAGGGTGTAAAAGAGGGCAAAGTCGTCGCCGTGCATAATTTCGGCGCCGGGGATCTGGTTGAGGTGGAACTGGCCGGGGGTTCGGCCGCCAAACCGCAAACGCTGTTATTGCCGTTTGAGCGTCAGGTGGTGACGCAGGTGAATGTGGCAGAGGGCTTTATTACCGTGGTTTTGCCGCAGGAAGTGAGTGAGGAGGCCGGGGAGACTGAGGAGAAACAGAGGCCATGACCGCGAATGTGTGGACCGCCACCGTCCTGAGCCTGTTCCCGGACATGTTTCCGGGGCCGCTGGGGTTCTCTCTGGCAGGAAAAGCGCTGGAAGCGGGTATTTGGCAGATGGAAGTGGTGGACTTTCGCACATTTGCGCGCGATAAACACCGCTCCGTGGATGACAGTCCTGCCGGTGGCGGGGCGGGCATGGTGTTGCGGCCCGATGTGCTGGGGGCGGCGATTGATGATCTTCGGGCGCGCGAACCGGCCCGGCGGCCGTTGATCTATCTCAGCCCGCGCGGTGCGCCGCTGACCCAGAAACGGGTGCAGGAACTGCGTTCGGGGCCGGGTGTGGCGCTGGTCTGCGGACGTTTTGAAGGTGTCGATGAGCGGCTGTTGCGCTCACGTGATATTGAAGAAGTCAGTCTGGGCGATTTCGTCCTGTCTGGCGGCGAGCCGGCGGCTCTGGCGCTGCTGGATGCGGTGGTGCGGTTATTGCCGGGTGTGGCGGGAAATCCCGATACATTCGCAGAAGAAAGTTTTGAGAAGGGGTTGCTGGAATATCCCCATTATACAAAGCCCGGCGAATGGGAAGGTATGGCAATACCGCCGGTGCTGTTATCCGGCAATCATGCGCAGATCAAGGCCTGGCGCAAGGCCAGGTCGGAAGAAATTACGCGGACGCGCCGCCCGGATTTATGGCGGCGTTACATCGCGGGAAACGAGGAGAGTGAGTGATGAATTTATTACAGGAACTGGAAGCCGAGCAGATTGCCAAACGTACCGAAGGAAAGACCATTCCCGATTTCGCCCCGGGCGATACGTTGAAGGTCATGGTGCGGGTGGTGGAAGGCACGCGTGAGCGGTTGCAGCCGTTTGAAGGCGTGTGCATTGCCCGGTCCGGCGGCATGACGCTTAATGCGAATTTCACCGTGCGCAAAATTTCCTATGGCGAAGGCGTGGAGCGTGTGTTCTCGCTTTATAGCCCGCTGGTCGATCAGGTGGTGGTGCTGCGCCGGGGCCTGGTGCGCCGCGCGAAACTGTATTATCTGCGCGGCCGCACCGGCAAATCTGCGCGCATTCTGGAAAAGAAAGTGGTTCGCAGTTAGTTCACGCTGGAGGAAAGTGCGATGGCTGGCCCAAGCACGCTATATGATAAAATCTGGCAGGCGCATCTGGTTAGTCAGCAGGCGGATGGAACCTGCCTGATCTATATCGACCGGCATCTGGTGCATGAAGTAACCAGCCCGCAGGCCTTTGAAGGCCTGCGCATGACGGGCCGCAAGGTGCGCCGTCCTGAAGCGACACTGGCCGTTGCCGATCACAATGTGCCGACCACAGACCGCGCCAAAGGCATTGAGGACGAAGAGTCCCGCATCCAGGTCGAGACGCTGGAGCAGAACTGCGCAGAATTTGGCGTTGAATATCTGCCCATGTCCGATATCCGCCAGGGCATTGTGCACATTGTTGGCCCCGAACAGGGCCTGACGCAACCCGGCCAGACCATTGTCTGCGGCGACAGCCATACCGCCACGCATGGCGCATTTGGATCGCTGGCCTTCGGCATCGGCACGTCCGAGGTTGAACATGTGCTGGCGACCCAGACACTGATTCAGACACCCGCAAAGAATATGCGCGTCACCGTGAATGGCAAACTTTCCGCCGGCTGCACCGCCAAGGATATTGTGCTGGCTATCATCGGCAAGATCGGTACGGCGGGCGGCAACGGCCATGTCATCGAGTTTGCCGGCGAAGCCATCCGTGCACTGAGCATGGAAGGCCGCATGACGGTGTGCAATATGACCATTGAGGCGGGCGCACGCGCCGGCCTGATCGCGCCCGATGAAATCACATTTGAATATGTGAAGGGCAGGCCGCGCGCGCCCAAGGGCGGTCAGTGGGAACTGGCGGTCAATTACTGGCGCACACTGGTCAGCGATGCGGGCGCGAAGTTTGACCGCGAAGTTACGCTGAACGCTGCCGATATTGCGCCGCAGGTGACCTGGGGCACCAGCCCGGAAGACGTGCTGCCCATCACCGGCAAGGTGCCCGATCCGGCGTCCGAACCCGATGCGGCGCGGCGCGCCTCCATGCTGCGCGCGCTCGACTATATGGGGCTGACGGCGGGAACGCCGCTGCAACAGGTGAAAATCGACCGGGTGTTTATCGGTTCCTGCACCAATGGCCGCATCGAGGATTTGCGCGCGGCCGCCAAAGTCGCCAAGGGCCGCAAGGTCGCATCCCATGTGGGTGCGATGGTGGTGCCGGGTTCCGGTCTGGTGAAAGAACAGGCCGAGCACGAAGGCCTTGACAAAATATTCATCGAGGCCGGGTTTGAATGGCGCGAGCCGGGCTGTTCCATGTGCCTTGCCATGAACGCCGACAAGCTGGAGCCGTTTGAGCGCTGCGCCTCTACCTCCAACCGCAATTTCGAAGGCCGTCAGGGGCGCGGCGGGCGCACCCATCTGGTTAGCCCCGCTATGGCGGTCGCCGCCGCCGTGACCGGCCGTCTGACGGATGTGCGGGATTTGGAGTAAAAAATCCCCCTCCCCCTTGTGGGGAGGGGTTAGGGGTGGGGGTGATGGCAAACGAAAGGGCGCGCCGTCTTCGTTTGAACGCAACGGATGCCGAGAGAAAGCTTTGGCGTAAATTAAGAGAACTAAAGGCGGAAGGATTTCATTTCAGACGGCAGGCGCCCATCGGGGATTACATTGCTGATTTTGTGTGTCACTCGGCAAACCTCGTGATTGAATGTGATGGAGGTCAGCATTCAATTGGGGCCGGTCCTCAGAAAGACGCGGTGCGAACCGAATGGCTAGAAAGTCAGGGGTATAGAGTTTTACGATTTTGGAATAATGATGTATTAGCGAATGTTGAGGGTGTGATGCAGGTTGTCAGGCGGGAAATTGGACTTGAGTGAGTCATATGCCTAGGCACCCCACCCCCACCCCTCCCCATAAAGGGGAGGGGCTTGGCTCAGAGTTGCGCCGCACGCTTCCCCTCCCCCTTGTGGGGAGGGGTTAGGGGTGGGGGTAATGCGTAAGGAATAAATTTGATGCAGAAATTTGACAAACTGACCGGCGTTGCGGCCCCCCTGCCGCAGATCAATGTCGATACCGACATGATCATTCCCAAGCAGTTTTTGAAAACCATCAAGCGTTCGGGCCTCGGCAAGAACCTGTTCGATGAAATGCGCTATATGCCGGATGGCAAGGAAAAGCCGGATTTTGTGCTGAACAGGCCTGCTTACCGCAATGCGCAAATTCTGGTGACTGGCGAGAATTTCGGCTGCGGATCAAGCCGCGAACATGCGCCCTGGGCGTTGCTGGATTTCGGCATCCGCTGCATTATCGCCACCAGCTTTGCCGATATTTTTTATAATAATTGTTTCAAGAACGGCATCCTGCCGGTCATATTGCCGCAGGCCGATGTGGACAAATTGATGGCCGATGCCGAACGCGGCGCCAATGCCATTATCAGCATTGATCTTGCGTCACAGGAAATTCGCGGCCCCGATGGCGGCGTGGTGAAATTTGAAATTGATCCGTACAGAAAGCAATGTCTGATGGAAGGTCTTGACGATATCGGCCTGACCTTGAAGCAGGAAGCCAGCATCGGTCAGTTCGAGCAGAAACGCGCCGCGCAGCAGCCCTGGCTTTAGAAAGACCCCGCATTATGTCCAGCAACAGATCCATGTTGATTCTGCCCGGCGATGGCATCGGCCCCGAGGTCATGCGCGAAGTGCGCCGTGTGATCGACTGGTTCGGCAAGCGCCGCTCGATCAGTTTTGATATTGACGAAGACATTGTCGGCGGCGCATCGATTGACGCGCACAAAACGCCGCTGACCGACAAGGCGCTGGAAAAGGCGATGAAGGCCGATGCGGTGCTGTTTGGTTCTGTCGGCGGCCCGAAATGGGACAATCTGGGCTTTGACATGCGGCCCGAGGGCGGCCTGCTGACGTTGCGCAAGGAGCTGGAGCTGTTCGCCAATCTGCGCCCGGCCATCTGTTTTCCAGCACTTGCCGGGGCGTCGTCGCTGAAGCCGGAACTGGTGACGGGGCTGGATATTCTGATTGTGCGCGAACTGACCGGCGGGGTTTATTTCGGCGAACCGCGCGGCATTGAGACGCTGCCCAATGGCGAGCGGCGCGGCGTCAATACGCAGGTGTACACGACATCGGAAATTCACCGTGTCGCGCGGGTGGCGTTTGAACTGGCGCGCAAACGGCGCAATCTGGTGCATTCGTCGGAAAAAGCCAATGTGATGGAATCCGGCCTGTTATGGCGCGAGGAAGTGACCAAACTTCATGGCGCGGAATTTAGCGATGTTAAATTACAGCATATTCTGGCCGATAATTGCGCCATGCAATTGGTGCGCGAGCCCAAACAGTTTGACGTGATTGTCACCGACAATCTGTTTGGCGACCTATTGTCGGATGTGGCGGCGATGCTCACGGGCTCGCTTGGCATGTTGCCGTCCGCCTCTCTGGGCGCGAAAGACGCCAGCGGGCGTTCCAAGGCGCTGTATGAGCCGGTGCACGGTTCGGCCCCGGATATTGCCGGCAAGGGGCTGGCCAATCCCATCGCCACGGTGCTGAGCTTTGGCATGGCGCTGCGTTATTCCTTCGATCTGCCGGATGACGCCGATCTGATTGATAGAGCTGTGGAAAATGTGCTGGCGGGCGGGTTGCGCACGGCCGATATCATGCAGCCCGGCATGGCCAAGGTATCAACAGGCGTGATGGGCGACGCGATTGTGCGCGAACTCGACAAACTCACCACTTGAATTTTAACCGCCGGGGGTTTACATGCGCCCGGTATTAACGGGAGCATAAACCATGGGCTATAAAGTAGCGGTTGTAGGCGCCACCGGCATGGTGGGGCGTGAAATGCTGAATATCCTGGCGGAACGCCAGTTTCCCGCCTCCGAGGTGGTGGCGCTGGCGTCCCGGCGCAGCATTGGCAAGGAAGTCAGCTATGGCTCCCGTACGCTGAAAACCCAGGCGCTGGAAAATTTCGATTTCAAGGGCACGGACATTGCGCTGTTTTCCGCGGGAGGTTCCGTGTCGGCGGAATGGGCCCCCAAAGTGGTGGCGGCGGGCGCGGTGGTGATTGATAATTCCAGCCATTTCCGGATGCATTCCGACGTGCCGCTGATTGTGCCCGAGGTCAATGCGGCGGCGCTGTCCGGATATACCAAGCGCGGCATTATCGCCAATCCGAACTGTTCCACCGCGCAACTGGTGGTGGCGCTGAAGCCGCTGCATGATGTGGCGAAAATCAGGCGCGTGGTGGTGTCCACCTATCAATCGGTGTCGGGCGCCGGTAATCAGGGGGCGGATGAACTGTTTCATCAGACCCGCGCCGTATTTGTGTCCGATCCGATCGAAAAAAAGAAATTCACCAAACAGATCGCGTTCAACCTGATCCCCCATATCGACAGCTTTATGGAAGATGGGTACACGAAAGAAGAATGGAAGATGATGGCCGAGACCAAGAAAATGCTCGATCCCGCCATTAGTCTGACGGCTACCTGTGTAAGGGTGCCGGTATTTGTCGGCCATTCCGAAGCGGTGAATATCGAATTTGAACGCCCGATCAGCGCGGATGAAGCGCGCGATATTCTGCGCGAGGCGCCCGGCTGCATGGTGATCGACAAGCGCGAAGATGGCGGCTATATCACCCCCGTGGAATGTGTTGGCGAATTCGCCACCTATATTTCGCGCATCCGCGAAGACGCAACGGTGGAAAACGGCCTCAATATGTGGGTGGTGTCGGACAATCTGCGCAAGGGCGCGGCGCTCAACGCCGTGCAGATTGCGGAAATTCTGATCGCCCGGTATCTGAAAAGCGCGGCGTAACAGGCAGCGCGGAAGGAATCAAAAATTATGGCACGCGGTACAGAACGCGATATTGATAAAAACTATCCGCTGCCGGATTTTATCGCCAAGCTGCGCCGCCTTGCAGACGCGCTTGAAACCGGCGAAAAATTCGAAATCCAGATCGCGGGCAAGCGCATTTATGTGCCTGTCCGCGCCGTCTTTTCCATCGAGCATGAAAAAAGCGGCGGCGAAGAAGAGATCGAGTTTCAGATCAAATGGTCTGACACATAAGCATTAGCGCGGCAGCAGCGGCTCGCCCATCAGATATTCATCCACGGCGCGCGCCGCCTGGCGGCATTTAACGCTTTATAAACCACATATAGTTACAAATATTACGGCTTTTCCGTGCTGGACAGAGTGACTGGCTGCATGGGGCGGCGGTTTTGTTGCGTTTTGCGGTGGGGTTTGTAATGGGCAATGCATTTGGTTCGAATGAGCTTTGGGTCATTGTCAGCACCATTTTGGTTATTTCCATGCAGGCGGGCTTCTGCTGCCTTGAAAGCGGTTTAGTCCGGGCCAAGAACTCCATCAATGTCGCCATCAAGAATGTCATAGATTTTTGTGTCGCCAGCCTGCTGTTCTGGATGTTTGGCTTTGGCCTGATGTTCGGTCTCTCGGCAGGGGGCTGGGTCGGGGTTACAGACTTCCTGGTTGATCCGATGGCGGCGAATGGTTCAGATACCCTGAACCCGGCGATATTTTTCTTTTTCCAACTGGCGTTTTGCGGCACTGCGGTGACGATTGTTTCCGGGGCCGTCGCTGAGCGCATGAAATTCAGTGGCTATCTGATTACTTCCGTGCTTGTTTCCGGGCTGGTCTATCCGGTATTCGGGCATTGGGCATGGGGCGGCGCGCTTAATCCCGATACGCCGGGCTGGCTGCAGGGCATCGGTTTTGTTGATTTTGCCGGATCGACCGTCGTCCACTCCATTGGTGGCTGGATATCGCTGGCTGCGGTTCTGGTGCTTGGCCCGCGCCTTGGCCGCTTTGGACCCCAGGGCCGCCCGATTGAAGGGCACGATGTGCCGCTGGCGGCGCTGGGGCTGTTTCTGTTGTGGATCGGATGGTTTGGTTTCAATGGCGGCAGTGTGCTGGCCCTGAACTGGATGGTTCCGCATATTCTGGTCAACACGCTGCTGGCGGCTGCGGCCGGCGGCATAACCACACTTGCTATTAGCTGGCATCTCAAGTCGATGCCGGATGCGATCCAGATGATGTGCGGCATCCTGGCGGGACTGGTTGCCATTACGGCGGGCTGCCACGCGGTGTCCGCTGCTGAATCCGTCATTATCGGCGGAATTGGCGGCGTTGTTTATCTTGCCGTGTCGAACCTGCTGATACGCCTGCAGATCGATGATGCGGTGGATGCGGTGCCGGTGCATCTCGCTGCCGGCGTCTGGGGAACGATTGCTGTCGCTTTGTTCGGCGACCCGGAAATTCTGAATACGGGCTTGACCTTCTGGGGGCAGCTACAGGCGCAATTGGCGGGCGTTGCGATGGCCGGGCTTTTTGCCTTCGGGCTTGGCTATATTGCCCTGAAGGGTGCAAATTCCTTCACAAAATTACGGGTGAGCAATGCAGACGAACGGCGTGGTCTCAATATTGCCGAACATGGTGCGGGCAGTGCATTATTGCAGGTGCTGGACACCATGGAACAGCAGCGCCAGACAGGCGATTTTTCCCGCTCGGTGCCGGTGGAGCCAAATACCGAAGGCGGCGAAATCGCCAAACATTATAATGGCGTGCTAAAGCGGTTTCGTGCAGAAGTCGCCTCGCGTGAGCGGGCGTTGATCAATTTGCGCCAGGCAAAACAGGAAGCTGAATTCGCCAATGCGTCCAAGTCCCAGTTCCTGGCGAATATGAGCCATGAATTGCGTACACCGCTCAATGCCATTATCGGATTCTCGGAAATCATGAATGAAGGGATGTTTGGCGCGCTGGAAAACGATCAGTATAAAGAATATGTGAATGATATTCACAATTCCGGACAGCATCTTCTTGGAATTATCAACGACATTCTCGACTTGTCCAAGATAGACGCAAACAAGCGGGATCTGGAAGATTCCGAAGTCAATCTGCAAGAAAGCATAGAAGGCACCTTGCGGATGGTGCGCACAAAGGCGCAGGACGCAGGCATTTCGCTGACCTGTCATATTCCCCAGGATATTCCCGATATCCTTGGCGACCGGAAGGCCGTTCGCCAAATACTTATCAATTTGGTCTCAAATGCGCTCAAATTTACCCCTGCAGGCGGCAGCGTTAGCGTAACCGCACAAATTGAGGCAGACGGACGAATTGCAGTTAGTGTCGCCGACACCGGAATTGGAATTGCCAAGGAAAATATTTCCAGGGTGCTTGAGCCGTTCAATCAGGTCACGGCGGACAACACCAGCATTGCCTACACGTCCGAGGGCACGGGCCTTGGCCTGCCACTCGTCGTCGCGTTAACGCGGCTGCATGGCGGAACATTTGTTCTTGATAGCGAGTTGGACAAGGGCACAAATGCAACCGTGCGCTTTCCCGCCGCGCGCGTTTTGCGCAACAATGAAAATGCTGTTGCCGCCGTTGCCTAGACTCTATTTTACGGATCAGATGGATTAGCCGGAGGCGATTCCATCTGACCGGAATAGTGTCTATCGCGGCAACAGGCTTTCACCCATCAGATATTCGTCCACGGCGCGCGCCGCCTGGCGGCCTTCGCGGATCGCCCACACGACCAGCGACTGGCCGCGGCGCATGTCGCCTGCGGAAAATAATTTGTCAATGGAAGTCTTGTAATTGATCATGCTGGCTTTCACATTGCCGCGCGGGTCCAGCGCCACGCCAAGTTCCTTCAGCATGCCGTCATGCACCGGATGCATGAAGCCCATGGCCAGCAAAACCAGATCGGCGGGCAGTGAAAACTCCGTATCCGGAATTTCTTTCAGCTTTTCATCCAGCCGGATGCAATCAATCTGCGTCACCTTGCCGTCCTTGCCGGTGATTTTTTTGGTTGCGACACTCCAGTCGCGCGTGCAGCCTTCGGCCTGACTGCTTGAGGTGCGCATCTTGTTGGGCCAGTTGGGCCATGTCACCGGCTTGTTTTCCTTTACGGGCGGCTTCGGCATGATTTCGAGCTGGGTAACGGATGCAGCGCCCTGACGCAGCGACGTGCCGATACAGTCGGATCCGGTATCGCCGCCGCCAATCACGATGACATTTTTGCCTTTGGCGCTGATTTCCGGCAGCGGCCATACCGCCTCACGCCCCACGCGGCGGTTTTGCTGCGGCAGGAAATGCATGGCGTAATGCACGCCGTCCAGTTCACGTCCCGGCACTTCCAGATTGCGCGCAAATTCCGCTCCGCCGGTCAGCACCACGGCGTCATAGTCTTTCAGCAATTGCCGGGCGGGCACATCGACGCCCACTTCGGTATTATGACGGAAGGTTACGCCCTCGGCCTGCATCTGCGAAATACGCCGGTCGATCAGATGTTTTTCCATCTTGAAATCGGGAATGCCATAGCGCAGCAATCCGCCAATACGGGCATTCTTCTCGAACAGGGTCACATCATGTCCTGCGCGCGCCAGTTGCTGCGCACACGCCATGCCGGCGGGGCCGGAACCGACCACCGCCACGCGCTTGCCCGTGCGCCGTTCTGGAATTTCCGGCACGATCCAGCCTTCTTCCCAGCCCTTGTCGATAATGGCGCATTCAATGCTTTTGATTGCAACCGGCGCGTCGTCAATGTTCAGCGTGCACGACGCCTCGCAGGGCGCGGGGCAGATGCGGCCGGTAAATTCCGGAAAATTATTGGTGGAATGCAACACTTCCAGCGCCTCGCGCCAGCGCTGGCGATAGACCAGATCATTCCAGTCCGGAATGATATTGTTCACCGGGCAGCCATTGTGACAATAAGGAATGCCGCAATCCATACAGCGCGCCCCCTGGCGCACCAGTTCGGGCTCATCAAGCGGAATGACAAATTCCCTGAAATCTTTCAGCCGTTCCTCAACCGCCTTGTAGGGGCGCTCCTGCCGTTCGAATTCCTTGAAGCCGGTGACTTTACCCATGCGAAATATCCATCATTTCAAATTCAACTAACCCACAAGCCGCAGATTGGGCTTTTCCCCCATCGCTTCCTTTTGCAGGTCCAGCAAGGCGCGGCGGTAATCATATGGCACGATCTTGACAAATTTGCCGCGATAGGCCGCCCAGTTGGCCAGAATATTCTGCGCCACGCTGCTCCCGGTGGCGCTGGCATGGGCTTGCAGCATCATCTGAATGCGCGCCGTGTCATGGCGCAGCGGGTCGGCCAGGATCGCGGCTTTATCCACTGTCTCACCGGCAGGGTCATCAATGCCGGACAGTTCCACCAGCTGCGTGTTGCAACGCTGATCGAACAACCCGTCTTCATCCAGCACATAGGCGATGCCGCCGCTCATGCCGGCCGCAAAATTGCGCCCGGTCTGCCCGATAACCAGCACCACGCCGCCGGTCATATATTCACAGCAATGATCGCCCGCGCCTTCGACCACGGCATGCGCGCCGGAATTGCGCACGGCAAAGCGTTCGCCCGCCACGCCGCGGAAATAGCATTCACCGCTGATCGCGCCATACAGAACCGTATTGCCGACAATGATGCTGCGCTCCGGCACGATTGCGCTTTCGCGTGCGGGGTAGACGATCAAACGCCCGCCCGACAGGCCCTTGCCGACATAGTCATTGGCCTGGCCCTCAAGCAACAGCGTCACGCCCTTTGCCGCAAATGCGCCAAAGCTTTGTCCCGCAGTGCCCTTCAGGTTGATCGTAATAGTGTCATCGGGCAAACCGGCATGGCCGTGCAGACCGGCAATCCGGCCGGACAGCATCGCGCCGGTGGTGCGGTTCGTATTGTTAATGGGCAGTGTAATCGTGACGGGCGCGCCTTCAACCAGCGCGGGCGCGCACATCTCGATCAGCTTGCGGTCCATCACATTTTCCAGATTGTGATTTTGCCGCTCGCAATGATGAATGGCTACGCCCGGCACGGCTGGCGGGTGGTGAAATAGCTTGGAAAAATCCAGCCCCTGCGCCTTCCAGTGCGTGATTGCCTTATCCTTGCGCAGCAGATCGCTGCGCCCGATCATTTCATTGAAGGTGCGGAAACCGAGGCTCGCCATCAGGGTACGGACTTCTTCCGCGACAAAGAAGAAATAATTGATCACATGCTCCGGCTGGCCGGTGAACCGCTTGCGCAGCTCCGGGTCCTGCGTCGCTACGCCGACGGGACAGGTGTTCAGATGGCATTTGCGCATCATGATACAGCCGCTGGCGATCAGCGGCGCGGTCGCAAAGCCAAATTCATCGGCACCCAAAAGCGCACCGATCACCACATCGCGCCCGGTGCGGATGCCGCCATCGACCTGCACGGCAATGCGCCCGCGCAAACGGTTCAGCACCAGTGTCTGATGGGTTTCCGCAAGGCCGATTTCCCACGGGCTGCCCGCATGTTTGAGCGAGGTCAGCGGGCTGGCGCCGGTGCCGCCCTCGAAACCGGAAATCGTCACATGATCTGCGCGCGCCTTGGAGACGCCCGCTGCAACCGTGCCGACGCCTACTTCCGACACCAGCTTGACGCTGACCAGCGCATCCGGATTAACGTTTTTCAGATCGTAAATAAGCTGCGCCAGATCTTCGATGGAATAGATGTCATGATGCGGCGGCGGTGAAATCAGACCCACGCCCGGCGTGGAATGGCGCACCTTGCCGATGATTTTATCGACCTTATGGCCGGGCAATTGCCCGCCTTCGCCGGGCTTTGCGCCCTGCGCCATCTTGATCTGCATCATGTCGGAATTGACCAGATATTCAGTGGTCACGCCAAAGCGGCCGCTGGCTACCTGCTTGATCGCCGAGCGCATGCTGTCGCCATTGGGCAGCGGCACATAGCGGTCCGGCTCTTCGCCGCCTTCGCCGGTGTTGGAGCGCCCGCCGATACGGTTCATGGCGATAGCCAGATTGGTATGCGCCTCACGGCTGATCGAGCCATAAGACATGGCGCCGGTGGCAAAGCGTTTAACGATTGCCGCCGCCGGTTCGACTTCCTCTATCGGCACAGGTTGCGCCGCTAGCTGAATTTCAAACATCCCGCGCGGGGTCAGTAATTGCTCGTTCTGATCGTTGATCAGCCTTGCAAAGGAATCATAATCGGCCTGCACGCCGGCCCGTACGGCATGCTGTAAATGGCTGACGGTTTCCGGGGTCCAGGCGTGATGTTCGCCCCTGATCCGGTAGGCATAATCGCCCCCCACATCCAGCGCATTGCGGTAAAGCGGGGCATCACTATAGGCCAGCGTGTGGCGCGCCACGGTTTCCTTGGCGATGACATTGATGCCGACGCCTTCAATGGCGGTGTTGGTGCGCGTGAAATATTTTTCCACAAATGCGGTGGAAAGGCCGACCGCATCAAATATCTGCGCGCCGCAATAGGACTGATAGGTCGAAATGCCCATCTTGGACATGACTTTGAGAATGCCCTTGCAGATTGCCTTGATATAATAGCTATGGGCTTTCTTTTCTGCCTCGCCGTCAAATCCGATACCCTGCATTTCCGAAATAGTCTGCAAGGCCAGATAGGGATTGATGGCCTGCGCACCATAGCCCGCCAGGGTGCAGAAGTGATGCACTTCGCGCGGTTCGCCCGATTCCACTACAATGCCGACCGAGGTACGCAGCCCTGCGCGGATCAGATGATGATGTACTGCCGCGCAGGCCAGAAGGGCCGGGATCGGAATATTGTCCTGATCCACCTTGCGGTCCGACAGGATGATGATATTTTCGCCCCGCAAAACGGCGGCTTCCGCATTGGCGCAAAGCCGGTTCAGCGCAGGACCCATGCCTTCAGCCCCGGTGCTGGCCGCAAAGGTGGTGTCCAGCGTGGCCGAACGGAAATCATTTTCCTCCACATCGCCAATGTGCCGGATTTTCTCCAGATCCTCATTGGTCAGGATGGGATGGCGCACTTCCAGCCGGCGATGCGTTCCGCCGGAATCCAGGTCCAGCAGATTGGGTAATGGCCCGATCATCGACACCAGCGACATCACCAGTTCCTCGCGGATCGGGTCAATCGGCGGATTGGTAACCTGGGCGAATAATTGCTTGAAATAGGTATAAAGCAGCTTGGGCTTCGACGATAATGGCGATATCGGCGTGTCGGTGCCCATCGAACCAACGGCTTCCTCGCCTGTCTCCGCCATGGGCGACATCAGGAATTTCAGATCTTCCTGGGTATAACCGAATACCTGTTGGCGGTTCAGCAGCGTGTCGCGGTTGGGCCGCATGGCGGCATATTCCGCCGGCAGGTCTTCCAGACGGCACTGGGTTTGATCCAGCCAGTCCTGATAGGGATGCCGGCTGGCCAGCGTTTCCTTGATTTCCGCATCGGAAATAATCCGGCCCTGTTCCAGATCAATCAGCAGCATCTTGCCGGGTTGCAAACGCCATTTTTCAATAATGTCTTCTTCGGGAACCGGCAGCACGCCCATTTCCGACGCCATCACCACCAGATCATCTTTGGTGACGAAATAGCGCGCGGGCCGCAAACCGTTACGGTCCAGCGTTGCGCCGATCTGGCGGCCATCGGTAAAGGCCATCGCGGCAGGGCCGTCCCACGGCTCCATCAGGGCGGCGTGATATTCATAAAAGGCGCGGCGCTTGTCATCCATCAGAGGGTTGCCGGCCCAGGCTTCGGGGATCAGCATCATCATGGCATGCGCCAGCGAATAGCCGCCAGCCACCAGCAGTTCCAGCGCATTGTCGAAACATGCGCTATCGGACTGGTTTTCCGGGATCAGCGGCCACAGCTTGTCCAGATCATCGCCCAGCAGCGTGGAACGCATGGTGTGACGGCGCGCCGCCATCCAGTTGATATTGCCGCGCAGCGTGTTGATTTCGCCATTATGGCAGACCATGCGGAAGGGCTGCGACAGTGACCAGGTCGGGAATGTATTGGTCGAGAAACGCTGATGGATCAGCGCCATGCCCGAAACCATGCGTTCATCACGCAGATCCAGGTAATATTCCCCCACCTGTTCGGCCAGCAGCATGCCCTTATAGAGCAAAGTGCGGCTGGAAAATGACGGCACATAGAAATAACGCGCCAGATTGCCGCCCAACTCATCGGCCGCAATGCGGCACTGCTTGCGGATAACCATCAGCTTGCGCTCAAACGCATCCTGATCAGCGCAATTCCCGCCGCGCCCGATAAATATCTGGCAGCTTTTGGGTTCCGTCGGCTTGACGGATTCGCCAAGACCGGCATTGTTGACCGGCACATCGCGCCAGCCCAGCACCAGTTGCCCCTCAGCCAGAATGCATTTCTCGATCAGCGCCTTGCTGGCCGCAAGCTCCGCCGGACTGGGCGACAGGAACATGAAACCCACGGCATATTCACCCTCGGCCGGCAGGGTAACGCCCAGTGCAGCAGCTTCTGCGCGCATGAAAGCATCCGGCATCTGGATCAGAATGCCCGCGCCATCACCCGCCAGCGGGTCCGCCCCGACAGCGCCGCGATGGGTCAGATTGCGCAGGATTTCCAGGCCCTGACTGATGATTTTGTGGCTTTTCTTGTTCTTGATATTGGCCACAAAGCCAATGCCACAGGCATCATGCTCATTGCGGGGATCATACATCCCCTGCGCTTCCGGCAACCCAATCAGCTGCGATGGTGTCTTGTTCATACAACGCCTATTCAATTCAATGCTTTTCCCGCCACTACACTAACCGGCATGCAGGGCGGGGGAAACTAGCGTAACCCACAATCCCAGGCAATCAATAGTCCAATTCGGTGACAGTTTTTCGCAGCCCGCACTGGGCTGGCGGCTAAATCGGCTAAATTCAGCCATTCATTCTAACAAATTATGTCAGCAATACCTACCTTTTTTTCAAAAGCCGCATCAGATTATGGTGCACGCGCCCGCTTTACGGGTAGACTGGGAAAAACACCGCAGGGAAGGGCGCGCGCATGGATGAGAAAACCTATTACCGCGATCACTGGGTTGAGGTGGAGCCGGAACGGCTAAACGCCTATACGGAAATGTTCAAATGGCGGCCGGAAATGGCGCCGCTACTGGCCGCAGCCGATCTGAAACCCGGCCAGACCGTGGTCGATTATGGCTGCGGCCCCGGCGGATTGGCGCTGGAACTGGCGCGCCGCGCCGGACCCTCCGGCCATGTGCATGGGGTTGATCTGAACCGGGAATTCGTCGAGCTGGCGCGCAAGGCCCTGGCCGAGGCAGGCTTTGGCGCGTCCAGCACGGTGCATCATGCAATGGACGACAAAATTCCGCTGCCGGATGCGTCGGTAGACCGGCTGATCTGCAAGAATGTCATGGAATATGTGCCGGACATCGACGCCACATTGCGGGAATTTCGCCGGGTGGTGAAGCCGGGCGGCATCGCGCATATTATCGACAGCGACTGGGGCATGCTGGTGGTGGAGCCGCTGGGGCAGGCTAAACTGAGCGCGCTGTTCGAGGCAGCCAAGCTGGCCTATCACACGCCGCATGCCGGACGCCTGCTGTATGGCGGCATGAAAAAGGCCGGGTTCGCCAATGTATCTGTGCAAATCCTGGCCAATGCCGACACCAAGGGGCATATGCAACTGGTGCTGCATAATATGGTGAACTATGCCAAGATTGGCGGCAGGATTGACCCCCAACGCGCCGATGCGATGCTGGCCGAGGTCAAACAGTCGATTGCTGACGGCGCCTATATGATGGTGCTGCCGCAGTTTCTGGTTACTGCACAGGGCTAACCCAAACAATAAAAAGGGAACCACGATGACTACCGCAAAAGTAAGCGTAGAGGTGAAGGCAAGCGCCGATCAGGTATTTGCCAGACTGGGAGATTTTGCTGGTGTGGAAGGGCCGATGATCAAGTCCAAGAAAATTACCGGTTCCGGCATCGGCTGCTTGCGCGATCTGACGCTGGCAAATGGCGCGCGGGTGATTGAGCGGTGCGAAAACCATGACGCCAACAGCCGGACACTGACCTACAGCATCCAGAATGACGATCATCCGCTGCCGTTCAGCGCCTATGTCGCCACCCTGATCGTGACACCCACCGGTGACAAAACGTGCCGGGTTGACTGGTTCAGCAATTTTAACGCCAAGGGCGCGCCGGAAGATGAAGCCATCAAGGTGGCGCAGGGCATCTATACCGGCGCGATCAAGGGCGTCCAGATCGCACTGGGCGTTTAAGACACAGTTCCGGAGGCAGGCCACGCGCCTGCTTCCATTGCGATGCCGGCATTCACACTGGCTATATTGATATAAACCATATTGATGTAGACAGGCGCTGCCCCGATCTGGCATTGCAGCCTGCACCTTGTTTCATGGAGACTTGAAATGACATCTGCCTATCCGAATTTGCTGCGTCCGCTCGATCTTGGTTTCACCACGCTGAAAAACCGCGTGCTGATGGGTTCCATGCATACCGGGCTTGAGGAAATGCCGGATGGCTATGACCGGCAGGCGGCGTTTTTCGCCGAACGCGCGCGCGGCGAAACCGGGCTGATCATCACCGGCGGCTATGGCCCGAACCGCGCCGGGCGGCTGGCTCCCAATTCCGATTATATAGCGCCCGGGCAAAATCTGGACGGCCACCGCAAGATCACCGCCGCGGTGCATCGCGAAGGCGGCAAGGTGGCGCTGCAATTGCTGCATGGCGGGCGCTATGCGCACCATAAGGAAATTGTTTCCGCCTCCGCCGTGCCGACCCGCATCAATCCGGTTGTGGCGCGCGAAATGACCACGGATGAATGCTACCAGACCATCGAGGATTTCGGAACGGCGGCGCTGCTTGCGCGGCAGCTGGATTATGACGGCGTGGAAATTATGGGATCGGAGGGCTATCTGCTGACGCAGTTCACCGCCACGCGGGTTAATCAGCGCACAGATGAATTTGGCGGAACGCCGGAAAACCGCCGCCGTATGGCGGTGGAGGCGGTGCGCAATGCGCGCCAGAAGGCGGGCAAGGATTTTATCATTGTCTACCGCCTGTCGGCGCTTGATCTGGTTGAAGGCGGCAGCACTCTGGAGGAAATTATCGCGCTGGCGCAGGCGGTCGAGGCGGCGGGCGCAAGCATCATCAATACCGGCATTGGCTGGCACGAGGCGCGCATCCCGACTATTGCCCATATGGTGCCGCGCGGCGCCTTTGCCTGGGCGGTGAAACGCATCCGGCCGCATGTGACCATTCCGATTGTTTATTCCAACCGGGTGAATAATCCGGCTCAGGCCGAGGCGCTTCTGGCGGATGGGGTCAGCGATATGATTTCCATGGCGCGGCCCTTGCTGGCGGATGCCGATTTCATGAAAAAAACCCGGCTTGGCAAGGCGGATGAGATCAATATCTGCATTGGCTGCAATCAGGGCTGTCTGGATAATGCGTTTACCGGCAAGCTGACCACCTGCATGGTCAATCCGCGCGCCTGCCGCGAGCTGGACCTGAACCCGGCGCCTGCAAAAACGCCCAAACATTATGCCGTGGTGGGCGCGGGGCCGGGCGGTATGGCCTTTGCCGCCACCGCTGCGGAACAGGGGCATAAGGTCACGCTGTTTGAGGCGGCGGGCGCGCTGGGCGGCCAGTTCAATCTGGCGAAAATCATTCCGGGTAAGGAGGATTATGCCGAAACCATCGCCTATTATGGCGCGATGCTGCGCAAATATCAGGTGGATGTGCGCCTGAACAGCCGCGCCCGGGTTGAGGATCTGACCGGCAAAAATTATGACGCGGTTATCCTCGCCACCGGCATAACGCCGCGCATACCCGAAATTCCCGGCATTGATCATCCCAAAGTCCTGTCCTATCTGGATGTGCTGACCGGGCGCAAGCCGGTGGGCAAGCGGGTGGCGATTTTGGGCGCGGGCGGTATTGGTTTTGATGTGGCGGAATTTATCATGCACCCGCACGGCGCGGGCGATCCGGCCAAACCCGATATTGCGCGCTTTAACGAAGAATGGGGCATTGACGGCGATTATGCCAACCGCGCCGGCCTGTCACCCAAAGGCATGAATATGCCGTGCGACAAGCAGGTATGGCTGCTGCAACGCAAACCGCACGGCAAATTCGGCTCGACCCTCAGCAAGACACGCGGCTGGGCCACCTTTGTCGAGATCATGATGCGCGGCGTCACCATGATCGGCGATGCGGAATATGTAAAAATTGACGATCGCGGCCTGCATTTCCGCGTGGCGGGCAAGGATCAGCTGCTGGAAGCGGACACGATCATCACCTGCACTGGCCAGGAACCGCTGCGCGATCTGGAGGCGGGCCTGCGCAAGGCCGGCATGAAAGTGCATCTGATTGGCGGTGCGCATGAAGCAGGCGAACTGGACGCGGTACGCGCCATCGAACAGGCGGTGCGGCTGGCGGCGGCGGAGGTTTAGGCCGTCCGCTAACTGTCCTAATCTGGATTGCTGGGAAAAATACTATCGGGTAATTCGCTTGCGTCAATGATGGCGGCATAGCCGCTGCCCAGATCAATAAAGCTTTCATCGACGGCTTTCAGGCCATCAAGTGTCGTGGCATGTTGCGCGCTTTCATCCTGGCCGGGCGTATAATAGATAGCGCCATATACCTGCCTGAATCCGCCTGCGGTGTTTTCGACAGGCAGAATCAGGTTTTCCGTGCGTTTCATCTGGCCATCCATCGACAGCACCTGTGTATGGGTGCAGGCCGCATAGCCAAATTCAAAAATCAAACGCACCCGCGCGCGTAATCTTTCCCGGAAAACTGGCTCGGACACATCGAGAAAATTTATACCTCGGGGATCTATGCCGCCAAAACGCGCCCGCAAGGCTTCGCCCGCCTGTTTGATGATAAAGCGGTTTTCCGCTTCAATTTCCAGGACAAACAAATTTGACGCAAACGGCGCCAGCAGATCCATGCGAATATCATCCTGATCGGGCAGCCGCTTGCCGCCCCGGAAATTTTTCCAGTGCTTCAGCAATTGCCGTGTTTCTACACGTTCCGGCCCAGCCATGTATCACCAGTTTAAGTGGCGTCGAAAATTTCCGTAAAAGCATCCACTAGCACGGCCTTCGCTTCGCCGCCAAACGCTATGAACAGGATGCGGTGCAATGCGCCGCCTGCTTCAAGATAGGCTCTGGTCTGTGTTGCGGCGATGCGCGCGGCGCGCGCCGGTGGAAACCCATAAATGCCGGTGCTGATGGCGGGAAACGCGATGGAGGCAAGGCCGTGATGATCCGCCAGCGCATAACAGGCGCGGTAACAACTGGCGAGCAGGGCGTCCTCGTTGGCGCTGCCGCCCTGCCAGACCGGGCCGACGGCATGAAACACATATTTCGCGGGCAAGTTATAGGCTTTGGTGGCGGCCGCCTGTCCTGTGGCGCATCCCCCCAGGCTTTGGCATTCGGCCAGCAATTGCGGCCCTGCGGCGCGCTGAATGGCGCCATTGACGCCGCTGCCGTCGCTCAGACGTTCATTGGCGGCATTGACGATGGCGTCAACCGGGCATTGGGTGATATCGCCTGCAATGATTTCAATGCGCGGGTTGATCATGGCGCTTTTCTCGCATCAGCCACCATAAGAACACCAGTCCGGGAACCGCCGCAAGCGTGCTCAGCATAAAAAAGACGGGCCAGCCATGCGCCTCCACCACATAACCCGTCACCGAAGACAGCACAGTGCGCCCCACCGCGGCCAGCGATGTCAGCAGCGCAAACTGCGTCGCCGTATAGGCGCGTTCCTGACACAGCGCGCCAAGATAGGCGACAAACACCACCGTGCCGAAACCGCCGGTGAAATTTTCAACGCCGATGGTGGCGATCAGCAGATTAAGATCAGGCCCGGCATTTGCCAGCCAGACAAACATGGCGTTCGACGCCATCTGCGTGACGCCGCCAACCCATAATGCGGTGACGGTGCCCAGGCTGCGCGCCGCCATGCCCCCGGCAAATCCGCCCGCCAGCACCGCAAAAAAACCGATGCCCTTCACCACCCGGCCATAGGTTGTCATCTCAAAACCAAGATCCAGCACAAACGGCGCCGTCATAACTCCCGCTGCCGCATCGCCCAGTTTGAACAGCAGCACAAACAGCAGAATATAATACCAGCCCTGCCGCTGCGAAAATTCGGTAAACGGACGCAACGCCGTTTGCCACAAACTTGTGAGGCCCGCCTCTGGCATGACCGGGCCATCCGGTTCACGCGACATCAGCACGGCAGCCATCCCCGCCAGCAGCAGCATGGCGAGCGCAATATACACCATCGCCCAGCCATCCGGCCCCGTCACGCCCATGCCGCCCAACAGGGCATACATCTCGATCGCGCCCGCCGTGGAAACCAGCAGCGCCACCCGGTAGGCGGCGACAAAATTAGCCATCCCCGCCGCCTGCTTGTCCACCTCCAGACTTTCCACCCGGAAGGCGTCGATAACAATATCCTGTGTCGCCGAAAAAAACGACACCAGCAGGGCAAGGCCCGCCAGCAGCAGCGGCATTTTCAGCGGGTCGGCCTGGCCCATGGCGATAACCGCCGCCATCAGCGCCGCCTGCGACGCCAGCAGCCAGGCGCGCCGCCGCCCAAACCGGCGCGACAGAAAGGGGATGGGCAGCGCATCCACCAGCGGCGCCCACAAAAATTTCAGCACATAGGGAATACCCACCAGCGCATACAGGCCAATGGCGGACAGCGATACGCCCGCGTCTTTCATCCATACCTGCAAGGTCGCGCCAGTCAGCGCCAGCGGCAGCCCGGAGGAAAAGCCAAGCAGCAGCATCGCTGCAACACGCGGTTCGAAATAAACCCTCAACCCGCTAAAGCGGCCAGCGTCAGAGGATATGGAACCAGATACAGGATCAGGCCGCGCAAGCGTCATGCGTCAGCACACAGCGCGCGGGCAACAAACAAAAAGTCAGAAAGCGCAGGCAATACATGCCTCCTATGCGGTTGAATGCAGCCCACTATAAATTCCATCCCTTTCAAATCAATATAATAAGGGCCGCTCCGGCCCCCGCCGCCATTTTATGCGGCTTGACGCATTAACCCTGACGCAAAAAAAATCCCCGTAGATGAAATATCATTACGGGGAAGGGTTGGGGGGGTATGAACCTCACGCAAAGATGCGCAAAGCCAGCTGAAATTAGGCCACTTCGCCGCCAGCGGATATGATCTTAGTCAAATCCATCAAATAAAAGTTGACTGATTTTACAGGGGCCGTAGAGTCAGCCCGCTGCATATGGAAGTTTGCAGTTGGGGGCTATGTTATGACTATCTCACTGGATACACTCAGGGCGCTCCCTTTGTTTTCGGACATCAGCAAGGCTGAGGGCGCCATGCTTGCCGGTAACAGCCGGATCGTCACCTGCAAACGGGGGCAATTCCTGTTTATGCATGCCGATCCCATCACGCATTTTTTTGTGATTTGCCGGGGCGCCATGCAGGTCTTCCGCGAGACGCCGGACGGGCATGAGGTCACCAACGATATTCTGATTGCCGGGGACTCGCTCAATACGGAAGAAGTGGTTGCAAAACAAAATATTCACTTGATGAATGCGCGCGCCATTGAGGATTCTTCGCTATTGGAAGTTCCGGTGGCCTGGATGCGTGCGCATCTCAAGGATTTTGACAATTTGGCGGAAAAGCTGCTGGCCAGCCTCTCTGACCGTTTGCAGGGCGCACAGATCGAGGCCGAACAGATGTCGACCATGTCTGCCGCCCAGATGGTGGCATGCTATCTGAAGAAATTATGTGTTCTGTATAATTTTGATCCGCACGGGTTCAAGCTGCCCTATACCAAAACACTGATCGCCTCGCGCCTGCGTATCGAAAAAGAAACTTTTTCGCGCACATTGCAATCCCTGCGGGATCACGGCATCACGGTGTCCGGCACCGATGTCTGTATCCACGACATGCGCAAGGCCGATGATTTTGCATGCAGCGAATGTTCAGTCGCCGAAGAATGCGGAACCCATCGCGTGCTGCATGAGAAAATGGACAGACTGGCCGCCAAGGGAACCTGATTACTGCCTGATTATCCAGGATAGGCGGCTACTTCCAACAGATCACATCCGGGGGCTTGCGGGTTTGGGGCATTGCCGCTTCAGCTGGATGGCCGATTAGAATCGGCGCATAGGCTGTCAGTTCCATGGGAATATCAAGCAGCCTTTTCCATTCGGGCGAATTCAGCGCGGGCACGGCCAGCCCGATCACGCAGCTTCCCAATCCTGCCGTGCAGGCGGCAAGCATCAGATTTTCCGCCGCAAGCCAGCAATCTGCGGCCACAAACGGTCCCGAAGCTTTGCCATATAGAATGATCAGCGTGCTTGAATTGTAGAAGACATGATAGTCCGGATCGCTGATCAGGCTTACGGTACGCCGCGCCGCGCCATCGGCATCTTCGCCCTGCGCCTGAAGCCAAAGGGTCTGCTTGGCGGTTTCAGACAGGCGGTCGAGTAATTTTCGATCCTGTATCACGGCGAAAACCCAGGGCTCGGCGTGGTTGGCCGTGGGGGCCTGAACCGCCGCATAAAGCAGCATGTGTATACTGGCGGTGCTAACAGGCTGCGCCGTGAAATTGCGCACCGAACGGCGCGCGTAAATCGCGTCCATGACACTCATCGGTCTATCCGGCAGAGGTGCGGCGGCCGGTTTATTGATCATTTCGCGCATATTCATTTTGCCGAGATCATTCGTCTATCCCTACCCACAGGCCTCAGGTGCGGCTGCATGCGCAGCGGATTTCTTGACCTGATGCAGGCTAGCGATCCGTTCAAACCATGACATTGACCAAAATCAACAGCCCTCCTTATGTCCAGGCGCCGTGGCGCCTGATTGCGCCGCCGCGCAGATAATGGCAAGCTATATTAATTACAGGCATTTTAACGGAAAGGTCCGGCGCCATGAGCGAAGCAATCACACCATTCACATTGGCGATCCCGCAAAGCGCGCTGGATGATCTGGCGCGCCGTCTGGATAATGCCCGCTGGCCGGAGCGCGAGCCTGTCGCCGACTGGACCCAGGGTGCGCCCCTGGCAAAGGTGCAGGCGCTGTGCCAGCATTGGCGGTACAATTATGACTGGCGGCGCATTGAGGCGAAGCTCAACGGGCTGGGACAGTTCAAAACCGAAATTGATGGGCTTGATATTCATTTTCTGCATGTGCGATCCAAACATCCCAACGCCATGCCGTTACTGATGACGCATGGCTGGCCGGGATCGGTGATTGAATTCATGAAGGTGATTGGCCCGCTGACCGATCCGGTCGCGCATGGCGGCAAGGCCGAGGATGCATTTCATGTGATCGCGCCATCGCTGCCGGGTTATGGTTTTTCCGGCAAGCCCGCCGCCACGGGATGGGGCATTGCGCATATCGCCGATGCCTGGGCCAGGCTGATGACACGCCTTGGCTATGACAGATGGGTGGCGCAGGGCGGAGATTGGGGGGCGGCGGTCACCACGGCCATCGGCGTTGCCAAACCGGCGGGCTGTGCCGCCATCCATGTGAATCTGCTGTTCATTTTTCCGGGTGCGGATGAAATGGCTGACATGACGCCGGCCGAAAAATCGGCGGTGGAGGCCATGACCTATTATCAGGAATGGGATTCCGGCTATTCCAAACAGCAATCGACGCGGCCGCAAACCCTTGGCTATGCGCTGGCTGATTCCCCCGTTGGGCAGGCGGCGTGGATCTACGAAAAAATGTGGGCCTGGACTGACAATGGCGGCAATCCCGAAGATATTTTGAGCATGGACGAAATGCTCGACAATATCATGCTGTACTGGCTGCCCGGCAATGGCGCATCATCGGCGCGGCTCTATTGGGAAAGTTTCCGCGGCGCGCTCAACACCGCCAAGCTGGACCTGCCGGTGGGGATCAGCATGTACCCAAAGGAAATTTTCCGCGCCTCGCGCCGCTGGGCGGACAAAAGCATCAAGAACATTGTGCACTGGAATGAGCTTGACCGGGGCGGCCATTTCGCCGCCTGGGAACAGCCCGAATTGTTCATAACCGAAATCCGCAACTGTTTCCGCCAGTTCCGCTGAGTTTAAGGATCGCGCATGGCAGACCCTAATGGGGGAGAGCCTTGTCACATTCCGGTAACATAACGCCGCTATGAATGGCCGCAACGCTGACTGGATTTAAGGTGATTGCAGTATGGACGCAAAACAGGTGCTGTTCTTGTGCACCGGAAATTCCGCCCGCAGCATCATGGCGGAAGCGGCGCTCAATTTTTACGGCATGGGCCGCTTCAAGGCCTATAGCGCGGGCAGCCATCCGGCGGGGGCGGTCAATCCGTTCACGCTTGAAACGCTGAAAATCGCCAAAATCAGCACGGCCGGACTGCGCAGCAAATCCTGGGATGAATTTGCCGCACCCGATGCGCCGAAGCTGGATTTTGTTTTTACCGTCTGCGACAATGCGGCGGGTGAAATATGCCCGGCCTGGCCGGGGCAGCCAATGACCGCCCATTGGGGCTTTCCGGACCCCGCGGCCTTTGAAGGCAGCGACACGGAAAAGCGTGCATTTTTTCAGGAGATTTTCCGGCAAATCCGTACACGCATAGAATTGTTCATAAGCCTGCCTATGGCCAGCCTCGACAGATTGTCGCTACAGCGCAGGCTGGACGAAATGGGCAAGGAATAGTCATTAATCCCGGGGGGGGTAAGGTACCATTACTATTGCTAAGCGACTAAGCGCCGAATTTATCGGCAGCGCGTTTCTGCTCGCCACCGTCATTGGTTCGGGCATCATGGCCGAAAAACTGGCGGGCGGAAATATTGCTATTGCGCTCTTGGGCAATACCATCGCCACCGGCGCAATGCTGGTGGTGCTGATCTTGATTTTCGGCCCTCTGTCTGGCGCGCATTTCAATCCGGCGGTGACGCTGGCGTTCCGGCTGCGCCGCGAAATCGGCAATGCGGACACGGCGCTCTATATAGTGGTGCAGATCGCGGGCGCACTGGCCGGTATGCTGATGGCGCATTTCATGTTCGAAGCGCCCTTGCTGCAAATCTCCACCCATATGCGGGCTGGCCCGGCGCAGTTTGGATCTGAAATCATTGCCACTTTCGGCCTGCTGGCCACCATCTTCGGCTGTGTGCGCCACCGGCCCGAGGCCGTGCCCTATGCCGTCGGCCTCTATATTACCGCCGCCTACTGGTTTACCGCCTCGACTTCTTTCGCCAATCCGGCCGTCACCGTGGCGCGCAGCCTTACGGACACATTTTCCGGTATAAGGCCCGAGGACGCGCCTTTGTTCATTGTGGCGCAGCTGGTCGGCGCGATGCTGGCTGGCGCCGTCTTCGGCTGGCTGTTCGCACCCGCGAAACCCCCGAATTCCTGACAATCCGCAACAAAATTGTCCGGCGCACTTGCCGCTTTGGTTGCAAGAGGCTATCAATGCCCCTCAGATTTTACGGGAGGTTTTGATGCGCAATCTTACGCACTTTATTGGCGGCCGCCACGTTCAGGGGACCAGCGGGCGCTATGGTGCGGTGTATGATCCGATGACCGGCGAGATGCAGGCCAAGGCCCCGCTGGCCTCGGCCGCCGAAATGCGCGCGGCCATCGACAATGCGGCGGCGGCCTTTCCCGGCTGGGCGGCGGAAAATCCGCAAAAGCGCGCCCGGGTGATGTTCCGCTTCAAGCAACTGGTCGAAGATAATATGGACCAGCTGGCCGAAATGCTGAGCCGCGAACATGGCAAGGTCATTGCCGATTCCAAAGGCGATATTCAGCGCGGCCTCGAAGTCATCGAATTTGCCTGCGGCATTCCGCATCTGACCAAGGGCGAATTTACCGAAGGCGCGGGCCCCGGCATCGACATGTATTCCATGCGCCAGCCGCTGGGCGTTTGCGCGGGCATTACGCCGTTCAATTTTCCGGCGATGATCCCGATGTGGATGTTCGGCGTCGCCATTGCCTGCGGCAATACATTCATCTGCAAACCATCGGAAAAAGACCCGTCCGTGCCGCTGCGCCTGGCCGAACTGATGCAGCAGGCGGGCCTGCCCGATGGCGTGCTGAATGTCGTTGTCGGCGACAAGGAGGCTGTGGACACCATCCTGACAGACCCGCGCATTCAGGCGGTCAGCTTTGTCGGCGCGACCGCCACCGCGCAATATATTTATGCAACCGCGGCGGCCAACGGCAAGCGCGTGCAGGCCATGGGCGGCGCCAAAAATCATATGATCATCATGCCCGACGCTGACATGAACCAGGTCAGCGATGCGCTGATCGGCGCGGCCTATGGCTCGGCCGGCGAACGCTGCATGGCGATTTCCGTGGCGGTGCCGGTTGGCAAGGGCACGGGAGATGCGCTGATTGCAGCGCTGCGCCCGCGCGTGGAATCGCTGAAGGTTGGTCTTTCGACGGACCCGGAGGTGGATTACGGCCCGATGGTCACCGCCGAACATCTGGCCAAGGTGAAGTCCTATATCGAAAGCGGCGTCAGCGAAGGCGCGAAACTCGTCGTCGATGGGCGCGGCTTCAAATTGCAGGGCTATGAGAATGGCTTTTATATGGGCGGCTGTCTGTTTGATAATGTGACCCCCAACATGGCCATCTATAAGGAAGAGATATTCGGCCCTGTATTGTGCGTCACCCGCGCGGATGATTTTGAGGCGGCGCTGCGTCTGCCGACCGAACATCAATATGGCAATGGCGTTTCGATCTTTACCCGCGATGGCGATGCGGCGCGTGAATTTGCCTCGCGCGTGCAGGTGGGCATGGTTGGCATCAATGTGCCGATTCCGGTGCCGCTGGCCTATCACAGTTTCGGCGGCTGGAAACGCTCGGCCTTTGGCGATACCAATCAGCACGGGACCGAAGGCGTCAAATTCTACACCAAGATCAAAACCGTCACCGCCCGCTGGCCTGCCGCCGGTGTGCGCAGCGGCGCAGACTTCACCATTCCGACGATGAAATAAGCATTTGAATGCAGGGACCGCGCGCCGTCTATCGCGAACGGGTGCGATCGGGTCAGGTTAAACCGGACCCGGCGCAGGAATTCGCCATCGAAAAACTGCAGAGCCTGGAAGACGCGCTTAAACAGTACAAGCATGTCACGCGCAACCGTGTGCTGTCATGGCTGGGACGTGAAACGCCGCCGCCGCCAAAGGGCCTGTATCTGTGGGGCGAAGTCGGGCGCGGCAAAAGCATGCTGATGGATCTGTTTTATGACACTGTTCCCGTCAGCCGCAAACGCCGGGTGCATTTTCTGCAATTCATGCTCGAAGCCCACGAAGCCATTCACGCCTGGCGCCAGGCCAACAAGCGCGGAGAAATTGCCAAATCTGCAAAATCCAATGGCGATGATCCTATCGTCCCGGTGGCGCACGCCATTGCGGATAGGGTGCAATTGCTGTGCTTTGACGAATTTCAGGTGTCCGATGTCGCCGATGCGATGATCCTGGGGCGGCTGTTCACGGCGCTGTTCGAACAGGGTGTCATCGTCGTGCTGACATCGAACCGCGCGCCGGATACGCTCTATGAAGGCGGGCTGAACCGGCAATTATTCGTGCCGTTCATTGAACTGCTGAAACAAAGACTTGAAGTGGTGCAACTGGTCAGCCCCACCGATTACCGCATGGCGCGCCTCAGCGGCCATCCGGTCTATCACGCGCCGCTTGGGCTAGACAGCGACCGCGAAATGGACGCAGCCTGGCTGCGACTCACAGATACGCCGCGCGGCAAGCCGGTGAAGCTGGATGTGCAGGGCCGCAAACTGCTGGTGCCGCAGGCCGCGCATGGTGTGGCGCGCTTTGATTTTGCCGATCTATGCGAGGCGGCGGTGGGCGGCCCCGATTATCTGCAAATCGCCTGGACGTTTCATACCGTGCTGCTGGATCATATTCCACGCATGGAACGCGGCAGCCGTAACGAGGCCAAACGCTTTGTCACGCTGGTCGATGCGCTCTATGATAATCGCGTCAAGCTGATCTGTTCCGCCGATGGCCCGCCCGGCAGCCTGTACCCCGCCGGCGATGGCAGCTTTGAATTCGCCCGTACGGTTTCCCGCCTGATGGAAATGCAGTCCGTGGAATATCTGGCCAAGGGGCACGCAGTTTAACGGCGCGCTTAATAGGCATATTCCGCATAGGCCGGCAGCACACTGCCTTTCCAGGGGCCGTGATAATGTTCCAGCATGATTTCAGCGGGGCAGCGCCCGGTTGCCGCGGTTTCCAGCAGCACGTCAAGATAATGCTGCTCGTCCAGGCCGGTGCTGCCGATGCGGGCGCGGGCTTTCAGGCCGGAACTGGCGATCTTCAGCGCTTCCTGCGCCACATCCTGCAGGGTGCCGCCGCGAAATGGGGTGTGCAGCGCCTGTTTTGGCACCCCGTCGCGCAGCGCCTGGCGTTCCTCCGCCGTCCAGTCCTTTACCAGATCCCATGCCGCGTCCAGCGCGCCCTGATCATATAACAGGCCCACCCAAAGTGCGGGCAATGCGCAGAGCGAGCGCCATGGGCCGCCATCAGCGCCGCGCATTTCCAGAAATTTTTTCATCCGCACTTCGGGGAACAAAGTCGTCAGATGATCGGCCCAATCGCCCATGGTGGGTTTTTCACCCGGCAGTGCGGGCAATTTCCCCGCCAGAAAATCCCGGAACGATTGCCCTGACGCATCAATATATTTTCCCTGCCGGTAGACAAAATACATCGGCACATCGAGCGCATATTGCACATAGCGTTCAAAGCCGAAGCCAGCGTCAAACACAAACGGAACCATGCCCGCGCGATCGGGATCGGTGTCGGTCCAGACATGGCTGCGGAAACTGAGATAGCCATTCGGTTTTCCCTCCGTAAACGGAGAATTGGCGAACAGCGCGGTGGCCAGCGGTTGCAGCGCCAGCGACACGCGGAATTTCCTGATCATGTCGGCTTCGGATGAATAATCCAGATTGACCTGCACCGTGCACGACCGGTACATCATGTCGATGCCATGATTGCCGCGCTTGGGCATATAATTGGTCATGATGCCATATCGCCCCTTGGGCATTACCGGAATTTGGGCGCGCGTCCAGTCCGGCGTAAAGCCAAGCCCCAGAAAACCGATACCAAGCCCGGTCGCCACTTCGCGCACCTGCTTCAGATGGGTATTCACCTCGTTACAGGTCTGATGCAGATTTTCCAGCGGCGCGCCGGAAAGTTCGAACTGCCCGCCCGGCTCCAGGCTGATGGCGCCGCCATCCATAGTCAGGGCAATGACATTGCCGCCCTCTGTGACCGGCTGCCAGCCAAACCGCTGCATGCCTTCAAGCAGTGCGCGCACGCCTGCCGGGCCTTCATAGGGCAGGGTGCTGTGATCAGACAGGCGGAAGCCGAATTTTTCATGTTCGGTGCCGATGCGCCATTGATCTTTCGGCTTGCATCCGGAGGCGATGTAATCGGTAAGATCGGCCTCACACTCAATCTGGCCGCTCGCTGATTGTGGTCCCGACATGCTGTTCCTCCGCAACGCTACATTTTTATTGGGCCCAGTCTACACTGGCCGGTCAAGCGGTGCTACAGGGCGAATATCCCAGTCGCCGCACGCCGATTGCCACAGGCTCAGCGCGGCAATCGCCGCTGTATCGGCGCGCAGAATGCGCGGGCCCAGCGAAACCGCAAGGCTTTGCGGCATGGCGTGCAGCCGTTCGCGCTCGGCCGGGCTGAAACCGCCTTCTGGGCCTATCAGCACTGCCCAGGGCGCGCCGGGCTGTTGCGCAACAAGTGCTGCGCGCGCCGCGCCGCCAGCACCGGATTCATCACAAAATAAAATGCGCCGGTCTTCGGGCCAGCGATCCAGCACCTGCTGCAATTTTTCCGGCTCCTGAATTTTTGGCACGCTTACCAGCCCGCATTGTTCCGCTGCCTCGATCGCAATAGCTTCAAGCCGCGCAATATTGACGCGCGGCGCCTGCGTATAGCCGGTGATCACCGGATGAATTTCCCGCACCCCCAATTCGGTGGCTTTTTCCGCAATGAATTCCAGCCGCGTGCGTTTGACCGGGGCGCATAACAGCCATAGATCCGGCACGGTGCTTTGCGGCTGAAGCTGCCCGCTCAGTTCAACCCGGCATAGCTGTTTGCCTGTATCAAGAATGCGGCCTTGCCATTCGCCATCGCGGCCATTGAACAGGCCCAGACTGTCCCCCGCCGACCGGCGCAGAACCGTGCGCAGATAATGCGCCTGTTCGCGGTTCAGCACAACCTCCGCCCCGTGGCTGAGCGGCGCATCACAATATAGACGGATATGTTCGCGCGCAGGGGCCATAGGAAGCAGCTTCATAATTATGCTATGGCTGTTACATGACAGAGCTTAGGGGCAAAGATCAAGCTGGTACGGTGCGCGATGCGCCGGGCAACTGGGTGGACAGCTATGCGCCGCTGGCCGCACGCCCCTATTTGCGGCTGGCGCGGCTCGACCGGCCGATCGGGACATGGCTGCTGCTATGGCCCTGCTGGTGGGCGATTGTACTGGCGTCCGGCGGGATCGGGCTGCTGGCGCTGTTTGCGCTGGGCGCGGTGGTGATGCGCGGCGCGGGCTGCACGTTCAATGATATTGTGGACCGTGATCTGGATGCCCAGGTGGCGCGTACCGCAAATCGTCCCCTGCCCAGCGGTGCTGTCAGTGTGCCTGCGGCATGGATATTTCTGATCGCGCAATGCTGCATTGGTTTGGCCGTATTGTTGTCGCTGAACGCTTTCGCCATTGCGGTTGGGGTGGCGGCATTAGTGCCGGCCGCCCTCTATCCGTTCATGAAGCGGATCACTTACTGGCCGCAATTATTTTTGGGCATTGCCTTCAACTGGGGGGCGTTGCTGGGATGGGCTGCGGTGACGGGAACGCTGGCGCCGCCTGCGCTCTGGCTTTATCTGGGCGGCATCTTCTGGACGCTGGGCTATGACACGATTTACGCCCATCAGGATGCCGAAGATGATGCGCGTATCGGCATCAAATCCACTGCGCTGAAATTTGGCGCGAACAGCAAACCCGCTATTGCCGGATTTTATGCGGCCGCCCTGACCTTGTTCGGGCTGGCCGGTTGGCATGCCGGCTTGGGCTGGGGATTCTGGCCGGTTCTCGGCCTTTGCGGTCTGCATCTGGGATGGCAGGTGATCCGGCTGGCGCCTGCGGATCCGGAAAACTGCCTGTACCTGTTTCGCAGCAACCGCGATTTTGGCGCGCTGCTGCTGCTGGCCCTGCTCGCGGGCAATATATCGGTTTAGGGTTCTGCCCCCCAAAGCGGCCGATTCATGGTTTACGCCGCTGTTCAGCGCACCGGAACAGTGCAGGAAGGGCTTGCGGCACAGGGAAAAAGCCGCCATGCTACCTACAAGAATGACAAGAAACGAACAGAGTGGGGACCGCCATGCTAACAGCAAAGTCCTGGAAACTGCCCGCGCTGGCCTGTCTCATGCTTCTGCTTGGGGCGCAATTTGTCCAGGCAGCCTTGGCCGAGCCTGCACGTTATAACGGCATTCTGCGCGGCAGGCATCTTTCCCCGCCGGTTGAAAGCGGCGGTCTTGGCAGTGTGCAATTGGCCGTGATGGGGGGGGAATTATTCTGGATCGTCAGTTTTTATGATCTGGAAAGCCCGCCAGTCGCGGTGCAGATGCATGGCCCCGCTGAACCGGGTGAGAATGCGCCCCTGCAACTGGATATGGGAATTAATTGGGGCGATCTGGGCCGCAATAATATCATGTCCGGCAAAGCCAATATCACTCAGGCGCAAATAGACAGCCTGTCCTCCGGCAAATGGTATTTGGTGGTGCGCACCGAGGCCCATCCCGAAGGCGAATTACGCGCGCAGTTGCAGCGCTTCGATTAACCCCACATGCGCACTATGGTGCACCCCGGCCGGTTCTCAGGAATAAAGCGGCCAACGCGCACGCGCAGTTACATCCAGCGGATCGCTTAATCCGAGCGCCAGCCGTTCAATCCCGGCCCAGCCAATCATCGCTGCATTATCCGTACACAGATCAAGTGGCGGGGTGGCCAGTTGAAACCCCTCACGATCGCACAGTCTGCCGAGCGCAGTTCGCAGCGCCAGATTGGCGGCAACGCCGCCTGCTACTACCAGCGTGTGCGCCTGCTGCGGTGTGTGCCGCTGGCGAAACAGGGTCATGGCGTTGCGGCAGCGGTCGATCATGACATCTGCGACGGCGGCCTGAAAACTGGCCGCCATATCGGCTTTGTCCTGATCGCTCAGCCGTTCCGGCGCGGGGGTCATGTGCCGCACGGCGGTTTTCAGGCCGGAAAAGGAAAAATCACATCCGGCGCGCCCGAGCATGGGACGCGGCAGGGCAAAGCGGGCCGGGTTACCGGTTATTGCCGCCTTCTCAATGGCTGGCCCGCCCGGATAGCCAAGCCCCAGCAGTTTGGCGGTTTTGTCAAAGGCTTCACCCGCCGCATCATCCAGGCTGCCGCCAAGCCGGGCATAGGCGCCGGCGCCGCGCACCTCCAGCAATTGGCAATGCCCGCCCGACACCAGCAGCAGCAGATAGGGAAAGGCCAGCGGCTGCACCAGCCGCACCGATAAAGCATGCCCCTCCAGATGGTTCACCGCAACCAGTGGAATCGCCCGCGCGGCGGCGATGGCTTTGCCCGTCACCAGCCCGACCATCACGCCGCCGATCAGCCCCGGCCCGGCGGTTGCCGCCACGCCATCCAGCCCCTCCCAGCCGCAGCCCGCTTTTTCGATGGCTGCCTGAATCAGTCTGTCCAGGCTCAATATATGCGCCCGCGACGCGATCTCAGGCACGATGCCGCCATAAGGCCTGTGTTCGTCAAACTGGCTCAGCACCAGATTGGACAGAATTTCACGCTGTCCGTCAGCCACCGGGCCATTTTGGCGCGGCAGCTCAGGATAGCCCCGAATCACGGCGGCAGCGGTTTCATCGCAACTGGTTTCTATGCCCAGTAAGGTAAGGGGCGCAGGGGACATGCTGATTAATCTTTATTCAGGGGGCTGGCAGTCTGTATTTGCCTGCATAAAGCGCTTATAACACAGCTTTTAGAGCAATTCCTGTTTAGGTCGAACCGGATGGGCTCTCCTTGTTGTCATTGCCCGGCTTGTCCGGGTAATCCATGCCATGCGCAGAGGGCTGAGTTTGGGGTTCTGGATTGCCCGGACAAGCCGGGCAATGACACTGAGAGAGGCTGGCGCGATCGCACCCAAACAGGAATTGCGCTAGCCGCCCGTTCAGGAGCCTGAATATTTTATGCCAGATAGACTGCAATTGCCGGTCCGGATCGGCACGCGGGGCAGCCCGCTGGCATTGGCGCAGGCGCACGAAACCCGCTCCCGGCTGCTTGCGGCCCATCCTGGGCTTGACGCCGCCCGGATAGAGGTTCAGGTGATCCAGACCACCGGCGACCGGGTTCAGGACCGCGCTCTGTCCGAAATTGGCGGCAAGGGCCTGTTCACCAAGGAAATCGAGGAAGCGCTGCTGGAAAAGCGCATAGATATGGCGGTGCATTCGATGAAGGATGTGCCAACTTTATTGCCCGGCGGGCTGGAGATTCTCGGCCTGCTTCCCCGCGAAGACCCGCGTGATGCGCTGATCTGCGGGGCATCGTCCAGCATTGGCGCCTTGCGGCAGGGGGCAGTGGTGGGAACTTCTTCCTTGCGGCGTCAGGCCTTGCTGCTGCATGCCCGGCCAGATCTGAATGTCATCGGGTTTCGCGGCAATGTGCAGACGCGGCTGGCCAGGCTGGATGCAGGCGCGGCGGACGCAACCCTGCTGGCTGTGGCGGGCCTGAAGCGGCTTGGCTTGGATGGCGGCATGGCGTCTGCTATAGATGTAACAGAAATGCTGCCTGCCGTCGCGCAGGGGGCCATCGGGATTGAAGCGCGCATGGATGACACACATATTGCCGGGCTGCTGGCGCCGCTAAATCATCTGCCAACAGAATATTGTGTCAGGGCGGAACGGGCGTTTCTTGCCGCGCTGGATGGCTCGTGCCGCACCCCTATTGCGGCGCTGGCGGAAATTCTTCCGGGCGGCCGCCTGCGCCTGCGCGGGCAGATTGTCAAACCTGATGGCTCATGCCTGCTTGAGGCGGCCCGTGAGGGCCTGCTGGCGGACGCGGCGCAGATGGGCGCGGATGCGGGCCAGGAACTGCGCGGGCGCGGCGGCGGCGATTTTTTTACGCTGCCCGCATGAGCCAAAGCGGAACAAGGAGCAAACCATGCGCTATCTGATCACCCGGCCGGAAGAAGACGCGGCGCAGCTTGCCTTGGCGGTGCGCGCACTGGGCCATGATGTGCTGATTGATTCTATGCTGCGCATCACCACTTTTGATGATGTGCAACTGGATACGGATGGGGTGCAGGCCCTGCTGTTCAGCAGTGCCAATGGGGTTCGCGCTTTTTCAGATATATCGCTTAACCGCCGCGTTCCGGTCTATACGGTTGGCGAGGCCAGCGCCGCTGTTGCGCGGGACATGGGATTTCGCCGGGTGCACGCGGCCGGCGGCGATGTCCTGGCGCTGGCGCAACTGGTGTCTGCGGCGCTAAAACCTGAGGATGGGATTTTGATGCATGTATCGGGAACCGTTGTGGCCCGCGAACTGAAAGATCTGCTGCAAAAGGACGGTTTCAATGTGTTTCGCGTCCGTTTGTATGAATCGGAGCCTGCGACATGCCTCAGCGCTTCCACCATTACCAGTTTCAGCAAGGGAGAGCTGGAGGGCGTGCTGTTTTATTCCCCGCGCACGGCGCAGATTTTTGCCGATCTGATTATTGAAAACCGGCTGGTCGAAGCCTGCCGCCGTATCCGCGCGCTATGTCTCAGCGAAGCGGTCGCCGAAGTCGCGGACAGTCTGCCCTGGCGTTCCGTCAAGGTGGCCAGCGCGCCGGACCAGGCGGCGATGCTCGCCTTGCTCGCGCCATGAATTGCCCAGCCTGATGCAGGAAAATCCCGAAAATACCCGGCCGAAAACGCCGAAACGTCTGCGCATTTCCCGGCGTCTGGCGCTTTACGGCCTGTTGCTGGTGGTTTTGAGCGCGGCCGCCATCGGGGGCTGGTGGTCCTTGCAGCGCGCCTCTGTACGGCTTGCCCTGCCAGCGCCCGCACCAGCGGCTGCCCCGGTGCCCGCATCCGCGGAGCAGGTGGCCAGCCTCCCGGTGGTCAATGCGCTGGCCCAGATTACCCTGCGCGTGTCGGAACTGGAATCAGACATGCAGCAAGTGAAAAGCGCTACGGGCGCGTCTTCTGTGGCGAACGGGGCGGCGGATTCGGCTGCGGTGGCGCAATTGGCGGATGCGGTTCGCGCCATTTCCGGCAGTCTGGATGCGATCAATACGGCAATGACCACATTAAATGCCCGTCTCTCGGCTCTGGAGGCGGTGCAGGCGGCGCAGCCATTGGGTGGCGAAGCCCGGTCTATTTCTTTTGCGCTTGGCCTGCGTGAACTGGAAAGGGCCCTTGCGGGGTCTGGGCCGTTTGCTGTGCAACTCGAAGCGCTGGCTGATTTGCTCGGGCCCGAAGCACCGGACACGCCGGTTGCCCGCTTGCGTCCCTATGCGCCGGGCGGCATTGCCACCCGGGCTGCCTTGCTGGCGCGTTTTGATACGGCCGCGGCCGGCATTGTGCGCGCCGATTCGGTTGCGGGCGTGCCGCAGGATTGGGCAGGGCGGACCTATGCCTTTGTGATGTCCCTGATCATGATCCGCCCGCTGGGCGAACGCGAGGGCGAAGATGTTCCCGCAAGGGTGGCCCGTGCGCAAACACGGCTGGAGGCAGGCGATCTTGATGCTGCGGTGCAGGAATTGGGTGCGCTGGGCGGGCCCGCAGCGGATGCGGCTTCCGGCTGGCTGAAGGATGCCCGCGCGCGTCTGATGGCGGAACAGGCATTGGCGCAATTGAGCGCAACCCTGACCCAACAAATTGACGCGATTGCATCTCCCGCGCCAGCGCCAGCCCCCGGCAGTCTGCCTGTCACCGGCCAAACGGGGGAATGACGCGGCGATGGGTAGACTGTTACGCCTGTTTATCAGCATCGTGGCGGTGGCGGGCCTCATCGCCTGGCTGGCGGACAATCCCGGCCGTTTGGAGATGGACTGGCAGGGCTACCGCATTGAGACCAGCTTTGGCCTGCTGCTTGTGCTTGGTGTTGTTCTGTACGCGCTCATGCGCGCGCCCTTCTGGATTTATGGACGCTGGCGCGGCGCGTCCGGCAATCTTGCCAGAAGCCGCACTGGCATGGTGGCGCTGACCCGCGGCATGACCGCCATCGCTGCGGGCGATGCTGACGCGGCGCGGCGCTATGGCGCGCGTGCGGGCCGGTTGTTGCCGGATGCGCCGCTAAGCCTGCTGATGCAGGCCCAGGCGGCTGAACTGCGCAAGGATGATGTGGCGGCGCGCGAATTTTTTCAGGCCCTGCTGCGATCGGGCGAAACGGAATTTCTCGGACTGCGGGGATTACTGGGGCAGGCGCTGCGTCAGGGCGATATGGATTATGCAGGACGGCTGGTGGAACGCGCGCTGCGGCTTTATCCCAAAAGCCCCTGGCTTATCCGTAACAAGTTTGAAATTGAATGCGCCACCGGGGCCTGGCCGCTGGCCCGCGAAACCCTTGGCCGCGCTGCACAGAACCGGTTGATCACACGGGTGGAGCGCACACGCCGTCAGGCCATTCTGGCCTATGCAGAGGCCTGTCAGGCGCTGGAACAGGGGGCGGACGTGCAGGCGCTCGGTTTGGCGCAGAGCGCCGTCAAGGGCGCCCCCGATCTGGTTCCGGCGGCGGTGCTGGCGGCACGTCTTCTGGCCGCCTCCGGCAAACCGGACAAGGCCGCACGGCTGCTGGAAAAGACCTGGGCGCGCGCTCCACATCCCGATCTGGCGGCAGCCTTCGGCTCTCTGGTCCCGGATGAAAATCCAGCCCCGCGCCAGGTGCGGATGCGCCGTCTGATTGCGGCCAATCCCGATCATCCCGAAAGCCGCATTCTGGCGGTAGAGAACGCGCTGGCCGTGGGTGAAACGGCACGGGCGCGTGAATTGCTGAAACCCCTGCTTGGCTCAGAGACCGTCGAGCCAAGCCATCGGGCCTGCCTGCTGATGGCGAAACTTGCTCAGGCGCAGGGGCTGGGGGCCGAGGAGGCGCAGCGCTGGCTGGCCCGCGCCCCGTTGGCGGCGCCCGATCCGTCCTGGCAATGCCAGGCCTGCGGCAAGCAGGCTCAGGTCTGGCATATGCTCTGCCCGTCCTGTGGCGAGTTTGACAGCATTCATTGGGATATAGCAGGCCCCTTACAGGGCCAAAATCCCGCCGCGCCGGGATTGCTTGCGCAAGGCGCATCACTTTGATACACCGGCACGTATAAGCCCAGGCCGCCTTAGCTCAGCTGGTAGAGCATCGCATTCGTAATGCGGGGGTCGCGTGTTCGAGTCACGCAGGCGGCACCACTTCCTCCTCTCCCCACCCATCCCCTGTTACGTCGACTTATCCTGATTCATGTATAATAATATGAAATAATTAATATTTTTTGCATTTCATCGCACTTAAGCGCAGAATAAAATACTAGGTCGCACATCGGGCATCGAAGAAATTTGTTGGTATTTTTGTTGGTATCGATGCCCGCGTGTTGGTATCATGCCGTTAGGCAGGAGGATTTCCCTTATGTCGCTAACGGATATGAAATGCCGGAACACCAAAGCTGGCCCGGCGCTTAGAAAACTCTCGGATGGGGGCGGGCTTCAACTATGGGTTCAGCCAACGGGCGCACGCCTGTGGCGGCTTGCCTACCGGTTTGGCGGGAAACAAAAGCTTCTCGCGTTGGGTGTCTACCCCGTTACGTCCCTCGCCGGCGCAAGACAGGGCCGCGATGCCGCAAAACAACTTCTTGCCTCTGGCGTTGATCCCTCTCAGGCGAAGAAGCAGACGAAGGCGGCTCGGGCCGCTTTTGGCGACAGCTTTCGTGTAATTGCAGAAGAATATGTATCAAAGTTAAAACAGGAGGGCCGCGCCGGAATAACCATTTCCAAAATCGAATGGCTGCTTTCATTCGCCTACCCAACGATCGGCAACCAGCCCATCAAAGAAATTGGCGCGCCAGATATTTTGCTGGTACTGCGGGAGATCGAAATGCGCGGGCGGCACGAATCGGCTCGCCGACTACGGTCAATAATCGGAAGTGTGTTTCGCTATGCCGTGGCGACAGCGCGTGCCGAAGCCGATCCTACATTTGCTCTCAAAGGCGCTCTTGTCAGACCAACGGTAACGCCGCGCGCTGCGGTGACAGATCCAAAAGCTCTGGGGGCATTGCTTCGCACAATAGATTCATTTGACGGACAACCGAGCACCCACGCTGCGCTGAAACTTATGGCGCTGCTTTTTCCGCGCCCTGGAGAATTGCGGGCGGCCGAATGGAAGGAATTCGACTTTGACAATGAGGTCTGGACCATTCCAGCAACTCACACAAAAATGCGGCGGGCTCATCGCGTTCCCTTGCCGGCACAAGCCATCGCTATTCTAAAAGAACTTCATCAAATTACGGGCCGAGGAGTAATCCTTTTTCCAGGCATTCGCGACGAGATGCGCCCAATTTCGGACAATACTTTAAATGCTGCTCTGCGACGGTTGGGTTACACCAAAGATGAGGTGACGGCACACGGATTCCGCGCGACAGCATCCGCCCTCATGAATGAGAGTGGCAAATGGCATCCTGACGCTATTGAACGCCAACTTGCACATGTCGAGAATAATGATGTCCGGCGCGCTTACGCACGGGGAGAGCATTGGGATGAGCGGGTGAGGATGATGCAATGGTGGGCCGACTATCTCGACACACTGAAATCTACTTCTGACAAAATACTCGCATCTGATATTTCTATAGCGAGGAGGGGACAACGGCGATGAACCAACGCCTACAGGCTAAATATCTGCAGGGGTGTGAAATTTTTTCGTTTTCGATTTTATAATGGATAATGGCAATGTGCACTTAAACTCTTCCGACTTCAGGACTTGCTACTGCTCTGGAGGCACATACGTGATCGAGCACTCATGATTGATCTGCATAAGAGCGATGAGTCCCTTACCCAACTGTAGCTCATGTCGGGCAATAGCACCGCCGACGCGTACGCAATTCAGAAATACGAAACGGTCGTGAAAGTCGCGTATGGGCGTTTTTCTACGCGGTTTGAGGGTAAGCGGCGTTTTCTGTGCTGCATCGCCCAGGATTGTGCTCCATCGGGTTCCCAGATCTCTCCGCTGATCGGATTCGCTCTCGGCGCTATCGTCGCGCGGCGGCCTATACTCGATCGTGACTTGTTCAATAGACTTAGCTCGTTCGAGCAGAGCTTTGACGAACGCAACTTGCGATGAACGCGCGCCAGAATCAGCTATGGCATATGGGTCGCTAATCTCGAGGTGACCGATTTTAGCCCCATTGAAGATATCCAGGATGTCAGGCAGTGGACGCGGCTGGTTTGGGGCGCATCGCCATATCCGCGGCTGCAAGCGAAGTGGTATATTTTGTAGAGATAGCAAGGGCCGCTCTCGCGATTGTGATTTCTGTGACTTACCCTCCTCGTCCTCCCGCCTCCTCGAGGAGGTAGGAGAAGTTTCAACATCTGTAGGATTGGAATTACTACTGGAGCCTTTCGATTCGAAGGTAGAGACCTCCTCGAAAAGTGTGCCGATATCAGCCTCATCACCTTCCGGTGGCACAAGCATATCTCGTGAGAGAGATCGCTTGCGCTCAAGAAGGTCGTTCAGTCGGATATCGAAGCTTGACGGTCCTATAATTGGATCGCTGTGGACAGCCAAGGGAAGATAGACATGGACGGGCTTGTCTTGTCCAATGCGATAAGCCCGATCCGTACTTTGATCTTCGACTGCAGGATTCCACCACCGCGACAGGTGTATGACGTGGTTCGCTGCGGTGATGGTAAGGCCCACTCCACCAGCTTTCGGGGATAGTAATAACACGTCAAAGATGCCCGGGTGAGATTGAAAGTTATTCACGATTGCCTGGCGTTTTGAACCGGGTACTCCACCGTGGATACGTGCCGGAGGATGTCGCAAATTGAATCGCGTCTGGATAAGCGTCGCCAGTTTAGCTTGCATTGCCAAGCTCTCGACAAAGATAAGTGCTTTTTCACTCTTGGCCTGAACCTCCTTCAGGATTTCGAGCGTCCAGGATAAACGTGCCGACTGTGCAGCGTAGGCATCGAGATCAGTGGGAGCCTCTTCCGGGTCGATGGGGTGAAGTGAGATACCCCGCATCTCGTGAAGGATCTGTAATATGCCGTCTTTTCTGCTCAGGCTCGCTTTGCCTGCGACAGCCCTGCGGACGCAGTTTTCGTAAGTCGAGGCTTGCAGTGGCGGCATTTTAATCTGCTTGGCATGTACAATTTTCTCCGGCATCCCTTCCAAATGGTCGGACTTCATCCTGCGCAGCATGTAGGAGGGCATGTTATCCTGCCGGTCCACAAGCTTCGACCGTAGCTGTTTCAGTGCGTCTGTATTTGTCGGCGGATAACGTCTCTCAAAGTCTTTGCTTGATCCGAGTAGGCTAGGGGAAATCACGTCCATTATTGACCATAGGTCCTGCAACCGGTTTTCGACGGGTGTTCCAGTCATTCCCAATACAAACTTGGGATTTAAAGACTTGGCTGCACGCGTGAGCTGACTAGTTGGATTCTTCAGTTTCTGGATCTCGTCAAATATCACAAGTTCGAATGGCCATTTTGCAAAGCTGATGTGATAGTCGCGCAGCGTTTCATAGGTAGTCAGCACCACACCTGCGGATTTCCATGCCTCTGCTTGAAGAGCGGCCCTTCCTGTCACAATGTCTCGTTCTCCGAAAGAATCTTCTTCTCTGAGGCCCTTCAAGCTCCCGCCAAACGCAAGAACGATTTCTCCAAGATGAGGAGCATTTAGATGCCTTTCGATTTCGGCTCGCCAATTTGCCAGGAGACCAGTCGGCGCGACCACAAGAAACGGCCCTCTCGGACGTTTGTTGGCTCCCGCTTGTTCCTGCAGCCACGCCATGAATGCAATTGCTTGAAGGGTTTTTCCCAAGCCCATGTCGTCCGCAAGCAGCACACCAGAACGCCGGCGCGCCGCCGTTTCAACAAGCCATTTCAAGCCGTCAACTTGATGAGGTTTTAGTGTTGTATTCAGCCTGTCTGGCAGAGCAAATTCAGACGGCTCAACAACGACGGTCGGCGCAAATGGCGCGAACTCGACTTCCTCAAAATTCTCTCGAACGACCAAAAACAGGCGATCTCTTGTTATCTGCACTGTACGCGTCTGATCCGATGCAGCTTCAGATACATTGGCCCCAGCAGCCTGAGCGAAGGGCTTCAGATCGTTCAAAGCTGCGAGCGTCTGCGCAGTGGCGGGTACTATCGTTGATTCAACGCTAGCCGTCGGCTCTTGGTTGGCAATCGCTGTCTCAACCGCCGCGCATAGTGGTTCCACGATCTCGGGTGTGAGTTCAACGTAATTTTCACCAACGCGTATTCCAAATTTTTCCGGCAACCAGCTATTCGGTGTCTGCTTCAGCCACGGAAGAACAGGCTTGGTCCACACGTCAACTCCGGCTACCCGAGCGGAAAACTGTTCGGTTTCAAGAAACAGGCTGTCCACGCCGATCCGCTCCGCGACCTCTTCGCCCAATCGTTGCCGTAATACGCGTCTTGGGTTAGTAACGAAGGCGCGCCTTTCTGAAGATGGGGCTGATTGCAGATTGCGCACTTCTTGCAGTGCGGGACGAAGGGCAGGGTCTATATAGACATAGTCGCCGTCACGGAGTGTATAGGCGGGTTTCACTTCGCGATTTCGGCGGAACTGATTCTCAGCAAACATCCGCTGGGCTTTGGGCGGCAATACGCTATCTTCTTCATCTGGAACAAGGGATTCATCGGCATTTTGTTTCGAAGGAGGCCCAAACAGCACTGGATCAAAATCGAATGGATCCGCCCGGCCTAATTTCAGCGAAAATGCTGACGCATAGTGAATGCGGGTTTCTGTCAAGTAACCATTGGCTTCGAATGAAGAGCGCACCTGCTCTGGCAGAAGTGCCTGTAAAGACGCGAGAGCGCCGAAGCGTTGACTTTCGTCGGCTGGTTCAGAAAGCAAGCTGGCTGAAGTCCATAAGGAGAAAAGTGGTTCCGGAATGCGCCGCTGAATTCCCTCATATTCGAGTATTGCGCCGACCGCCTTGGCCCTGATAGCGCTCCCCCCAGGGCGCACCCACCTTGATCGGACAACAAATTGAGAGTCCGTTATCAGGTGATCACTCTGAAGATCTAGTGCGAGATTCGTAGCGGCAGGTAATTGTAGAGCGTCGGCCGTTCCGGCATCGAGATTTGCCAAGCAGCGAGGATGTAGACGAATCTCATAATCGGCCATCTCTACCAGCCGCTTGCCATCTGGCGTGACTTCTTCGCTTTCGGCCAGTGCTTGCAGGCATGACAGTCCCAGGCGAATTTTAGGGGCGTGACTAACCCAATTGTCGACTTTAATCTGTGTGTTTCCCAGCAATTTCTTAACGGTGCCAGACAGGACAAGATGCCCCGTTTCATAATTGAGGCTGTGAGATAATTTCAGACTGTTTGGCGTTGTAGACCTGAACATCAACGGCGTCCCTTAGTGGGAGGGTCGTCGCGGATTAACGCGCCGACTCGGTATTGATTTCGCGCGGAGCCGCAATATGCGAATCTGATATAGCGGATTCGAGTCGTCCGAGCGTCCAAGCGGACCATAGGACAGTTTAGTGAGAAAATGTTTTTTCATGGCTGGACCGGGCGCGAATGTTTCACGCCGCGAGTTGTGCACCAGATAGCCCGAATGCTGAAGCGTCCGAATCACCCGCTTATCGCCTCGTGCTTCGATAGGCGAACCGTTCGACAGCACGAACGCCGCCTGGTAAAGCGCGATATACGCCTTACACCGATCAGTTTCAATATTGAGGTGAGTCTGCAATAAACCACGCCAACCGGGCGCGTGCTCAATGCTAAATCCGTCTCCTATGTTGGGGTTAAGAGGCAAACCGCCCGGTATTTTATGGTTAGTGATTGTGAGAGCGTAGAAAGCGCCGTCAGCCGCTTCGACAGACAGACAGGTATAAGGGCAGTCTGCCGCGTCCACAATGGCGTCCAGCACGTGCTGGCGGAATGTATCAGTGATCGAGACAGTGACGGGCGTGTCCAGTGTGACATGATCGACTCCCAGCGAAGCATCCAGCGCGACGTCAACAGCCGTGTCGACAGACACGACATTTGAACGGCGTCTCATGTTTGGTTGCCAATCACTTGTTGGTGTTGAGCGTCTAGTCTCATCTTTGATAATCGCTGCCACCGTTCGTTGCCATCCAAAATTTTCAGATGATGTATGGCTGCCATCTATGGGAGCAAGCCGAAGGTCGTCGGGTTGATAAAAATCCTGAAACAGCTTTGGCGCGCCAGTGTCGTTTTTTTTCCAGATATTGTATTTACCGTTATGACTCCATTCTGCAATTGTAAGATCACCTATCTTCATTACAAGAGCAGTATGATTTGGACTGCGGCTTCCGCCTCTCCCGAGCTTGCCAAATTTCATAAGTCCCTTGTCGTCCGATTCTTTTGCCGCCTGCTGCGCAAGACGCGCGCCGTTGGCCCCGAATACAACCCAAGCCTGCTCAATATGGCCCGCCTCCAGATAGGCGGTCCAAAAGGCCCTGCGGTATTTCCACATTATTTCATTATCTGTCACCCGGTCGACGATATCAAAGAACTGGTAGACCGAGGCTTTTGTCAGCCAACGAAGGAGCACGGCATATGCTTTGGTGTCTTCATTGAGCTTCTTCCACTTCGCAGGCCGCACACGCGGGTCACCTGCAAATTCAAGGAGTTCGCCAATGATGACGCGCCGGTGCGCTTCGGTTGGCTCCAAATTATGCCATGGTTCAAGAAGCGCCTTAGCATAGTCCACAAAGCGATTTTCGTAACTAAATCGGGAACTCCGATTTGCCCAGGCAATAAGCCGTTCTTGCATTACGACGGCTCTGTTCTGATCTGCCTGTGAGACATCGTTGCAGGCTTCAGCAAAAGCAAACTCTACCATTTTTCCAGTGACCGAAGATTCGTTTAAACCAGTCTCTTCGAGGACACGGTCGACTGGCATTCCATTACTAAGAACGGATTCCGCCAATCGGGAAGGAGCCTCGCTGACCTTAAATAACTGGTATCGAATTGCGCGGTCGTGCCAGGGCCACTGCCAGATCCGAACAACATCGTCAAGCCATTCGCCTACCCGCTTCAGTGCTTCGTTATGAGGGTCAAACCACTCTAAATATTGAAAAATAGAAGCTAGCACCGCAGATTTTTGACGCCTGCTACCGATCAGTTGCAAGACATTTTCTCGCAGAGGGGCATCAATTGCTATTGGCAGAGACCCATCGAAGAACCCGCGCGGCGCCTGACGTAGTTCGCGGCGATTCAAGTTCGCCAGTTTGCCCTGTTTGAATGCCGCAACGAGCTTTTCCTGAATGTGAGCTACTGATACTTCCTGGCCGATGGTGCCGCCCTTATCGATGATCTTGGTGGCTTCACGTGCGATATCGCGGACCTGAGGAGCGTGAACTCTGAGGAGGCGAAATAAATCAGCAGATTCGTTCAGCGTCGCCTTAAGCGTCATTGTTTGCTCTTTAGCCGCTCCTCGATTGGAGCAGTTTCGCTTGCCTTGGGTGCAGCCATCAGAATCCTGAGATCGATCCGCCGATTTCGACGTTTCGCAGCTTCGTCCGAACCGCTGGCGACGGGACGTTTGTCGGCATATCCGCTGACGCTTAAAATGGGACTGCAGGTTCCTGAATTACTACTTAGGCAAAGGCTCTCCAACTCAGATCTCATCGCGATCAGCTGACGATAGGTATTGGTCGCCCGTACAACTGATAGATCCCAGTTATCTGTGAGACCGACGCCGCCGGCGAAATGATCAGAGTCTGTGTGCCCCTCGATAAAGACGGATTCAATTTTGTGGCCAAGGGGAGGACAAGATATATCCCGTTCAACGCCAGCTGTATAACAGGGCAGGATCAACATTAGCCCGTCAGCGAGATGACCAAGGGCCGTTACACCTTCAGGCTTGAGGACAGCTTGGGCACTATCAAAAAGGATTTCATCAGGCAGCCGCAGGACACCGGTCCTGGTATCCACTTCAACCTTTACCCCTTTCTGCCTAAGGTAATCCTCAAGCTGGAACAGAATTGTGCTGCGGGTGCGGTCAGCACTCGTCAACTGATCTGTGGTTAGACGAAATTGCATTGCATAATACATCATCAGGATGATGAAGATGAACACAAGACCGACCATCATGTCAGTCATCGAGATGAAGTAATTCTCTTCCTCGGCATGTTGCTCATAATAATGTTCGTCTGTGGAAATCATTCAACTGCCTCAGTTTGCGCGCCACGTTCGCGCATTGCCTCTGCAAGCTCCATTATTGATTCAGAGTTTTCTTCTATAATTGACATGGAGCTGGCGAGCCGGTTGATGGCACGGCCCATTTCGGAATCCACATCCTGCGCAAACTTCCGAAACTCGGACATGGAGTCGCCAAGCGTGGAAACCATCTGATTGAGTGTTTTCTCCAGTGACAGGTCAACCCCCTCAAATCGAGTGCGATAGCTGGTCCACGCCTCTTCGGCCGCCTCCTGCGTATTTTTTATCTTTTGGGCAAGGCTCGTCATTTCCTTTAGTGCTTCAGCGGCGGCGCGTTCGCTTTGATCAAGGGTTGCGGCTATGCGGCTTGCGGCGTCTTGGAACGACTTTGCCGCTGTTGCCACGGGTGATGCCGCCATTGCGAACCCACCCGCAGCATCTGACATGGCGCCGGCTGCGGAACGGGCGCCATCCGCTGACGTCTGGAACGCATCCGCGGCGTTCGAAGCATTGCGCTCGCTCTTTTCGATCGCGGCGGCAAGGGCGGAGATCCGCGATGCCGCCAACTCGACAGCCTCGATGATAGCTTTTCCTGACTCCGCAAATGCCGCTCCCGATTCGTTGATTGCGGCACGAATGACGGACTCCGCCTGTTTGGCGGCATCTGTCATCGCAGCGCCCATCCGCTCCTGCAAGTCGCCTGCGACGGAGATGCCTGCACCGCAAAGTGCGTCGGCGGCTTGGGACATCACGTCGGCGGTCCTTGCATTGGCAGCCTCCAGCCCAGCTATTGTTGAACTGAGCAATTCCGCCTGCCGTGTTCTCGCCGTCTCCGTATCGGTTGCTATGGCTTGCCCCATTTCTCCGACTTGGCCAGTCAGTCCGGTGAAGGCTTCCCGAATGTCGCTCGCGGCTTGAGCGAAATCGGAGCCGGCCGCGCGAATTTGGCGTGCCGCATCCTCGCCAGAGCCCTGGACGTGCTGCGAAAGGCCCTCCAACTGCGATCGTAAGGCTTCAAGCGTTTGGCCAAGCGCGCGAAGTTCGCCGTTGGTCGCGCTTTCAATTGCCTTTCCGACTCCCTCACCAAGGCGATCGCTCAACCGATCACTCATCATTTCCATGTTGGTATTAAGATCACCAAGGGACGACTGCATTGGGGCCATAACCGACTGGAACTGCTGCCCGACTTGCTCACCTATCGACATAGCGAGATCGGTATTGAATTTTTCGAGTTGTGTTGATTGCCTCTTGAGTTCGCTGAGCTGGCGCACGGCCAGCTCCTGCGGCGACACATAGAGTAATCCGCGCTCAAGGAGGTCGCAGATCGCCAAAGCTCCTCGCTCACATTTTTTTGACAATCGATACTCGGCAAAACGCAGCATCAGTGAAGCCAGGAGACCACCGATAGAAGAAAAGAATTTAACAGACGCAATAGTCAGAAGACTGCGAAGCGCCGCTTGGGATTCCGCGGCCGTGGCACCTTCGCGCATTCCGTAAGCTGTTGCGTTCAGCGCAACCACGATGCCTAGAAATGTCAGGATAAGACCGAGCCCCACAAATGTGTTAGACCAGAAAATCAAATCCTTCTGGCGCGGGACGGCGCGCAAGAAATAAGTACTCGGGCGCATCGAATTGCGGATGGGCGTCTCTGTTTCGTCCACGATACTCTCGTGGAACTCGTGCCATGCTCTTGCAAGGGGTTCGGCGCTTCTTGATATCTTACCCATTGCTGCCGAAACATCGCTGAACGCACCGGCAAAGCTGTTCCGTTCGGCGGCAGGTTCCTGTGTGTCTCCGAGCGCTTTTTTGAGTGCCGCCCCCCGGTGCTTAACGCCCTTGATGAAGGGTCTCGAGCGGTACAACGCTCGAAGCCAGAAGAAGGCAGCAAACAGCAGCATTGCGGGCAAGAATATAAACGGCGCAACATAGCGGTCCTTGAAGACAAGTTCCAAAGCCCCGAATAGCTCATTCAATAAGAAATCTGGAGAAAGCACTGGTCCCCCCGGACATTACGCTAGAACATCAAGGAAGGTTGCCAGCATCTCCGCAGAGGTCCGGGGAAGAGCTTGGCAACTAACCTCGATGACGTTACCTTATACTTAATACTTACAAGGCCTAGAATTAGGTTGAAGGAAAATTCAAATGTCGTCAGCATCGTAACTCTCCAGGCTGGACAACACAACGAGTTCGTCAGATGCGGGGAGTTCCAGTGTTTCAACGTCGCGCAGGGTCTTTGCGACAGCGCGGGTTCGCCGTCCCGCTTCGCTTACGGTGTTCTGCGCGGTGGCGAGTTGCTTGCTAAGCTTGTCCCAGACTTCTCCATACTTTTTGAACTCTGCCTTGGCGGCGCCAAGGACCTGCCAGACTTCGCTCGAACGCTTTTCGATCGCCAGAGTGCGGAAGCCCATTTGCAGACTATTGAGCAAAGCCGCAAGCGTGGTTGGCCCGGTCACCATAACGCGATGCTGCGATTGCAGTTCGCTGCACAGGCCAGGACGCCGGATGATTTCCGCAAACAAACCTTCTGTCGGCAGATACATGATCGCGAAATCGGTCGAATATGGCGGGTGAACGTATTTTTCACAGATAGACTTTGCCTGTATACGGACAGTTCGCTCCAGCGCTAGTGCGGCTTTCTCCGCGTCTTCCGCATTGCCGGCCTCCTGTACGAGGACCAGACGTTCGTAGTCCTCGTGTGGGAACTTCGCGTCGATGGGCAGATAGAGGGGGCTGCCGTCTCCCTTGCCGGGTAACCGGACAGCGAACTCCACAACTTCCCCAGAGTCTGGCCGGATGCGAACGTTCTTTTCGTATTGCTCGGGCGTCAGCATGTCATCAAGGAGCATGCCTAGCTGTACCTCGCCCCAGCCACCACGGGATTTGACGTTGGTCAGCACCCGCTTCAGGTCGCCGACGCCGGTAGCAAGGGTTTGCATCTCGCCTAATCCCTTGTGCACCAGTTCCAGCCGGTCGCTCACCAATTTGAACGATTCTCCGAGACGCGCCTCAAGCGTCCCCTGAAGCTTTTCATCCACAGTGGCCCGCATCTGCTCAAGCTTCGCTTCGTTCTCCTTCCGCAGATTTTCCAGACTGACACTCAATGTTTCGCGAATGGCGTCCTGCTTCCTGTCATTCGCTTCGGTGAGGGCCTGGATCTTTGCAGCAATGCCCTCCAATGCCTTGGCTTGCAGATCGCGCGCGTTCTCATGCGCTTGCTCTAGCCGTACTGCGAGGTTCGCCATCGCCTGATTGGTTTCTCCGAGCTTTGTCGTCTGGGTGTGGGCAAAGGCGTCTGTGTTGGTCTTCAGCGCCTCCTCGAGCTTTGCCCTGCCGTCCGAAGCTTCCTGGCGCATGGCGTTGAGTTGATCGTTCTGCGCCTGCGCAAAACCCGAAAACCGTGTCTCCAGCCCCTGCTGATGCGTCGTCAGCATCTTGTGAAGCTCTTCGCGGAGAAGTCGCCCCTCGTCCCGCACCGTCGTCGGTATGTCCTTGAGGGCAGTATCGAGACCCGCAAGTTTATTCAGCAAATCGGGATCGGTCTTTGCCGGAGCGGTCCGCTTCAGTAGGCCGATAAGCGAGAAAACAGAAGCAAAGAAGGCTGCCGCCGCAGCGAGGACCAGAAGCCAGAATGTCATGAGGTTCACCAAAAGTTTTTTGTTGGATAGAAACTTATTGTAACACTGGACCTGCGGGGGCGCTGGCCCCCGCAGGTCGCAGCTTTATGCGCATTCGGGCAGCGCCAGAAGATTATCGTTCCAGACGCCATCGGCATAAGTGCGGACATAGGGACCGTTTGGGCCTTCGACGACGCCGACATTGGCGCGCTTGCCATTTACCTGCGTGTAGAAGGTATTGGTCTTCGCCCGGATAGAGTCGATGACCTGTTGACGGGTCCATTTCCAGCTGGCGCCGCCGAGATGGGTAATCCCTTCGTGCGCGTTGGAACGCGGCTGCTTGTTGATGCAAGTAATTTGAACATCTGGCATTTTAGGTTTCGCCTTTTCTGGTTTGATCACGGCGGGATTGACCGCCAGGGGTTAAGAGAGTAGTATCTATATGGGTAATAAAACTATACCCGTCAAGTTTTTATTCTGATTGGAAGTGCATGAGCAACGAACGCGACAGCGGGAAAATACGGTGGGGCGCGGAGCAGCGCCTTGAATTCATTGAGTTTCGGGCCTTTTGGGAGGGGGGCGTAAATCGTTCCGATATAACAGAGCGTTTTGGTGTTTCGGTGCCGCAGGCGTCGAACGATCTGACCCAATACCGTGAACTGGCGCCCGCCAATCTGCTCTACGATTCAAGTGCGAAGCGCTACGTTGCGAGTCCCGGCTTTGCGCCGCAGTTTCTGACGCCCAATCCAGACAGGTATCTCTCCCAGTTACGCGCGAAGGCCGAAGGCGTCATTCGCCTTGACGAAACCTGGATCGGCGCCGCCCCCGATGCGCAGGCCATGCCGGTGCCGTCTCGCCATGTGGATGCCGGTCTATTCCGCAGCTTGCTCGCTGTGATCCGCAAGGGTGCTTCCATTGAGGTTCACTACCAGTCGATGAGCCCCAACAGACCGGATGCCCATTGGCGGCGGGTAACGCCACATGCCTTTGGTTCGGACGGGTTACGCTGGCATGTGCGCGGCTATTGCCACATCGACCGCGATTTCAAGGATTTTGTTCTGTCGCGCTGGCGCGGGTTGCGGGATGAGGCCCCCCCGGGGATCGCCGCGGAGCAGGATCGGGACTGGCAAGAGACATTCGATGTCGTCCTGAAGCCGAACCCCGTGCTATCGCCGGGTCAGCAAAAGGCAGTGGCCTGGGAATATGACATGCCCAAGGGGCGCATGACGCTCGCCGTGCGCAAGGCATTTCTGTATTACTTGAAAAAGCGGCTGCGTCTCGACGTGGAAGGCGATTCGCCCGCCGAGACGCCCGTCATCGTTGCCAATCGTAAAGCGTTCGAAGAGGCCCTGGCATCCGCCATGGGCCGCGTCAGCGGGGGAGGTGAATAGTGCTTGTGGGTGAAATCCGTAACCAGATTGACAGCATCTGGAACGACTTCTGGTCTGGCGGTCTTTCCAATCCCCTCGCCGTCATGGAGCAAATCACCTATCTCCTGTTCATCAAGAGGCTGGACGATCTGCAACTGGTCGATGAAGCCAGAGCCGAACAATTGAAGACGCCCATCGAGCGGCGCATTTTCCCCAAAGGCAAGGATGCCCGTGGAGAGCCTTATCAAAATCTGCGCTGGTCGCATTTCAAGACGCTTGATCCGCGTGAAATGTTCCGCATTGTCGATGAGCATGTCTTTCCCTTCATCCGGGAAAAGATCGCGACCGAAGGCGCGGTGGCGAAGCATATGCGGGAAGCCCGCTTCGGTATCCCGGCGCCCGCCCTGCTCGCCAAGGTCGTCGACAAGCTTGACAGGGTGGCGATGGTTGATCGCGACACCAAAGGCGATGTCTATGAATACATGCTTGGCAAAATCGCCAGCGCCGGCCAGAATGGCCAGTTCCGCACGCCGCGCCACATCATTCAGCTGATGGTCGCGCTGATGGAGCCGACGCCAAAGGATGTGATCTGCGATCCTGCGGCGGGCACCTGCGGCTTTCTGGTGGCGGCCGGTGAATATCTGCGCAAACACCATCCCGGAATTTTCCGGGACGCGAAGCTGCGCAGGCATTTTCACGATGGCGCATTTCACGGCTTCGACTTCGACCCGACCATGCTGCGCATCGGCTCGATGAACATGATCCTGCATGGGATCGAGAACCCGGTGATCGAGGCGCGCGACAGCCTCGCGGAAGATATCGCCGGCGAGAAGGAGCGCTACAGCCTCGTTCTCGCCAATCCGCCCTTCGCCGGATCGCTGGACTATGAGCAGACCGCCCGCGATCTGCAGCAGGTGGTGAAGACCAAAAAGACCGAGTTGCTGTTTCTGGCGCTTTTCCTCCGTCTGCTTCGCACCGGCGGGCGCGCGGCGGTCATCGTGCCGGATGGCGTGCTTTTCGGTTCCTCCAGGGCGCATAAGGAACTGCGCCGTATGCTGGTCGAGGACCACAGGCTCGATGCAGTGATCTCGCTGCCCTCGGGGGTCTTCCGGCCCTATGCAGGCGTCTCGACCGCAATCCTCGTCTTCACCAAGACGGGCGTCGGCGGAACCGATCATGTCTGGTTCTACGACATAAAGGCGGATGGCTGGTCCCTGGACGACAAGCGCCAGCCCCTGCTGCCGGAGGCGAAGCTCGGCGCCGCGCCGGAAGAAGCGTTAAGCGGGGCCGAACACGAAAAGAACAATCTGCCGGATGCGCTGGCGCGCTGGAAAGCGCGCAACGGCGCCGAGCGCGAACGCCCGCGCACCGCGCAAAGCTTCTGTGTCGCAAAAGATGATATCGCGAAGGACGGCGCCTATGATCTTTCCATCAACCGCTACAAGGAAAATGTGCATGAAGAGGTTGAGCATGAAAGCCCGGCGGTCATCATCGCCGAACTGAAGCGGCTGGAGGCGGAGATTGCCGAGGGCCTGACAAAGCTTGAGGAGATGTTGGCGTGAAAGTATGGCCTTCCGTTCGGCTTAAGGAATGTACGCGCATTGTCAGCGGTGCCACTCCTATGACAACCAATAGCGCGTTTTGGAATGGCGTGATTGCTTGGGTAACGCCCAAGGACTTAAGCAATTTAGACTCTGTTTATATTAGCCAGACTACCCGAAAGATTACAGAGGCGGGTCTCTCAAGCTGCGCCGCCGAGATGCTTCCGGCGGGTTCCGTTCTCTTTAGTTCGCGCGCGCCGATTGGTCACGTTGCAATTAATGCCATTCCGATGGCGACCAATCAGGGCTTCAAGAGTTTCGTCCCTAACCCTGACAAGCTTTTCGCTGGCTACTTGTACTGGTGGCTGAAGGTCAACCGCCATTATCTTGAGAGTCTTGGAAACGGGGCGACATTCAAAGAGGTCTCGAAATTGGTTATTGGCCGGGTGGAAATTCCCCTCCCGCCGCTCGACGAGCAGCGGCGGATTGCGGCGATCCTCGATCAGGCCGACGCCCTGCGCCGCAAGCGTCAGGATGCATTACGGCAGCTAAAAACTTTGAAACAAGCCATACTATGCCAACTCCTCAATGAAGTGCGGACGACCAAAAGGGTAAAACTAAACGAAATTTGCAAACGGGTGACTGATGGAACCCATCAGTCACCCGAATGGGCTGAATCGGGGGTGCCGTTCATCTTTGTCAGCAATATTCGCGATGGTGAGATATCGCTTAAGACAAACAAATACGTCTCTCTAGAAACCTATCACGCGCTTACGAAGAGTGCTCCTATTGAGAAGGGAGACGTATTATATACGACGGTAGGATCTTATGGTCATAGTGCGGTTATAAATACCGACAAAATTTTCATATTCCAGCGTCACGTTGCCCATATAAAACCAAAACACCATGAAGTTTTTTCGGAATTTCTTTCTTCTGTTTTGGAATCGCCAAAACTCCGGCAACAAGCGGATCGTGTCGCCAAAGGCATTGCCCAGAAAACGGTGATATTGGCTGATCTAAAGTCGTTTGAAGTTGATCTTCCAGCGATGGCGGATCAGGAGAAGTTTTCCGAGCATACCAAAAAGATGGACCAGCTCAGAGAGCATCAACAAATGCAGTTGGAGCGTCTCGATGGCCTCTTCGCCTCCCTCCAGCATCGCGCCTTCCGCGGGGAGTTGTAAGCCATGAGAGGGGAGGTCATCGGGGTCTGGTCCGAAACCTGGCGGGAAATCTGGTTGAAGCTGGCCAAGCATCCGGACGCGCCGGATGACCTGTTTTGCGAGCTTTACCGCGAGATCATTGGCGCGTTCGAGGTGATTCCCGATGTGACCGCGCTTGCCGATATCATCGGCAACCCCGACCAAGCGCGATCGGCCTTCCGCCGGACGAAGGCCACGGCATTCCGTGGTGAGGTTCCACTCTTGGAGTTCATGGAGCGGGCACATGGCGTGATGGTCGATCTGGGTGGTGATCCACTTGCCAACCGTTATTTTCTGCTGACAGAGGCCCTTCTCGACAAGTACAGCCTGCGCTATGACCTCCGCCGTCCGTTCAGCCTCAACACGACGCTTGCGGGCGTGTTTGCTCGCCTCATCCGCGATCTGAAAGACGCAACAGTGCGCGAGGCTGACCTGCATCCGCTAATGGTGGAGTTTGAAGATGCCGTCCGAGACCTTCGGGCCGATCGTTCGGCCGGCCGAATCAAGACCTGCATCCAGAAGCAGGTAAATCTGCTGGAGGCCATCGGCCAGCGCTGCCCCGGCGTAACGGCCAACACGCTGGGCCAGATTTGCGAGCAAGTCGGCACATGGCCGCACAACAAGGTCAAAGACGCGATGAAATGCCTTTATGGCTTCGCGTCGGACTATCCGGGCATCCGGCATGGCGGCACCGCCAACAACGGCATTCGGGAAATCGAGATGCGTGATTTGGTCGGCATCAGCGTATTGCTTGCAGGGTTCTCGCCTTATTTGACCGATCTGATTAACTCTGACAGCATTTATCGCGGCACATAGGGAGGAAGTAAAATGTCACAATTCGCCTTCCTCCAAGCCGAATTTCCGGATGTTCACAAGCATGCGGCCAAGGCTGAGGCGCTGGCGTTATCTGACCCGCGTAGCGCCTGCTTCTATACGCGTCTGGCGATGGAAGTGGCGGTCAAATGGATGTACGCCCATGACCGGACGCTTCGATCGCCCTATGAAACAACGCTTTCCGCACTGATCCACGAACCGACCTTCCGCAAGCTTCTGGGCGACGGGCTGGTGACCAAGGCAAAGCTAATCAAGGATCTTGGCAATGCGGCCGCGCATGAGACCAAGCCTGTAACACCAGCGCGCGCGGTTACCGCGCTTCGGGAGCTGTTTCATATCGTTTACTGGCTCATGCGCACCTATGCCGAGGGGCCGAAACTCGCCCCTGGCATCCAGTTCGACGGCTCCGCGCTTGAAAAAACCCTCACCATCACGGTGAACACCGTGCAGCAGATTAGAAAGCTGCGTGAGGACTTTGACGCACGAGAGAAGGCGTTGGAGGCGGAGACAGCCGCACGGCTTAAGAGCGAGGGCGACCGCCTCAAACTAGAAGCCGAGATCAAGCTGCTTCAGGACGAGATCGCCAAGGTCAAAAAGGCCAACCTGGCGACCCCCGACGGTCACGATTACAACGAAGCCGAAACGCGGGACGCTTTTATCGACCTTCTGCTTCGGGAGGCGGGATGGGTCCTCGACCAGCATCGGGATACCGAGTTTCCCGTTACCGGCATGCCCAATGCGGCGGGCGAGGGCTTCGTCGATTACGTGCTCTGGGGCGATGACGGCAAGCCCCTCGGGCTCGTTGAGGCCAAGCGGACGGGCAAGGACCCGCGTGCCGGACAGCAGCAAGCGAAGCTCTATGCGGACTGTCTGGAAGCGCAATTCGGGCAGCGGCCCGTCATCTTCTACACGAATGGCTATGAACACTGGATCTGGGATGACCTGCGCTATCCGCCGCGCCCAATCCAGGGTTTTCTGACGAAGGACGAACTGGAGCTTGCGATCCAGAGACGGCGGACCCTGCACCCCCTGGGGACGGCGTGGATCGACCCCGCCATCGTCGAGCGCTTTTATCAGACGCGCGCGATCCGCCGCATCGCGGAAGCTTTCGAGAAGGATCATCTGCGGCGGGCTTTGCTTGTCATGGCGACGGGTTCCGGAAAGACGCGCACCGTGATCGCGCTTAGCGATCTGCTGATGAGAACCAATTGGGCGCGGCGTATTCTGTTCCTTGCGGACCGCGTGGCGCTTGTGAACCAGGCCACAGGCGCCTTCAAAAAGTTTCTTCCCTCCGCCTCGCCGGTGAACCTGATCACCGACAAGGACGCCACGGGCCGCGTCTATATCTCCACCTACCCGACGATGATGCGGCTGATCGACGATGCGGCCGGCGGCGCGCGGCGCTTCGGCCCCGGGCACTTCGACCTGATCGTCATCGACGAGGCGCATCGCTCGGTCTACCGGAAGTACGGTGCCATCTTCGACTATTTCGACAGTCTGATCGTCGGCCTCACCGCCACGCCAAAGAAGGAGGTCGACCGGGATACTTACCGGCTCTTCAACCTGCAGCGTGGCGTGCCGACAGATGCTTACGGCCTTGATGAGGCCGTAAGCGACGGCTTCCTGGTTCCGCTCAGGGCAGTGTCGGTTCCGCTCAAATTCGAACGCGAAGGCATTCGTTACGATGACCTTCCCGACGAGGAAAAGGAGGCGTGGGATGCTGTCGAGTGGGACGAGGATGGATCGGTCCCCGCCATGGTCGAACCGGCCGCAGTCAACAAGTGGCTCTTCAACGCGGACACGGTAGATAAGGTTCTCGAACACCTGATGACCCATGGTCAGCACGTCGCCGATGGCGACCGGATCGGCAAGACCATCATCTTCGCGAAGAACCAGGATCACGCGCGGTTTATCGCCGAACGGTTTGACAAGGCCTATCCGTCTCGTGCCGGCGCCTTCGCGCGTGTGATCATTTCGAGCGATCCTTATGCGCAATCCTTGATCGAAGATTTCTCGCAACCGGACAAGTCGCCGTATATCGCCGTGTCGGTCGACATGCTCGACACCGGTATCGACGTGCCTGAGGTCGTCAACCTCGTGTTCTTCAAGATCGTTCGCTCGAAGACCAAGTTCTGGCAGATGCTCGGCCGCGGTACGCGGCTCTGCCCTGATCTCTTCGGGCCCGGCCGACACAAGTCGTTCTTCACGGTTTTCGATTTCTGCCAGAACTTCGAATTTTTCAATCAGAACCCTGCCACGACAGACGGCGCGACGGGCGATCCGTTGAGCAAACGGCTTTTCGCGACGCGTGTGGAGTTGATCTGCGCTCTTGATGCCTCGAATCCGCCACCGGTCGAAGCGTTTGATGAACAGGCGACAGGGTTTACCGAAAGGGAAAAAACAGCCTTTGAGGCCCCGCCGGGTTTGAGAGACAAACTGGCTGAGGAGCTGCGCCAGCAAGTCGAGGGTATGAGCCTCGACAATTTTCTGGTTCGGCCGCACCGGCGGCTTGTCGAAAAATATAGCAAGGCAGAGACATGGCGCCATCTGGGCCTCGACGAACAGGCCGAACTCATGAACAGCCTCGCCGGCCTGCCTACCAGCGTCACGGACGACGACGTGGCGGCAAAACAATTCGACATGCTTATCCTGCGAACTCAGCTCGCCGTGTTGCGTGCAGAGAGTATCTTTGCGAGCCTCCGCAAGCGCGTTGTAGAAATTGCCGGGCTGCTCGAAGAACTCTCGAATGTTCCGATGGTCACGAAGGAGTTGGCGTTCATTCAGGAAATTCAGGGTGACGAATTCTGGCAGGACGTGACTGCGCAGATGCTAGAGACGGTGCGCCGCCGCTTGCGCTCCCTGATCAAGCTTATCGAGGTGAAGCGCCGTTCGATCATTTACACCGATTTTGAGGATGAGCTTGGCGAGGCGTCGGTGGTCGATGTACGGGGCGTAAGCGTCGGGACGGACATGGACCGGTTCCGTCTGAAGGCGCGGCATTTTCTCAGGGATCACGAGAACCATGTCGCCATTCTCAAGCTCCGCCGGAACGAGCCGCTTACACCCACCGACCTCTCGGAGCTCGAGCGCATTTTCCTCGAGGGAGGGATCGCAGAAGGCAATGATCTGGAGCGAATTCGGCAGAACGGTGGGCTGGGCCTGTTCGTACGTTCTCTGGTTGGTCTCGATCGTGAGGCTGCCAAGAACGCCTTTTCGGTATTTCTGGCGGCGCGTACGCTATCAGCCAACCAAATTGAGTTTCTGAATACGATCATCGACCATCTTACCGAGAAGGGCCAGATGGATCCGCGGCTGCTCTACGAAAGCCCCTTCACCGACTTCGATCCGATGGGAGTTGCGGGGGTCTTCGACCCTGCCTCCGCCAGCGCGGTTATCGCTGTCCTCGCTGAGGTAAGAAAGCGCGCCGCTGCGTAAAGGCGCCTTCAACGAGACAAGAGAACGATCTGCCGGTCACAACCAATTCTGACGGAACAGCGATGTCGCCGTTCCTGTCATTATGCAGAACATGTCCTTGAAATGACTGTGGCTGGAAAAGCCGAGGGTAAGCGCGACCCCGGTAATGGGCGCATGATCCGACAGCAGTATTTCCCTGGCCTTGATAATCCGCCGTTCATTTTTGTAACGGCAGAGTGATGCATCGAAGGTCGCCTTGAGCGCCATGCCAAAATGATGCGCGCTGAGCCCAGCTTCCGCTGCGTGCGCGGACCGATATCCAGATTACGTCCAGTTACTGTTAATTTTCACTTAGATTTGACCCTGGATTTTCATTTAGAAGTGACCCGGGTGGATGTTATGTCCCGCGATGCGGGCAATTGGTCAAGCCTGTTTTTTTTCCTTTCTGGTTTTGGTGGCAGCGG
>JBMOMX010000021.1:0-16502 GCA_049323435.1 Pseudomonadota bacterium
GCTAGAGCGTTTCATTATTTGACGGAAGCGTATCCAGCGTTTTGGAAATAGTTTTCGCATTCGTCTTTGCTGATAGTGCTGACGAGGCTTCCGACATGGCGCCAGGTGTCTTCAATCGTCCTCTTTTGCGCCTCTCGCATCCAGTGTTTGATTTTTGAGAATGTCCGCTCGATGGGGTTGAGGTCCGGCGAGTATGGCGGCAAGAACCAAAGCCGCGCGCCAGCCGCCCTGATTGCTTCGCGCACAGCGCTGGATTTATGGCTGCCAAGATTGTCCATGATGACGATATCGCCCGGCTTGAGAGTTGCAACCAGTTGTTGATCCACATAGGCGCGGAAGCATTCGCCGTTGATGGGGCCATCAAAGACGCATGGCGCGGTGAGCGCGCCGCAGCGCAGGGCTGCGAGGAAAGTCATTGTCCGCCAGTGACCGTGAGGGGCAAAGCTGCGCAATCGCTTGCCCTTCGGCCCCCAGCCGCGAAGCGGAGCCATGTTGGTCTTGATCCAGGTCTCATCGATAAATACCAGCCGGTGCGGATCGAGCCGGCCCTGTAATGCCTTCCAGCGCGCCCGGCGGCGCGCAACGTCCGGCCGGTTTTGCTCAACCGCCAACAGCGTTTTTTTTGAAGCTGAGGCCTTCGCGGCGCAGAAACTGCCAGATCGCATTATGCGAAACCGCAACGCCGCGCGCCGCCAGTTCATCCTTCAGGCGATGCAGCGTCAGATGCGACGTCTGGCTGATGCGTTCTTTGATAAAATCACGATGCGGTTCCAGAACGCGCCTGCGATGGCCGCCCATCTTGCCGGGCGCAACGCTGCCTGTCTCCCGGTGCCGCTGAGACCACTTCACCACCGAGGAAACCGCCACGCCAAACCGCGCCGCAACCGCACGGCAACTGCCGCCAGCCTGAACCGCGCCAACAGCGCGTTCCCGAAGATCATTGGAATAGGGTCGTGTCATGCCTGCTGGCCTCCTGTCCCCAGCAGGCATCTTGAATCACAAATCAAACGATTTGGGAATCCCCTTCCGATTCGGATAAACAATGAATCGCTCTAGCACCGGATGCATTCTGCCTGGCGCGATTCCCGGCCCGGCGCGATACAAAAAAGCCGCCGCCAAATGAATGGCGGCGGCTTTATCAACTGGCTGACTTTCCCAGATCAAAGTGCAATCAGCTTCGATCACACCCGGATCTCAGCGTCTTTTCCCGGCTTAGGGCGCCTTGTCCATGCCACCCATGTGACCACCCATGTGACCATCCATGCCGCCACGATGCATGTCCTTGGCGGCTTTCATTTCGTCCGCCGTCAGCTTGCCATCCTTGTTCGCATCGGCCTTGGCGAAATAAGGCGGCGTAAAGGTCTTGATTTCGTCCAGCGCAACCTTGCCATCCTTATTGGCGTCGAACCGGCCGGAAAAACCTGTGAAATGCTTGTCCTGATTGGCGCGTATCATGGCGGCGCGATGTTCGCTCAACTCAGCGGCGGAGATGAACCCGTCCTTGTCGCTATCCGCGCCCTGCAAATGTTGCAGGCGGGCCGCCGACATTTCTTCCAGCGTCAGCGCGCCATCATTATTGGTGTCGGATTTCTTAAAATATTCACCGCCCATACCGCCAGCCTGGGCGGTTGCGGGAAGACTGGCGCATGCCAGCGCCAGCAATGCCGCCGCCATAAATTTTGGCGCAAGCGCGCGTTTACCAACCTGGTGTTTACCAATCCTGTGGTTCCCAATACTGTGATTCCCAATCTTGTGGTTCCCAATCTTGTGGTTCCCAATCTTGTGGTTCATTGACAGCTCCCTGATTGATTTTCATTCCGGCCATCCGGACATGGCGCCCAGCCTGGCGGGCAAGTATGACCAAATTAAGGTAAGCATGAATTTGCGCTTTTCAATCCGGCCTCTGGGCCTGCATAATTGCACGATCAGTCAGAAAGATGGAGGAAGAAAATGACGCTGCGGCTTTTCGCCATGACCTGCGGCTGGCTTACGCTTCCGGCAAAATTCATTCTTGAGGGCGTGACAGGGGAAATGCGCCTGCCCATTCCGGGCTATCTGATCGTGCACCCCAAAGGCAAGGCGGTGTTTGACAGCGGCCTGCATACCAGCCTGCAAACCGATCCCTCGGAACGGCTTGGGGCTTTTGCCGCGCAGACCAAAGTTGAATTCAAGCCCGGAGAGGAATTGCGCGCCCGGCTGGCCACACTGGATACCGGTCCGGAGGATATAGACTATCTGATAAATTCGCATTTGCATTTTGACCATGCAGGCGGCAATGACCAGATCCCCAATGCGCCCATGATCGTGCAGCGCCCGGAATGGGCGGCGGCGATGGACCCGGACCTGGCGCAGCAAAATGGTTTTAACCGCCGCGATTTTGATCTTGGCCAGGATGTGAAACAGATCAGCGGCGAGCATGATCTGTTTGGCGATGGCAGTGTGATGTTGTTTCCGACCTATGGCCACACGCCGGGCCATCAGTCGATGAAAATCAAACTGGCCTCCGGCGATGTTATTCTGACCGGCGATGCGTGCTATCTGCGCAGGACGCTGGAGGATTTGCATCTGCCGCATCGCAACTTTATGCATGACCGCGCCGGCATGCTGGCCAGTTTGCATAAATTCCGCGAATTGCAAAAAAACGGCGCGCGGATTTTCTATGGGCATGACGCCGGGCATTGGGCAAAAGTTCCGCAAGCGCCGCTGGAAATTGTGTGAAGCCGGTGCGGCTGACAAACTCCGCAATGGCTGCGCATGCCTGAATTACCCGAGGTCGAAACCATCCGCGCCGGACTGGCGCCGCGCCTGACCGGGCGGCGGATCGTTCGGGTTGATCTTAACCGGGCGGATTTGCGTTTTCCATTCGTGGAAGGGTTTGCGCACGCGCTGACAGGGCAAACCATCCTTGACGTGGCGCGGCGGGCGAAATATCTGCTGATCGCGCTGGACAGCGGCGGCGTTCTGCTGTCGCATCTGGGCATGACCGGGCGTTACAGTTTTGATCCCGAAGCCAGGGCGCATGATCATGTAGTTCTGCATCTCGACAATGGGGTGCGGCTGGTTTACAGCGATCCCCGGCGTTTTGGATTTATGGATCTGATTGCGCCGGGCCAACAGGCGGATAACCGGTTTCTCAGGGAGCTGGGTATTGAACCGCTGGGCAATGAACTCAGCGGCGCCTATCTGGCGGATAAATTTGCGGGCCGCCGCACGCCCCTCAAGGCAGCATTGCTGGACCAGCGCATCATTGCGGGCCTTGGCAATATTTATGTCTGCGAGGCGCTGTTTCGCGCGCGCCTTTCACCGCTGCGCCAGGCTGGCACGCTCAAAGGCGCGAGGGCCGGAAAATTATCACAGGCCATTCGCACCGTGTTGCAGGACGCCATCGCAGCGGGCGGCTCCACCCTGCGTGATTACGCTGCCGCTGATGGCAGTCTCGGCTATTTCCAGCATGGCTTTGATGTTTATGGCCGTGAAGGCGAACCTTGCAGGAATTGCGAAAAAACCATTGTGCGCATCGTGCAATCCGGGCGATCCAGCTTTTTCTGCCCCGGCTGTCAGCGCTGAAAGTTTCATGCTACAAACGGCCAAACAAAACAGGAGCATCCAGATGAGCTATGAAAATATTCTCGTTGAAACGCATGGCCGGGTTGGGTTGATCCGGCTGAACCGGCCGCAGGCGCTGAATGCCCTGTGCAAGGCGCTGATGGACGAGCTGGGGCAGGCCATTGATAAATTTGAGGCCGATCCCGGAATTGGCTGCCTGGTCATTACCGGCAGCGAACGCGCCTTTGCCGCGGGCGCCGATATCAAGGAAATGCAGTCCAAAACCTATATGGGCGTGTTCATGGAAGATTTCATCACTGCCAATTGGGAGCGGGTAACACGCGCGCGCAAGCCGGTGATCGCCGCTGTTGCGGGCTTTGCGCTGGGTGGCGGCTGCGAACTGGCGATGATGTGCGATTTTATTCTAGCTGCCGACACCGCCAAATTCGGCCAGCCGGAAATCAATCTGGGCGTCATGCCGGGCGCGGGCGGCACCCAGCGCCTGACGCGGTTCGTGGGTAAATCCAAGGCGATGGAAATGTGCCTGACCGGGCGCATGATGGATGCGGCCGAGGCGGAACGCGCGGGCCTGGTCAGCCGCATCGTGCCTGCCGCCGATCTGGTGGCCGAGGCATTGAAAGTTGCCGCTGTCATCGCTGAAAAATCCCTGCCCATCGCCATGATGACCAAGGAATCCGTCAACCGCGCCTATGAAGTATCGTTAAGCGAAGGCGTGCGTTTCGAGCGGCGCCTGTTCCATTCGCAATTCGCCACCAAGGATCAGAGCGAAGGCATGGCCGCCTTTGTGGAAAAACGCCCCGCCAAATTCAGCCATGAATAAAGCGGGTTAATCGGGGGACAGTATATATACTGTCCCCCGATTAACCCCCCTCGCTCAGCAGCCTGTCCACCAGCGCTTCGCAGCGGGCGCGTTCGGGGGCGCCATATTGCTGCACCCGGCCCACATAGGGATCGCCGCTGTAAAATATTTCATAATGCTGCTGGCGGCTGCCAAATTGCGTGGCGACAGCGTCCCAGGCCAGTTTTTGCAGGCGCACTTTCTGGCGCGCCTCCATGTCCGGCCCGCGCAGCACCTGGTTTAACAGGTCCGAAATTTCCGGCTGCTCCAGATCGGCCTCTGTGGGCGTCATCACAAAACCGCTCGATCCGATGCGCTGAATCACATCGCATACCAGCGTGTTGACCATCGGGAAAAATTGCCGCATCGCCGCGCCGCCCGCGAAATTTTGCAGCGGCGGCACGCCCTGCGCCACTTCAAAGGTTTGTGAAAAATCACCGGCGCCGCCATTCAGTTCGGCATTGGCCGCGATGCGGCGCAGGGTTTCATTGGCCGCCGCCGTCACCAGCCCTTCGGCAATCTGTACATAGCCTACAAGCTCGCCCAGCATTTCCTGATAGCGCGCCATGCTGTTACGCCCATTGACCGTGGCAAGCTTGCACGCCAGCCCGGTCATGAAACGCAATTTCTCGGTGCCGCGAATGGCGGCCTGCAATGTGACATGGCCGGGAAAGGCAATGATCATGGTGTTATAGGCGCGAATATCGCCCGCAATAAACACCCGCTCCCACGGCACCAGCACATTGTCGAAAAGCGCAATCGCATCGCCTTCATCAAAGCGCCGCGATAGCGGGCGGTCAAAGGCGCTGCGCCCGTGATCATAGGTTTCGCGGGCAACAAAACGCAGCCCCTCGGTCGCCACGGGAATCGAGAAAGCGGCGCAATAAGCCTCTTCGCCTTTCTGGCGCGGCATGAACGGCCCGACCAGCAGATCATCACTGACCGGCGCCAGTGTGGACAGCATGCGCGCCCCGCTTACAATAATGCCGGCGCCGGTTTCCTTGACTATGCGCATGGAATGCTGCGCATCCGGTCCCCTGGTGCGGTCAATCTGCGGATCGACCAGCGTGTGCGTCATGCACACATCTTGGTCGCGGCAATGCGCGAAATAGGCGCTGGCATTATCGGCAAATTTCTTGTCGCGCGCGCCCAGCACATGCGGGATCATCGCCATATCGGTGACCCATGCGTTCATGAAATCCGGCAGACGGCCCATCAGCCCATATGTAAACTGGCTGCGCGCCCTCTCGCCGGCCACACGCGCCGACATTAATGTCCAGTCCGTAGCCGCCAGAAACGAATTGCTAACCCGTGCGCCATCGCCTGGCGAAGCAAAGGTCAGCACCTCGCGCAAGCCCGCATCATGATGCCGGTCATAATGGCGCGCCAGTTCCGCAATGACACCCTGGAATCCGGGATATTGCGTCACATCGCGCACCAGTTCGCCATTCACATGAATGCGCCGGCCATCCTGCAATCCTTTGATATATTCCGCCCCGGTACGTGCGCCCATGATTTCTGCTCCCTCTTGTGCAATTCCTGTTTAGGTGGAACCGGATAGTTTTCTCTTCGTTGTCATTACCCGGCCTGTCCGGGTAATCCATGCCATACTCAGAAGTTTTGGGCCTGGGCTTCTGGATTGCCCGGACAAGCCGGGCAATGACACTGAGAGGGTCTTGTTACGGGGCAAGGGTAGAACAGATTTTGTCCAGGAAGAATTAGTTTGTCGCAGCGCTTTCATCCGGCGCGCCGCGCGCGGGCAGGGCCGGAATACCGCCAGTAAAAAGCTGCGCCGCGAACTGCGCCGCCGCCTCCACATCAACGGGTATACGCTGGATCATGATGTCGCCTACTTCCAGCGCGACACCGATAATGGCAGCCACAAAATAATCAATATCAATCAATGGCAGCAGGCCGCGCCGGACCGCGTCTTCCACATCATCGCGCAAACCGGCGATAATTTCCGGCGTATCCTGCTGCAATCGCAACATTCCGCTATTGCGCCGCGTAATTTCATAAAGATCGCGGTTGGCACTAATGATCTCAAAAAATGAATGGAAGGTGCGCTGTACGAAATCCGCAAAGCTTGTGGCGCGGCTGCGTTCCGCATGCAGGCCCGGCCGCACCTGTTGCGCCGTTTCGTCGCGCAGCGCCTTGAAGATTTCTTCCTTGCCGCGAAAATAATTGTAGAAGGTACCGCTCGCCAGGCTGGTGCGGCCGATAATGTCGCGCACAGAGGTTTCGCTGTAACCAAGCTCTCCGAACAGAGCCCGTGCGGCTTGCAGAATAGCCGCACGATTAACTTCCTTGGTCTGTTCCCGCTTGCCCTGGCGGGCAGGTTCACGTTGCCTTGTCACACGCTGCCTTGTCACGCGTTGCCCTGTCAAATGACTGCCCATATCTGTTTTCAAAATGCCGGCGCGGTTCTGCTGAACAGTGCGTCACGCTGCGGCCGGCCGTGGGCGCCACAGGCGGGATTTTATCCCCGCCTGCCGCTGGCCTGACACAGGATTACTGCACCGGGCCCGCCGCCGTTACACCTTCAATGGCGGTTGTTGGGGGATCGAAGAATGCAGCCGTGCCGGCGGATGAATCCGAATTGCCAAGACGGTTGATCACAGTAGCCGCGCCATTGGCAGGATTGATTTCCAACGCAAGCCAGACATTGCCCGGCTGCCCGGGGGTTGGGCTCACACTGGCGCGCACTGTGCCGTTGACAATGGTGCTGCCCGCCGGTCCGCGTGAAATCTGACCATTGGTGATATAGCGCAGCACCACATTGGCCTGACTGGACAGCGTCGTCGCTCCAACGCCCGCCGCGCCGCTGCCGAAGTCAAACACCCCGACCCGGTAGGGCGCACCAGCGGTAAATGACGCGATGCCGATCACCTCGGACCCGCCCACGCCGGTCTGGTCTTCGTCCAGCTGGGCGAAAGGGCTGGCCAGATAATTGCCCTGATTGGCGAAATTTATATGAATCCGCTGGCCGGCCGCGCTGGCGTCATTCAGGGTCATGTGCAGATCAATGTCCGGCACATTGGCCCAGACCATATCAATGGCGAAGGGAATGGCGACACCGAATGGCAGCGCACCGGTGCCATTATTTGCAGCCACCGTGGTCACATTTTCGATGCCGGAAGCGGGCGGCGGCGGTGGCGGAACTGCCGGCGGCGGCGGCGGCGGTGACACCGGCGGCGGTGGGGGGGATACCGGCGGCGGTGGCGGCGGTGCTACCGGCGGCGGTGGCGGCGTCACACCCGGCGGTGGCGGAGGCGGAGGCGGAGGCGGAGGCGGAGGCGGAGGCGGAGGCGGAGGTGGAGGTGGCGGTGCGGTGTTAGGCGCACTCGAATCCACGTTGGATTCTTCGGCCTGCACCACAGTATTGGCGACAACGCCCAACTCCGACAGAACACCCGCAACCTGTTGCGAGTCGAGCCCGGTGGCGGCAGCCGATTCGCCCGAACTCTCGGCGACACCGGAGGCGGCGGAATCACCTTCGGAACTGCCGCCGCCACTGTCTGATTCGCCCGCGCCATCATCGCCCGCAGCCGATTCGGTGGTGGGAACCGGGGCTGTCAGCTGGCTTTGCAGCAGCATGGTCAGGCGCGGGGGGGTCTGAATCACCGGACCCGGGGCCTGTCCGGGTGTAACATAAGTGCCATAGCCAGCGCGAAAAACGTCCGTGCTGCCCTGGGGGGTGGACACGGTCAGACCGCCCACCTTCAGGCCGCTATCATTGCGCCCGCCCGGCCCTAGCAAGCCGATAAACTGGGCGCCATCCTGTGATTCGGGGTCATCCATGACAAACAGTGCCGTGCCGCGCACCCCAATGGTGGCATCGCGGGTCTTGATGGTGACCGCAGTGGGGTTGCTCGATGCGACCTTGCCGGAAACATAACGCAGCACACCCTTGGTGATATTGGCGGTCAGACGCCCCGCCTGGGTGGATGGATCATAGACAAATTCATCAATGACCAGATCGCTGTCCGGGCCGATCGTAAATACTGTTTCATCCAGCAGCAGCACCTGCATGCGCGAGGCTTTCTCGCTTTCCACCCGGTCGCCGAGCAGCATATCCATGCCGGATTTCACCTTTTCGGCCGCCGCACGTTCGCCTTCCGAGACACGCAGATTGCCGATCACACCTGCCGCCACGCCAGCCTGTTGGGCGGCCATCACGGGCAGCGGCGCCGCCAGTAAACTGAGCCCGAAAAGGCTGAGCGCGCATCCGCCCATCATGTCCAGCGCGACCTTGCGGCCTGCATCCAGTGTCCGGGTTTTATGCATGTTTTCGCTCCTCTGAAATTCCTTGCCCATAGTCTAACCCTATCCAATAATGACTAACAGGGGGAATATACTTAATTTAACGTTCCGGTATTGGGCCGCCCGCGTTTCCTGTGCACTGGACAGCCTTGAAGCATACCCATCTGCAACCCATCCCGCGCAGTGCTCCTAGGGTCCTTATAGTTCGAAAACCAATCGCTTTTCGACCATAATTAGTAAATCTTAACCATAACTTGCAAATGAATATTTTCTTGATTGGTTAACCATTGCGGGGCATAAACGTTGAATATGCGATATTTGCCGGCGGGGGATCTTTTGAAACATATTTGTGAAAGCTTATTGCGGCCCGTATTGATGTCCGGTCTGACAGCGGTGCTTACGGGCCTGTTAGCATTACATTCTCCAGCCTTTGCGCAGCAGACCAATGTCGAAGCGGCGGAAGATGTGCGCGGTGAAGCCGGTCAGCAGGTTTCGCGCACCACCCGTACCCGGAACCTGGTCGATGAGGCCCTTGGCATGCCCGGCGTGGGCTATTCCGAAATAATGGTGTCCCCGGATGACCCGACCCTTAACCTGCGTTACGTCAAGGATCTGATTGCCAAGGGCAATGTGCAACTGGCGGCGGCGACGACCGAACGCATTCTGCTGCAATATCCCGAAGCCGATGATGTGCGTCTGCTCTACGCCATTCTGCTGTATCGCATGGACGTGCTGGACGAGGCGGCGGTGCAACTGGATATTCTGGAACAGCACAAGCCTGGCGGGGCCATTCAGGCCGAGATTGCCCGTTACCGGGATATGATCAAACAGCGTCTCAATCCGCTCAAGCGCAGCGCCACCCTCAGCCTTGGTATGCATTACGATACTAATCGCAACACCTTCCCCAATGACGGGAAAGTTTTAGTCGGTGATTTCCCGTTTTTGCTGCCGACCGAAGAAAGGGACGATTGGGGCCGCATCGCCATCGGCACGGCGCAGATCGCGAAAGATACCGGGCAGCAAAATTTTCAGCAGATATTCGGCGATATGGCCCTGCTGTATGATGATCAGGTCGAGGTGGATGATCTGGATGTGAATGCCCTGCTGGTCAATGCGGGTTTTCTGTACAAGACCGTGTATGGCGATCTTATTCCGCGCGCCCATGCCAGCCTGATCGAACTGGACAGCAAAAAATATTCGCGCGATTACGGGCTGTCGCTGCGCGGCCAGCGCCCCATCTACAAATCCAGAATAAAGGCCTTTGCGCAATTCACCACAGGATGGCGCAAGTTTAACAATAGCAGGAATTTGCCCTTTTCCAGCGAGCAGGATGGCAATTATCAGCGCTTCGAAATCGGCGGCGACCACCAGTTTGACGCCACAACCGGCATGCGTCTGTCCGCCGCCTTCAACAGTGTCGATGCCGATCAGCCCTATGAAGGCTATGATGGCTATGAAGTTACCGCCAGCCTGACCAAGGTTTTGCCGCGCGGCACATTCGTACTGGGCAGCGTTACCTTTGAACAGCAATTTTATGACGGCAATGATCCCTTTATTTCGGCCAGAACCCGCCAGGACAGGGATTGGGAGTTTGATGTGACCTATGGCGTTCCGGTCGGGACGATTGCGGGCGTGCTCACCCCGGACAACCCCGCGGGCCCGGCAATGTTGCGCGAAATCGTGCTGAACCTGACGCTCGGCTATGAGGCATCGCATTCCAATATCCCGAATTACAAGTATGATAATACCCGCGGCCAGTTCATGTTCAACCGCAGCTGGGATTTCTAATCCATCAGCAGCAGCGTGTCTTCGCTGCGCCATGAACACCAGAATTTTCCGCCCACGGATAATTCCAGCGCCCGCGCCGCGCCCGCATTGGTGATTTGCGCCATAAGCGGTTGCGCCGCGCCAATATCGACATAGACATTGCAATATCCCCCGAAATAGGCAATTCCGGTCAGTGTGCCGCACAGTTCAAGCCAGCCCTGCTGCGCGCCCGGCATGCGCGAAAGCTGAATTTTTTCGGGGCGCACCGCCAGCGTCACCGGGCCTTCGGCGGACCCTTCCCGTTCAATGCCGTCAAGCAGCGGCGAATTAATCCGTATACGCCCCGGTATGCGGCTGCTTGCAACAGCCTCGAACAGATTGATGCGACCGATAAAATCCGCCACAAACCGGCAGGCAGGCGCGTCATAGAGCTGGCTGGGGCTGGCCACCTGGCGCACCGCACCCGCCTGCATCACCGCTATGCGATCCGCCATGGACAGGGCCTCGGATTGATCATGGGTCACAATCACAAAAGTAATGCCGACGGTTTTTTGCAGATGCACCAGTTCAAGCTGCATCGCCTCGCGCAGTTTGGCGTCCAGCGCCGATAACGGTTCATCCAGCAGCAGCACAGCCGGGCGCAGCACCAGCGCGCGCGCCAGCGCCACCCGCTGGCGCTGGCCGCCGGACAATGTATCTGGCATTTTCGCTTCCTGGCCTTCCAGTTTCACCAGCCTCAGAGCGGCGTCAACGCGCGCCTGCAAATCATCGCGCGGACAGCCGGAAATTTTCAGGCCATAGCCAACATTCTGCGCAACACTCATATGCGGAAACACCGCATAGGATTGAAAAACCAGATTGACCGGGCGATTTCTGGCCTCCACCTTGTTCATGTCCTGGCCGTCAATCTCGATGCTGCCGGCGTCGGGCGTCTCAAAACCCGCGAGCATGCGCAACAGACTTGTCTTGCCGCAGCCCGACGGCCCGACCAGCGCGAAAAATTCGCCACGCCGCACATCCAGTGAAACCGCGTCAACCGCCTGTACCGTGCCAAAGCGCTTGCTGACGCCGCGCAGGCGGATGATGGGATCGTCCTGTCTCTGCATCATTGCGCCGGCACCCCTGCTGCGGCGCGCTGTTGCAGCCGCAGCGCAAGCGCTGTCAGCGCAACCGTGATGACAATCAATAAGGTTGAAGCGGCATTCACCTCCGGCGTCACCGAAAAGCGCACCATGGAATAAATCTTGACCGGAAAAGTGACGCTGTCCGGGCCTGAGGTGAAAAAGGTAATAACAAAATCATCCAGCGACAATGTGAAGGCCAGCAATCCTCCCGCCACAATGGCCGGGCGTAGATGCGGCAGAATAATATCGCAAAAAACCCGAAACTCACCGGCCCCAAGATCCTGGGCGCTGTCCGCCAGTTCCCGGTTGAAACTTTCCAGCCGCGCCCGGATGACAATGGCCGCAAACGGAAAGCTGAACGCGCTATGCGCAATAATAATCGCGCCCAGATTGAAGGGCCAGACCAGATCCTGCGGCCAGCCGGTGCGCGCCATAAACGCCATCATCGCCACCCCCATACAGATTTCCGGAATGACGATCGGCATGGCCATCACACTTTGATAAAGCGTGCGGCCCGGAAATCTAAACCGCCATAATCCATATGCCGCCGACAGGCCCAGAATAATACTGATCAGGGTGCTGCACAGCGCAATGGTCAGGCTGTTTGCAAATGCCAGCATCAGCTCGGTGTTTGCGAACAGCTTCTCATAATATTTCAGCGTAAAGCCATGCCAGACAATATTACGGCGGCTGTCATTGAAACTGAACGCCATCAGCGCCACCAGCGGTGCATAAAGAAATAACAGCGCCGCCGCCATCACCAGGCGAAGCGGCCAGCGCCGGTGATATTCAAGCGGCCCTGGCCGGGTGCGGCGGAAATGAATGCGCATCACCAGGCTCCGCCCGGCTGTGCCGCGCGCCGGTCCGCCAGGCCACGCAGCGCAAGCCCGAAAAACGCGGCATACATCAGCAGAAAACTCAGCGCTGCGCCGAACGGCCAGTCATTGGCGGCCTTGAACTGGCGCTCGATCACATTGGCGATCATCTGGCTGCCGGGCCCGCCCAGCAGGTCCGGCGTCAGATAAGACCCAAGTGCGGGAATGAAGGTAAGGATGACGCCGGAAACAATCCCCGGCAGCGCCAGCGGAACAACAATAAAGAGGAAAGTCCGCACATGCCCCGCGCCCAGATCAAGGCTGGCCTCGATCAGGCTGCGATCCATGCTGTTCAGGCTCGCGTAAAGCGGCAGAACCATGAATGGCAGATGCACATAGATCAGGCCAATAACCACAGCGCCATCCGTATAAAGAATTTCCAGCGGCGTAAACTGCGCCCCCATCAGATGATGGCCTCCCAGCCCGGTCATGGCGAGCAACCCTTCCGGAAGCTGCCATAGCCAGCCCAGCACGGAATTGACATGCCCATTGCCCCGCAAGACCGCAATCAGCGCATAGGTTCGGATCAGCAGATTGGTCCAGAAAGGCAGTATAATCAGCAGCAGCAGCCAGGTTCGCAATTGCGGCGGCGCAAAGCTGATGACCAGCGCCACCGGCAGCCCGATGATCAGGCAGATAGCGGTTGTGGCCGCCGCAATCCATAGCGATTTCAGAAATATGCCCAGATAAAGCGGTTCCAGCGCGCGGAAATAATTCGCCAGCGTCCAGTCAATATCAATAGAGGTAATGCCGGTTTTGACGCCAAAGCTGATCAGCCATAATAGCGACAAGGGGGCAAGGAAAAACAGCGCCAGCCACATGCCCGGCGCCAGCATGGAAAGCGCCCAGGCGCGCGGTGATTTGCGCCATGATTCCATTCACACGCCTCCCTCAGGCGGCAAAAATACGGGTGCAGGCTTCCTGGCGCGCCGAAATCGCCTGCTCACCCTGATACAGAATCATTTCGGATTTAGCCAGCAGCGCAGCGGGCGGAAAGATAGCCGGATTTTGCATATAGGCCGCATCCATCTGTGCAAGCGCCGCCTGATTGGGCGTTGCATAACGCACCAGGCGCGTAATATCCGCATTCACCCGCGGCTCATGAATGAAGTTGATGAAGGCATGCGCATTTTGCGGATGCGGCGCGCCTTTGGGAATGGCCAGCGTATCCTGCCACATTGCCCCGCCTTCACTGGGCAGCACATAACCGATATCATCATCTTCGGCCATCAATTGGGCGATATCGCCGCTCCATTCCAGCGCCAGATCCACCTCGCCGGAGGCCAGCAGATCCTGGCCATTATCCTCGGCGAAGCTTTTGATGTGCGGCTTTTGTTTAATCAGCAGCGCTTCGGCCTGCGCAATCTGCGCCGCATCCGCGGAATTAAGCGAATGGCCCAGATATTTCAGCGCCATGCCCAGCAGAAAATCACATTCCGACATCAGCGAAATGCGGCCGGAATATTTATCGCTGTCATACAACCATTTCAAACTGGAAGGAGGCTCCGGAAATTTTGATTTTCGATAACCAATGCCAATGGTGCCCCACATATAAGGCAGGCTGAATTTATGCCCCGGGTCAAAAGCGTCATCTTCCATAAGGCGCTGGTCCAGATGCCTTATATTGGGGATCCGGCCATGATCAAGCGGCGCCAGCATGTCCGCCGCCGCCATCCGCGCCACCCAATTACTCGTCGGCACGATCACATCATAACCGGGATTGCCCTCGCGCAGTTTTGCAAACAGTTCATCATTCTCGGCGAACAGGTCCATTTTGACCGCAATCCCCGTGGCCTCCTCAAAATCCGCCAGCGTGGTTTCACCGATATAGGTGTCCCAATTGTAAAAATTAAGCTGTTTTTCCTCAGCGTCAGAGGCGAAGGCGGCCTTTGGCAGCCCGCCCAGCGTCAGGCCAATGGCGGCTGTTGCCTGCACAAAATGCCGGCGGGTAAGCGCAGCCCCCAGGCCGGAAAATCCAGTTTTTCTGTGCATGCGCTTTTCTCCCGCTGGCGCGACTCCGTTTGCTTTCTGATTCTGAATGCTTTTACCGTCAGTGCAATAGAGTATTAAGATATGTTTGAAAGATTCGGTGCCGGTTCAGGGAGGCCAGGCGAATGTGCAGGTTTCTGGTTTACAAAGGGCGTGAGATGTTCATGTCGGACTTGCTGACCAAGTCCGCGCAATCGCTGATCCAGCAGAGCTTCAAGGCGCGTGAGCATCATGAACCGCTGAACGGCGATGGCTTTGGCGTGGGCTGGTATGTGCCGGAGGTGGATCAAACGCCCTGCGTCTTCACCAGCGTACAGCCGGCCTGGAGCAACCGCAATCTGCACCGGCTGGCGGATAAAATCCGCTCCACCTGTTTTTTTGCCCATGTGCGGGCGGCGACGCCGGGCCTCGCGGTCAGCGAGGCGAACTGCCACCCGTTTCAATATGACCGGTTCCTGTGGATGCATAATGGCTCGATCAATGGTTTTGCCAAGATCAAGCGCCGGTTGCGCGCATCGCTTGATGATCATGTCTATGATATTATCGACGGCACTACGGATAGCGAACATGCCTTTGCGGTGTTCCTGAACCGGCTGCTGCCGAGGCTGGATGATTACACCGTGGATGATCTGGCCGAGGCGATGAATTTCACCATCCGCCAGATCGAAACCTGGCTGCTGGAGGCGGGCGTGAGCGATTCCTCGCGCTGCAATTTTGCCCTGACCGATGGCCAGACTGTGATCGCTTCGAAATATGTGGCCGTGACGGACAGCGATCCGCTGACGCTCTATGTCAGTTCCGGCGACCGCTTCGAGCTGATGGATGGCGAATATCGCATGCGCCCCACCAACCGCCGCGCCCATGCGGTGATCATCGCCTCCGAACCGCTGACGGATAACCGCAATGACTGGACCCCGGTGCCAAAAAACAATCTGGTGGTGATCACGCCGGAACTGCATGTGCGTTATTTGCCGGTGGCGTGAGGGCTGCGGCTTTAGTATGCTGCCTGAACACAGGCAGATGAAAAACGGACGCAATGCAGGTTACGATTAATGGCGAAAACCGGGACTTTTCCGGGCCGATGAGCGTGGACGCGCTGTTGCGCGCGCTGGCGCTGGACCCGCGTAAAATAGCGGTGGAGCGTAACCGCGAAATCGTGCCGCGTTCTGTCTATGAAACCGTTCTGGTCGGGGATGGCGACAAACTTGAAATTGTGCATTTTATTGGTGGAGGAAATAGCGTGGAAGATAAACCGCTGGTGATTGCAGGGCGCATATTCGCCTCGCGCCTGATTATCGGCACCGGCAAATATAAGGATTACGCCGAAAACGCCGCCGCTGCCGTTGCTGCGGGTGTTGAGATGGTGACGGTCGCCGTGCGCCGGGTGAATCTCAGCGATCCCAATCAGCCGATGCTGGTGGATTTTCTCGATCCGAAAAAATTCACCTATCTGCCCAATACGGCCGGCTGTTACACCGCCGACGATGCGCTGCGCACGCTGCGGCTGGCGCGCGAGGCGGGCGGCTGGGATCTGGTGAAGCTGGAGGTGCTGGGCGATCAGAAAACCCTGTATCCCGAAATGCAGGAAACCCTGATCGCCGCCAAGGTACTGATCAATGAAGGCTTCAAGGTGATGGTCTATTGCTCGGACGATCCGATCGCCGCGAAAAAACTCGAAGATCTGGGCTGCGCCGCGATCATGCCGCTGGCCGCGCCCATCGGGTCGGGCCTGGGCATTCAGAACCCGGTGAATATCCGACTGATCATAGAGCAATGCAAAGTGCCGGTGATCGTCGATGCTGGCGTTGGCACCGCATCCGACGCCGCCATCGCCATGGAGCTGGGCTGTGACGGCGTGCTGATGAATACCGCCATCGCTGAGGCCAAAGACCCGATCCGCATGGCCAATGCGATGAAGCATGCCGTTATCGCAGGGCGCGAGGCCTATCTGGCCGGGCGCATGCCGAAAAAACTATATGCCGACCCGTCGTCACCGCTGGGCGGGCTGATTTAGCGCAATTTGTGAACTGACTGAATCAGCCCCTTTAGCATCTCTCTGGGGGGGAGGGCGGGCCCCCC
>JBMOMX010000022.1:0-123522 GCA_049323435.1 Pseudomonadota bacterium
ACCATTCCGCTCTGATGCTCCATTAAATTATCCGCGCAGCCAGGATTATGGTTTCCATAACAGCTTTCTATTTGACGCCGCACTCCTGGTTGATGGTTTTCAGCGCCGCGCTGAATCCGGCAAGAGAATAAGTATCCGTGGTTATGGTGCCGCGCTGCGAAGTGCCCACAACGCTCAGCCGGTCGCCCTGTTTCATGGCGGCGATCAGACGGGCTTCATCGGCGGGTTTTTCAAGCCACGCGCCATCGCCCTCGGTGAACAGGGCAAATTTCTGTTTGCCTACCGTGACGGACACAGCGCTGCCGGGTTTAAATGGATAGCCGCTGATGATGCTAATCTCGTCTTTGACCTTGCTGGCGGGGCGGTGGGTGATAAACAGATAAATATCCCCCCGTTTTGCGCCCGCCGGTTCGCTCTTGCCGGGGGCGGCGCGCATATAACAGGATTTGGCCTTGCCTTCTGTCACCACAAAGGCGTCCCAGTCACGGCTGCTGCCCAGCAGGGTCTGCGCGGCAAGGGCCTCGGAGGCATGGAACACAGCCAGCGCCATCAACACCCCCTGGCATAGCCGGGTCAACTTCCCCGCACAAAGCTTCACATACGCTTGCATCGCGCCACCTTCGTTCTTTCTTTTCCACAGCAGCCCTATACTATTTTTTGGCAATGCGCCGCAAGCTTGGGTGGTTCCGGAACTGCGCATCATGTGCTAGCAATAATTAGTAGATAGTACACCAACGCGGGAAAATAAGGAATTTACGATGAAAGCTGTGCTGTGCAAGACCCTGGGCCTGCCAGAGACCCTGGTGATTGAAGAAGTGGCCGATTTCCAGGCAGGACCTGGCCAGGTGGTGATAGATGTGCATGCCTGCGGCGTGAATTTTCCCGATTATCTGATCATTCAGGGCAAATATCAGTCCCGGCCAAAGCTGCCGTTTTCGCCGGGGGGCGAGGTGGCGGGTGTGGTCAAGGCCGTTGGTGACGGCGTAAGCAATGTGGCGCCGGGCGACCGGGTATTATGCTTTATCGGCACCGGCTATGGCGGCTTTGCCGAACAGGCGCTGGTCAAGGCCGAAATGGTCACCAAAATCCCGCCTCAGATGGACTTTGCCACGGCATCGGCATTTATTCTGACCTACGGCACATCTTATTATGCGCTGAAGGACCGGGGGGATCTGAAACCAGGCGAAACCCTGCTGGTGCTGGGGGCGGCCGGCGGCGTCGGACTGGCGGCGGTGGAACTTGGCAAGGCAATGGGCGCGCGTGTGATTGCCGGTGCCTCCACCGATGAAAAGCTGGCGGTATGCAAGGCGCATGGCGCGGATGAAGGCATTAATTACGAGAAGGAAGATCTCAAGGACCGCGTCAAGGCGCTCACGGGCGGTAAAGGCGCGGATGTGATCTATGATCCGGTCGGCGGCGATTATTCGGAAGCCGCGCTGCGCGCGATCAACTGGAACGGGCGCTTTCTGGTGGTGGGTTTCGCCAATGGCGAAATTCCGAAAATCCCGCTGAACCTGACCCTTCTGAAAGGCTGCCAGATTGTCGGCGTGTTCTGGGGCGCGTCCATCGAACGCGATGTGGCGCATTTCCAGAAACGCAACCAGGAGCTGATGGATTATTATGTGCAGGGCAAGCTGAAGCCGCTGGTCAGCGGCCAATATCCGCTGGAAGAGGTGGCGACAGCACTTAATCTTTTGGCAGCGCGCAAGGTTGTGGGTAAGCTGGTGTTGCTGACCGGGCGCAACTGAACAGGAGATGGCCGCGCATGGCTGAATTTTTTGACCATATACCGGAAAATCTTCAGGCGTTCATTGCCAGGCAGAAGCTTTTTTTCATCGCAACGGCAGCCGCCACCGGGCGTATCAGCCTGTCCCCCAAAGGCATGGATACGTTTCGCTGCCTGGATGCGCGCCGGGCGGCCTATCTCGATCTGACCGGCAGCGGCAATGAAACGGCGGCCTATCTCAAGGCCGACGGCCGCGCCACGATCATGTTCTGCTCGTTCGATCATCAGGCGCTGATCCTGCGGCTGTATGGCAGGGGCCGCGCGGTGCAGCCGGGCGCGCCCGAATGGGATGATCTGATCGGAAAATTTCCAGCCATTCCCGGCTCACGGCAAATCATGCTGTTTGATATTGATAGCGTGCAAACCTCGTGCGGCTATGCCGTGCCGGAATTTGAACTGAAACAGGAGCGCCAGATTCTGGTGCAATGGGCCTTGAAAAAAACGCCGGATGAACTGGAGGCCTATCGCAGCTCAAAAAATACCGTTAGCATTGACGGCTTCGATACGGGGCTGCGTAAATAGCCCAGCCCGAATAATAAACAGGACTGAGGGGATGGCGATGGAAAAACTGGAAATACCAGTACCCGGCGGGCGTGTGGCGGGTCAATTCGATCCGCGCTTCAAACCAGTGGCGGATCGCTTTGCCGCAAACTTTACAGAACTGGACGAATTGGGCGGCTCGGTCTGCATCACGCTGAATGGCGAAACCGTGCTGGATTTATGGGGCGGCCGTGTGGTGCCCGACGCGCCCGCAGCCTGGAACGCCGATACGGTGTCGATCGTATTTTCCTGCACCAAGGGCGCAACCGCATTATGCGCGCATATCCTGGCCGACCGGGGGCTGCTCGATCTGAATGCGCCGGTGGCGCAATATTGGCCGGAATTTGCACGCAACGGCAAAGAAAAAGCCACAGTGCGCATGATGCTGGATCATAGCGTGGGCGTGCCGGTGCTGCGCGAACCGCTGGCCAAGGGTGCGGTCAATGACTGGGATTTAATGTGTGAACGCCTGGCCGCGGAGGTTGCGTTCTGGGAACCTGGTTTGCGCCACGGCTATCACGCGCTGACATTCGGCTGGACGGTGGGCGAGCTGGTGCGCCGGGTGTCGGGAAAATCTCTTGGTACTTTTTTCCGTGACGAAGTGGCCAAGCCGCTGGGCCTGGATTTCTGGATTGGCCTGCCGGAACTGATCGAATCCCGCGTCAGCCCGATCATTCAGTTCAAACCGGCAAAGGGCGATCCCTTGTCGCCGATGGCGGAACTGGCGCTGGCCGACCGCACTTCCATCCCCGCGCTGTTTTTGTTCAATGATGGCGGCTTCAACCCGAACCGGCGCGATTGCCATGCCGCGGAAATTGGCGGCGCCAATGGCATTACCAATGCGCGCGGACTGGCGGGCATGTATGCGCCGCTGGCCAATGGCGGCAGCGCGCGCGGCGTTAAACTGGTCAGCCCGGAATCGGTTGCGCGTATGGGGCAGATATCCATGGCGACGCATATGGACGAGACGCTGCGCGCGCCGACACGTTTTGCGCTCGGCTTTATGAAATCAATGGATAATCGCGCGCGCGGGAATTTTGGCAATTGCCTGCTGAGCGAACGCGCCTTTGGCCATGTCGGCGCGGGCGGCAGCATCGGCTTTGCCGATCCCGGTTGCGGCCTGTCCTTTGGTTACACCATGAACAAAATGGGCGATGGCATTCTGCTGAATGCGCGCGGTCAGGGCCTGGTCGATGCGGCCTATCGCTGCCTTGGCTTTACTTCGAATAGTGGCGGCGTGTGGATTTGATTAATCTGCTTTTGCGCCGGCCAGGCGCTGGCGCGCAGCATCGCCGTATCCGGCAAGGGCTTTGGACATAGCATATTTGCTCAGGGCCGGCGCGACGCGGGGCGGGCAGACAAGAATCATAAACCGGGGCCATCATGAAACATATCACCAGCAGTATCGGGTGGATCATCCTTGCGCTGATCACGGGGGCGGGCCTGGGGCTGGTGTTTCCGCAGGCGGCGCTAAGCATCACGCCGGTTACAAAATTCATGCTGCAACTGATCAAGGCGGCGGCCACGCCGCTGGTTCTGTTTGCCGTGCTGGAGGCGATATTGCGCTTCCGGGTGGCGGGCAATGATTTTTTAAAATTGCTGGTCATTACACTGATTAATTCTGCCATCGCCATTTCCATTGGCCTGCTGATCGCCAATATTTTTGTTCCAGGGCAATATCTGACATTTCTGGCAAGCGGCACGGGCGTGGCGCCAAAGGATATTGATTTTCTGGATCTGCTCGCCAAGCAATTGCCGGTCAGCATCGTGCAGCCGCTGGCGGATAACAGCATTATGCCGGTTGTGCTGATGGCCATCGCCTTTGGCTTTGCATGGCGCACGGTCCGGGCCCGCCAGACGGCGGATGCCGGCGCGATCATGGATCGGGGTGAAACCTGGATATCCCTGGCGCGCGAAATCTGTGAAACGGTGCTGATCTGGATTGTCAAAATCATTCCCATTGCGGTGTTTGCGGCCAGCGCGAAAGTAACAGCCGAACATGGGCTGACGCCGTTCAAGGGGCTGGGGCAATATGTGCTGTTGTGCCTGCTGGGCATGGCGGCGCATGTGATGTTTACCTACAGCGCGTGGCTGATACTCTTTGTACGGATTGGCCTGCGCAATTTCTGGCGGGTGGCGATCGAACCGGCGCTGTATGCGTTTGGGGTCAATAGCAGCCTGGTGGCGCTGCCGGTTACGCTGCGGGCGCTGGACAGGCTGGGCATTTCGCGGCGCGCCTCGACACTTGCCGCCGTCGTCGGCACCAATCTGAACAATGACGGAATCATTTTATATGAGGGCTTTACGCTGCTGGCGCTGGCGCAGGCGGGGGGCATGGAACTGAGCCTGGCGGCGCAGATTTTCGCAGGCATTTACTGCATCGTCGCCGCTATGGGCGTGGCGGGTGTTCCCGAAGCCGGTATTGTCGCCCTGACGCTGGTGCTTAGCGGGCTTGGCATACCTACAGAGGCGCTGGCGCTGTTATTGTCTGTGGACTGGATCATTGCGCGTGCGCGGTCTTTGCTGAACGCCATATCCGATATGGTTGGATCGGCGGTGCTTGACCGGTGGCTGAAATTATGATCGCCGCTTGCGCTGCGGCTTTTCCGGACTTGGCTGCATAAGCGCCATCTCCATCGCCTCACGGACAAATCGCGTATAGGGGATGCCCCGCTTTTTTGCGCGTTCCTTCACCGCGTCCAGCAGCGGTTTTGGAACCCGCATATTGATCTGCGCGGTTTTCTTTTCGAATTCGAACTTTACCGGTTTGAATTGCGAGAAATCCAGATCCGACAGATCTTGCGCGAGAAAGGCTTCGGCTTCCGCGTCGGTTGTCATTCTAGGGACTTTTCTTTTCATATCGTTCCGCCTCTTTAGTACGCATGTAGCGGGCGCTGACAGGCCGGAGATACTGCCGTCCTCCCTTTGTCCTGATGGTGAAGGCGACAAAAATTGCACGGCCAACATTATTTTTGCCAACAGCGATAAACCGGTCTTCGTTTGCCGAGTGTTTTATATCAGGGGCAATTGCCGGATTGCTATTCAGGATAGCCTCTATCTCGTCTATGGAAACGCCATGTTTACGGCATTTTTCGAGATTTCCGGCATCCCAGTCGAAACCAGCGACAGCGTCCTTCTTGGGTATATACTATGCATTTGTATATACATTGTCAAGGGGCTCAGATATAGGGCTCAGGCCCCAACAGATAATTCTGCACATAATCGCGCACCCCGTCCTCAAGCGCCGTGAACGGACGCGCATAACCAAGCGCGCGCAGGCCGCCGATATCCGCCTGGGTGAAATATTGGTAATTAGCCCGGATTTCTTCGGGCGTATCGACATATTCGATGCGCGGCGCAATATTCATGGCGGCGAATACCGCCTGCGCCAGATCCTTGAAGCTGCGCGCCTGTCCGGTTCCGATATTGAATATGCCCCGGTGTTTTGCCTGGTTCAGCAGCCACAGAATAACATCCGCGCAATCCTTGACATAGACGAAGTCACGCAACTGGCCGCCATCCGGATAAGCGGGATTATGCGATTTGAACAGCCGGACAGTTTCGCCTTTGCGGATGGCTGCGGTGATCTGGCAGGCAACAGATTGCATCTCCTGCTTGTGATATTCATTCGGGCCATAGACATTGAAAAATTTCAGCCCGGCCCAGACCAGGGGCGCAGCCCGTCCGCTGGCGGCATGGCGGGCAACGCGCCGGTCAAATGCGTGCTTGCTCCATCCATAGGCGTTCAGCGGGCGCAGCCTGTCAAGCGCCTCCGGCGTCCAGTCGTCGGCGAAGCCGGCGCTGCCATCGCCATAGGTGGCGGCGGATGACGCATAAATGAAGGGGGTTCCGGACTTGCAGCACCAGTCCCATAAATCGCATGAAAGACGGAAATTGGCGGCGATGATTTTATCCACATCGCGTTCCGTGGTGCTTGAAATCGCGCCCATATGAATGATGGCTTCGATGCGCGCCTTGTTGTGGTTCAGGACATCAAACAAATCTTCGGGGCGGATTATATCATGCACTTCGTGGCGCGCGATGTTGCGCCATTTGCTGCCAGTGCCGAACCAGTCACAGACCACAAGCTCGCGCCGGCCGCTCTGGCTCAGGGCTGCAACAATGTTTGAACCAATAAAGCCCGCGCCGCCGGTGACAATGATCATGCTTTAACTCCGTAGACGGATTTTATCGTGCCATGCGCGCAATGGTTCCGGTGGTTGAAAACCCCTCTTCCAGACTGGCCAGCAGAATACGCCCGCCATAGGATTGCACGATTTCGTGCCCGACGACCTTGTCAACAGTATAGTCCGCGCCCTTGACCAGCACATCGGGACGGATGGCCTCGATCAGCCGGATCGGGGTTTCCTCATCAAAAAGGATCACCATGTCCACGCTTGCCAGCGACGCCAGCACAATGGCGCGGGCCATTTCGCTCTGAATGGGGCGCCCCTCGCCCTTCAGGCGCTTGACGGACGCATCGGTGTTCAGCCCGACGATCAGATGATCACACGCCGCGCGCGCCTGCCGCAACAGGGATACATGGCCTGGATGCACCAGATCAAAGCAGCCATTGGTAAAACCTATGCGCTTGCCGCGCGCGCGCCATTTCGACACGATTTCAAGCGCGCGGGGCAGATTGCGGATTTTAGCCTCCGCGCCCTGCAAATCGGCAGCATGCAGCACGCCGGCCAGATCGTCCAGATAGACAACAGCCGTGCCCGCCTTGGATACGGCCAGACCGGCGCTGGCATTGGCCAGCAGGGCGGCATCTTCCAGCGGCGCCCCCGCCGCCAGCGCAACGCCCAGCGTGGCCAGACAGGTGTCGCCTGCCCCCGATTCGTCAAACACTTCCGGCGCGCGCGCCGCGATATGGCGCGCCCCCACACCCGCTTCCACCAGGGTCATGCCCGATTGGGCGCGTGTCACCAGAATTGCGCCCCCGGCCATCGCCAGCGCCGCGCGCGCGGCAATTTCTATGCTGGCGTCATCATTACAGGGCATGCCGGTTGCCTGGGCCAGCTCATAGCTGTTGGGCGTCAAAACCTGAACCCCGGCATAGCGGCGAAAATCCGGGTTTTTAGGGTCTGCAATCACCGGCTTTCCGGCTTTGCGGCTGGCGTCAATCAGCGATTGCAGCATCTCGGCATCCAGCACGCCTTTGGCGTAATCCGATAATATGACCAGATGCGCGTCCTTCAATTCCGCCTCGAAAGTATCCAGAATCTGCGCTTTTACCGAGCGGTCCAGGGGGCTGGTATTTTCCCGGTCCGCCCGCAATAATTGCTGGGTTCCAACCAGATAGCGGGTTTTCGTCGTGGTCTGGCGCCCTGGCACGACAACCAGGCCGCTATAGACCCGGTCCAGTGCGCCGATCTGACGGGTGGCGGCATGCCCGGCATCATCATCGCCAATGACCGCGATCAGCGAGATTTGCGCGCCCAGCGCCGCGGCATTGCGCACGACATTCCCGGCCCCGCCCAGCATCGCAGTTTCACGCAAAACGCGAATCACCGGGATCGGCGCTTCCGGCGAGATCCGTTCCACCTCGCCATAAATGAACCGGTCCAGCATGACATCGCCCACGCAGACAATGCGCACATCCTTAAACATTGGCAGATATGCGGCCAGCCGTCCCAATTCGTTCATATGCGTCTCATTTCCAGAAAGGCTCTGTCAGGATGGCTGGATTAAGCATAGTTTGTTCAGATTAAAGAATTTTTTCGTATGGGCTTTTGAAAGCTTCAATAATGTGATATTATTAACACGTTCTAGGGATTTTGCCCGTGAAAGTGGCAGAACCGGGGACATATAGCCAGACTGCTTGTCATATAAAATTTTAATTACCAGTGATTCAGGTGAACAGCGTGATTTTCGCACTATCAGACGGATATCGGATGGGTCTGTTCCATTAGGTAACAGACCGGAGGTAACAGACCGGCGGGCGTCAGGGCCTTTTCGGGTAATTGCCCCCCGCATGTCAAGTCTGGAAAATTTGCTGCTCAACCGGTGGCTGGGGGGCCTCGAAAACAGCGCAGACGCCGGGTGAAATTTCCGGTGATATTGCAACCTTATGTTTTGTTTATTTATTTTGAACCGATAGCACGAAAGTGAGCGTTCCATGAGCAAGGTGTCAAGCCGTTCCGCCAAGAAAAAAGGCGGTTCTGTAATAGCCGCCGCCGGTAAATCTGCGGCTGCCAAAAAACAACCGGTCAAGGCCCCGTCGGCCGCTGGCGCGCGTACCAAGGCAGCACAAGGCAAAGCAGTACAGCGCAAACAGGCGTCACCCGCTGCCAGGGCAAAGACCGCCGCCCGGCCCACGGTAAAGCCTGCTGCCAAAGCGGCGGCCAAATCTGCATCCAAGGCCAGCAACCCCAAACAGACCGCCAAACCCGTCGCTGAAAAAAGCAAGAAAACGGCGCCGGCGAAAGTGTCGGCGAAGCCTGCCGCACCTGTAGCGCAAAAAGCCCCGGCAATGGATAAGCCCGCGCCGGTGACGCCTAAAAAAGCACCTGCTGCAAAGGCGCCGGACCGGAGCCTGAGCCTGGTGGCGGCCGAAAAACCGGAAAAAGAAAAAGCCGCCCCCGCTGCCGTAGAAGCGCCCCAAAAAGCGCTTTCGGAGTTTGCCGGCTTCAAGGTGCATGATCATGTCGTCTATCCAACGCATGGGGTCGGCAAGATTGTCGCCGTGGAGACGCAGGAAATTGCGGGCACGCGGCTTGAACTGTTTGTGATCGTGTTCGAGCAGGAAAAAATGACCTTGCGGGTACCGCTGGGCAAGGCCAAGTCGGTCGGTATGCGTATTTTGTCCAGCCGCGACACGGTGCGCACCGCGCTTAAAACCCTGCATGGCCGGGCGCGGATCAAGCGCACCATGTGGAGCCGCCGCGCCCAGGAATATGAAGCCAAGATCAATTCCGGCGATATTCTGCTGATTGCCGAAGTCGTACGCGATCTGCATCGCGCCGAAGGCCAGCCGGAACAATCCTATAGCGAGCGGCAGATCTATGAAGCCGCGCTGGAGCGCCTGGCGCGTGAAGTGGGCGCGGTTGAGGAACTGGACAGTATCGCGGCCATGGAACGGGTTGGCGGCGCCCTGAAAAAGGCCGCCTGACCGGCTATTGCGCCACGATCTTCACCCGTTGGCCGGGGCGCAGCGTATCGTTCAGCCCGAATCCGTTGAGCACGCGAAAGCGCGGCTCGCGGTAATCCTCAAACGGCATGTGCCCGGCAATGCCGGCCATAGTGTCGCCTGCCTGCACCGGAATGACCCTGATGCGCAGCGGGCTGAGCCGGCCGGCTTCATCCGGGGTCAGGCTTCTGAAACTGTAGGTAAAGCGCCGTAATTCTTCCTGCATGGCCGCACCAGGCCGATCTGGTGTAAGGATCATGAGGCGCGCCACGGTGTCCGGTGAAAAGCCGATGGCGATGAGGCGGACCAGCGCCCGCCCGGCTTCGCCGGTAATGACAGTTTCGGCAGTTGCCGCCTGCATGCCATTGATGATCAGGCTTTCGGGATTGCGCAGGCTGACATCATTGGCCCAGATCGAAGTCAAATAGGCGGCCATGGAGACGGGTTGCCGCAACTTTGCCATATCAAATTTCAGCTTCACATCATCCGGGCCGGCTGCAATAATGGCCGTGGGGCCATTATTGATCTTGAAACCTGGCGGCACGGTGAAGGTGAAACGCAGTTCCGGATGCAGAAACTGGCGGCCGCGCACAAAGCCGCTTTGCGGGCTGCCGCCATGCACCATCCCGTCTATATTATTCAGAAATTCATCGCGCAGGCGCGGGCGGGATTCGACCGGCACCCCGGATTTGCGCGCGCTTTCTATGGCTTCGGTCACACGCTTGGCCGTGATCGGATGGGTTGTCAGAAATTCGCTGGGACGCGGATTTTTATTGCCGCTCATAACCGCTTCCAGCGCGTCATGGGATTCCAGCGCACGCAGAAAGTCCGCCTCTGCATAAGGGTCATATCCCGCGCGCACCATATAGCGCACCCCCAATTGGTCGGCTTCATATTCCTGTTTGCGGGAATAGCCTAGCAGATAAAGCTGGCCGCCCTGCTGCGCCAGATCGCTGATAACCTGATTTCCGGTCAGCACACCCAGCAGGGCGCCGCCCAGCGCCATCCCGACGCCCCGGTTATAACGCTGTGCCGAATGGCGCGCGGCGACATGGCCGACTTCATGCCCCAATACGCTGGCCAGTTCCGCCTCGCTATTCGCCAGCGCAATCAAACCGCGCGTGACATAGACATAGCCGCCAGGAAGCGCAAATGCATTGACGATCGGACTGTCCAGAACGGTAAAATGAAAACTCTGGTTTGGAATTTCCGAATTGGCGACGATACGCCCGCCAATGGCCGCAACATATCCGGCCACGCGCGGATCGTCATACACGCCGCCATATTGCGCAATAATTTTGGGATGTTCCTCTGCGCCGATCTGCTGTTCTTTGGATTTGGACATAAATTGCGCCGCCGCTGGCGCAAACCCGGCTGCCACACATAGCGCCAACCCCGTCAGCAGGCGGAAAAAATTCTGTTTCAGCTTCACTCCACCACCTCGATCTGTTCGGGATGGGTGACGCGTATCATCGGCCCATTCCAGTTTTCCAGCCATCCGCGTACCCGCAGGATTTTTCCCGGGGAGGATTGCAGATCAACAAGCCCAGCTGTGAAGCGGGGCCAATCCTTGCGATCAATCACCACGGTAAAATCCGTCTTATAGTCGGCGCCGAAATTAAGAAACATATAGTCACTGATTTTGGCAAATGTATGAACTTTGCCCTGCACCAGTTGAAAACTGTCCTGTAACCCGGCCAAGACATCAGGGGATCGGACGGCATAAAATTCATCCGCCCAGATGCCGCGCTTTGCTGCGCGCGCCTCGCGCTCCAGCGCCAGCATGTCCGCTGATAGTGCAATATTATCGCTGAATGTATAAACCCGCGCCAGCCCCAGGCGCAACATTTCACCCTGAAGCCACAGCCCATCAGGCTGCCGGTATAGATGCGCCAGCACCCGGCCATGGCGATCCGCCCGCGCGCCGCCAAAACCCGGTTGCACGGTCCTGTCCTGCGTCAATGCCACAAGCGCCTCACGCGCCTCCTCCGCCAGCGGCCACGCCTTGAATTGCTTTCGCCCCAGCGGCAGTTTGGGGGCCTGTATGCCAACCAGCCGCACAATGGCGCCATCCTCCAAAACCAGCGTATCGCCATCCGTAACCATTTTCACGCGCACATGATCCGGCTGCATGGCCGGCGCCGCTGCCAAAGGGCGGCCGGAGAAAAGCATCAGTAATACGGACAAAAGCAGATAACGCATAAGGACATACTAACAAAAAATCGGTCTGGAAACGCGGTTGATTTATGATAGGACTGAACGAGCGAAGTAATCAGGGGTCATCCAATGCGGGTCATTGAATTCACATACCGGTTTGCAGGCGCGATGACGCTGTTATGTATTGGCGTCGGCGCTGCCCGGGCCGCCAGTCCGGATGGCGATCTGCTGGCCTTTTCCGCCGCTTATTTTGATGTCAATCAGCGTGATGAGGATGCGGGCGAGTTTCGCATCGAATATCGCGCCGATGAACGCATGTGGATATTCAAACCCTTTGGCGGCGCGATGGCGACAACCGACGGCGCGCTGCACGGATTTGCCGGGGTGCTGATTGATATCCCGCTATGGGACCGGATCTATGTCACACCCAGCTTTGCACCCGGCCTCTATCATGACGGCAACGGCAAGGATCTGTTCTATACGCTGGAATTCCGCAGCCAGATTGAAATCAGTTACCGCTTCAATAATGGCCACCGGCTGGGGGCCAGTTTCAACCATATTTCCAACGCCAATCTGGGCGATGACAATCCCGGGGTCGAAAGCGCGGCGCTGACCTATATCGTGCCGTTTGACGCGATTTTCAGGCGGCGCTGATCCGGACAGTCAGGCAATCGCCGCCAATAATTGTCTTAAAAAACCATCACAGGCGTCCAGTTCCGCCTGTGCCACAAATTCATCCGGCTTATGCGCCTGATCAATGCTGCCGGGGCCGCACAGCACGGCGGCAATGCCCGCCTCCTGAAAAATTCCGGCCTCGGTCGTATAGGAAACGGCCAGCGGCGCATTGTCGCCGCGTAATGCGGTGACCAGCGCCTCGGCGGGCGAGCCATTTTGCGGCGCCAGCGGCGGCACGTCTGCGCGCTGGCGAATGCTGATCGTGCACTGGGGCGAAATGGCGCGCATTGCGGGCAGCACCTCATGCGTGGCGAAGGCGTGGAAACGCGCGAAAATCTCATCCGGGTCCTGCCCCGGCAGCGGGCGGATTTCCCATTGAAAGCGGCAGCGGCGCGGCACAATGTTCAACGCTGTGCCGCCGTCAATCACGCCCACATGAATACTGGTCCAGGGCGGATCGAACCGGCCGGACGCATCGCCGCGCGCCTGCATGTCCTTTTGCATCGCATGCAGAAAATTGATCAGCCGCACCGCCACATCAATGGCGTTCACGCCCAGATGCGGGGTGGATGAATGCGTCTCATGGCCAATGATCTCGGTGGTGTAGGTGCGGATGCCCTTATGGCTGTTCACCACCCGCATCAGCGTCGGCTCGCCCACAATCACGGCTTTGGGGCGGGGCAGACTTTCCGCGATATGGCGCACCATGGAATGCACGCCAAGGCACCCCACTTCCTCATCATAGGAAAAGGCCAGATGCAGCGGCGTCCTGCCGATGCCAGCCGTAAATTCCGGAACCAGCGCCAGCGCGCTGGCGATAAAGCCCTTCATATCCGCCGTGCCGCGCCCATACAGGCGGCCGCCTTCCGCGCGCAATATAAACGGGTCGCTGCGCCAGTCCTGGCCATCCACCGGCACCACATCACTGTGCCCCGACAGCACAATGCCGTCCGGCGCACCCTGCGGCCCGATGGTGGCGTACAGATTGGCCTTGGTTCCGGTCTCATTATGAATCAGCGTGGATGCAATGCCATGCCCGTCCAGATAATCCTGCACAAAGCCGATCAGCGCCAGATTGGATTCCCGGCTGGTGGTGTCAAACGCCACCAGCCGCTCCAGCATGTTCCGTGTGCTGATTATTTCTCCGGGCATGGGCTCACCCGAATAGGCCCTTGTTTTTCATCGCCGCCAGCTCGTCTGCGGCAACGCCGATTTCGCGTAATATTTCGTCTGTATGCTGACCAACATGCGGCGCCATACTGCGCACGCTGGATGGGGTTTTGGAAAAATCTATGGCCGGGCGCGGAAACCGCACCTTGCCCAGTTTCGGGTCGTCCACTTCGAGTATCAGCCCGTTATGCACGATTTGCGGATCGTTCAACAAATCCGCGCGCAGGTTGATTTTGGCGCAGGGCACCTGCTCCTTCGCGAAACGCGCCACAATGCCGGCGGTGGTCAGCGTGGCGATGACCTCGGAGGCGATGGCGCTTAATTCACGCATTTTTGGCATGCGGTCGACCGGGCCGGCATATTGCGGGTCCTGCGCCAGGTCCGGCAGATTAAGCGCGCGGCACATGCCGTGAAATTCGCTGTCGCTGACGAAAATAAAGGTGATGAAGCCATCCAGGGTTTTCGCCACATTCAGCAGGGTGCTGATTTCCGGCAGATGCGGCGCGCCGTCATAGGTGTAATTGGACATGGCGTCCGACCATAAATAGGCGAGCCCCGCGTCCAGCATGGTGATCTTGACATGCTGCCCGCCCTGGCCGCGTTCGCGCGCGAACAGCGCGGCCAGCACCCCCTGGGCGGCGGTCATGGCGGCGGTTTTGTCGCACACAATATGGCGCACCGGCTGCGGCATGCCGGTGGCGGGATCGGCCTGCACCCCCATAAAACCGCTGACCGCCTGAATGACCGGATCATAAACCCGGTCGGCGCTCAGCGGCCCGGTCTCGCCAAATCCGCTCAGCGACACATAAATAATATCGTCCTTCACCGCGCGGCAATGCGCATAGCCAAGGCCGATCCGGTCCATGACGCCGGGGCGGAAATTCTGCATGACCACATCGACGCTTTTCACCAGCCGCAGGAACAGATCCTTGGCGCCTGGCGCGTTCAGATCCAGCGCAATGGCGCGCTTGTTGCGGTTCATAACGGCGAACGGCGCCGCCATGCCATCCCGCATCGGGCCATAGCGGCGCGCCAGATCACCCGGGCCGGGCTCCTCCAGCTTAATCACATCGGCCCCCATGTCGCCCAGGATGCCGGTGGCGAACGGCCCCGAAACATTGGTAGTCAGATCAAGAATACGCACGCCCTGCAAGGCTCCGGCCATTGGCGCTGCTCCCTCTTTATGGTTTCTACGGGTTATGAGCATCTTGCTACAGAATTTGCGGGTTGGCTATAGTGGCCCGCCTCTCACGCCAGCACGCCTTTCTCGCGCAGCCGGGCGATTTCGTCCCTGCTGATTCCGGCCTCGGTCAGCACCTCATCCGTATGCGCCCCCAGTTGCGGCGCGTGGCGGCGCAGGCTGCTGGGCGTGCCTTCGAAGTGTATCGGCGGGCGGGTCATGCGCATATGGCCCGCGTCGGGATGCGTAGTCTCAACAATCAGTCCATTATGCGCGATCTGGCTGTCGGTCAGCAGATCGGCGCGGCTGTTGATTTTCGATCCGGGCACTTCCTCGCGCGAAAAATTCTCGACGATTTCGGCCGATGTATATTTAGCGATTTCCGAAGTGACGATAGCGCTGAGTTTATGCAGGTTCTGCACCCGCGCGGCAATCCCTACAAAGCGCGGATCTTCGGCCAGATCAGGACGGTTCAGCGCCCGGCACAGGCCCTGATATTGCCCATCGGTAATCGCAAAACCGATGACATAGCCATCCTTGCAGCGCGGCAGATTATACAGATCGCCAATCTCGGCCATGGGCGGCATGTCGCCAATATAGGTCAGATTGGACATGGCGTCGGGCCACAGAAAGGCGAGGCCGGTGTCAAGCATGGAAATCTTCACGTGCTGGCCGCCCTTGCCGCGTTCGCGCGCGTACAGCGCCCCGGTGACCGCCTGCACCACACTCATGGAGGTGAGCTTGTCGCAGATAATATTACGCACCGGGACAGGTTTGTCCGTGCCCGGTTCGGACTGCACCATCATATAGCCGCTCGCCGCCTGGATCACCGGATCATAGACCGGATCGCCCGCGCGCGGCCCGCTATCGCCATAGCCGCTGATCGATACATAAATTATATCCGGCCTGACCGCCTTGCAGGCGTCATAGCCGACGCCCAGCCGGTCCACCACGCCGGGGCGGAAATTTTGCAGCACCACATCGGCATTTTGTGCAATCTTCAGCAGCGCGTCGCGCCCCTCCGGCGCATGCAGATCAAGCGCGATGGCGCGCTTGTTGCGGTTGATGACGGCGAACCCCGCCGCCATGCCGCCGCGCACCGGGCCGAAATAACGCGACAGGTCGCCCAGGCCAGGGGGTTCAACCTTGATCACATCGGCCCCCATATCCCCCAGCATGGCCGTTCCAAACGGCCCGGAAACATTTGCGGTCAGATCAATGATGCGCACGCCATCAAGACAGCCGGTCATAGGTGGTTCCTCCCCGTTTATTATTGTTGCGTCTATCCTGCCCCAGATTGCGCGTTTTGCCTAGTAGCCCTGCGGGCCGTCCCGGGTTAAGCTAGCGCAGAAAGAAAGCAGGGAGATCACACATGTATGATATCGAAGCCGTAAGGGCCGAATGGATCGGCCGCACCTCCTCCAAACGGCGCGCCAAATACCCGGTTGAACATGAACCGATCCGGCGTCATTGCCTGATGGTGGGCAACAGAAATCCGCTCTATCTGGAGCCGGGCTATGCGCCGCGCACCCCCTGCCCGCCCACCGCCATATGGATTTTCTCCATGGTGGGCCGGCTTGAGCCGGAAGGGCCGAAGGTTGGCAAATCGTCGGGCAAGGGTGATAAGGGGGGCGATAAGGGCGATGCGCCTTTTGCGCTAGGCATGCCGATGATCGGCAGCCAGTTCACCAATATGGGGCGCGAACTGGATTTTCTGTTGCCGGTTTATGTCGGCGATCATCTTTCCACCGCAACCCGCACGGCGGATATTTTTATCAAACCCACAAGGCTTGATCCGGAATCGCTGTGGATCGTGAACGAAGACATTATCACCAACCAGAATGACGAAATAGTGTGCCGGATCCGCAATACGCTGATGAATTTCCGCACGCCGGATGAACTCAAAGCCGCAGGAGTAACCCCGTAATGACCCGCACTGTATATTGGGAAGATGTGAAAGAAGGCGATGCGCTGCCCAGCTATAGCATGCCCATCACCACCACCCTGATTGTCGATCAGGTGTCGGGATCGCAGGATTATAATCTGATGCATCACGACACCGAATTCGCCCGCAGGCAGGGCGCGCCCGACGCCTACGTCAATACCGGTTTCATCGAGGCGCTGCTGTCGCGTTCGCTCACCGATTTTATGGGCGATACCGGCTTTCTGAAAAAGCTGAAGCATCAGATGCGGCGTTTCAATGCGCTGGGCGACACCATCAAGGTGGCGGGCAAGGTGACCGGCAAGCGTATTGAGGGAAACGAGCATCTGGTGGAATGCGAGGTGTGGGTGGAAAATAACCGCGACGGCGTGTCCGTTCCCGGCAGCGCCATTGTGCGGCTGCCCAGCAGGGCGGGTTGAGCGCGGCGCGGCGCCATGAACCTGCACGCAACCTGTGTGGCGATCGGGGAATGCGGCGTGCTGCTGCGCGGGCCTTCGGGGTGCGGCAAGTCCGATTTGGCGCTGCGGCTGATTGATCAGTATGCGGATGTAATGCTTGTGGCGGATGACAGGGTGGATGTGACAGCGGCGGACGGCGCGCTTTACGCCAGCCCGCCGCCGCGTATTGCCGGCCTGCTGGAGGTGCGCGGCGTCGGCATTGTGCCGGTGGCGCACAGGCCGCGCGTAAAACTGGGGCTGCTGGCGGATTTGCAGGAGGCGCAGCACATTCCCCGTTTGCCGGAACCCCTGACGGAAGCAATGCTTGGCATCCGGCTGCCGCGCCTTCTGCTGGCGCCATTTGAGGCCAGCGCCGCGGCCAGGCTGCGCCAGGCGCTGCGGCAGATGCAGCAGCCGGGGATAAGGCCGTCATGAACCCGCCTGCCCCTGCAAGGCGCCAGGACCGGTTGCTGATTGTCAGCGGGCTTTCCGGCGCGGGCAAAAGTTCCGCCATGAATGCGCTGGAAGATCTTGGCTATGACGCGGTGGATAATCTGCCGCTGAGCCTGGCCTGGCAATTGGCAAGCGACTGGGCGGAGGCGCAGCGCGGCCTGCTGGAAGGGCCGCAGGGCCTGGCCATTGGCGTGGACAGCCGCACGCGGGAATTTTCCGTCGCGCGGCTGACGGAATTTCTGGACTGGCTGCGCTTGCGGGGTGACATGCAGGTCGAACTGCTGTTTCTCGATTGTGACGATGACGTGCTGTTCCGCCGCTTTACCGAAACAAGACGCCGCCATCCGATGGGGCCGTCGGGACAGCGCCTGCGCGACGCCATCACGGCCGAGCGCGCGGCCATGCGCAGCCTGGCCGATCAATCCGAACAGGTCATTGATACGACGGCGTTAAGCGGTCATGATCTGCGCGCGCTGATAAGCGGGCATTATACGCTGTCGGCTTCACGCCTGGCGATTTCGGTTATTTCGTTTTCATACCGGCGCGGAATCCCGCGCGAGGCCGATCTGCTGTTTGATGTGCGTTTTCTGAAAAATCCGCATTATGACGTGGTGTTACGGCCCTTTAGCGGCCGGAACCCGGAAGTGGGGGCCTTTATCGCCAGCGATGCGCAATTCGCTCCGGCGCTGCAAGATTATACGCAACTGGTGCACAGCCTGATGGCGGGCTACACACGGGAAGGAAAAAGCTATCTGACTATTGCAATCGGATGCACCGGGGGACGGCACAGATCGGTATTTTTCGCCGAATCCCTTGCTTTGCAGCTGCGCGGCGCCGGCCATGATGCAGAGGTGCGGCACCGCGATATCGGCGCCGATGGCGGTACCGGGGATGGCGGCAATTGACAGCCCGTCTGCGCCCGGCATATTGTCCGCTCGGATCAAATAAGCGCGGTGGGCAAGTGGGTAACACGCAATGATTGGTTTGGTGGTTGTCACCCATGGCCGCCTGGCGGCGGAATTTCTCGCAGCCATGGAACATGTGGTTGGGCCGCAGGAACAGACCCGCGCCGTATGCATTGCGCCTGATGATGACATGGAACTTCGCCGCTCGGATATTGTCGCCGCCGTTGGGGCGGTTGATTCGGGCCAGGGTGTCATCATGCTGACAGATATGTTTGGCGGCACCCCCTCCAATCTGGCGATTTCGATACTTAAACAGCCCAATCTCGAAGTGCTTGCGGGCGTCAATCTGCCAATGCTGATCAAGCTTGCCTCGGTGCGCAAGAACTGCCCGCTGGATCAGGCTGTCGTCCAGGCCCGTGACGCCGGGCGGAAATATATTTCCATCGCCTCAAAGGTATTAAGCGGCGAGGACAGTTGAGCACCGCGCCCCCGGCCCGGATTTTGACAATATGCAACCGCCGTGGCCTGCATGCCCGCAGCTCGGCCAAATTCGTCAAATGCGTGGCCGAATTCAATGCCGAGGTGAAAGTAAGCCGTGATGGCCAGACCGTCAGCGGCGCCTCCATCATGGGTCTTCTGATGCTGGGGGCAGCCAAGGGCTGCGACATCGAAGTATCGGCCGAAGGGCCGGACGCGGAGGCGGTTCTCGATGCGCTGGCGGCGCTGGTCAGTGGCGGTTTTGAAGAAGATTGACATCAATACATAACAATATAAAGATTTCCTTATGTAATACTTGCGCCTTGCTTTAAGCCCTGTTATAAGCGCGCGTTAACAGATTTGCCTTATGCATGGGGCACATTGATCCAACATTCACAGGAGCCTGCACATGGCCTCAGGTCAGGATTTTAAAGTCGCCGATATGTCACTGGCCGCCTGGGGGCGCAAGGAAATCACCATTGCCGAAACCGAAATGCCGGGCCTGATGGCGCTGCGCCAGGAATTTCACGGGCAAAAGCCGCTGGCGGGGGCGCGCATTATCGGCTGTCTGCATATGACCATCCAGACAGCGGTGCTGATTGAAACCCTGGTGGATCTCGGGGCGACGCTGCGCTGGTCGTCATGCAATATTTTCTCTACCCAGGACCAGGCGGCGGCAGCCATCGCGGCGGTGGGCATTCCGGTGTTCGCATGGAAGGGCGAAACCGAAGAAGAATATGAATGGTGCCTGGAACAGACCATCACCGGCCCGGGCGGCTGGACGCCCAATATGCTGCTGGATGATGGCGGCGATCTGACCCGGCTGATGCATGACAAATATCCCGATCTGCTGAACGATGTAAAAGGCGTGTCGGAAGAAACCACCACCGGCGTGCTGCGCCTCTATGACATGGCAAAGGCGGGGACGCTGAAAATTCCGGCCATCAATGTCAATGACTCGGTGACCAAATCCAAATTCGACAATCTGTATGGCTGCCGCGAAAGTCTGGTCGATGGCATCAAGCGCGCCACCGATGTGATGATGGCGGGCAAAGTTGCGGTGGTGTGCGGCTTTGGCGATGTCGGCAAGGGTTCGGCCGCCTCGCTGCGTTCACAGGGCGCGCGGGTGATGGTCACGGAAATTGACCCGATCTGCGCGTTGCAGGCCGCCATGGAAGGCTATCAGGTTGTCACCATGGAACAGGCCGCGCCGCTGGGTGATATTTTTGTAACCGCGACCGGCAATGTGGATGTGATTACGCTCGAACATATGCGCGCCATGAAGGACCGGGCCATTGTCTGCAATATCGGCCATTTCGATTCGGAAATTCAGGTGGCGGCGCTGCGCAACTATAAATGGGAAAATGTGAAGCCCCAGGTGGACGAAGTATTGTTCCCCGATGGCAAACGCATGATCCTGCTGGCCGAAGGGCGGCTCGTTAATCTGGGCTGCGCCACCGGCCATCCCAGCTTTGTGATGAGCGCCTCGTTCACCAATCAGGTGCTGGCGCAGCTCGAACTGTGGCGCAACGCATCGAAATATGAAAAGCGCGTCTATGTGCTGCCCAAACATCTGGATGAAAAGGTTGCGCGCCTGCATCTGGGCAAGCTGGGGGCGCAACTGACCACGCTTTCAGAAAAGCAGTCCAGCTATCTGGGCATCAACCCGGCGGGCCCCTTCAAGGCCGAACAATACCGCTATTAGATCGGCAACGCGGCGGATTTTAACACTCTGTTAACCATTGCCAGGCAAATCTGGCGTCATGATAGGCGGCTTGTTGCATTATTTGCCATTCATGGCGCTTGCCGCCGCGGTACTGTTCTGCGGCGTGGGCCTGTATGCCTGGCGGCAGGCACATGCACGCCAGGCCGCACAGCACAAGCATACGCTGGCGGCGGGCCGCTTGCAGGCGCGTCTGGAAAGCCTGGAAGCGTTTCTGGCGTCCGAGCCCGGCACACTGTTTTTATGGGACAGTCAGGGCACGCTGCTTGTATTCGCAAACCCGGGCGAAAAGTCCGGCGCAACTGACGCCGGGCAGTTCGAAACTTTTTGCCAGAGCCTTACCCACGCTTCGCAGCAGGAATTAACCGCCGCGCTGCATGCGCTTCGCGAACAAGGCAGCCATTTCGCCTTCCCGCTATTTTGTCAGGACGGGCGCACATTGGCCAGCCGCGGCAAAATCATTGGCGCTGGCATCGCGCTGTCCATTTCAGATGTCAGCGAAGCCTTTCAGGAAATCTGCATCTTACGTGACGCGCTGTCGGAAACGATTGAAGAGCGGGATTTTTTACGGCTGGCGATAGACGGTATTCCCTATCTCTGCTGGCGGCGCGGTTTGGATGGCCGGCTGATCTGGGTCAATCAGGCCTATTGCCGCGCCGTGGATGCGCCATCTCCACATGCCGCCGTCGAACGCGGGGAAGAGCTGTTCGACCGGCGTGAACTGGCCGCAGCCGGAAAGCCGGGCAGCATTCACCGTCTGCGCGCCGTGATTGCCGGGCAACGGCGCATTCTGGATCTGTTTGAAGTGCCCTCAGATCAGGGCACGATAGGTATCGCTGTCGATGTGACCGAAATTGATGACGCACGCGGCGATGTGCGCAGGCAATTGGCGGCGCAACGCAGCAGCCTGAATTTACTGCGCACGCCCGTGGCGATTTTCTCCGCCAGCCGGCACTTGGAATTTTTCAATCAGAGTTTTGCCGATCTGTGGAAGCTGCCAACAGACTGGCTGGTCAGCGAACCCGATCACGGCGAAGTGCTGGAGGCAATGCGCCAGTCGCGCAGGCTGCCCGAGCAGGCGGACTTTCCGGCCTGGAAAAAAAAGCAGCTCGCCAATTATACCGATCTATTGGATAGCCAGGAAGAAATCTGGCAACTGCCCAACCAGTTGACCCTTCGTGTGGTGACCCAGGCCCGCCCGCAGGGAGGCCTGTTTATTCTGTATGAAGATCTGACGGAAATGCTGACGCTGAAGCGTTCGCTGAACGCACTTTCAAAAGTGCAGATGGAAACACTGAACAGCCTGCACGAAGGCGTTGCGGTATTTGGCGTTGATGGCAGGATCAGCCTGTTCAATCCATCCCTGTTGCGGATATGGAATGTGAACGAGGCGGATCTTGAAAACCGCCCGCATATTGAGGATCTGTTATCTTTATATCAGCTGCTGGTGCCCGGTCTGGAGAGCTGGGAAGAAATCAGGATGCTGATTACCGCAATGGATGACAGCAACCGCAAGATGCGCCAGTTGCGCATTCACCGGGCCGATAATTCGGTTCTTGACTGCCGTGTCGTGCCGCTGCCGGATGGCGGTGTGATGCTGAGTTTCGCCGATGTGACAGGGGCCGCGATGATGGAGCGGCTGCTGCGTGACCGCAATGAGGCCCTGGAAACGGCGGATCGCCTCAAATCCGAATTTATCACGCATATTTCCTATCAGTTCCGCACACCGCTGAATAGCATTATCGGCTTTGCCGAAATCCTGGAACAGGAATATTTTGGCGATCTGAACGCGCGCCAGCATGAATATACGCAAGGCCTGCTGGAGGCATCACACCATCTGCTGACTCTGGTGAATGATGTGATCGACCTGGCGACAATTGAAGCTGGTTACATGTCCCTGTCCAGAACCGCAATTGACATTCGCGGCCTGCTATTATCTGTACACGAATTATCGCGCCAGCGGGCCCGGGAATCGGACATGACGCTGACACTGGATTACCCGGAAAATATCGGTTTTATCAATGCCGATGCGCGCCGCATCAAACAGGTGATGTTCAACCTGCTGTCCAACGCCATCCGTTTTTCTTCACCGGGCGATGACATTGTCATCGGCGCCAATACCGGCACAGCGGCGGATGGCAGGGACATATTACAGCTTTGGGTCCGCGACAAGGGCGTGGGCATCGACCATGCCTATCAGCAGAACATGTTTAAAACTTTCGAATCGCGCGCGGCCAGCGGCAAGGAACAGGGCGCGGGCATCGGCCTGTCACTGGTGCGCAGCCTGATCGGCCTGCATGGCGGCTGGGTAGAGGTGGAATCAGCCGTCAATCAGGGCACAAAAGTCATCTGCAATCTGCCCTTCTCTGTTGAGGCCCAGTCTGAGCCGCCGCCGCCCGGCCCGGAACTCAGTCAGCAGTGGGCGATCCAGGCGAGCCGGGCACGCCCTTAGCGGATGAATATTCAAACTTCAGCTCGACATCCGGGTGAACGATTTTATAGGCCGCATGACAGGCCATTTCGATTTCACAAAAGCCCGCCAGAATAAGGTGCAGCTTGCCAGGATAGAGCGCGATGTCACCCGCAGCAAAAATCCCGGGAATATTGCTGACGCAGGTGGACGGCTCCACATGGATATGTTTTTTATCCAGATTAAGGCCCCATTCCGCAATCGGCCCAAGCTTGTTGGACAGGCCATAGAAAGCCAGAAAATGGTCCGCTTCCAGAATGCGGTTGCCGGATTTGCTTTCCACTTCGACGCCGGTCAGGCGGCCCCCGCCGCCATGCAGGGATTTTACCGTATAGGGCACGACATAATCTATTTCGCCTGCCGCCGCCCAGGCGCGCATTTTATCGACATTGGCGTCTGCTGCGCGAAACCCGTCGCGCCGGTGCACAATGGCGACACGCTCCGCAATTTCTTTTAGCGACATGACCCAGTCAACGGCGCTGTCGCCGCCGCCCGCAATGACCAGCTTTTTGCCGCGAAACGCTTCGCGCTTTTTCACCAGATAATGCACATGGCCGGACGCCTCGTAGATATCGAGATGTTCCACCGGCGGGCGGTTTGGCCCGAAGGCGCCAACGCCGGCGGCGATGATAATCGCCTTGGCGTAAACAATATTGTTCCTGCTGGTGGTCAACCGCCAGTTCGAAGCCTCGCCTTCCGGCAGTTTCTCAAGCGTCATGACCTGCTGGTCCAGCATATAAACCGGATTAAACGGTGCGCCCTGCTTTTCAAGATTGAAAATCAATTGCTGCGCTTCGATCGCGGGGTATCCGGGAATGTCATAAACCGGCTTTTCCGGATACAGGGCCGTGACCTGACCGCCTGTCATTTCCAGCGAATCAATAATCACGGTTTTCATATTCAACATTCCGGCGGCAAAGATGCCAAACAGGCCCACCGGGCCCGCGCCGATAATGGCAATGTCAGTAGTCAGAGGGGCGCCGGGTGTCGTAGACATAGTTGTCCATGCTCGTTATTGAATAAGGGTGCGCCAACATCGGGCATGCTGGCCTGTAAATCAAGTGGAAGCACGCATAAGACTATGCCGGATATTCAAAAAAATGCAGACGGATGCTGGATTGAACTGGCGGATGAAGCGGCAACAGCAGCGCTGGCGGCCCGGATTGGCCCGCAATTGCTGCCAGGAGATGTGCTGACGCTGACGGGCGGGCTGGGCGCCGGTAAAACCGCTTTCGCACGCGCGCTGATCACCGCATTGCAGGCGCCGCTGGGCCTGGCGGAAGAGGTGCCAAGCCCGACCTTTTCGCTGGTGCAGCAATATCAGATCGGGCCGGTCAGCCTGTGGCATTTTGATCTGTACCGGCTCAGCGGCCCGCAGGAATGTCATGAGCTGGGGCTGGAGGAAGCCTTTGCCAGCGGCATCAGCCTGATCGAATGGCCAGACCGGCTGGGCGCGCTACTGCCAAAGGACCGGCTGGAACTGCATCTGGAAATCCCGGCAGATGCGGATATTGCGGACACAAGACGGCGCGCGCGTCTGACAGCCCGTGGCAAGTGGATAAAGCGGATGCAACATGACTGAACGGGAAATTGAAATTACGAGTTTTCTGCGCCGCATTGGTTGGGATGACGCCGCGCGTCAGGCGCTTGCCGATGATGCCGGCTATCGCAGTTATCAAAGGCTGACCGGCCCGCGCGGCAAGGCCATGCTGATGAATGCGCCGCCCGGCGGCGATCAGTTACGCTCGCCCCAGGCAGCGGCTTATAATGCGGTGGCGCATCTGGCCACCGATTGCCGTCCCTTTGTAGGTGTTGCCAATCATCTGCGCGGGCTGGGACTGAGTGCGCCGGAAATTCTGGCGGCGGATTTGCCGCGCGGGTTATTGCTGCTTGAAGATCTGGGCGATGATCTCTATGCCAGGGCCATCTCCGCAGGCGCGGACGAAATGCAATTATATGCGGCAGCCATTGATGTGCTGCTGGCGCTGCATGCGGCAGACGCCCCCCGCGCGCTGCCGGATGGCGATGGCGGTATGCATGTGCTGAGCCATTATGATGCGGGCGCGCAGGAGGCCGAGGTGCTGCTGCTTTGTGAATGGTATGCGCCGGTGGTCACGGGCCGCGCACTAAGTGCTGCGGCGCGCGATGACTATGTGGCGCTGTGGCGTCACTATTTTGCGCTGACACAGCCAGCAATGCCGGTGCTGGTATTGCGCGATTATCATGCGCAGAACCTGTTCTGGCTGCCGGAGCGTACCGGTGTTGCGCGTACCGGCCTGATTGATTTTCAGGATGGGCTGCTGGGCAGCCCCGCTTATGATCTTGTCTCACTGCTGGAAGATGCGCGCCGCGACGTGGCACCCGCGCTGGCGGCGGCGATGCTTGCCCGTTATTGTGCGGGCGCCAGGGCCTCTGCCCCCGGCTTTGACGAAACTGCGTTTCGCACCGCCTATGCCGTGGCGGGCGCACAGCGCAATTGCAAAATTCTGGGCATATTTGCGCGCCTGGCCAAACGCGATAACAAACCCGCCTATCTGAAATTAATTCCCAGAGTGCGCGCCTGTCTGCGCCAGGATTTGCAGCACCCCGCCTTCGCCCCCCTCAATGCCTGGTTTGGCCTGCACCGGCTGCTTGAGGATTAGATACCGCCTTAATGATATTTGCGGAATATGCCCACCAGGCGGCCCTGCACCGCGACCTGATCGGGGCCGCAGATCCGGGTTTTATAATTGGGATTGGCGGGTTCCAGCGCAATGGAGGCGCCCTTGCGCCGCAGGCGTTTCAGTGTGGCTTCCTGGCCATCCACCAGGGCCACGACAATGGCGCCGTTTTCGGCGGTGTCACATTGTTTGATGATGGCGACATCGCCATCAAGGATGCCCGCATTGATCATCGAATCACCCTGCACCTCCAGCGCGAAATGCTGTCCGGGGCCCATCATGTCGGATGGAATGCCGACCATGTTCGTGCGGTCTTCGAGCGCCTCGATCGGCGTGCCGGCCGCGATGCGTCCGATCATTGGAATATTCACAATACTGTTTTCATTGCTGGCCCCCGGGGTGGCGCTGACGCCGGAGAAAGCGCTGCGGCTGCCCTCGATGACATTGGGGGAAAAGCCGCGCGCCCGCCCGTTCTGGGCCATGGTTTCCGGCAGACGCAACACCTCCAGCGCGCGGGCACGGTTAGGCAGCCGCCGGATAAAACCGCGTTCTTCAAGCGCATTGATCAGGCGGTGAATGCCGGACTTGGATTTTAGATCCAGCGCGTCCTTCATTTCGTCGAAGGAAGGCGAAACCCCGAATTCACGGATGCGATCATTGATATAGATCAGCAATTCATATTGCTTGTTGGTCAGCATGGGAGAAGACATCCTTCCAGAACAAAATAGAAACTCGCGAATCTGTTCTAGTTTAGTTCATGGAATGTGTCAAGTCACAGGAACAAAGAATCAGGATTCCAGTTCGCTGTCCCAATAAAGATAATCCACCCAGCTCTGGTGCAGATAATTTGGCGGAAAAGCGCGCCCGGCGCGCTGCAGATCCTCATTGGTCGGCCGGTATGGCGCCCGGCGCAGGCGCATGCCGCATTCCGAAACCCGGCGCGCGCCCTTGCGCAGATTACATGTCGCGCAGGCCGCAACCACATTCTGCCAGGTGGTGCGCCCGCCGCTTGAGCGCGGCACCACATGATCAAAGGTCAATTCGTCCTTGCGGCTGCAATATTGGCAGATAAAGCCGTCGCGCAGAAACAGGTTAAACCGGGTAAAGGCCGGGTAACGCGCCGGTTTGACATAGCGTTTCAGCGATACCACGCTGGGCAGCGCCATTTCGAAGCTGGGACTATGCACCTTCTGGTCATATTCGCTGACAATATTGACCCGGTCGAGAAACACCGCCTTGATCGTGTCCTGCCATGACCAGAGCGAGAGCGGGAAGTAACTTAAAGGCTGGTAATCCGCATTGAGAACCAGCGCCGGACAGCCATCAATAAAGTTCCTGGTGTGATGCATCAGCATGTAATACCCCGTCCGGCCAGTTAAGGCCGGAGGCAATGGCACTGCTGCCGCTTCCCGGCCTGTATGGCGATCTGGAGCCCTGAATGCCATCCGCGCCGGTTTTTCAGCCTGGCGGATATTGGCAGGGATCCAGACAGCCCTGAACATGATAGTCCCGATATGACTTACCGGGGCCTATTCTTTACGTTTCCGAATGATTCTGCAACAGCGCGGAACCGGTTTGGGCCATTAAAGACGCAATTATTTCCGGACGTTGCGGGGCTGGCGCAGCCTGCTAATGCAGTTTGCTGCGCACATCCCCGATGCTCTGAGCAATCAGCTCGCGGGCTTTTTCGGGGGTAAGGCTGGCATTAATCAGGCTGCGTGCGGCGGTGATGGCCGCATCCACCGCTGCGGTGCGAACCTCTTGAATGGCCTGAGCTTCGGCCCGGGCGATTTTTTCTTCCACCAGCTTGCCGCGCCGTTCGGCCTGGAGGGCCAGACTGGCCTTGGTCTCGTCGGATTGGCGGGCAGCCTCGGCGCGGGCCAGCTCGACAATTTCTTCCACTTCCTTTTCGGCATTGGCCGTGCGCCGCTGATAGCTGGCCAGCAGGGCCTGCGCCTCGTCGCGCAGCCGCCGGGCCGCGTCCAGTTCCCCGGCTATTTCGCTGGCGCGTTTATCCAGCGCCTCGCCCACCATTGCCGGGACCTTGAGATAGAGCACAAGGGCCGCAAACAGCAGCGTGGCGATGGCAACCCAGTTGGCGGGTTCATAGAAAGCTTCCATGATCTAATCCTTGCGGGCCGAAAGGGCTGCGTCAATGGCGGCCTTCAGGGCCGTGCTGTCCGGGGCGGCGCCCAGCAGCCGGGTCATGATCGCCGCTGAAGTATCTGTGGCGATCTGCCGGACATTGGCCATGGCAGCGGTCTTGGCGGCGGCAATACGGGCCTCCGCATCGGCGGTGCGTTTTGCCATAGTGGCGGCCAGCTCGGCCTTTTGCCGGTCGGCCTCCTGGTTCAGCTTTAACCGGGTTTCCGCAGCAATGGCATGGGCCTGGGCGCGCGCCGAAGCCAGCGCCGCTTCATAGTTGCGCAATGCCTCATCGCCCTGGCGCTTGAGACAGCCCGCTTCATCCAGATCATTGGCGATCACATCACGGCGCTTTTCCAGTGTCGTGGCGATGCGTGGCAGGGCCACCCGCGCCAGAATCAGATAGAGCAGCGTGAACGTAATCGCCAGCCACACAAGTTGCGGTGCGAAATCTGCGAAGACTAATTGCGGCATTGGCGCGGCTTCCTAATCAGTGGACGGTGTCAGACCACGAACAGAAGGATGAGCGCAACCACCAGGCCAAACAGGCCGGTCGCTTCGGCAAGCGCAAAGCCCAGCAGCAGATTGGGGAACTGTTGCTGCGCGGCAGCCGGATTGCGCAGCGCGCCGGCCAGGTAATTGCCGAAAATGTGCCCGATGCCCACACCGGCGCCCGCAAGCGCGATGGCGGCCAGACCGGCGCCAATATATTTACCCAAAAGTGCTGCTGCTTCTGCTTCCATGACTTAAGATCCTTGCGTGAGAAAAATTAAACGCGCTGCCCGCTCAATGCAGATGCAGCGCGTCGTTGAGATAGATACAGGTTAGCACTGCAAACACATAGGCCTGCAGAAAGGCGACCAGAATTTCGAGGCCGATAAAGGCGACCGAAAACGCCAGCGGCAGCCAGCCGCCGAGAAATCCCAGCATGACGATAAAGCCGCCAAATACTTTCAGCATGGTGTGTCCCGCCATCATATTGGCGAACAGACGCACCGACAGGCTGATCGGCCGGCTGAGATAGGAAATCACCTCGATCACCACAATCAGCGGCAGCAGAACCTTGGGCACCCCATGCGGGACAAACAGATTCAGATATCCAACGCCATGCTTTATGAAACCCAGCACGGTCACGCCAATAAACACCACACAGGCCAGCGCGAAGGTCACGATAATATGGCTGGTGACCGTGAACGCATAGGGAATCATGCCCAGCATGTTGGTAAACAGCACAAACATGAACAGCGTGAACACAAAGGGAAAAAATTTCTGCCCCGACACGCCAACAGTATCACGCATCATATTGGCGACAAATTCATAGCTGAGTTCCGCCATGGATTGCCAGCGGCTGGGCACCAGTGCCCCGCGGCGCATGCTCAGCGACAGGAACAGCGTAATCGCCGTCAGTGCAATCACCATGAACAGGCTGGAATTTGTGAAAGACACGTCAATGCCGCCCGCTTCCATCGGGATATAACGCTGAATTTCAAACTGCGCCATCGGGCTGTGGGCAAATGGATTATGTGTATCAGTGCTCAAGACCGTTTTCCTGTTTACTCTTGCCCGGACTATCTATGTCCGGATTATCTTTGCCCGGATTATCGCCCGGATTATCTTCATCCAGTATTTGCAGCGCCGCCGCATCCGCCTGTTGCGCGGCGTTCATTGCATTCGCCGTGCGTATCACATTCAATATCCCCGCTGCGATCCCCAAAAAGAAGAACAGCAGCAAAAACCAGGGCTGCGTCCCCAGCAGCCAGTCCAGTCCCCAGCCCAGCCCCGCGCCCGCCACTACAGCGGAAACCAGATCGGCGCTCAGACGAAACGCCGTTCCGAGAGATCCGCCCTGGGTCCCCCCTTGCGAACCGTGCGGCGCATTTGCGCGCTTGGCGGCCGCGAGCCGGGCCTCGAAACTCTCTTCGGATGGGGGTTTGCGCATTTCACCTTTGCCTGTCAGCCATGACCCATAAGGCCATCATCCGCCAGCAAAATACAAGCCCCCCGAACATCAAGGCGGACCCGGACAAGGCGCCGCCAGCAATCGCGGCGGACACTAGTTGCGGACATGCCCGCTGTCAATCCCGCAATGGTGTAAAATAAGGGGAATTTGACACAGATTTTAGGGGCATATCGGCGCTTGCCACACGCCAGGCTGGCCGCTTAACATGCACCTGTTAAATCATACCGATGCCCGGTTTAATTAGCCAGCCATCCATGCTGGATGCGGGACGGCGGACAGGCCCCGATATTCAGACACACTCCAGGAGGTCCTCATGAACCAGCCCGGCACGAACATTGATATCAGCGGCAGCTGTGCTGCCCGGCTGGGTGCGGTCAAGGACGCCTTTGCCGCCAATTTTTCGGTCAATAATGATGTCGGCGCCTCGGTGGCGGTGGTCATGGATGGCGAGCTGGCGGTCGATCTGTGGGGCGGGCATCAGGATGTGGCGCGTACCACGCCCTGGGCGCGCGACACCATTATCAATGTCTTCTCCACCACCAAGACCATGAGCTGCCTGGCGCTGCTTGTGCTGATCAGCCGTGGCCTGGTGGACGCCGATGCGCCCGTCGAAAAATACTGGCCCGAATTCGGCCAGAACGGCAAACAAGGCGTGCTGGTGCGCCATCTGCTGTCGCACACCGCGGGCGTGCCGGGATGGGATCAGCGCATGGACGCCGCCGAACTGTATGACTGGGACAAGGTGACGGGCCTGCTCGCCACGCAGGCGCCCTGGTGGACGCCGGGATCAAAATCCGGTTACCACGCCGTCAGCCAGGGCAATCTGGTGGGCGAAGTGGTGCGCCGGGTGGATGGGCGTTCGGTGGGGAAATTTTTCGCCGAAGAAATCGCCGGGCCGGTGGGCGCGGATTTTCACATCGGGCTGGGTGCGGAACATGACGCCCGTGTCGCGCCAGTCATTCCGGTGCCGCCGCTGGAATTCGGCGGCGAGGGCGGCGGCAAGCCGGATCAAAGCTCGATCCCCTATCGCGCCATGAACCCGCGTCTGGTGGCGGAACAATCCTGGACGATCCCCTGGCGGCGCGCCGAAATACCCGCTGCGGGCGGGCATGGCAATGCGCGCAGCGTGGCGCTGGCGCAGGCGGCGGTGTCGCATGGCGGCGGCTTACGCGGCGTAGAACTGCTGTCGGAAAAAACCATCAACCGTATCTTCGATGTGCAGGCCGCCGGGCGTGATCTCGTGCTGGGCATCGGCGTCACCTTCGGCGTGGGTTATGGCCTCAATTCACCGCGCAACCCGATCAGCCCGAATGCCCGCGTGTGTTATTGGGGCGGCTGGGGCGGCTCGCTGGTGGTGAATGATGTGGATGCCGGCTTCACCCTGGCCTATGTCATGAACCGCATGGGCGAAGGCACTGTCGGCGATAACCGCGCGCACGCATTGTTGCAGGCTGTCTACGCTTCGCTGGGCTGAGGCCTCAAGCCACGCTGAAATTCATTCCCCGTTCCAGACTGGATAGCAGCCAATGCATCAGCCCCAGTCATGCAGGCGCCGTGGCGGCAGCCTTGCCGCGTGCATGTTTGGCCGATGACAGTGAGATGGCCCGCGCGGAGGCTTCCAGCGCCTCGATCTGATCTATGCCGGGACGGATTTCGGTCAGGATATATTCGCCGCGGCGGCGCTGCTGCTGCTCGATCGACAGCCCCTTGAACGACTCTTCCCAGCCATTGATTTTTACAGTCAGCCCGCACAGCACCCCGCCGACCGTCATATGATGCGCGCTGATCAGCGCGCGTGTGCGTTCAAAATTTTCGGCAGTGATATTTTCCCACATTGACCGGCTATGGGTGTTAAATCCGTCAAAGCGTCCCACGATCGAGGTGATGATGCTGCTGATCTCCTTGTCCAGGCTCTGGGTGCCACGGGCAAAGAATGCGTTGTGCTTCAGACCATATCCGGAGCGCAGCGCAGCAAGATCAGCGAGAAAATTGCGGGTGCGCGGGATAAGCCCATCAAGTATTTCCTGGAAATAGGCCAGCGACAGGAAAGTATCCGCATAGTCTTCGAGGAATTTTGGCACTTCATACAGTTCAATATTCAGCTGCGCCGCCATCAGCCTGAGATTGCGCAAAGCCTCTTCGCGATCGGGATTTTTGAACATGGCGACCATGCTCTCGAAATCATGCACATCGGTGTTCGCCGCGCCAAAAATCTGCCGGATCAGCGGCGCGGTGAAGCTTTTCATATAGGCATTAAGCTGCTGTTACTTGGCATCCGACAGTTGCAGCGCGGAAAGTTCGTTCACCTCAATGCCAAGTTCACGCAGGGCGATGCGCAGGCTGAAAACATCGTAACTGGTCAGCCGGCTCAAAGCTTCCATCATTTTCTGGTAGGGATGGTCCGGGCCTTCCGGCCAGCCGAAATTTATATATAGCTTTTCGCATCCGACCTGGCCGCTGCCAGCACCTGAATCGGCGAAGAGTTCGACCACACTTTCAAGCCTGGTATTTTTGCGCAGGCATGCGCGTTTCAGCGCTTTGGTCTGCAAAGGCAGCATGGGCAAAGGCAACACATCCAGCGCGTCTTTCGACGCTTCCGCGCGCGCGCGGCATTCCATCCCGGCAAGCTCTGAAGCCTGCTTGGCGCCCATTGCCTTTGACGCAGCTTTTCCCAGGCCCTGTGTCATCCCTTCTCTTCCCCAATATCAGCATCTGACCAAGACAAGGCCGCTACCGCCATAGCTTTAGCCGGCGCAGCGCAGTGCGGCGAAACGGCAGGTGCCTGTCCAGCAGGACTGATACGCTTTATTATTGGGAAGAACAGTAAACGCAATATAAATACCGGCTGCGTCAGGCGGATACTACGAAATACTTATATCGTAATGTTTATTACTTTCTCGCCATCAGCCAGTGCAATCGGCGTCCGAACCGGCCTGGCAGATACGGCGCCGGCGTCCGGATAATCCTCAGGCCTTGCCTGATACCCGGACGCTGCGCTTTTTCCCTGTAGGGCTATTCCGCGGCGATGGTCGCGGGCTTGGAGAACATATTGATCTCTTTCAGCAGTTTGATGCCTTCCTCGGCAATGTCGTCGCCAACCATCTTGTCGCCTTCCGCATGCAGTTCCTTCATATCCACGAAGGCGGCGTAATAGGGCGCGGTGCGATCGGTGATGATGCCGGCCTTGACCAGCGTTTTAATCAGCACACGGAAAATATTGGTGCTTTCCTGCATCTGCTTGCGGCGGAATTCATTGGTGAAGGCCTCAACCATCGCGCCCTGCACAAATTTCCAGTCCAGCCCAACCTCGGCGTAAATATGCTGTTTCTGTTCTGGATCGCTGAGGTTCAGCAGCAGGGCGTTAAAGACTTCCTTCGCCCAGTCCTCAATATCATCGCGTTCCTTCGGGCTGACAAAGGGAATGGTCTTGTCGGCCCATATTTTGCCGAATTTATGATGGAACGCCTCATCCGTCATGGTCAGCTGCATCAGCCGCACCAGCAACGGATCATGCGCATACTGAAAATAGGACGCAAACACGCCCATCGCCAGGCCTTCCAGAACCATCTGCAGACCGACGATTTTTTTCCATACCAGCGGGCTGCCGACCAGCTCCACCAGCAGATTGCGCAGAAAACCGCCCACCGGCTCCGGCTTGCCAAAACGCGCCTTGATATATTGTGTGAAACCGGTGACGTGGCGGGCTTCTTCGCGGCACTGATTGGCGGCATATTCCTGCGCGCCGGGGTCCAGCATGATGTGGCACAGGCTGGCCGACATGTTCAGCGCGCCCTGCTCGCCATGCAGGATCACCGACAGCTGATAATGCTGCAAGCGGTTGGCCAGATGAATTTTCTGGCCTTCGTCAAGCTTGTCGGCGGCGGCGGTTTGCAGTTCCGAAGAAAGTTTCGCATTGACCAGATACTGGTTTTTCAGATCGAAGGGCGCGCTGAAATCGATATAGCGCGTATCCAGCGGATCCCAGAAATGATCATGGGTCGCGGAAATGATTTTGTCGAAGGCAGGCGAGCGGCGGCCATAACGGTCCGGATCCAGCATTGCCGGAAAATCATCGCTGCGCACGGTTTGAAAAGTATTGTCCTGACGGCTCATGGCTTTCTCCAGTTTCAACAATCTTGTTTCAGCACTCTCGCCGCAGCAGGCCCATTCGCCCATGCCACGATGCATAACCGCGCCCAGATTAACTTACAATGCTGTATGTGTCAAGAGGGTAAAGCAGATTTTGCGCGCACCTTAAGCGCTATACTGCAATGCAATATAGAAATGATCCAATATTTCGATACAATTGGTAAAACTATGCTGCATCGCAACAAAGAAAAAATCTGATTATTGCCGCAAATAAGACCGGGGTGCATTTGGAGAATAATTTGCTTGCTTTAAACAAGTGGGGGTTATCTACTGTAGCAATCACACAATTGCCGGGTTTGGCTGGAATTTGCGTATTCCAAAACGGGCTCTGGCGTAATCGTTCAATATTGCGGGCGCATCTCTGCCGGCATAAAGGGAGTACACGGAACATGTCAGAATTTGATACTGTGATCAAAGGCGGGACAATTTTTGATGGTACCCGCGCCAAGCGCTTCACCGGCGACATCGCCATCAAGGACGGCGTGATTGCCAGGATCGACCGCAGCGGTTCCATCAGCGTCAATCGCGCCGCCAAGGTCATTGACGCCAAGGGGCTGCATGTAGCACCCGGCTTTGTTGATCTGCATACGCATTATGATGCGCAACTGATGTGGGACCCCTATCTCACTACCTCCAGCTGGCACGGGGTGACCTCAGTCGCCATCGGCAATTGCGGTTTTGGCTTTGCCCCGGTGAAACCGGCCGAACGCGAGCGCGCCATGCTGACCATGGAACGGGTGGAGGCCATACCGCTTGCCACCATGAAGGCCGGCATCAACTGGAACTGGGAAACCTTCCCGGAATGGCTTGACAATCTGGAGCGCACCCCCAAAGGCATCAATGTGCTCAGCTTCGTGCCAATCGGGCCGCTGATGGTCTATGTGATGGGTCAGGAAGACAGCAAATTGCGTGAGCCGACCAAGGCGGAGCTGGCCGAGATGTGCCGCCTGCTGGAAGTGTCGCTGGAAGCGGGCGGCTGCGGCTGGTCGGCGCAGCGTCTGGGTGATGGCTATACTTCGGTGCAGCGCGACTATGACGGCACGCCGATGGCGACCGATCTGATGTCTGATGAAACCTGCTTTGCCTTTGCCGAAGTGCTGCGCCGCCGTGGCGAGGGCTTTATTCAGCTGACCCAGGCCAAGGCGGACTTCAAGGCCGATTTGAGCTTCACCGAAAAGCTGGCCGAAGTGGCGCAGCGCCCGATTCTGTTCAATGCGGTGCAGATCAACAACCGCCACCCGCACCAGCATCGCCGCCTGCTCGACTGGGGCAAGCGCATGCAGGAAAAGGGCCTGCAAATCTGGTTGCAGGGCATCACCACCGCCAATGATATGCGTTTCACCTTTGAAGATTTCAATCTCTTCGATGGCGATCCGGCCTGGCGCGAGGTCACGCTTGGAACGGTCGCGGAACGCGCGGCGAAAATGCGCAATCCGGACTATCTTGCGGCGCTGCGTTACACCTATGACCATGGCAGCGCGCCGCTGGTGTCCGGCCCGATTTCGGGACTGTATATCGAACGCACCGTCAAGCCCGAGAATAAAAAATATGAAGGCGTGACCATTGCCGAACTGGGCACGATGCGCGCCAAACATCCGATTGACGCGCTGATGGAACTGGTGACGGATGAAAATCTGGCCACCGTGATCTATATCCCGCCCTTCAACAAGGACGCGGATTATATGCAGGAACTGCTGGCTTCGCCCTATATCATTCCGGGCGTTTCGGATGGCGGCGCGCATACCAAATTTCTCAGCTTTGGCCGTTATCCGACCGAACTGCTGATTGATGAGGTGCGCAAGCAGGGGCTGATCAGCCTTGAAGAAGCCCATTTCCGTCTTTCGGCCATGCCGGCCATCTGTGCGGGCTTTGTCGATCGCGGCACCCTTGCCGAGGGCGCGCCGGCGGATATCGTGATCTATGATTATGAAAATCTGAAACTGCTGCCCTCGGAAGTTGTGCATGATCTTCCGGGCGACGAATGGCGCCGGGTGGAAAAGGCCAGCGGCTACCGCCATATTCTGATCAATGGCGTGGAGACCTTCACCAATGATGTCTGCACCGGCGCGGTCCCGGGCAAGCTGCTGCGCCACGGCCTGACCGAAGGCCGCTCACGGCTCGTCGCCGCGCAATAGGGCACAATCAAAACACCAAAAAGGGCGCTCGCGGGAGCGCCCTTTTTTTGTGATCAGGCTGTTCGGGATTCCATATAGACTATAGTTATGCGGCTTCATTTTCGGCAATATGAAAGCCGATTCGTACTTTTCGTGAAGCATGAGGATAAATGGTGGCCAACGCGCTTTACTATGGCGATAACCTGCGTGTACTGCGCGAAAGCATCGCCAGCGAATCCGTCGATCTGATTTATCTCGACCCGCCGTTCAATTCGCAGGCCACCTATAATGTCCTGTTCAGATCGCCCGCCGGAAAATCCGCCGAGGCGCAGATCGAGGCCTTCGAGGACACCTGGCACTGGGGCGATGAATCCGAGCACGCCTATGACGAGGTGCTGCAATCGGCCAACACCAACGCCGCCGAAATGCTGCGGGCCATGCGCGGCTTTCTGGGTGAGAATGACATGATGGCCTATCTCGCCATGATGGCGGTGCGGCTGCTGGAACTGCACCGGGTGCTGAAACCCGCCGGCTCGCTCTATCTGCACTGCGACCCGACGGCCAGCCATTATTTGAAAATTTTGCTGGACGCGGTGTTCAAGCCCGTCAACTTTCGCAGCGAGATTGTGTGGAAACGGAGCAGCGCACACAGTGATACAAAACAGGGACGTCAACAGCACGGTCGAATTCACGACATCATACTTTTCTACACGAAAACTGAAAACAAGATTTGGAATCCGGTCTATACGTCATATGGCCAGGAATATGTTGACGGCTTTTATAAATATGTCGAGCCGGACACTGGCCGCATATACCGTCTCGACAATCTTGCGGGCCCCGGTGGCGCCGCCAAGGGAAATCCCGAATATGAGGTAATGGGCGTCAAACGGTTTTGGCGTTATAGCAAAAAGAAGATGCAGGAACTGATCGCACAGGGGCGCATCATTCAAACTAAACCTGGCGCAGTGCCGGCGTATAAGCGCTACCTCGACGAAATGCCCGGCGTTTCGTTGCAGGACGTTTGGACCGATATTCCACCCATATCTGCACAAGCGAAGGAACGTCTAGGTTACCCTACACAAAAACCCCTGACGTTACTTGAACGAATTATCCAGTCATCCAGTAACGAAGGCGATGTTGTGCTTGACCCGTTCTGCGGTTGCGGCACGGCGGTTCATGCAGCCGAGAAACTTGGCCGCCGCTGGATCGGCATTGACATTACCTGTCTTGCCATCGGCCTGATCGAACGGCGCTTAAAGGACGCTTTTCCCGGCATCGGTTTTGAGGTCCACGGCACGCCAAAGACATTGCAGGACGCAGTTGATCTTGCGGACCGCGACAAATACCAATTTCAATGGTGGGCGGCGTCCGCCGTTGGCGGCAGGCCGTATGCAGGCAAGAAAAAGGGCGCGGATGGCGGCATCGACGGCATTCTGTTTTTCCGGTCCGGCGCCAAGACCACCGAAAGCGTGATCATCTCGGTCAAGGGCGGCAACACTATAGGCGTTGGCGCGGTGCGCGATCTGCATTCGGTGATCGAGCGCGAAAAGGCGGCCATCGGCGTACTGATTACCGCCATGCTGCCGACCCGCGCCATGCAGAAGGAGGCGGCGGCGGTCGGGCTGTATGATTGCGGCCTCGAAGAAAAATTTCCGCGCCTGCAGATCATTACCCTGGCGGAACTGTTTCAGGGCAAACGCCCGCGCATCCCGCTGGTCGACACCGCCGCGACCTTCCGCACCGCCGCCCGCGAGGATTTGAGCAGGACAAGGCAGGGTAATCTGGACATATAGCCGAAGCGCAGGCTTTTCGGCTATGCTGGCTGGGTGGCCAGCACAGGCCGCCCGCAAGTGATGCAACAGCACAGGCAGAGATCCATTCCATGACAAGTTCCATTCCCGAAACCATGCGCGCCATTGCCATCACCCAGCCGGGCGGGCCGGAGGTGTTGCAGCCCGTCACGCTGCCCACCCCTACGCCCGGTCCTGGCGAAGTGCTGATCGAGGTGGCGGCTGCGGGCGTCAACCGGCCCGATGTGATGCAGCGTCAGGGCTTTTATCCGCCGCCGCCGGGCGCGCCGGATACGCCGGGGCTGGAGGTGGCGGGAACCATCGTGCAACTGGGCGCGGGCGTTACCGGCTGGGCCGTCGGCGATCAGGTCTGCGCGCTGGTGGCGGGGGGCGGCTATGCGCAATATTGCCTGGCGCCCGGCGTACAATGCCTGCCGGTTCCTGCCGGGCTGAATATGGTGCAGGCAGCGGCCCTGCCGGAAACCTTTTTCACGGTGTGGACCAATCTGTTCGACGGGGCGCAGCTGCAGGCCGGCGAGACCCTGCTGGTGCATGGCGGCAGCAGCGGCATTGGCACCACAGCCATTCAGATGGCCCATGCGTTTGGCGCGCGGGTGTTTGCAACGGCGGGCAGCGACGAAAAATGCATCGTCTGCACCCAATTGGGGGCGGAGCGGGCGATCAATTACCGGACCGAGGATTTCGTTTCTGTCGTAAAACAGCTCACCGCTGATGCGGGGGTGGATGTCGTTCTGGACATGGTGGGGGGCGATTATGTTGCGCGCAATATCATGGCTCTGGCCCAGGGGGGGCGCCATGTCTCCATCGCTTTCCTGCAGGGATCCAAGGTTACGCTTAATCTGCTGCCGGTTCTGCAAAAACGCCTGATTTTGACCGGTTCCGGGCTGCGGCCGCGCAGCATCGCCGAAAAGGCGATGATCGCCAATGCGTTGCTTGAAAAAGTCTGGCCTTTGCTGGCGTCTGGAAAAATGCTGCCGGTGATCGATTCCACCTATCGCCTGGATGCCGCCGCTGCCGCCCATGCCCGTATGGAAAGTTCCGCCCATATTGGCAAGCTGGTGCTGACACTATAGCGGCATAACAGCGGGTAACGGCTTTATCTTGGCGCAACAATAGCCTATATAGAGCTAAATCCCCCATAGCAAAGCCACTCAGTCACATTCTCTGAATGGATTTTGCTGTCGTCAATTATGGAGTAGTGCGATGACGCGACCGCTGATGCCCAAGGCGACAGCCGTATGGCTCGTGGACAATACCTCGCTCAGTTTTGAGCAGATCGCCGAATTCTGCGAAATGCATCTGCTGGAGATTTCAGGCATTGCAGATGGCGAAGTGGCCATCGGGGTGAAAGGGCTGGACCCGGTGACTGCCGGGCAATTGACGCGCGAAGAGATCGCCCGCTGTGAGGCGGATCCGGCGGCGCGTCTGCATTTGCGCACCAGCAGCCATCCGGAACCCGCAAAGCGTTCCAAAGGGGCGCGTTACACGCCGGTGTCGCGCCGTCAGGATCGCCCCGACGCAATCGCCTGGCTGCTGCGCCATCACCCGGAACTGAGCGACACCCAGATCGGCAAGCTCGTCGGCACCACCAAGACCACCATCCAGTCCGTGCGCGACCGCAGCCACTGGAACCAGGCCAATCTCAAACCGGTAGACCCGGTCAGCCTCGGCCTCAGCACGCAAATGGAACTGGATGCGCAGGTACGCATTGCCAGCCAACGCGCCGCAAAGGCCAAGGAGCGCGCCCAGGCGGGGTTTGTCCCCGGCGAAACCCTGCGCCCGCTGGAAGAAACCATCTCCGGCCATACCGGAACCGCTGCGGCGCAACCCGAAGACTGAACCGTTCAGCGCGATTTGTGAACAGACTGAATTGCTTCCCCGCCCCTAACCCCTCTTCCGCATGGCGAGGGGTTAGAGACGGGGGGAGGAAACATAGAAGCGGCGCTGCAATCAGACCGGCATCTAATGCTGTCCCGCCGGGATATTCAGGACCAGGCCATCAAGGGCGTCGGTCACAATGATCTGACAGGCCAGGCGGCTGGTTTCGCGAAAATCTTCCGCGAACTGGAGAAGGTCGGCTTCCAATTCGCCTTCCACCGCCCGCCCCACTTTGTCCAGCCAGGCGGGATCGACATAGACATGGCAGGTGGCGCAGGCGCAGACACCGCCGCAATCGCCGTCAATACCCGCAATATCATTATCAACCGCCGCATCCCGGCAGGAAACGCCATTGGGGACGGTTACCGTGTTTTTCGTACCATTGTGCGCAATGAAGGTTACTTTTGGCATTCTCTGTTCCATTTTGTGTGCGAATTGACAGCAGTCTTAGACCCTATTCGGATCAGATGGATTAGCCGCCGGCTAATCCATCTGATCCGTAAAATAGGGTCGATCTCATAATTTAGAGCAGTTTTTCCTGTTTAGGTTGAACCGAATGGTTCAACCTAAACAGGAATTGCTCTAACGCGCGTGCAGCTTTACCGGCATTTTGGTGAACCCATGAATGACGTGCGACATGCTCCGGACCGGTGTGCCTACGATCTCGACCTTGCTGAAACGTTTGACGATCTCTTCCCATATGATGCGCAACTGCAATTCCGCCACACGGTTGCCGACGCAGCGATGAATGCCGAAGCCAAAGGAAAGATGCTGGCGGGGATTTTTCCTGTCGATCAGAAATTCATCGGCCCGCTCGATCACTTCGCTGTCACGATTGCCGGACAGATACCACATCACCACCTTGTCGCCTTCGCGGATTTTTTTGCCGCCAATCTCGGCATCGCTCAAGGCGGTGCGCATCATGCTTGTGATGGGTGACTGCCAGCGAATGATTTCCGACACCATGCCGGGGATAAGTGCTGGATTGTTCATTAGCTTGGCATATTCCGCCGGGTTTTCATTCAGCGCCAGAACACCGCCGCTGATGGAGCTGCGGGTCGTGTCATTGCCGCCGACGATCAGCAGAATCAGATTCCCCAGAAATTCATTGAACGGCATGTTGGACGTCGCGGGCGAACCGGCCAGCATGGAAATCAGATCATAGCTCTGCTCACCGCCGACGCGCTGATCCCACAGGGTTTTGAAATACATGCCGCATTCCATCATCTCCTGCTGCCACTGTTCCCAGCTGTCGATGCCATTGCCCGGCGAGGCGGTTACGACATCGGACCAGCGGGTCAGCTTGCGCCGTTCTTCCCAGGGAAAACCCAGCAACGTGGCCAGCGTCATGGTGGTCAGTTCGATGGAAACCTTGTCAACCCAGTCGATGACCTCGCCGGTCGGCAGCGAATCGAGAATGCCGGCGGCGCGCTCACGTATGACCGGCTCCAATGCTTCCAGATTGTGGGGTGCTACAATCGGGCTGACCACCTTGCGCTGCGCGTCATGTTTGGGCGGGTCCATGGCGATGAACATCTCCAGACCGCCCATCGCATTGGCTTCCTCGGGCGCGCCGATGCCGCCCAGCACGATGCCGCCGCGCGCCGCATCGGAAGAAAAGGTCTTGTGGTCCGTATCGACCCGGACAATATCGTTGAATTTGGTGACGGACCAATAGGGGCCGTTCGGGCTCTTGGCGCAGTAATGCACCGGATCTTCCGCGCGCAGCCGCCTGAAATATTCCCCGACCGTATCATTATGAAACAGCAGCGGATCGCTGACATCCATCTCGGCCAATGGAATTTTACTGACCTGATCTTTAAGTGCCTGATTGACCTGCATCTACGCAACCTCCTGTTTTGTCAGGCGAAAACCTGGCTGTGCGCACCGCACAGGGCCCCCGCAAAAAATGAACATAGCGTCATTTTCAATCATATTGACGGATATATCAATAGAAAAATGGGGTCGCCGCAATGGCTGGCGAAATCACACTTCGCGGGTCAGCTGTGCGCGCGTGAACAGGATTTACGCTAAATGATTTTCTGCCCGCTTTTTTCCCAGTCGGCCATAAAGGCGGCTATGCCTGCATCGGTCAGCGGATGGCGGATCAGCTGACGCAGCACATTGGGTGGTATGGTGCAGATATCCGCGCCAATACGCGCGGATTCCAGCACATGGGCGGGATGGCGCACCGAGGCCACCAGAATTTCGGTCTCAAGATCAGGGTAATTGTCATAGATTTCGCGTATATCCGCAATCAGATCCATGCCTTCCTGGCTGATATCATCCAGCCGCCCGACAAAGGGCGACACAAAGGCCGCGCCCGCCTTGGCCGCCAGCAGCGCCTGATTGGCGGAAAAGCACAAGGTGACATTGACCATCACCCCGTCATTCGCCAGACTGCGGCAGGCCTTCAGCCCGTCCCAGGTCATCGGCACCTTGATGGCTATATTGCTGGCCACAGCGCGCAGCTTTTCGGCCTCGCGCAACATGCCGGCACTATCCAGCGCGGTGACCTCGGCGCTGACCGGGCCCGGCACCAGCGCGCAGATTTCCTTGAGCGCCTCGATAAAATCGCGGCCTGCCTTGGCAACCAGGGTCGGGTTGGTGGTCACCCCATCAACCATGCCGGTGGCGGCCAGATCGCGGATTTCAGCCAGATCGGCAGTATCGACAAAGAATTTCATGGCATGCGCTTCCGTTTGCAAGTGATCGCGCACTATAACGGACGGCCCAGGCGAATGCTACCTAGCCTATAGCCGCGTCGCTGACCGGCAGGCCGAGCAGGCTTCCGGCTTTTATCATCACCTTGTCGAGACTGTAAATGGCGGTGGCACGATGTGTGCGGGCGATGGCCAGATGCAGGGCGTCGCCTGCGCGCAGTCCGGACTCAAAACAGGCGATATATTGCCTTGCCAGATCATACGCATCCGGGCCAGGCAGCAGGAGAGCAAAGGATTCCTCCACTATGGCATCGAACTGCGCTGTGGCTTTAACGGCGGCCTGCGGATCCAGCCTGTCCATACGGACCTCTCTGGCCAATACCGAAGAAAGCTCGACCCGTGTCCAATGGCTGACGGCCAGATCCTCCCCCTCCAGTCCGGTAATGAACCTTGTGATATCCGCGCTTGTCGCTTCTGGCAAAATGAGTGGCACAAGAAAGTTGGTGTCGAAATAACGCATCACTATTCTTCGTCACGCATCTCGCGTATTAATTCCACACTTGGACGGCTTAACCTTGGCATTGTCGCGCGGAACGAGGCCAGATCCCGCAATGGAAGTTTAGGGCGGGACACAGGGGAAAGCTGCGCTATGGGGCGGCCATGTCGGGTGATTGTGACCTCCTGGCCGGCTTCAACCTGCTTCAGCAATTCACTCAGATGCGCCTTGGCATGCGCCAGATTGACCGTGACCATAAGACATCCCCTTTATTGGCGCCTGCACCTTCAGGTTATGACCAGTTTTCTGGTCATAATATAGGGCTAACGCAGTTTTGTATCAAGGCTTTGATTTGCCGGCCCAATATTAGATCAGGGGTCGCTTTATGCCGCCCCGGAATGGCAAACTGATATTCATGGATTCGACTGATTCTATAGCCGCCACTTCTTCGCGCATCGCCGCCGTCCTGCTGCCGCTGCCGGTGGCGGGGGTATATGACTATGCGATGCCGGCAGGCGCAAACCTGTCACCGGGGGATTTTGTGAGCGCACCGCTGGGCGCGCGCCAGATGGTTGGGGTGGTGTGGGGCGCGGGCAAAGGCGGGGTTGATCCGGCAAAGCTGAAACAGGTTTGCCCAAGACCGGATCTGCCGCCCATGCCGGAAGATTTGCGCCGTTTCATTGACTGGGTCGCGGACTATACGCTGAGCCCGCCCGGCGCGGTGCTGCGGCTGGCGATGCGGGTTCCCTCTGCGGCGCCGCCCAATCGGCCGAGACGCGCGCCAGCGGTTGAAAAGCCGGATGCGGAACATCCCGGCCCGCAGCTTTCCCCGCAACAGGCCGGCGCGGCGCGGGCATTGCGTGACGCGGTGGCGGCGCGAACCTATTCCTGCACCTTGTTGCAGGGTGTCACCGGTTCCGGCAAAACCGAAGTCTATTTCGAGGCGATTGCCGAAGCCCTGCGTCAGGACAGACAGGCGCTGGTGCTGCTGCCGGAAATTGCGCTGACGGCGCAGTTTCTGGAACGGTTCAGGGCGCGCTTTGGCTGTCTACCGGTGGAGTGGCATTCGCAATTGCCGGATGCAAGGCGGCGCAATATCTGGCGCGCGGTGGCTTCTGGCGAAGCGCGTGTCGTGGCCGGGGCGCGCTCGGCGCTGTTTCTGCCATTTCCGCAGCTGGGCCTGATCATCGCGGACGAAGAACATGATGGCGCCTACAAGCAGGAAGATGGCGTCATCTATCATGCCCGCGACATGGCGGTGGTGCGCGCGCATCTCAGCGCCATTCCCATTGTACTGGCCTCCGCCACCCCGTCGCTGGAAAGCGTGGTCAATGCGCAAGGCGGGCGCTACCGGCATCTGATCCTGCCGGACCGGTATGGGGGCGCGCGCCTTGCCAGCATCGAGGCGGTGGATATGCGCGCGGCAAGCCTGCCTTCCGGACAGTTTATTTCCCCGCGCCTGTTGCAATTGATGGGGGAAACCCTGGCGCGCGGCGAACAGGCGCTGCTGTTTCTCAACCGGCGCGGCTATGCGCCGCTGACACTGTGCCGCGCCTGCGGGCACCGGATGGAATGCCCGAACTGTTCGGCCTGGCTGGTCGAGCATCGCTTTCACAACCGCATGCTGTGCCACCATTGCGGGTTTGAGGCACAAAAGCCCAAAGCCTGCCCGGCCTGCGCCGCCGAAGATAAAATGGTGGCGCTGGGCCCCGGCATTGAACGGCTGGCGGAAGAAGCGGCGGCCGCCTTCCCGGAACTTATTCCGGCCATTCTGTCCGGCGATCATACTGTCGATCAGGCGCGCGAAGCCATCGCGGCCTTCACCCGTGGCGAAACTAAATTATTAATCGGTACACAGATTATCGCCAAGGGGCATCATTTTCCCGATCTGACCCTGGTGGGCGTGATCGATGCCGATCTGGGCCTGGCGGGCGGCGATCTGCGCGCGGCGGAACGCACTTTTCAGATGCTGCATCAGGTATCAGGCCGCGCCGGGCGCGCCCAGGCCCCCGGCCATGCGGTGCTGCAAACCTATATGCCCGAACATCCGGTGATGCAGGCGCTAGTGTCCGGCGATCAGGCGCAGTTTCTGGCCGCTGAATCCGCGGCGCGTCAGGCGCGCGCGCTGCCGCCCTTCGGACGCCTGGCGGCGCTGATCGTGTCCGGCCCCGATCCCCAACAGGTGCGCGATTTCGCCACTCAACTAGCCCGCCACGCCCCGCATGGCAAGGATCTGCATGTGCTTGGCCCCGCACCCGCGCCGCTGGCGCTGCTGCGCGGGCGCCATCGCATGCGGCTGCTGCTGATGGCCACCCGCCAGCATAATGTGCAAGCGCTGCTGCGCCAATGGCTGGCGAAAGTAAAAGTGTCAAAGCAACTGCGCCTTACCGTAGACGTCGATCCGTATAGTTTTATGTGAAATACCGAGAATTTCGACGTTCTGAAAATCGCTGCTTAACTCATTTATACCAAGAGTCATTACCGGAAATAATTTTTTATGCGCGCGGCCGTTCCATGTAAAAGGCGACTTTCCCGTATTCCTCTCCCTGCATCCCTTCCAAGTCGTGCTGGATATCGAAAGACTGGCCGAGCTTGCTGCTCCACAAGCCATCTGAATGTTGTTTTGCAGCATGTACCGGGAGAAGCCCCTTATGAAATATCGCAATTTTTTCAACACCAGGCATAAGAATAGAATTGTTCGTTAAGGTGAACCCCACTGACTCATATGCGGCCTGGAACGCTGGAAATGACTCAGACCTCACGACGCCCCGAGGCCAATAAAAGAAACGCCCGGCATCGGGCCACCAAAACCTTGCAGTGTCTCCTGCTGCGTAGGCAATGCAATTATATTGTGAGGTTTCGGGACTCGTTATTCGTAAGCGTGCCGGGTCAAGGCCGGGAAATAATTGCAAAATCCGAACTTCTGGGTTCATCGATTATTGAACCACTCGATCCAAGCGGTAGCCATAGCGGCAAAGTTGCCACGCTCCCTATCTGTTACCGGATCCGCCCCAGTGAGGATTGGAAGGGCTGCAATTAAGGGATCGGGTTGCACTGATATCTCTTCAATAATTAATGGCAGGATCTTATCGCCCATCCCTACAATTTCACGGAATTTGGGATGCTCAATACATTCACGACCTGATGAGGTATATAATGTCGCCGCTCTCCATTGCCGGACAAGCCGCCGGAACCTTGCAACATAATCATCGCCCGTAGGTTTGTATATGCCAATAGACGAGAAAATAGTGGCTGTAGCACTCAACTCCTGAGGATACAGATATCGCGGCGAAATAACCGTGTTTTCATTTTGTATTGTCATTTAACTCCTTCATTTTTTCTATTTGCTCGCCTAGCCATAGGTGCAAGGACCGGGCGACTTCACAAGATAAAAAAAGATCAACATCCAGCTCCCGGACCATAGACTCTCTTGATTGAATTTCTCTAACCGCCCCCAAAGTATTATCATCCTTCAACTCATGGATAACCCTTCGCGGTATTGCAGCCCGCTCGGAATAAAAAACAATGTGCAGCTGGCCATTAGCCGTTGGACCGCCGATAGCGCCATCCGCCCGTATCACGCGAAAGAAATTGCTCTTGATATAGTCAAAAGCAATGCCGGGTTTCTCCGGATTCGGCGCGTCCTCGTTCACCCTACCCCCGTCTAACTTCTGCCAAGGCGGCAACTACATAGCCGATCCATGAAATCGCAAAAATAAATATTGACTGGGTTATAGCATAACCGCCACTCCTTGTGAATCCTCTAAATTAGAGGGGAATTAGTGGGTAGGTATCCCTACAGCTTTTTTTGAGTTAATCGCCGCCCGCGCTTGCGCCCATACCCAAGTCATGTTAGGACACCCACGGCTTTAAGGGCATGGTGTTTGCGGGGTTCCGTGCGGCCTGAAAAAGCCTTTTATATTCATGCGGTTAGTTTTTTGCTTGTCCGTTTGCGGCGGGCGCGATCAAGGGGCCTCCATTGGCTGAACAGATACAACAGGTTGCGGGCGTTTCGGGACTTGCCGGGCGCTATGCCACCGCTATTTTTGAACTGGCGCGCGAGGCGCGTACGCTGGATGGCGTGGCGGCCGATCTGGCTGCGTTGACAAAACTGCTGAACACCAGCGCAGATCTGACGCGCCTGGTGCGCAGCCCGGTATTCAGCCGCGCCGAACAGGGCAAGGCCATGGCCGCCGTGCTGGCGCGCATGCAGGTCCAGGATCTGACAGCGCGCTTTATCGGGCTGGTGGCTTCAAAGCGCCGCCTGTTCGTGCTTCCGGCGATAATCAGCATCTTTAACGCCCTGCTGGCGGCGCATCGCGGCGAAGTGTCGGCGCAGGTGACTTCCGCCCATGCGCTTGACAGCGAACAGCTCGATGCAATCAAGTCGGCGCTGAAACAGGCGGCCGGCCGGGACGTGCAACTACAGGCGGTCGTGGATAATTCCATTCTTGGCGGGCTGATCGTGCGCATGGGAAGCCGCATGATTGACGGTTCGCTGCGCACTAAACTGAACAATTTACAGATTGCTATGAAAGAGGTTGGCTGATGGACATCCAGGCTGCGGAAATTTCCGCGATCCTTAAACAGCAGATTACGAATTTCGGCGTTGAGGCCGAAGTATCCGAAATCGGCCAGGTACTGAGCGTTGGCGACGGGATCGCGCGCATTCATGGCCTGGATAAAGTGCGCGCCGGTGAAATGGTCGAATTTTCCGACGGCACCAAAGGCATGGCGCTGAACCTGGAAAGCGACAATGTCGGCGTGGTGATTTTCGGTGATGACCGCAACATCAAGGAAGGCGATGTGGTCAAGCGCACCGGCGCCATCGTGGACGCCCCCGTCGGCAAGGGCCTGCTGGGCCGTGTGGTCGATGGCCTGGGCAATCCAATCGACGGCAAGGGCCCCATTGTCAGCACCGAACGCCGCCGCGTCGAAGTCAAGGCGCCCGGCATTATCCCGCGCAAATCCGTGCATGAGCCGATGCAGACCGGCCTCAAGGCCATTGACAGCCTGATCCCCGTTGGCCGCGGCCAGCGCGAACTGATCATTGGCGACCGCCAGACCGGCAAGACCGCCATCGCCATCGACACCATTCTGAACCAGAAGGTCATCAATCAGGGTACGGACGAATCCAAAAAGCTGTATTGCGTCTATGTCGCCATCGGGCAGAAACGCTCGACCGTGGCGCAGATCGTCAAGACGCTTCAGGAAGCGGGCGCGATGGAATATACCATCGTCGTCGCCGCCACCGCATCCGATCCGGCGCCGCTGCAATTCCTGGCGCCCTATACCGGCTGCACCATGGGCGAATATTTCCGCGATAATGGTATGCACGCGCTGATGATCTATGACGATCTGTCAAAGCAGGCCGTGGCCTACCGCCAGATGTCGCTGCTGCTGCGCCGCCCGCCGGGCCGCGAAGCCTATCCCGGCGACGTGTTCTATCTGCATAGCCGCCTGCTGGAACGCGCAGCCAAACTGAACGATGACAATGGCGCGGGTTCGCTGACCGCGCTGCCGGTGATTGAGACCCAGGCCAATGACGTGTCGGCCTATATTCCGACCAATGTGATTTCGATTACCGATGGCCAGATCTTCCTGGAAACCGGCCTGTTCCACCAGGGCATCCGTCCGGCCGTCAATGTCGGCCTGTCGGTGTCGCGCGTGGGTTCGGCTGCACAGATCAAGGCGATGAAGCAGGTTTCCGGTTCGCTGAAGCTGGAGCTGGCGCAATACCGCGAAATGGCGGCGTTTGCGCAGTTCGGTTCCGATCTGGACGCCTCGACGCAGAAACTGCTGGCGCGCGGCGCGCGGCTGACGGAACTGCTGAAGCAGAACCAGTTTTCGCCGCTGACCGTGGAAGAACAGGTGATCGTGTTGTTCAGCGGCGCCAAGGGATTCCTGGATGGCATCGCCGTTGAAGCGATTGGCCGCTATGAACAAAGTCTGTTGCGCCATATGCATGACAAGCATTCCGCCGTGGTTGCGGCAATCCGCGATGAAAAAGCCATTTCGGATGCGACCGACGCCAAACTGCGCGAAATTCTGACCGCGTTCACCAAATCCTTCGCCTGAAATAGCGCATTCACAGGATGACCGATGGCCAGCCTTAAGGAACTTAAAAACCGCATCGCCTCTGTGCGCTCCACACAGAAGATCACCAAGGCGATGCAGATGGTGGCCGCCGCAAAACTGCGCCGGGCGCAGGATGCGGCCGTGGCGTCACGCCCCTATGCCGAGCGTATGGGACGGGTAATCAACAATCTGGCGGCAGGCGTTGCCGGGCGCGACGGTGTATCGCCTTTGCTGGGCGGCACGGGGCGGGATCAGGTGCATCTGTTGCTGGTGGCGACTGCCGAACGCGGCCTGTGCGGCGGCTTTAATTCCAGCATTGCGCGCCTGGCGCGTGAACATATTATCCGGCTGCAAAGCGAAGGCAAAACCGTCAAAATCCTGTGCGTCGGCCGCAAGGGGCGCGATGCGCTGCGCCGTCTGTATGGCAGTCTGATCGTGGATACGATCGAACATAATAATGTGCGCAATATCGGCTTTGCCAATGCCGCTGCGGTGGGTGACCGGGTGCTGGCAATGTATGAAGCCGGCGAATTTGATGTCTGCACCCTGTTTTTCAGCCGCTTCCGTTCGGTCATTCTGCAAATTCCCACCGCCACCCAGCTGATCCCGATTGATCTGGGCGCTGTGGCGGGCGGCGCATCCGATATGGGCGGCGCGTCCTATGAATATGAACCGGACGAAGCCGAAATTCTGTCCGATTTATTGCCGCGCAATGTCTCGGTGCAGATTTTCAGCGCCCTGCTGGAAAATGCCGCCAGCGAACAGGGCGCGCGCATGAGCGCGATGGACAACGCCACCCGCAATGCGGGCGACATGATCCTGAAACTGAACCTGACCTATAACCGCACCCGTCAGGCGTCGATCACCAAGGAACTTATCGAAATCATTTCCGGCGCAGAAGCGCTGTAAGCAGATACGAGGATTAGAACATGAGCAGCAATGTTGTTGGCCGTATTTCTCAGGTCATCGGCGCCGTCGTTGACGTCACCTTTGATGGCGGGCATCTCCCGGCAATTCTGAATGCGCTGGAATGCACGAATGACGGCAACCGGCTGGTGCTGGAAGTGGCGCAGCATCTGGGCGAATCCACGGTGCGCACCATCGCCATGGACGCAACCGACGGCCTGGTGCGCGGGCAGGAAGTCACCGACAGCGGCAACCAGATCATGGTGCCGGTCGGCCCCGAAATGCTGGGCCGTATCGTCAATGTGATCGGCGAGCCGGTGGATTTGCGCGGCCCGGTCAAATCGACCAAAAAACGCGGCATTCATCAGCCGGCCCCGCCCTTTGTCGATCAGTCGACCGAAGCCGAAATTCTGGTCACCGGCATCAAGGTGGTGGACCTGCTGGCGCCCTATGCCAAGGGCGGCAAGATCGGCCTGTTCGGCGGCGCGGGCGTGGGCAAGACCGTGCTGATCATGGAACTGATCAACAATATCGCCAAAGGCCATGGCGGCTATTCGGTGTTTGCGGGCGTCGGCGAACGCACCCGCGAAGGCAATGACCTGTACCACGAAATGCTGGAATCGGGCGTGAACAACCTTGAAGACACAGGCTCCAAATGCGCGCTGGTCTATGGCCAGATGAACGAGCCGCCGGGCGCGCGCGCGCGTATCGCGCTGACCGGCCTGACCCAGGCGGAATATTTCCGCGACGAGGAAGGCCAGGACGTGCTGTTCTTCATCGACAATATTTTCCGTTTCACCCAGGCGGGTTCGGAAGTATCGGCGCTGCTGGGGCGCATTCCTTCCGCCGTGGGCTATCAGCCGACATTGTCCACCGACATGGGCACCATGCAGGAACGCATCACCACCACCAATAAAGGCTCGATCACCTCGGTGCAGGCGATTTACGTGCCCGCCGACGATCTGACCGATCCGGCGCCTGCCACCTCGTTCTCGCATCTGGATGCGACCACCGTGCTCGACCGTGCGATTTCGGAAAAAGGCATTTATCCGGCGGTGGATCCGCTGGGTTCCACATCGCGCATGCTGGATCCGCGCATTGTGGGCGAGGAACATTATAATACCGCGCGCCAAGTGCAGAAAATCCTGCAACGCTACAAATCCTTGCAGGACATTATCGCCATTCTGGGCATGGATGAACTGTCCGAAGAAGACAAGCTGGCCGTGGCCCGCGCCCGCAAGATCGAGCGTTTCCTGAGCCAGCCCTTCTTTGTGGCGGAAGTGTTCACTGGATCGCCCGGCGTGTTCGTCGATCTGGCCGACACCATCAAGGGCTTTGCCGCACTGTGCAAGGGCGACTATGACCATCTGCCGGAAAACGCCTTCTATATGGTTGGCACCATGGAAGATGCCGTGAAGAAAGCCGAACGTCTGGCGGCGGAAGCAGCGTAATCATGGCCGACAAACTGACCTTTGAACTGGTGTCGCCGGAACGGCTGCTTTTATCCGCACAGGTGGATATGGTGGTTGTACCCGGAACCGAGGGCGAGTTCGGCGTGCTTGCCGGGCATGCGCCACTGGTTTCGACCTTGCGCCCCGGCGTGATTTCCGTGCACGACGAAAAGACCATTCAGCGCATTTTCGTGCGTGGCGGTTTTGCCGAGGTGACCGCCGCCGGACTGACGGTTCTGGCCGAGGAAGCCATTGATCTGGCCGATCTTGACCGCGCCGGACTGGAAGTGCGCATCAGGAACGCCGAAGAAGATGTCGCCGACGCCAAATCCGATGCCGCCCGCGCCGGCGCCCAGGCGCAACTGGACAGTCTGCGCACATTGGCCGGCAGCCTGTAATAAATTCTAGACCCTATTCGGATCAGGCCGATCTGATAATTTAAAGCAGTTGCGCCGCCAGCAGACCCGCAGCGCCAAGTGCGCCAAGCGGCGGCACCCAGCGCGGGGCGCGGATCGCAATATCGGGCCGCGGCTCTGTCTGATGCAGCCGCATCAGCGCCAGATTGGTCACGATGAAAACTGCAAGCAGCACATTGCTGGTCGCTGCGGCCAATGCGCCAACGTCAAAGGGGATGACCAGTACAAGCAGAATGGCGCCGGTCAGCAGCGTGGCGCGCACGGGCGCATGGGTGCGGGCCCAGACATGCGCGAGCGCACGCGGCAGCCAGCCGCGATCCCCCATGCCATACAGCATGCGTGACACCATCAGAATCTCGATCAGCACGCCGTTTGCGGTAGCCGTCAATGCGATAATGCCAAACAGCGCCGCATTGCCGATCGGCGAACTCAGCACCACATCCAGCAGCGGCGTGGGCGATGACGCCAATACATCAAGCGGCGTCACATGCACCGCGACATAGGCCACCACCACATAGAACAGTGTGGAAATCCCGATCGACAGCAGAATCGCGCGGGGCAATGTCCTGCCGGGATCCCGCGTTTCCTCGGCCATATTGACGAGCGCCTCAAACCCCAGAAACGCAAACATCGCGATGAATGCCCCCGATGCAATGGCGGCGGGCTCGAACACAAATTCCGGCGGGCTATAGGCTTGTGTCTGAATGACGCCCGCCGAGATGACATAAAGCAGGCCGCCAATTTCAATCAGCGTCATCAGCGCCGCGACCGCCACGCTGCTGGCCGCAGCAAGACAGGCGGTCAGGGTGAACAGGACCACAATCAGGGCGCTGCCTGCGGCAATGGGGATCACCGGGACCAGACCATGCAGATAACCGGCGCAGCCGCGGGCAATAGACGCCGCAGCCAGCATGCCGACAGCGGCAACGGCAAAGCCGACACTGCGTGACAGCAGGACATTGCTGAAGGCGCCATGCGCATAGGCAGCCTGGCCTGAAGCCTCGGGATGGCGCGCAGATAGCTCTGCAAAGCTCAGTGCGGTCGGAAAGGCCAGCACCCCCGCCAGCAGGAACGAAAGCGGCGCCCCCATACCGGCTGCTGCCGCAACCTGCCCTGTCAGCACATAGATGCCCGCGCCGATAATGACGCCAACCCCATACAGCGTCAGCAGGACAAGGCTCAGACTGCGTTTAAGGCGCGGCTTATTTACGGCTTGTGGCGCCGGTTGCTGCATGATCCGGCTCTCTATCCAGGCTGCGCTCCAGCCAATCGGCGCAATGTTCCGCAATGCTGCGCCAGTCCGGCCCATCCAGCATCCAGTGGCTGACTTCATCAAAGCAGTGAAAATCCGCCTTTGCACCATAACGCAAGGCGATTTGCCGCACCGTGTCAGGTGCATTGATAGTGTCAAGGCCGCCCGCAAGCGTCAGCACCGGGCATGTATGCCTGCTTGTATTCACCCGGCTGGCCTGCCTCGGGTCCATCATCCAGCACATAATTTCAAACAGCGCGTAACCGGATTCAGGAGACAGACGCGCCAGAATGGATTTTTTGTCCGGTTCCGCAATATGTGACAGCGCATAGTCCGCTGCGGTCTTCCGGTCAGGCGCAAGCACGCTTTGACCCCAGCCCATGCCACTGGCGAAAATTCCAAATGCCGTCAGCATTTCCATTGAAGACGCCGGAATGATGCCCGCAGGCGGCGAAGGCGCCAACAGCACCGCACAGGCGCCATGCCCGCGCGCCGCCAGCATCTGGCACAATAGCCCGCCCATGGAATGACCCATCAGAATGATCTCGCCCTCCAGACTTTCAATCAGCGCCTCAAGATCGCGCAGATAGTCTTTCAAGCTGGTGCGGGCAAGTGCGGCGGGAACCTTGCCGTCCAGTAATGGGCCATGATGGCGCAGATCCGGCGCAATGCAGCGATAGCCGCGCGCCTCGAAAAAATCCTGGAAATTCTCAAATGCCCAGCCGCCGCTAAAGGCCCCGTGCACCATCAGGATGGTTGCGTTTGCAGACCTGATAGCTGCGCTCATGCGCGCGCCCTGTGTTGCAGGGCAATGGCGTGGGGGCGAAACTCGTCCACGATGCGGGCATAGATTTCACGTTTGAAGGCAACGGCCAGCGCACATACCGCGTCAATATCCACCCACTTCCAGGCGTCAAATTCCGGATGCGCCGTGGCGATGTTGATTTCGCTGTCTGCACCGTTAAAACGCAGGGCAAACCATTTCTGCGCCTGGCCCCGGTATCTTCCGGACCATTTCATCGCAGCAATTTCATGCGGCAGATCATAACAGTGCCATTGGCGGCTTTGCGCCAGCAGGGTTGCGTTGCGCGTTCCCACCTCTTCTTGCAGTTCGCGCATCGCAGCCATTTCCGGCGTCTCGCCCGGGTCAATGCCGCCCTGCGGCAATTGCCAGGGCTTGTCAATCAGCCTACGGATAATCTCATCCGTGTCCACATCATTGCGCCTGCCCGCAAAAACCTGACCGCGCGCATTCAGCAGAAATATCCCGGCACAGGGCCGGTAATGTTCCGGCAGGCTGTCGCTGGTAAATTGGTAAAGTTCGCTCACTTTGTATCTCCCGCCATATTTTCCTGAACAAGCGCCGTAACCGGCGCCAGCGTAATTCCGCGCTCATGCAGTTTTTCGGCCCAAAGGCCAATACGTTCAATCGTCAAAGGCAGGGTGTTGCCAGCCGCTGCGGCCTGACCTTCGGCCAGCGCCCTGCGTTCCAGCGCGGCCAGCGCTTCGTCGATACCGGCGGCGCTCAAATCCTTGTCCAGTTGCGTTGACGCCGAAACAAAGGGCATGCCGATGCGCCTGGCAATGTCCGGAATCTTGCTGCGCGACGCCGACTGATTATCCACAATCATCAGTCCACGTCCTTTTAATTCGGCCATCACCGGGCCCAGCGCCGTTTCGGCGGTTAAAAACTTTCCCCCGAAAAAATTGGTAACGCCTGCATAACCGGCAACCCGCGATAGCAGCCATTCCAGCCGGCCGGTATTTTCTTCGGCAGACAGGCTGGTCAGCAGCGCCTGCGGGCCCGGATCATTCTCGGGATAATCATATGGCTCCATCGGCAATTCCAGCAGCACCTCATGGCCGCGCATACGCGCCTGCGCCACCCATTCCTGAAGCCCCTCGCCATAGGGTGAGAAGGCCAGGGAAATGGCGGCAGGCAGGCGCTGCAATGCCAGCCGGGTGGGTGCTTCGGCCAGACCCATGCCGCTGATCACGATGGAAATTTTTGGCCGCCCGTCGCCAAGCGGGGCCGGATGCGCATAGACATGCCAGGACCGCGCGCCATCCTCGGCAATGCGCGGCAGGGGGCCGACCACGGTTTGCTCCACCAGGCTGGGGTCGGGCACCGGCGCAAGGCTGATCCGGCCATCGGGCCCGATGCTTGACGGCAGGATGCGGCGTTGCACAGGCGGCGGCGGGGCGCTAACCGGCGCCTGCTGAGCCGTTGCCGGTTTCGGAGCGGACATTAATTCTTCAACCTTGCCGCCAGCGGACTGATCCAGCGGCAGCGACACGCTGGGCAGCGCCGTGCCCGTATCGCGTGTTGCCAGCCATGCGGCGCCGCCGCCAAGAATAACGAACAGCAGAAAGGTTGCGATCAGAACGGGGCTGGGGCCGGGACGGGGCGCGGGCTCCCCTTCCGCATGCGGCGGTTTTCTGGGGGGACGGCGCGCCCCCCCGGATTTTGCTGGTTTACGCGCCAATTTTTGGTCTCAACACCGGATTGCCGCTAATTCACCTGACGCTGCGCCATCAAGGACATGCCGCGCAGCAGATCCAGGGCATAGCTGAGCTGATAATCCGCAGCCGGAGCTTCCTCGGTGGACACCTTGCCGGGATCCGCAGCGCCGCCCGGCGCGGGTTTGGCGGCATCCTTGTCATTTGTTGCGGGCGCAGGCGCCTCCGGTTTGGGCTTTTGCGTGCCGCCATCCAGATGGCTGGGCAAATCGGCTTCGCTGCGCAACCGTTGTGGTTCGACCACTTCAAGTTTGGCCTGTTCAACCTTGATATCCGGTTCGATGCCCGTGGCCTGAATGGAACGGCCGGAAGGCGTGTAATAACGCGCCGTCGTCATGCGCAACGCGCCCTTGCCGCCTAAAGGTATGATCGTCTGCACCGACCCTTTGCCGAAACTGGTGGTTCCCAACACGATCGCACGGCGGTGATCCTGCAGCGCGCCCGCAACAATTTCGGATGCACTGGCCGAACCGCCATTAATGATCACAATGACCGGTTTTCCATCGGAAAGGTCGCCCTTGCCCGCGCTGTAACGCTGAATATCATCGGTGCGCCTGCCACGGGTGGAAACAATTTCTCCGCGTTCCAGAAAGGCGTCGCTGACCGATATGGCCTGATCCAGCAGGCCGCCGGGATTATTGCGCAGATCCAGCACCACGCCCTGAAAATTGGCGCCGATTTCCTTTTTCAGCTTGGCCAGATTTTCAACCAGGCCGTCATTGGTATGTTCGTTGAAGGCGGTAATGCGCACATAGGCAATATCCTTTTCACGCCGTGCGCGTACCGATTGCACGGTAATCACGGCGCGCTTCAACACCATTTCCATGGGTTCTGCGACCCCTTCGCGGACCACGCTTAATTTGATCTCTGTGTTCACCGGGCCGCGCATCAGATCCACCGCCTCGCGCAGGCTCATTCCCATCACCTGTTTGCCATCCAGATGGGTGATATAGTCACCCGGCTGAATACCGGCCGCCGCCGCAGGCGTATCGTCAATCGGCGTAACCACTTTGACGACGCCATTTTCCATGGTCACTTCAATGCCCAGGCCGCCAAATTCGCCGCGCGTCTGCACCTGCATGTCACGATAGGCGTCCGCGTTCAGGAAGCTGGAATGCGGATCAAGCGACGACAGCATGCCATTGATGGCAGCTTCGACAAGCTCATTGTCCTTTGATTCCACCACATGATCATTGCGCACACGCTCGAATATATCTCCGAAAAGATTGAGCTGCTCATAGGTCTCCGCGCTTGCGGCGAAGGCGGCGCCGGCGGGCGCCATCACACTGGCCGCCGCCGCGCCTGCGGCAAACAGGCAGGCAAATAATCTCGATTTCATGCTCATTAGCCACTTACCTTCTTTTCGCTGATTTTCAACCACGGCACGGGGTTGAAAGGTTTTCCATCCTTACGGAATTCGACGTACAAATCACGCAGGTCCGGCCCGCCATCGGGCGCGGCCTGGTCCGCGCCATCGCCTTTGGGGCCGGTTCCCATGCGTCCAACCGGCTGTGCTTGTGTCACATCCTGCCCGACAATGCCATGCACCACCGACATGCCTGACATTAATATATGGTATCCCTCGCCCGCTTCCAGGATCAATAATTGCCCATAGGCGCGAAAGGGTCCGGCAAACACCACTTTACCGGAAAATGGCGCAACCACTTCCGCATTTTCGCGGGTGCGGATACTGATGCCGCGCCGGGCCGCGCCCGAACTGTCTTTTTCCCCGAAACCGGCCACGATCTTGCCCCGCGCAGGCACCGGCAACAGGCCCCGCGCGGCGCTGAAGCGGACTGAAGCCGGGGCAATGGACGGTTCCGGCGCGCCGGGCGTCAAAAGCGCCACTTCCCGTTCCGGGGCAGAATCAGCAGCATCAGCTGCGGCATTCTCTGCCGGCGCCACAGGTTTGGGCCGTGGCAGGCTGGCATCTGCACCACTGGCCGGTGAGATTTTCTCCAGCCTTTGCAGCAGATCCCCTGCATCCTGCGAATTTTTGGCCAAAATAGCCATGGCGTCCGCGGTTGCCGCCGCTACTTCGATCAGGGCGGATTGCTGCCCGGCCTGCTCCTCCAGCAGCGCCGCCAGCCCTTTCTGCTCTTCGCGCAGCTCCTCCAATTGCTCAAGCCGCATGCGATGTTCCTGGGCCATCACGGTTTCCAGCGCTTCGATTTCCGCCACATCCTCGCGCAGAACGGCAGCTTCCTGTTCCACCGTCCTGATCACCGTGCCCATAAGCTTTGCGCCGCGCACATGGGTTATCGCAGCCCCCGGGCGGGCCAGAAGCAGCGCCGGCGGCTGACGCCCCAGCCTTTGCATCGCCGCCAGCAATTGCGACAATTCGCCATGCTGGCTGTCAAAGCGGGCAAGCTGGCTGCGCCGCCGCAATTTCAGCTCGTCGAGACGGGTTTCGCTGTCCAGTACTTCCTGTTCGCGGGCCTGGATCAGCATGGCGGTCTGCACAAGTTTGGCGTTAAGTTCCGATTGCGCAGTTTCCGGCGCGGGCTGCGCCAGCAGCGGCGCAAATCCCAGGGCCCCGTTCAGGGCTGTGATCACCAGGATTCTGGACAAAAATATATGCAAAAATCAAAACCTGTCTTGCCGTGTCCGCAGCGCCAGTTCCGGCCCGGCATGCGTAATGCACGGGGGCCCTGCTGCAAAATACTGTTTGAGCGTGAACAAGTCCACACTCCGTTATCTGCGTTCATCCCTACACCACCCTGCTAAGCGCGATGATAGGGATGATTGGCCAGAATGGTTACCGCCCGGTAAATTTGTTCCGCCAGCATCATCCGCACCAGCATATGCGGCCAGGTCATCGCGCCCAGCGACAGGCGCATCTGCGCGCGGGCCAGAACCGGAGCGTCGAGGCCATCCGCCCCGCCGATGACAAACACCAGATCACGGCATCCCTGATCACGCACACGCGCCAGCCATCCGGAAAACGCCGCGCTGGTCAGCGTGCTTCCCCTGCCATCCAGGGCTACAAGCGTTGCGCCCGCGGGCGCCTGCGCCAGCAGCAATTCACCTTCGCGCTGTTTGCGCTGCGTGCTATCGGCATTGCCCGCGCGTTTGCTGCGATCCTCGACCTCGCACAGCGTCATGGCCCCAAATCCGAGGCGCGCGCCCAGCAGTCCGGCCTGTTTCAGATAGGCCAGGGCTGCCGCTGTTTCATCGGCCGCGGCCTTCTGGCCCCGTCCCACAGCTGCAATCAGAATGCGCACGCTATAATCTAGCCGGCGCGAAGACCAAATGCCGGTTCACCCAGCGGGGGGATCGTCACGGACCATAATTTTTCGAGATTGTAAAATTCCCGGACTTCGGGCCGGAAAATGTGGACGATCACATCCACCGCATCGACGACGACCCAATCCCCCTGGCGCAGCCCTTCGACACGGCAATTATCGCCATAAGCCTGTTTGATTTTTTCCGACACATGGTTGGCAAGCGTTGCGACATGGCGCGAGGAGGTGCCGCTGGCGATTACCAGATAATCGGCGATGCTGGATTTTCCTTCCAGCGCGATGGCGACAACATCCACGGCCTTGTCGTCTTCCAGTGAATTCAGCACGAGATGCTTGAGCGTCTCCGGCTCGGGATGGGGCGTACGCTGCGCGACGGCGATATCTTGGGTCAGGGGGTTCCTCTGGGGCTGGTTAAGGATATCCTATAGAATAGGCAGTGTGGGGGCAATTTGCAAAATAATTACTTGGTAAATTCATTTTCGTCCCGCCCGGATTGCGGTGGAACTGGCCGGGTGCAGGCGGCAGGGGATGAAAATCCAGGCCGGAGCGGGCTGATTTGCCAAACAGGTTGCGGATGATAGCGGCAAACGGGCGGCGGCATAGCGCTGTGCCGCCTTGCCGTGCAGGGCCTTATTTCCGCTGCCTGGGCGATCCAGCACCGCGACGGGCATCAGGTGCATGATCTGGTTCCAGTCGCGCCAGCGTGGCAGTTGCGCCAGATTATCGGCCCCCATCAGCCAGACAAATTGCACCAGGGGCCAGCGGCGTTGCAGGGCGGCCAGCGTATCTTTAGTGTAAGTGGTGCGCAGGCGCCGTTCTATACAGCTGACCACAATGCGCGGATGCGCGGCACTGGCGTTGGCGGACTTCAGACGGTCCGCCAGCGGCGCCATGCCCGTTACCGGTTTAAGCGGGTTTTGCGAGCTGACCAGCCACCAGATCCGGTCAAGTTGCAGGCGTTTAAGCGCGATCAGGCTGATATGGCGGTGCCCCGCATGGGCCGGGTTGAACGAGCCGCCCAACAGCCCCACCCGCATGCCGGGATAAAGAAGTTCGCGGTTCACGGAACCTATGCCCGTGTCTGGCCCGAGCCGCGCACCACATATTTGTAGCTGGTCAGCTGGGCCGCGCCCACCGGCCCGCGCGCATGCAGCTTGCTGGTCGAAATGCCGATCTCGGCCCCCATGCCAAACTCGCCGCCATCGGCAAACTGGGTCGAGGCATTGTGCATGACAATGGCGCTGTCGATCTGCGACAGGAATCGCTCGGCGGTGGGCAGATCATCGGTGACAATGGATTCGGTATGCTGCGAACCATAGCGCCTTATATGCGCGATGGCTTCTTCCACCCCATCAAGGATGCGCACCGAAATGATGGCGTCAAGATATTCGGTGGTCCAGTCGGCTTCGCTTGCCGGTTTGACGCGCGCATCCAGGGCCTGCACATCAGCCTGCCCGCGCACCTCGCACCCTGCCTTGATCAGATCATCCAGCAGCACCGGCAGATGCGTTGCGGCGCAGCGCCGGTCAATCAGCAGGGTTTCCGCCGCGCCGCAAATGCCGGTACGGCGCATCTTGGCGTTCAGCACAATTTTGCGCGCCATTTCCAGATCGGCCTTGCCATCCACATAGACATGCACCAGCCCATCCAGATGGCCCATCACCGGCACCCGCGCATCGCGCGTCACACGCTCGGTCAGGCTGCGCCCGCCGCGCGGCACGATCACATCAATATACTGCGTCATATTGCCCAGCATATAGCCCACGGCGGCACGGTCGGTCGTGGGCACCCGCTGCACCGCGCCTTCGGGAATTTTGGCGGCGTTCAGCCCTTCCAGAATGCAGTCATGAATGGCGCGGCTGGAGAAATAGCTTTCCGAACCGCCGCGCAAAATCACCGCATTGCCTGCGCGCAGGCATAATGCCGCCGCATCCGCCGTAACATTGGGGCGGCTTTCATAAATGATGCCGATGACGCCCAGCGGCACGCTGACCCGTTCAATATGCAGCCCATTGGGACGGTCCCATCCGGTCAGTACCTGGCCCACCGGATTGGGCATGCCGGCAATTTCATCCAGACTGCGCACCATGGCGGCAATACGCGCATCATCCAGTTTCAACCGGTCGAGCATGGCGGCGGGCAAGCCGGCCGCCTGCGCGGACGCCATATCCCTGGCATTGGCGCTAAGGATCAGATCCGCATTGGCGCGCATCGAGGCGGCGGCGCAATATAGCGCAGATTCCATCGCCTTGCCGTCCCTGTTGGCCAGATGCACCGCGGCCTCACGCGCACGGCGGCCGATTTCATCCATGATGGCGGCAATATCGGCGGCAGACAGGCTGCGCGTCACCAGCTTTCCTGCGGCGGTGTCTGCCGCGCGCGCCGCATCGCGGCGCCCATCATTTATGTCGGTGATGGTCATGCGTATTTTCCTCCGCCCGTAATTACCAGATCATCCCGGTGGATCATTTCCGTGCGTCCACGATAGCCCAGCAGGCGTTCGATTTCACCGCTTTTATGCCCGGCAATGCCGCGCGCGTCTTTGGCCGCATAGGCGCACAGGCCACGTGCGATTTCCACGCCGTCAGGGCCCAGTACAATCACCGCATCGCCCCGGCTGAATTGCCCTGTCACCTGCCGCACACCCGCAGGCAGCAGGCTTTTTCCGGCCAGCAATGCAGCGACAGCGCCCGCATCCAGCGTCAGGCGCCCGGCTGGTTCCAGCACGCCTGCAATCCACTGCTTGCGGGCCGTTGCAGGCGAGCCATGCGCCAGAAACCAGGTGCAGCGCGCCCCTTCACCCAGCGCGCGCAGCGGATGCAGGATGCGGCCATTGGCGATGGCCATTGCGCAACCGGCCCCGGTTGCGATCTTTGCCGCCGCCAGCTTGGTGATCATGCCGCCAGTGCCCACCGCCGATCCCGATCCCCCCGCCATCGCCTCGATCTCAGGGGTGATGCTGGCAATCTCGGCAAAATGCCGCGCGTCCGGATCAATGCCGGGATCGGCCGTGTACAGACCATCTATATCCGACAGCAGCACCATACAATCAGCGCTGATCATCTGCGCAACGCGCGCCGCCAGGCGGTCATTGTCGCCATAGCGGATTTCGCTGGTCGCCACGGTGTCGTTTTCATTCACCACCGGCACGGCGCCCAGCTTCAGCAGCGTGTTGAACGTATTGCGCGCATTCAGATAGCGCCGTCTTTGTTCAGTGTCTTCCAGGGTGAGCAAAATCTGCGCGCAGGCCAGCTGTTTCGCGGCCAGCGCCGCCTGATAGGCATGCGCCAGATGCACCTGGCCCGCCGCCGCCGCCGCCTGACTTTCCTCCAGACGCAGCGCCTTGCCCCGCAGACCCAATATGCCGCGCCCCAGCGCAATCGCACCCGATGACACCAGTACAATTTGCGCGCCGCCCGCGCGAAGCGCCGCCACATCATCAATCAGCGCGCGCAGCCATTGATCGCGCAGCGTACCGCTTTCAGCATCCGTCAACAGCGCCGAGCCGATTTTGACCACGATGCGTTTTGCTTTCGCCAGCCGCCTGGCGGCGGCCGCGCTCACATTCAGGCTCACGGAGACCATAACGCCACGGGCAGGGAAGTGGTTCCGGCCGCCGCCTGCGCACGGGCGCGTTTGATGGCGCCATGCAGTTCGCGCAACACTTCCTGCACGCCCTGTCCGGTTGCGCCCGAAATCACCATCACGGTCTGGCCGCTGGCTTTTTCCAGCGCCGCTTTTTTGCGGCGAATCTGGTCCGGTGTCAGCGCATCGCATTTATTCAGCGCCAGCAGTTCCGGCTTGGCCGCCAGATCGGGACTATATTCCTGCAATTCATGGCGGATGGTGCGATAGGCGCGGGTGATCTGTTCCTGCGTGCCGTCAACCAGATGCAGATTGATGCGGCAGCGTTCGACATGTCCGAGAAAGCGGGTACCGAGCCCCGCCCCTTCATGCGCGCCCGCAATCAGGCCGGGAATATCGGCCATGACGAATTCCTCGCCATCGCAATACACGACGCCAAGCTGCGGATGCAGGGTGGTGAAGGGATAATCGGCGATCTTGGGCCGCGCCCGGCTGACGGCAGCCAGAAAAGTTGACTTGCCCGCATTGGGCAGGCCGATCAGCCCGGCATCGGCAATCAGTTTCAGGCGCAGCCAGACCCATAGTTCCGGCGCTTCCTGTCCGGGATTGGCATGACGCGGAGCCTGATTAGCCGGCCCCTTGAAACGGGCATTGCCCCAGCCGCCATTGCCGCCCTTCAACAGGCGGATTTTTTGTCCGGGTACGGTCATATCGGCCAGCAGCACTTCTGTGTCCGCATCCCAGATCTGCGTGCCGGCGGGAACTTTCAGCACCACATCCGCGCCATTGGCCCCGGTGCGGTTGCGGCCCATGCCATGTGTGCCGGTGCCCGCCTTGAAATGCTGCTGATAGCGAAAGTCAATCAGGGTGTTCAGCCCGTCCACGCATTCCACATAGACATGCCCGCCATTGCCGCCATCGCCGCCGTCGGGACCGCCGAACTCGATAAATTTCTCGCGCCGGAACGACACACAGCCCGCGCCGCCATCGCCCGCCTTGAGATAGATTTTCGCCTGATCGAGAAATTTCATTGCTATGCCGCTCTAAAACAAAAAGGGAGATGGCGATCCATCTCCCTTTTCAGATCGCCATCCTGTTGATGGCGTTTTTCAAATCGCCATCCTGTGGATGACTATGCATCCAGTTTATTCAGCCGCGGCCTGTACCGGCACGACAGATATCTGCGGGCGCCCGGTCTTGCTGACGCCAAATTTCACATTGCCTTCGATCACTGAATAGAGTGTGTGATCGCGGCCCATGCCGACATTATCGCCGGGATGCCATTGCGTGCCGCGCTGGCGCACAATGATATTGCCGGAAACGACAAGTTCGCCGCCGAATTTCTTTACGCCCAGACGGCGGCCCGCACTGTCGCGTCCATTGCGTGAGGAGCCGCCTGCTTTTTTATGCGCCATGTTTCAGTCTCCTCGGTTAGGCTGCTTTGATGCCGGTGACATGCAGCACCGTCTGTAGCTGACGGTGGCCGTTTTTGCGGCGGTATTTGTGGCGGCGCTTTTTCTTGAACACCAGAATTTTCGGATCGCGCGCCTGGGCCACGATTTGCGCGGTGACCGTAGCGCCAGCAACCAGCGGCGCGCCAATGGTGATCGTGCCCGCATCATCGACCAGCAAGACCTGATCGAAAACAATACTCTCGCCCGCTTCGCCTTCAAGTTTTTCGACGCGCAACACATCGCCAGAGGCGACCTTGTACTGCTTTCCGCCGGTTTTAATTACTGCATACATGCCAGATACCCATATTCCTGCGCTGTCCGCGTCCGAATTTCTTAAAAAACATAAGATAATTCAACGGCCTGAGGGACGCCCGCACATGGATGCACTGGCGTTCCCTATAAAGTGGCGCGGACTATAGCCTTAACAGCGGCGAAGTCAAGCCCGGAACACAGGCTTTACCCGGACCACGCCCCCACAGCCCGATGCGCGATAGTCAGATATATATGCGCAAAATGCGCGATAATAATTTGCATTATGCGTAATATTTTTTTGCATTTTGAGCGATAGCATCTGACTATCGCGCATGATTCGCAATGTCTGACGCACCCATCCATATTCCTGCTGCTGCTGATGCGGTCCCGCATATTGCGGACTGGCTGTCCTATCTGGCGCATACGCGGCGGATGAGTGCGCATACGGTTGCCGCCTATAGCCGGGATGTTGCGGATTTTTTCGGTTTTTTGCAGATGCATCAGGGGGGGCTGGCGGGGCTGGCGGAGCTGCGCGCCCTGCAAATTTCGGATTTCCGGGCCTGGCTGGCGCAGCGGCGCGGCGCGGGGCTGGCATCGGCGTCGCTGGCGCGGACGATTTCGGGGATACGCAATTTTTTCCGCTTTTTGAACAAAAGCGGGGTGCTGGAAAACAGCGCGATCGGCAGCCTGCGCGGGCCGAAAATTCCGCATGGCATACCCAAGCCGCTGAGCGCGCCAATGGCCCTGCGCGTGGTGGCGGATGCGGGCGATCTGGCAAATGAACCCTGGATTGGGCTGCGCGATGTGGCTGTGCTGAGCCTCTTATATGGCTGCGGCCTGCGGGTGTCAGAGGCGCTGGGATTGCCCCGCAGCGCGGCGCCGCTTGGCGATATGCTGCGCATTCAGGGCAAGGGCGGCAAACAGCGTCTGGCGCCGGTTCTGCCGGTGGTGGCGCTGGCCGTGGAGGCCTATCTGGCGCAGTGTCCCTACAGGCTTGGCCCCGGCGATCCGCTGTTCGTGGGCGCGCGCGGCAAACGGCTGAACCCGCGCATTGTGCAATTGGGCATGCAGCGGCTGCGCGGCGCACTGGGCCTGCCGGACAGCGCCACACCACATGCCTTGCGCCACAGCTTCGCCACCCATCTGCTGTCTGCGGGCGGCGATCTGCGTACCATTCAGGAATTGCTGGGGCATGCCAGCCTGAGCAGCACCCAGCGCTATACCGAAGTGGATGCCGGCCGGTTGCTGGATGTGTATGCCGGCGCCCACCCCCGCGCGCGGGGGCAGGCGCCAGGCAGGACTAATCCTTAGGCGGCTTGCCGACCGCCTTGGCTTCGACCAGCGCGTCAATTTCCTGTTGCGAATAGCCGTATTTCGCCAGCACTTCATAGGCATCACCACCCTTGCGCGGCGGGTGCAGACGGAACTTGGCCGGGGTTTTGGAGAAATTCACCGGATGCGAAGTGGTGAAATAACCGCCTTCGGTAGGGTGTTCGCGCCTTGTGAAGAATTTGACATCGACCAGATGCGGATCCTGTTGCAGATCCTCCAGCCGGTTGATGCGCATGCAGGGAATGTCATGCTCATCGAGCAGGGTCATCCATTCCTGGGTGGTCCTGCTTTGCGTCACTTCGCCGATCAGCGCATAAAGCTTGTCGATATTCTTGGTGCGGTCCTCAAAGCTGGCGCCGCGCCATGAATCCCACAATTCCGGCCGGCCGGAGATTTCGAAGAACAGCGGCCAGTGCTTGTCCGTATACGGAACAATGCCGATATAGCCGTCCTTGCTTTTGAAGGGTTTGCGGTTCGGCGTCAGAATGCGGGTATAGCCCCACTGCCCCACCGGCGGGTCATAGGCATGGCCGTAGAAATGCTCGGCCAGGGTGAAGCCGACCAGCGCCTCCAGCATCGGCACTTCGACAAACTGGCCTTCGCCGGTACGCTGATGATGGAACAGCGCGGCAAGCGTTGCATACATCATGTGCAGGCCGGTCGCCTTGTCGGCGACGATCGAGGGCAGAAAGCGGGGCTGTTCGATCTTGTCGGTCTTGGGCAGCAGATCGGCGATACCCGATGCGCCCTGCACCAGATCGTCATAGGCCTGACGCCCGGCATAGGCGCCGCCCGCGCCAAAACCCACCGCATGCACATAGATGATGTCGGGCTTGATCTTGATCATATCGTCATAGGTGAAGCCCAGCCGCGCCAGGCCGTCGGGGCGCACATTGGTCATGAAGATGTCGCAATCGGCGATCATCTTGCGGAATACTTCCTTGGCCTTGTCCTTGGTCAGGTCCAGCACCACGGACTTTTTGTTGCGGTTCAGCGTAAGGAAGATCGGCCCGAGATCGCCATGCGGGCTTGGCCCTGCGGTGCGCATCAGATCGCCCACGGGCGTTTCCACCTTGATGGTTTCCGCGCCCATATCCGCCAGCAGCTGCGTAGCATAGGGACCCAGCACCACGCTGGTCATATCCAGTATCTTCACGCCGGTCAGCGGGCCATTACTTGTGTCGATCTTGCCTTGCGCCATATGGGGCTCCCCTTGTGTGTTATGGTTTCTGCACTTAGAGCAATTTCCTGTTTAGGAAGAACCATCCGGTTCAACCTAATCAGGAAAAATTGCCCTAAATTATTTGATCGGCCCTATTTTACGGATCAGATGGGATCGCCTCTGGCGTTTTCATCTGATCCGAATAGGGTCCAATGCCGATTACAGCGGAATATGCCCGTCTTGGCGGCTTTTCGCAAGCCCCGGCGTGTGGAAAGGATCAGGATTTAAACGGGGGCGGCCCTGGCCGGACGAAGCCGCACGGCCAATTCAGCGCGCGCCCGAAGGGTAAACCTTGTGCGCGGGTCGCTGTGTTGCGCACGGGGGCGGGGCACTGCGCGCAGGGCGCGGAGATATTGACCGGGGCAGGCTTTTATTGCGGCCTGCCCCGGATCAAGGATTGATTACTCAGCCGCCGCCAGGGCGCGCGGGTCGCGGCCTTCATTGATGGCCTTGAGGAAGCGGATGCCTTCTTCGGCGATCTCGTCGCCGACCATCGAGTCGCCCTCGGCGTGCAGTTCTTTCAGATCGACGAAGGCTGCGTAATTCGGCGCCGTACGCTGTGTGACGATGCCCGACTTGATCAGAGTTTTGATCAGTGAACGGAACACATTGGTGCTTTTCGCCATGCCGGCGCGGCGGTCCTTGTCGGCCATGGCTTCGAACACGGCGCCCTGCACCCATTTCCAGTCCAGGCCAAGTTCCGTATACAGCGCATTCTTGTGTTCAAAACCAAAGCTGTTGCCCTTTAGCAGCGCGCTGAAAATCTCCCAGGCCCAGTCTTCGATCTGTTCGCGCTCACGCTCGGGCAGGTGCGGAACGGTTTTATCCGCCCAGATCTTGCCGAATTTGTGGTGGAACGCCTCGTCGGTCATGGTGAACTGCAACAGGCGCTTCAGCACGGGGTCTTGCGAGAACTGGTAGAAATTGGAGAACAGGCCCATGGCCAGGCCTTCCAGCACCATTTGCAGGCCGACAATCTTTTTCCACACCAGCGGGGTGTAGACCATCTCATTAATGAGGGTCATCAGGAACGGATCCATTGTCGCCGGTTTGCCCCAGCGCGCCTTGATATAGTTGGTGAAGCCGGTGACGTGACGGGCTTCTTCGCGCGCCTGATTGGCGGCATATTCCTGCGCGCCCGGATCCAGCAGAATGTGGCACAGATCGGCCGACAGGCTAAGCGCCGCCTGTTCGCCATGCAGAATGCCGGACAGCACAAAATGCACCGAGCCGTTCACCATGCGGATTTTCTGGCCTTCATCGAGCTTATCGGCAACTGCGGTGCGCAGTTCCAGATTCAGCGTTTCCGGCATGATCAGCTGGGTTTTCAGATCGAACGGCACGCTGAAATCGACATATTTCGGGTCCATCGGATCCCAGAAATGATCATTGGTAGCAGCGATAATTTTGTCGAACGCATTGGAGCGTTTCATATAGCGGTCCGGGTTCAGCATAGCGGGGAAGTCGTCTGACTTCACGCACTCATAAGCTTCGTCGATATTGAAGTTCTCCATGTAGGCGCTCCTGATTGCTCGTGTGACTCAATTGTTCGTGTTAAGCGATTGCTCGTGTTACTCGCGCTTGCAGGGCCGCCTTCGTGACCGGCATCCACCTGGGCAACGCCTTGCAAGTGCTATATAGGAATTAATTACAGTGTTTTAAACCCCTGTCAAGCAAAACTGACAGGAAGGTAAGCAGCGTCACAAAATATTAATCACAAAGGCGCGGCACTTTCCTGCCGCGCCTTTATATTTCAATGCATTAGCCCATTAACGGTGATTAGGCATGACCTTGGTGGCAAACAGATCCAGCGAGGTTTTGATCTGTTCCGGGGTATGGATACCCTGGGGAATCAGCAGATAGCACTCCTTGACGGGAATCGCCTTGTTGACCTCCGCCAGGCGCTTGTTCAGCGTTTCGGGAGATCCAATCAGCAGTTCCGGCAGGCCAAAGCCGAACGGCACCGACCATTGATCCCAGAACCATTTCATGTCTTCCCACCATTCCCAGGCCTGGGCGTCGGTGGGGGCGCAGATCATGATGCCGCCCCAGCAGGCTTCTTCGCCGGGCTGAAAATCATGCCCATGACTTCTGGCCTCTTCGCCCCATTCGCCCCACAGGGTCTTGCAGAATTCCAGATTGTCGGTCAGCACGATCGGCTTGCCTTTGTATTTCGCCCAGAATTTTGCGGTGCGCAGGCTGGAGGAAAAACCGCCATAAAGCGGAATTTCCTTTTGCAGCGGTTTCGGCGCAATGCCGATTTCGCTGAAATTCATGGCGGCGTCCACACCCTGGCCATATTTGTAATAGACCGGATGATCATGCGGGTTCTTGAAACCCGGCGTCGGGAAGTTCCAGTATTTGCCGCGATAGCTGAAGGTGTCATTGTACAGCGCCTTGTAGATCACCTCGACAAATTCGGTGAAGAGTTCGCGGTTCATCACATCGGCGGGACCATCCGCATTCCACGGGCCGACGGCTTCGACCTGCGGTATGATCTTGAAATTGTCCAGCCAGCGCGCCTGATAGCCGCGCACCAGACCGACATTAAATCGCCCGCCCAGCATATTATCCAGTGTGGCGATTTTTTCCGCCGCTATGATCGGATTGTTGGTGCTGGCGACGAAACCGCAGGTCATGACGCGCATGCGTTTCAGATGCTGGCCCAGCCACATGGCCATCAGGCATGGATCATTGGCCATCTCAAAGCCTTCGATCTGCAAATGATGTTCCGGATGGCCAATGGCGTAATAGCCGCGCTCATCGGCAAAGCGGGCATAGTCGGCCAGTTCGGCCAGAAAGCGCTGATACAGTTCCGGCTTGCGCCCGGCCATGCCCGCTTCCAGTTCCTTGCGGCGGCCCACGGTGCCGTAGATGAACAGACTAAAATCCATGTGCAAATCTCCCTGTGAATGTGTTTTGACAAGTATAGAATAGATTTTCTAACTGGGCGCAGATTTTGTTTTATCTGCCCTGCCAATTGGGTTTGCGTTTTTCGGCAAAGGCTTTGGGGCCTTCCTGGGCGTCCTGGCTTTGATAGACCGGCTCGAAAATCCGGCGTCCGGCCTCCATGGCGGCGCTTTTGCCCATTTCGGTCGCGGTATAGACCATCTGTTTGGCGGCCATAACGGTAAGCGGGGCGTTATCACAAATGGTTTGCGCCAGTTCCAGCGCTTTTGGCATCAGCCCTTCGGGCGGCGTCACATGATTGACAAAGCCAAATTCCCAGGCGCGCTGCGCCGTGACCGGATTGCCGGTCATCAATATTTCCAGCAGGATTTTTTGCGGAATCATATGCGTCAGAGGCGTAGCCCAGGGCATGCCGCGCCCGACCTTGGCCTCGGTAATGGCAAAACGCGCGGTGTCGCTGGCCACCACCAGATCGCACATTTGCGCCAGCATCCAGCCTCCGGCATAGGCAACGCCGTTTACGGCGGCGATCACCGGTTTGCGCACCTCGATCGTGTCGCCGATCAGCGGCAGAAAATTTCGCGGCAGCATGCCCAGCTTCATATCCGACATTTCCTTCAGATCGGCGCCTGCGCAGAATGCCTTGTCCCCGGCGCCGGTCAGAATGGCCACGCGGGCCGTAGCATCGGCTTCGAATCGCGCAAAACCTGCAAACAGGCCTTCGCGGACCCCGGCATTTATGGAATTTCGCTGTTCTGCACGGTTAATGGTAAGAATGGCGATCTGACCGCGTGTTTCATATAAAATGTCGCCCATTGCCGCTTGTCCCATGCCGGTCTCTCCGTTTTATGATAGCATGAAATAGTGTTAGCAGGCCGCCACGCAGGAAGGAAATAGCCATGAAAGAGCATTACAGAATTTTCGGTGCTGAATTGTCCCCCTATTCCGTCAAGGTGCGTTCCTATTTCCGCTACAAGAACATCCCCCATAGCTGGATAGCGCGCAGTGAAGACGATATGGCGGAATTCAACAAATTTGCGAAACTGCCGCTGATTCCTCTGGTGGTTTCCGCGCATGGCGAGGCCATGCAGGATTCAACGCCGATCATTGAAGCGATGGAGGAAACCCATCCCGAGCCGCCCATCGTGCCGCATGAGCCGGTACTGGCGTTTATATCCGCCCTGATCGAAGAATATGCGGATGAATGGGTCAACAAGCATATGTTTCACTATCGCTGGTGGTATGTGCCGGATCAGAAATCCGCCGGGGAACGGCTGGCGCGCGGCATGCGCCCCGCCGCCGCCGATGTGGAGGTTCAGGCCATCGGCGAAATGGTGCGTGATCGCATGGTCAAGCGGTTGAGCATGGTAGGTTCCAGCCCGCAGACCAGGGAACAGATCGAAGCCTCGTTCCGGCGTCTGCTGGAAATTCTTGAACCGCATCTGGCGGTCAGGCCCTATCTGTTTGGAAAGCGCCCGCTGCTGGCCGATTTCGGACTGGCGTCGCAACTGTATGAAGCCTGGACCGACCCGACGCCGCATAAAATAATGGCGGCCATTGCGCCCAATGTATGCGCCTGGGCGCAACGCATGCTGGACCCCAAACTGGAAGGACAGATCGAAACCTGGAAACATCTGGCCCCGACACTGACGCCGTTATTGCGCGAAGAGATCGCGGGTCTATTTTTGCCCTGGTCGGCGGCGAATGCCGAAGCGCTGAAACGCGGCGAGGAAAAATTTACTGTTACATTGAATGGCAAGCCGTTTACCCAGGAGACACAGAAATATCATGCCCGCTCGCTTGGGGTGTTACAGGCGCGTTACGCCACGGCCAGGCAGCATGCAGGCCTGGTTGACATTCTAACGGCAACAAATTGTCACCAATATCTCGGCTGATTGGAGTTTGATTTATGGAATCGTTTATCGCAGCGGCAAGTGATCCGCTGATATGGTCAAGTCTACTTACGTTGACCATTCTTGAAATTGTTCTGGGCATTGATAATCTGATTTTCATTTCCGTGGTCAGCTCCCGCCTGCCCGCCCACCAGCAGGCGCGCGCACGCCAGATCGGCCTGTCGCTGGCGCTGATTTTCCGTGTTGCGCTGCTGGCCAGCATTGTCTGGATCGTGGGGCTGACACAGCCGATTTTCAGTATCGGCAGTTTCGATTTTTCCTGGCGGGACGCCATTTTATTCGGCGGCGGCGTGTTTTTGCTGGCCAAGGGAACGATGGAAATTCATGACACGGTCGAAGGCGCAAGCGATGACCATGCGGCCGGCGGCGGCAGAATGGCCGTGACATTTGCCGGTGTCATTGGCCAGGTGATCGTGCTGGATATCGTATTTTCGCTCGACAGCATCATTACCGCCGTGGGCATGACCCAGAATTTACCCGTAATGATCATCGCCGTCGTCATCGCCATTATCATCATGATGCTGGCGTCCGAACCCGTTAGCGCCTTTATTCAGCGCCACCCCACCACCAAAATGCTGGCGCTCAGCTTTTTGCTGCTGGTTGGCATGGCGCTGGTGGCGGATGGGCTGCATTTCCATATGCCGCGCGAATATCTGTATTTCGCCATCGCTTTCTCCATGAGTGTCGAGGTGCTGAACCTGCTGGCGGCCGCAAGGCGCAAGCGCAAGCATGATGCGGAACTCGACCGGCTGCGCATGCAGAGCAGTGAAACGGCATTGTGACAGGCCATGACGCTGCAAATGCCCGCGCCGGAACCGCATATTTTGCAGGCGCGGGCCAGTTTGATTGCGGCGCTGTGTGATATTCTGCCGGCCGGTCAGGTGATCAGCCAGCAGGCGGAACTGCGCCCCTATGAGAGCGATGGGCTGACCGCTTATACGCAACTGCCGCTGCTGGTGGCGCTGCCGGATACTGTTGCGCAGATCGCCGCGATCCTGCGTCTGTGTCATGAAAGGCAGATCAAAGTCGTGCCGCGCGGCGCGGGCACGTCACTGTCGGGGGGTGCGCTGCCGCTGGCGGACGGTCTGCTGCTGGGCCTGTCGCGCCTCAACCGCATTCTGGACATTGATCTGGAAAATGCCTGTGTGGTGGCGCAGCCCGGCGTGACCAATCTGGCGATATCCAACGCCGTGGCGCATGCCGGATTTTATTATGCGCCCGATCCGTCCAGCCAGATCGCCTGCACCATAGGCGGCAATGTCGCGGAAAATAGCGGCGGGGTGCATTGCCTGAAATATGGCCTGACCACCAATAATCTGCTCGGCCTGGAAATGGTGCTGATGAGCGGCGAGGTGATCCGGCTGGGCGGCAGGCATCTGGATGCGGCCGGGCTTGATCTGATGGGTATTGTTACCGGATCGGAAGGCCTGCTCGGCGTCATCACCGAGGTGACGGTGCGCATCCTGCCCCGTCCGGAGACGGCTATCGCTTTGCTGGCGGGTTTTGCATCGGTTGAAGATGCAGGGGCCTGTGTCGCGGCGATTATCGCAGATGGAATTATTCCCGGCGGCATGGAGATGATGGATCGCCCCGCAATTCTGGCATCGGATGATTTTTGCAATGCCGGCTATCCGCGCGATGCCGAGGCGCTGCTGATTATCGAGCTGGATGGCGTGGCGGCGGCGGTCCGGGCGATGTCGGCGCGGGTGCGTGAAATCGCGCGGGCCTGCGGCGCGCAATCATTTGCGGAAAGCCGCAGCGAAGCGGAACGTCTGGCTTTCTGGGCCGGGCGAAAAAACGCTTTTCCCGCGATGGGCCGGATTTCGCCGGATTATTTCTGCATGGACGGCACCATCCCGCGCGGCCGTCTGGCGCAGGTGCTGGCGCGCATCCGGGAACTGTCGGCGCAATACGGCCTGCGGGTCGCCAATGTGTTTCATGCAGGCGATGGCAATCTGCATCCGCTGATTTTATATGACGCCAATCAGCCCGGCGAGCTGGAGCGCGCGGAAAATTTCGGCGCGGATATTTTGCGCCTGTGTGTTGAGGTTGGCGGCGTTCTGACCGGCGAACATGGCGTGGGCGTGGAAAAGCGCGATCTGATGCCTGTGCAATTCAGCGCGGCCGATCTGGCGCAGCAGCAACGCCTCAAATGCGCCTTCGATCCCGATGGAAGGCTGAACCCCGGCAAGGTGTTTCCCCTGCTGCACCGCTGTGCGGAACTGGGCCGGGTGCATGTGCATGGCGGCGCCATGCGCTTCCCGGACCTGCCGCGTTTTTAAAGTCTTTCAGGGATAAATCGAACCGGCAACATCGCCTCGTCACCGCGTGCCATGCTTCGCGCGCGATGACGAAGAGTGTGGGGCGGCTATTCGGCCAGCCGCCCCGGCTGGGCCTAATTCTTCCGCATGAAGCTGAAATATTTGTCCATATTCTCCCGCGCTTCGGCCATTTTGGCGATATATTTGGTGAAACCGCCATTATAGGTGCCGTCCTGGCGGCGGTTGAACTCGCCTTCGAAATTATAATAGCCCGGCGTGCATTCCTTGTTGCGATCGGTCTTGCCACGATGCGAGATGACTTCCTGCACCCACCATTCCTCGGCGCCGCTTGTTACATCCATCGCGTGATAGCCATTCTTGCGGCAATAATCGATGCAGGCCGCAATATGTTCGCCCTGGGTGTTCAGAATATCGGTCAGGTTGAACTGGAACGAGGCCTGATAGCCGCCCATGATGAACATATTGGGATAGCCATGCGAATGAATGCCGACCAGGGTGCGGATGCCCTCGGCGTAATAATCATTCAGATCAAGGCCGCCCTCGCCGATAATCTTGTTGTAAATGCCTGTTTTCTGCACCTCGAAGCCGGTCGCGTAAATCAGCAGGTCAAGCTTGTACTGCTTGCCCTCGAACACCGGACCCTGTTCGGTGATTTCGGTGATGCCCTTGCCATGCGTGTCGATCAGATGCACGTTCGGCCGGTTAAAGGTGGGCAGATATTCGTCGTGAAAGCAGGGGCGTTTGCACATGAACATGTACCAGGGCTTCAGCGCATCCGCCGTCGCCTTGTCGCGCACCACTTCATCAATACGGGCGTGAATGCGCATCATGTGATCAATATTGGCATTTTCCTGCTTGCGGATTTTTTCCTCGCGCGAGGTGGCGGCATAGGCGGCGCGCTGTTCCTCGGTCAGTTCGGGCGTGGCCATATAGGCGGCGCGGCGCCGGGCCTGCCAGCCGGGCTTCAGCGCGCGCGCCCAGTTCGGGTCCGTCGCCCAGTCATCGCGCACATCAATCGAGGAGGGCGTGCGCTGAAACACATAAAGTTCCTTGGCGTTGGCGCCAAGGCCGGGAATGGCCTGCACCGCGGTGGCGCCGGTGCCGATAATGCCGACGACCTTGTCCTGAAGTTTGGACAGATCATTGCCGGTATAATCATAATCCCAGCGCGAGGTATGGAAGGAATGGCCCTTGAAATTTTCCATGCCCTTGATGCGCGCCAGCTTCGGCTTGGACAGGGTGCCATTGGCGCAGATCACAAAGCGCGCCTTCATGTGATCGCCGCGATCGGTTTTCAGATTCCACATTTTTTCATCTTCATCCCACCTGGTTTCGGTAATGGTGGTCTGGAACACGGCCAGCTCATACAGATTGTATTTTTTGGCGATGGCCTGGCAGTGCGCATAAATCTCGTCACCGGTCGCATAGCGCCGCCTCGGCACATAATCCATTTCATCCAGCAGCGGCAGATAATCATAGGATGGCACGTCGCAGGCCACGCCCGGATAGCGGTTCCAGTACCAGGTGCCGCCGACATCGGCGGCTTTCTCAACTATGCGGATGCTTTCAACACCATGCTCGCGCAGCCGCGCCGAGGTCAGCAGCGCGGAAAAGCCACCGCCAATGAACAGCACTTCAACCGTGTCATTGAGGGGCGCGCGCGGTTTGATTTCGCCGCCATAGGGATCGTTCAGATAGCGCGTCAGCGGGCCTTCGAAATCCGAAGTATATTGCTTGGTGCCTTCCGGACGGTAGTTCACCCGCAGATTGCGTTCCTCGGCGAATTTTTTCTTGATTTCATCATAATAGGATTGCGGTTTCGGCTCCGGCCGTTTCTTTTTCTCGCCGGTATTGCCGCTGGGCAGAATGCTTTCCAGCGGATTGGCTTCATATTTTCTGTTCAGTTCTTCAATCGTGGGCATGTGCGTTCTCCTGTTTTGTGTATGCTGAATAACAATTTCCAGGGGCTGCCGGCATAATGCGCGCGCTGCTCATACCAGAAATGTCAGATTGTCCTGCGCCTCGTCCAGGCTGACCAGGACGGCTTTTTTATATTTGATCCTGAATGCGCCGTCCGCCGGGACAAGCCGGTAATGCGAACGCCCGGTGTGATAGCGCTGCTCGTGCTTGCGGATTTCATTGATAATGAAATTGGCATGCACGGAAACTTCTTCTGCGCCATCCTCGATCTCGATATTCGACACCACCCGGCGCATGCGCGCGCGCGGCTCCTGCGCAAATGCCTTGCCTTCGGACAGGCGTATGGCGAGATTTTTCACCCCGTTATAATCGCCATAAAACAGCGAGACATGCTTGTCGGGGTCATAATCTTCCTGATTGGCGGGTATCCAGTACAGCGCCGGATTGGCGAACATCTCGAACCAGTCCATAAACCGGTTCTCGTCCATCAGCCGCGCTTCCTTATAAAGAAAATTTTCCACTTTTTCACGCAGGACGGACATTAATTCATCTCCTGCTGCATGACGGATTTCCAGTGCCGCCACATGCCGCGCTGTGCGGTTTCGTCCGTACACTGACCAAATAGCGTGCCGTCATTGTCCGTCTGTTCGCGGTGCATCCCGCGCCGGAATATCAGCCACGGATCATGGCTGCACCGCAACCCCTCATGCACCCGGTTGAACATTTCCACATCATCATGAATACCGCCGCCCGCCGTGGTGTAGAAACCTTCATAGGCGCGCAGGCGCTGGGTGTTCACTTCGTCCGGCACGCCTTTCAGAAAGCTGGGGCGCAGGAAAACCTCGGTGCGTTCCGTGCTGACCGGGCGGATGGTGCGCACCTGCTGCGCCAGCACCACCAGATTGGGAAACACATTCATATGCGTGCCGCCCACGGTCAGCACCTCCTCGGCGCGGGCCTTGCCATGCGCCTTGACCAGATCGTCATAATATTTTTTGCCCCAGGCGGTTTTCTGCATGGCTTGCAGGCGCGCCTGGGCATGGGGATGCTCAATATTATGGCGGCGCGAATCGATATTGGCATTGCCCATGCCCAGATCGCGCGATTGCAGCTTGGAATCGCCGTTGAAGATTTCCATCTTGGCCCCGGTCATGCGCTCGATGGCGCTGATAAAGGACTGATGGGTGAAATTCGGGTGGTAGCCGTCGATGGAATTTTCCATTTGCAGCTTCCAATTGCCATTATAGGCCAGCTTGGTCGCGCCGCTTTGCACCAGCAATTCACCTTCGGGCGACAGATCACAGGCATAGTCGATCTGCGCCAGCGCCGGTGCGCCAATATGTTCACGCAGGCTCAGCCCTGACGGCGCCATGCTGGCAAACACAAAGCCGCGATACGTATCCACACGCGGCGGCCTGCGCAGATTATACTGGGTCTTGTCGAAATTTTCGCCATAGGCGTCCGCATAGGGCATTGCTGACAGCGCCCCGTCCAGGCGGAAGAACCAGCCATGATATTCACAGCGAAAGCCGCCCGTATTGCCCTTGTCTTCCTGACAGATGGACGCGCCCCGGTGCGTGCAGCGGTTGAACAGCACATGCGTGTTCCCCGCCTTGTCGCGCGAAAAAATTACCGGTTGCAGGCCGAGCCAGCTGCGAATGTAATCGCCGGCTTTGGGAATTTCACTGACATGGCCGATATAGACCCAGCCCCGCCCGTAGATTTTCTTTAATTCATCGGCAAAAATATCCGGGTCGGTATAGCAATCGCCATGCACGGCATCCGGTCTTACCAGCGCGTCATAATCAATTGCGCGTCCATTGCTGTTAGCCATGCTGCACTCTCCGAATTTTCCCCCGGATGTTCAATAATCCGGGGGAGAGAAGTAGAAGCGCCCAGTATTACGCCGGTACGAAACAGGGTAACTGGAACTCATCCGTGATACGCTCATATTGCAGCTTCACCGGCATATCCAGCGCGATATCCTCCAGCACGACGCTGCGCAGCCAGCTGACCAGGCGCACGCCCTCCTCCATTTCGATCACCGCCGCCACATAGGGCACATCGGCGACGAACGCCGGATGCATCGGCATATGCGCAATCGTCCAGGAATAAACCTTGCCGCGGCCCGTCGATGGCGCCCAATGCCATTCCGGCGAGCCGCAATAGGCGCACATATTGCGCGGCAGATGCCGGAACCTGTTGCAGCCGTCGCATTTCTGGAAATGCAGCACGCCGCCCTGGCACTGTTCCCAGAACTGCGCGTTGACGGGTTCGATGGGATGCGGCACCGGACGGCTGGGTTTGTTTTTGACTTTCGTTTCACTCATAACTGCATTACCTCCGCAAAATTACCAGGCTGCCATCGCCCAGATCGCCCCAGCCGGTGACGAGACCAAGCTCGCAATCCTTGACCTGGGCCGGACCTGCTTCGTGGCGCAATTGTTTGACCGCCTCGACGACGTGATTGAGACCCCAGACATGCGCCTGGCTGAGCAGGCCGCCATGGGTGTTCAACGGATAGCGTCCGCCAAGCTCGATATTGCCGTCCTTGACGAAATCATAGGCGCCGCCGCGTTCGCACAGCCCCAATGCTTCCATCTGCAACATCACAACATAGGAAAAACAGTCATAAATCTGCAGGAAGTCTACGTCATGCACCTTGATGCCCGCCATTTTCAGCGCGATCGGCGCCGCATAGGAAAGGCCGAACTTGAAAAAGTCCGGGCGCGAGGCGATGTCGTCCGCCGGATAGGGATGACCTTCGGCGCAGCCCATAATGACGACCGGGCGCTTGCGCATGTCCTTGGCTTCTTCGGTTCTGGAAACGACCACGGCGCAGGCGCCATCGGTTTCCAGGCAGCAATCATTCAGGCGCATGGGTTCGGAAATCCAGCGCGCCTTCAGATATTGCTCCATGGTCAGTTCCTGCCCCTTCATGAAGGCGCGGTCATTGAGCTGGGCGTGCTTGCGCGCGGCAAGGGCGATATGGCCGGTGGCTTCGTCAGGCACATTGTACAGCTTCTTGTGGCGCATCGCGAACCAGCTATACATCTGCACAGGCGAGGTGATGCCATAGGGCATGTAAAAATCTTTGATAGTGGTGTCGAGCACGTTCATGCCCATCGGCCGCGTCGGCGGAATGCCCGGCTTCGGGCGCAGCGCCGAATAGCCATTCCAGCCAAGCGTGATCAGCACATTGTTGCACACGCCCAGCGACACCATCGCGGCGGCGTTCTGTATAGCGGTGGTCGGGCTGGCGCCGCCCATATGTACGGTCGAGCAATAGCGCAGATTCTCGATGCCGAGATTGGCAGCCAGTTCTTCGCCCGTTGTGTAGGCTGGTGCCGGAACCAGCCCGTCAATATCGTGCGGGCTGAGGCCTGCATCGGCGATGGCCTTGCGGCCCGCCTCCAGCATCATTTCGACGGCGGTAACCTTGGCGCCCTTGACATAGTCGGTTTCGCCAATGCCGACGATGGACGCTTTTTCGCTGAAATTAAGTGTTACACCCATATCGCGTTTTTCTCCCTGCTTTTGCATCGCCAGGCTATGGCGCTGCTCGTTCAATTCATTATAATCAACTCTCATTCACTGGCAGCAAAAAAACGACACGCAAGCAAAATAAGGATAAATGCCCAATGTCCATCAAAACCCCGGTCTGCGACCTGTTCGGAATCGCGAAACCCATCTTTCTGGCCGGAATGGGTGGTGTGGCCTATGCTAAGATATGCGCGGCGGTGTCCGAGGCGGGCGGTTATGGCACGCTGGGCATGGCGGCGGCGACGCCGGAAGAAATCCGGGCCGAGATGCGCGCGGTGCGGGCGCTGACCAGCAAACCCTTTGGCGTCGATCTGCTGGCGGCGCAGCCGGAAACCATTGACCGCGCCATTGATATTATTATCGGGGAAGGCGCATCCTCTTTCATTGCGGGGCTGGGCGTGCCGCATGCGGTGATCGAGAAATGCCATAAAGGCGGGCTGAAAGTGGTGGTCATGTGCGGCCAGGTCGCGCATGCGCAAAAGGCCGAACAGGCCGGCTGCGACATGGTGGTGGCGCAGGGCACGGAAGCGGGCGGCCATACCGGCCAGGTTGCAGGCATGGCGGTGATCCCGCAAATCGCGGCGGCGGTAAAAATTCCTGTATTGGCGGCAGGCGCCATTGTCGATGGCCGCACCATGGCCGCCGCCCTGGCGCTGGGCGCGCAAGGGGTGTGGGTCGGCACCCGCTTCATCGCATCCACCGAGGCGCGCGCCGGACGGGTCTATCAGGAACAGATCCTGACGCATGGCAGCGCCGACACGCTTGTAACCAAATGCTTTTCCGGCAAGACGATGCGGGTCATCCGCAACGCCTATGTTGATGACTGGGAAAAGCGCAAGGATGAGTTGCAGCCCTTCCCCAAACAGATGGTCACCAGCCTGAAAGCCGGAGTTATGGGCGTCACACAGGGGCCTGACCAGAAAGTTGATCCAGACCGCGCCTGTCTTCCTGCGGGCCAGGGTATCGGCGGTATCTCTGATATCCTCCCGGCAGCGGAAATCATTAACCGTATGATGCGCGAATGTGAGGACACGTTTCGCGGCCTGAACAAGCTTTTGGGCTGACCTTTGCCTGCAAACCTGCTAATTACACTGTATGACGGATAAATCAGTAGTAGATATAGAAAATTTTATAGGTTTTCCCGGCAAGGACGGCAATGGCGGTCATGGGGCCGGTCACGGACGCGGGTCCAAGATGGCGATCCGCGTGGCGCAGGGTATTGTGCGCGAAATTGCTGACAAGCAGTTGCTGCCAGGCGCCAAACTGCCGCCAGAGCATGAGATGGTGGAACGCTATGGCGTCGCGCGCGCCACACTGCGCGAGGCGCTGCGCTTTCTGGAACTGCAAGGCGTGCTGTCGATAAAGCCGGGACCGGGCGGCGGGCCGGTGGTGGGCGAACCGCATACCCGCAATCTGGCCAGCACGCTGGCTTTGCTGCTGCAATTTCTGGACGCGCCGTTCCGCTCGCTGATTGAGCTGCGACAGGTGATCAGCCCCGGCATGGCGGCGATGGCGGCGCGTAACGCCCGCCATGATGATCTGGAACGGCTGAAAGAATGTATCGCCAAATTGCGCAGTTGCATCGGCGATATTAGCGCCTATCAGGACGAAAACCGCAAATTTCACGATCTTATCGCCTGGGCGTCAGGCAATCCGGCTATCGGCCTGCTGGTGTCCTCGGTGCATATGATGACCAACAGTTCGGGCATCACCCTGAATTATTCCGAGCGCGAACAACGCTACCAGATCGAAACCTATGAAAGCCTGTATCAGGCCATCGTCGCACGCGATGCCGAACGCGCGCGCAAGGAGATGGAAGCCTTTATCGGCCGTTCCGACGCCTATCTGGAAAAGCGCCATCCGGAGCTGATGCGCAAACGCATCGTCTGGGAAGATATCAGCTGATAACTCCCCCACCCGGGGCCTGGCGGTGTGATTTCAATCACACACGCACAGATTGGTATCTCAATGCTGATCCTTCCAGATACGTTTATAGGTGGCGAATAGCAGGCCAGCCAATATGCTCAGGAAAATGATCACTTTGAAGCCGAGCTTGTGCCGGTCTTCCAGCTTGGGTTCCGCCGTCCACATCAAAAAGGCTGTCACATCCTGCGCCATCTGGTCCAGCGAGGCGGCGGTGCCGTCTTCATAGGTGACCTGATCATCCGACAAAGGCGCCGGCATGGCGATCTGCTGGCCGGGGAAAGTGTGATTGTAATTCATGCCATCGGCCAGCACCACGCCTTCCGGCGCATCACCATAGCCGGTCAACAGCGAATAGAGATAATCAGGGCCGTTTTTGCGCGCCTTGGTCATCAGCGACAGATCAGGCGGCAGGGCGCCATTATTGGCGGCGCGGGCGGCATTGTCATTGGGGAATGGCTTGACGATGCGGTCCTTGGGTTCTGCCGGGCGTTCAAACATTTCGCCGTCGGCATTGGGGCCGTCCGTGACAGTGCCGGCAGCGGCGATGGCCTTGACCTCGGCTTCGCTGAATTGCGGCCCGCCAGGTTCGCTCAGATTACGGTACGAGACATATTTGATCGAATGACAGGCGGCGCAGACTTCCTTGTAGACCTGAAAACCGCGTTTGAGCTGGGCGCGGTCAAATGTGCCGAAGGGGCCTGAAAAGCTCCAGTCCACATGTTTCAGCGCCGCGCCCTCACTGGCCTGCGCCGCGCCCGCCAGCGGCAGCGCCAGTGCGGCGGCCAGCAGCGTTGAACGGAGTTTGATCTGCATTTTGTGTTTCATGTTCATCACCCCTTAGGCCGCTTTGCCAGACGCAGCATGTCCCAGCACCGGTTTGGAGATGCTTTCAGGCAGCGGTTTGGGCGTTTCCACCAGCCCCAGAATGGGCATGATGATGAAGAAGTGGGCAAAATAATAGGCGGTCGCAATGCGTCCGGCCAGCAGATACATGCCTTCCGCAGGCTTCGCGCCGATATAGCCCAGAATGAGCGCATCGATCAGGAAAATCCAGAAGAACTGCTTGTAAAGCGGACGGAATCGCGCCGAACGCACCTTGGACGTATCCAGCCAGGGCACCAGGAACAGCACGAAAATCGCCACGCCCATGGCGATCACGCCCAGCAGCTTGTCCGGGATCGAGCGCAGAATGGCGTAGAAGGGCAGCAGATACCATTCCGGCACAATATGCGCGGGCGTGGATAGCCGGTTGGCCTCGATATAATTATCCGGTTCGCCCAGCATATTCGGTGCATAAAACACAAACAGCGCGAAAAACAGCATGAACATCACGACGGCGAACGTATCCTTCATCGTGTAATAGGGATGGAACGTCACCGTGTCCTGCGGCCCCTTCACATCAATGCCGAGAGGATTATTGTTGCCCGGCACATGCAGCGCCCAGATATGCAGCACGACAACGCCCGCAATCAGGAACGGCACCAGATAATGCAGGCTGAAAAGCCGGTTCAGCGTCGGATTATCGACCGAAAAGCCGCCCCAGAGCAAAGCCAGCAGATAGTCGCCCACCAGCGGGATCGCGCCGAACAGATTGGTGATCACGGTCGCGCCCCAGAAGCTCATCTGCCCCCAGACCAGCACATAGCCAAAAAACGCCGCCGCCGTCATCAGCAGGTAAATCACCATGCCCAGAATCCAGATCAGCTCGCGCGGCTCCTTGTAGGAGCCATAATACAGGCCGCGGAACATATGGATATAAACGGCCAGAAAGAACATCGAGGCGCCATTGGCGTGGATATAGCGGATCAGCCAGCCATAATTCACATCGCGCATGATATGCTCGACACTGGCGAACGCCATGTCCACATGCGGCGTGTAATGCATAACCAGAATGACGCCGGTAATGATCTGAACCCCCAGACAGAACATCAGGATGCCGCCAAAGGTCCACCAATAGTTCAAATTTTTGGGGGTGGGAAACGCGATCGCGGCGCCATGCATCAGGCTCAGGATCGGCAGCCGCCGCTCCAGCCATTTGGCAGGCGCGCTTGTGGGCTGAAATTCAGTATGTCCGCTCATATGCTCACCTAACCTATCTTGACGCGGTTATCGTCCAGAAAAACATATTCCGGTATGGCCAGATTATTTGGGGCCGGGCCCAGGCGGATGCGCCCCGACGTGTCGTAATGCGAGCCATGACAGGGGCAGAACCAGCCGCCAAAATCGCCTTTCTGGCCAAGCGGCACACAGCCCAGATGGGTGCATACCCCAACCATGATCAGCCATTGCGGCTTTTGCACCCGGTCAGAGTCGGCCTGCGGGTCGCGTAATTCTTCAATTTTGACTTCACCCGCAGCCGCAATTTCAGCGGCGGTGCGATGCCGGATGAATACCGGCTTGCCGCGCCAGGTTACGGTGATGGCCGCGCCTTCGGTGATGGCGGACAGATCAATCTCGATCGAGGCCAGCGCCTTTACCGACGCATCCGGGTTCAGCTGATGTATAAACGGCCAGGCCAGCGCACCCGCGCCGATCGCCGCTACCGCACCGGTTGCAATATAAAGAAAATCCCGTCTGGTGGGTTCTTCCGCATGGCCCGTTGTCACTGATCGCTTCCCTCTTGCTTTCGCGCTATGGCGTGTGCGGCCCTCGGCTTGAACTGGCGGCCGCGCCCCCCGGCGCAAAATTGATGACCGGGAACTTTTCGCATTAGAAAAACGGCTTGTCTAGAGGTAGTACAAAGATATCAGCCGGGAATGTCCCGCGCACCCGCCCGCTTAACCAAGGGATTTAGTAGGATAATGCTGCGTATTGCATTATATCAGCCGGATATTCCGCAAAACACCGGCGCCTTGCTGCGTCTGGGGGCGTGTCTGAATGTGCCGGTGGATATTATCGAACCCTGTGGTTTTGTCCTTACCGACCGGGGCCTGCGCCGCGCCGGGATGGATTATCTGGAAATGGCCGCCCTTCAGCGCCATGATTCGTGGACTTCATTCTGCAATGATCTGGATCAAACGGGACGGCGGCTGATTTTGCTAACCACCAAAGCAGCTATCGCCTATACCGCATTTCAGTTTAAGCCGGGCGATACGCTATTGCTGGGCCGCGAAAGTGCAGGCGCGCCGCAAGAGGTGCATGATCGCGCCGATGCGCGGCTGGTGATACCGATGCTGGCGGGGCGGCGCTCGCTGAATGTGGCGCTATCGGCGGCAATGGCGCTGGGCGAGGGGTTGCGCCAGTTAAACGGATTTGCGCCAATGCGTGAGGGTGAGGGGTGAGCGAACAGGTGGAACAGCGCAAACTCCAGGCGGCGGCCTGGTTCGCAGCCCTGCGGGATCGTATCTGCATGGAATTTGAACGGCTTGAGGATGAGCTGAGCGGTACGTTCAGCGATCTTCAGCCTGGCCGTTTCAAACGCACGCCCTGGCGGCGTGAAGCGGGCGGCGGCGGCGAAATGTCGATGCTGCGCGGGCGGCTGTTTGAAAAAGTGGGCGTGCATATATCCGTTGTGCACGGAGAATTCACGCCGGAAATGCTGGCGCAGATGCCGGGGCCGCAGCGCGATCCGCGCTTCTGGGCGGCGGGCATATCACTGATTGCGCATATGCAGTCGCCGCTGGTTCCCGCCGTGCATATGAACACGCGCCATATTGTCAGCGGCGGCGGCGATGCGGTCAAGGCCTGGTTCGGCGGCGGCGCGGATCTGACGCCCATGTATCCGGACGCAGCCGATACGGAGAAATTCCACGCCGCCCTGCGCACGGCCTGCGACGCGCATGACGCAAGCTATTATCCGCGTTTCAAACAATGGTGCGATGAATATTTCTATCTGCCGCACCGCCAGGAGCCGCGCGGCGCCGGCGGCATATTTTATGATCACCACGACACCGGAAACTGGGATGCGGATTTCGCCTTTACCCGCGATGTGGGCGAGGCGTTCTTGCGCATATATCCGGAAATCGTCCGTCTACATATGAACAAGCCCTGGACGCCGGAACAGCGCGACCATCAATTGATCCGGCGCGGGCGTTACGTGGAGTTCAACCTGCTATATGACCGCGGCACCACATTCGGCCTGAAAACCGGCGGCAATGTCGAGGCGATTCTGTCCTCGATGCCGCCGGTTGTGAAATGGCCGTGAGGGATTAAGAGGATGGCGCGAAGGGATTCAGGATTTTCACATCGAGTCCTGCAACATCGTTAATATTGCGTATGACCAGAACAAGGTCATAAACTCTTGCCGTAGCCGCCAGCAGGCCATCGATCACAGGCAAGCTGCGCAGCGCGGCCAATCTTCCCCATTCATTCGCAATGGCGAAGTTTATGGGCAGAATGCGATCGCCAAAACCCTGTTCAAGCGCATGCAGCCAGCTTTGCAGTTTTTCTGATTTTTGCCGGTCGCGGGAACGTGAAAGTTCAATACCCTTACGAATTTCACCCGTTACCAGCACACTCAGATACAGATCATCATCGTTGACGCTCGCATACCAGGTGGCGACATTCAGATCACAGCGTTCGGCTTTGCGCAGTTCTGAAATGATATTGGTGTCGATCAGAAACATCACAAATCAATGCTGCGGCCCATGTCACGCGGGCGCGTGATGTCAATGCCATCCAGCGGCGCAGCAGCCAGCAGCGTCTTCAGCCCTTGCGCCTTGCCTGTTGAAAAGCGGGCGCGCAACAAGGCGCGCGCCGCATCGGCCTGGCGGGGCGCGTTAAGGGCACGGGCGACTTCTCGCACCAGTGCCGCATCCTCCTTATGCACCTGCACCTCTACGCGCACGATTCCCTTCCGCTTCATGCGGTTGCGATGCAGAGCGAGCGGCGTCCTGGATGCCTTGCTGGATTGTGTCATGCGGGATTGCGCCATACGTTTGTGTGATGTGAGGGAGTGTGATGTGAGGGAGTGTGATGTGAGGGAGTGTGATGTGAGGGAGTGTGATGTGAGGGAGAGTGTCGAGATGCCTTCCTGCCACTGATTTCCGGAAATATTACCGGAAATCAGTGATGATGTAAAGGCTATTCCGGTTCTGTCAGGCTAATTCAGCGGCACGGCCTCTATGCGCAGGCCCAGTTTCTGCATGGCCTGCTGTTTTTGCTCCGGGCCGCCATTCAGCAGCATGGTGAAGGCGATGACGCTCTCGGCGAATTTCAGGCCGCCGGGCGGGGCGAGCTGAATATTCAGGCGTGAAGGCTGGCTCAGGAATATCTGCCCGGCACTGATCACTTGCAGCGCCAGCGGGTCATTCGCGGTTTGCGGATCGAGCGACACCAGCAGCGAGCCCGCCAGATATTTGGCGCGCGCCTCTTCCAGGTTCAGGCCCTGTTTGGCGCCGTCCTGGGCCAGCCAGCGATTGACAAATTCCGTGCCGGTAAAGTTCAGATCACATTTGCGCAAGGTGGCGGGATTGCTGGCGGCTGCCTGTGCCGCTCCGATCAAAGCAGGTGAAAACCCCGTCAGATTTTGCGCGGTGCAGCTTCCCGCCAGCCGGGCGTCCGGCGCAAGACTGATCTCGCTGTCCCAGACATGCGCGGCGGGCGCGCTGAAACGATGGCGCGATTCGAGATTGAACAGCAGCCTGTCCTGCCCCAGCCAGTTGCGCACACCCGCAGCCATCGGATCGCGCAGATCCAGGCTCGCATTGCGGATGACCAATTTTCCCGAAGCCGGAAAGGCCGCATATGCGCCATCCGGTTCACTGGTGATTTCGGCAATGGAAAGCAGCTCCGTCTGCGCCTTGCGCACACTGACGCCGCGCACATGCAGCGCGCCATAAGAACCGGAATTAAGCAGACTGTGCAACAGCGCGTCTGCGCCATTCGCCGTCTTCGGATCACTATGCGCACGCACCGCCGCGCGCGTGAAAGCCTGCCCGTCCGCATCGTTCAGCGTGGCGGTATTGACCCGAAGCGAAACAGCGCCGGCCGCAGGGGCACTGAACTCAATACCGGACAGCTTCAGGGCCTTGATGCGCGCCCCATCCATATCCGTGGCCGTTACGGTTTGAATGCGGATGCTGCCAGCGCCGGAACCGTCAATGCCGGACATGCCGTCAATGCGGATATTTTCGGCGCGCAGACTGTCAAGTCTGAACAGGCCCGATGGCAGCGCCGTCAGGCCCCGCAATTGCAGAAGTCCAATACGGTGAACCGTCTCTTCGCCGCCCGCAGATTGCGCATGGGACACAATGTCGCGCACAAGGATGGCGTCAGACGATTCTTCCAGCGATGCATAGTCCGTCTGCGCGCCCGGCGGCGTAATGCTCGCCAGAAAGCGCTGCACCTGCTCCTGCATGGCCGCATGGGCGCTGCCGGGGGCAGAAGCCGCCAACAGGCAGAACAGAACGAAAAAAATTTGGCGGCGCATTGTTTTTCCCCTGTAAACATGGATTGTCCGGGACCGGCCTGTTCAGAACGGCCCGGCCAGGCTTTTAACGCTGAATTATGGCGGAATTAAATCGCCGCTTTGCCTCGGCCGGTTTCTTATGTAGTTTAACAGTAACGGCTTACAATCAAAACAAAGAGGGTGGAAATGCGGCAAACGGGAAAATGGCTAACAGGATTAGCTGCGGGTTTACTGGCGCTTGGCCATGTTTCAGGCGCCGGGGCGGCGCAAACGGCGGGCCATTCGGCTGACATACTCACTTCGCCGTCCACCGTTCAAAGTCCTGCCAAGCAGCCGGTTGGCCCGGAAGCAGGTGTGACCGGCGATATGCTGAAGGCCGGAACAACCGATCCCAAAAGCTGGCTGATGTATGGCGGCGATTACACCAATTTCCGGCATAGCCCGATTAAGGGCCTGACTCCCGCTGCGGCGAAAAAGCTGAAAGTCGCCTGGTCCTTCCCGACCGGCACCACGGGGCAATTTGAAACATCGCCGGTAATTTATGGCGGCGTGATGTATATCACCACCTCGCACAGCCGTTTGATGGCGCTGGACGCCAAAACCGGCAAAATGCTGTGGCGTTATGATTATCCGCTGCCCGAAGGCCTGAAAGTATGCTGCGGCCCGGTCAATCGCGGTGTGGCGATTTCCGGTGATCTGCTGCTATGGGTGACGCTTGATGCGCATATATTGGCGGTGGAGCGCCGCACCGGAAAGGTGAAATGGGATGTCCCCATCACCGACTATAAAGATGGCTTTGCCGCCACCTCCGCGCCGCTGATTGTCGGTGACAAGGCGATTACCGGCATTGCAGGCGGCGAATATGGCGTGCGCGGTTTCTTCGACGCCTATGATATCCTGACCGGCAAGCGGCTGTGGCGCCATTATACGGTGCCTGCCGAAGGCGAACCGGGTGCGGAAAGCTGGGCGGGCGACAGTTATAAAACAGGCGGCGCGCCGGCCTGGACCACGGGCGCCTATGATGTGGAAACCGACACCTTGTTCTGGACCACGGGCAATCCGTCGCCCGACTGGAACGGCGATCTGCGCGCAGGTGACAATCTTTATTCCAACTCGATCATTGCGGTCGATCCCAATACCGGGGCGCGCAAATGGCATTATCAGTTCACCCCGCATGACGTGTGGGATTATGACGGAAACAGCCATATTTTCCTGGTTGATGTGGAAATTGCCGGCAAGCCCGTGAAGGCTGTGGTGCAGCCCAATCGCAATGGCTATTTCTATGCGCTGGATCGCACCACTGGAAAATTCCTGTTCGCCAAACAATATGTCAAGGAACTGAACTGGGCCAAGGGCTTTGACGAAGCGGGCCGGCCGATTGTCGATCCCGCCGCCATGCCGCAGGAAAAACCCACCATGCGGGTATGCCCGGGCAATCTGGGCGGGCTGAACGGGGCCTGGGCCGCAGCCTATAGCCCGCTGACCAAACTGGCCTATGTGCCCTCGGTCGAGGGGTGCCAGAATTATGCCAAGGGCATTGTCGTCAATGTCAAAGGCATTCCGCTGCTCGGCGGCATGCCCAATCCGATTGATGTGATCGAGGGCAAGGATCATGGCATTCTGTCGGCCATTGATGTTGGCACCGGCGAAATCAAATGGCGCTATGAAGACCCCGATCCGATGATGGGCGGCGCGCTCAGCACGGCTGGCGGCGTGGTGTTCAGCTCCACACTGGACGGGCATGCGCTGGCGCTGGACGCCGCCACCGGCAAGGAACTGTGGCGCTTCCGCATGGGCGGTTCGGGACGCGGCCAGCCGGTGGCCTATCAGGCGGATGGGAAAACCTATGTCGCCATCCCGTCTGGCGGCTGGTCAGCCATCACCGCGCTCAGCGGCGGCCCAACCGATATTCCCGAAGGCGGCCAACTGTTCGTCTTTACGGCGGATGAATGATCAAGGCGTACCTTGCCGGTCTGGCGCTTGCCGCCGGTTTGAATTTTTCCCCAACGGTGCGCGCGCAGGAGAATATCCTGCGCGCGTGCGAGTGGAAACTATTTCATTTAGGTATAATTAAGGTATATTTTTGATATAATAATATTATGATATTTGAGTTTGATGCGGCCAAGAGCGAAGCCAACCGGAAGAAGCACGGTATTGATTTCGATGAGGCGCAAAAGCTCTGGGACGATGTTAACCGGCTGGAGGTTCCAGCGTTCACACTGGATGAGCCGCGCAGCCTGGTAATCGGCGTGATTGACGCAAAGCATTGGGCGGCAGTCATCACCTATAGAAATGGGCGCACACGGTTGATCTCGGCCAGACGCGCCAGGAAAAAGGAAATGGAACGTTATGAAAGCGCGGGCCATGAAAACCAAAACCATTAAAGCCGGCGCGTTCGACAAGAAGTTTGATGCTGGAGTGGATATTGAACAGCACCTGGACTGGTCAAAGGCGCGCCGCCCCGGTCTTGAGGCCAAGCGTGTTAATGTGGATTTTCCCGCCTGGATGGTGCAATCCATTGATCAGGAAGCCCGGCGATTAGGCGTTACCCGGCAATCGCTGATTAAATTGTGGCTGGCGGATAGGCTTGGGCATCTTAACAAACCGGCATAATGCCTGGTGCTTTTGTTTTTACGGTGGATGAATGATCAAGGCGTACCTTGCCGGTCTGGCGCTTGCAGCCGGTTTGAATTTTGCCCCAACGGCGCATGCGCAGGAGAATATCCTGCGCGTGTGTTTTGGCGAGTTTGACGCGCCGCGCGCCGACAAGGCCAGCGGCAAGGGGTTCGATATGGATGTCATGCGCGCAGTGGCGGCGCGCATGGGCCGCCAGATGCAGCCGGTCTGGACCGAACAGGAAGACAAAATGACCGAGGCGGAAAGCTCCGATCTGCCGCTGCCGGAACTGGCGCGCGGCGCATGCGATGCGGTGGCGTCCGTACCGGGAAAGGATTCGCTGCGCGGCGTCAAGGGCGCGCTTGCGCTAAGCAGGGCCTATTACGGCGCGGGCTTTGAATTTGTCGCGCTTGCGGACGGGCCGAAAGATTTTTCCGCAATGAAGGGCAAACGCATTGTCATTCAATATATGACCGTGGGCCATCTGGCGGCACAGGCGGCGGGACTGAACTGGATCGGCGCAACCTCGCCTGAGGGGCAGGCGGCGGAATTGCTGGCGGGCAAGGCGGATGCGGCCCTGATATGGGGGCCAGCACTTGGGCCGCTGAAACTTGCGCCGCAACCGGGTACACGCCCTTCTGAATCCCTGCGCTGGAATGAGCATGTGGCCACCCGCGCAGCCGATGCCGAACTGGGCCAGGCCATTGATGCGGGCCTGGGCGAAATGCTGGCGTCAGGCGAAATCGTCAAACTGATGCAGGCGCATGGCATCCCGCCGCATGCGCCGTTTGACAGCGTGTTTGACCAGCTCTCTCTCATCAAACTTCAATTGCACAGGTAAATTATGCGTCTATGGATTTTCACGGCGGCTATTGCCGTTGCCGCGCTTTTGAGCGCATGTGACGAGAAAGCGCCACAGGCGGCGGCGCCCGATCCCGCCGTCATTGCGCGTGGCGAGGCTTTGTTTACGGGCACCTGCGGGGCCTATTGCCATAAAATGACACCCAGCAACAGCGATGCGGCATTTCTTTTTGACTGCGACTGGAAGCATGGCGCTTCTGATGAGGATATTTTCAAGGTCATCAATGAAGGCGTTGAGGGCACCCGCATGGTGGCGTTTGGCGGCGCATTTCCGGAGGGCGACAAAGACACGCGGGCGCTGATCGCCTATTTACGCTCTGCTTCGCAATGCAAGCAGTGATATAAAACCTAAGAATTTGCATTTTGATTGAATCGGGTTAAAGACCCCCTCCCAACCTCCCCCTTGCAGGGGGAGGAGGCGATTGCCGCAAATTCCTCCCTCCCCCTGCAAGGGGGAGGGCCGGGGCGGGGGTCAATGGTTCAACTTAAATGCGATGCTGTTTAATTCATATTTTTCCGGAGCCATCATGAAACTGCCTGCTGATTTCTACCGCCCGCTTGCCGTTGGCGCGCCCATGCCGTTACGTTCGCTGCCCGTCCGGGCCGAGCGTGTAGTGCATTTTTTTCCGCCGCATAATGAAAAAATGCGCACCAAAGTGCCGGAGCTGATCAAACAGGCCGATGTGGTGCTGGGCAATCTGGAAGACGCCATTCCCATTGAGGCGAAAGAGGCCGCACGGGCGGGCTTTATCGAAGTGGCGCAAAAGGTTGATTTCGGTTCGACCGGCCTGTGGACCCGCATTAACTGCCTGAACAGCCCCTGGGTGCTGGACGATCTGACCCAGATCGTCGCGGCAGTGGGCAACAAGCTGGATGTGGTGATGCTGCCCAAGGCCGAAGGCCCGTGGGACATTCATTATCTGGATCAGATTCTGGCGCAGCTGGAGGCCAAGCATCAGGTGCGCAAACCGATCCTGATCCATGCCATTCTGGAAACCGCGCAGGGCGTCAATAATGTGCAGGCCATCGCCACCGCCAGCCCGCGTATGCATGGCATGTGCCTGGGGCCGGCCGATCTGGCCGCCTCGCGCGGCATGAAAACAACCCGCGTCGGCGGCGGGCACCCGAATTATGGCGTGCTGGCGGATGCCGGCGCGGGCGGCGCCAACCGCACTTTGTTCCAGCAGGATTTGTGGCATTACACGCTGGCCAAGATGGTCGATGCCTGTCAGGCGGCGGGCATCAAGGCGTTTTACGGCCCGTTCGGCGATTTCTCCGATCCCGACGCCTGCGAGGCGCAGTTCCGCAACGCCTTTCTGATGGGCTGTGTCGGCGCATGGTCGCTGCACCCCAGCCAGGTGGAGATCGCCAAGCGGGTGTTCAGCCCCGAGGTGGAAGAAGTGCTGTTCGCCAAACGCATTCTTGAGGCCATGCCGGATGGTGCTGGCGCGGTATTGCTGGATGGCAAGATGCAGGATGACGCCACCTGGAAACAGGCCAAGGTCATGGTCGATCTGGCCCGGCTGGTGTCGGAAAAAGACCCGGAACTCAAAGCCCGCTACGGGTTTTAGGGTGGGATGCTTTTAAGTTAACAGCCTGCTTGTGGATAGGTCTTTAAGCGTATAGATTCGCTGACTCTTGCGTGAATCAGTTGCACGCCCTATGATGCGCGTTTAGCGTTTGTTCTATTCGCTCAAGGTGCGAGATGTTTAACCCTGTTCTGGATGGTCTGCCGGAAAATGCGTTTCCCCGGCTGGCCAGGCTGATCGCTGGCGCACAACCAGGCGGCGGCGGGGCCGCGCCCATTCTGATGTCGCTGGGCGAACCGCAGCATCCGATTCCGCCGTTTATCGGTGATATTCTGAATGCCGGCCTGAAGGATTACGGCAAATATCCGCCCATTCAGGGCAGCACTGCGTTTCGCGCGGCGGTGGCGCGCTGGCTGAACCGGCGTTATGCGCTCAGCCGTCATATGGTGCGCGCGGATGACCATGTTCTGCCGCTGAACGGCACGCGCGAGGGTCTGTTCAGCATCGCCTTTCTGGTGACGCCGCCGCAAAAGGATGCGCGCCAGCCCGCGGTGCTGATGCCCAATCCGTTTTATCAATGCTATGCCGGGGCGGCGCTGGCTGCGGGTGCGGAGCCTGTCTATCTGGACGCTACCGCCGCCACCGGATTTTTGCCCGATCTGGATAGGCTCAGCCCGGAACTGCTGTCGCGCACGGCGCTGTTTTATCTTTGTTCGCCCGCCAATCCGCAAGGCGCCGTGGCGGATATGGCCTATCTGAAACGGCTCATTCAAATGGCGCGCGCGTATGATTTCGTATTGGCGCTGGATGAATGTTACGCCGAAATTTACACGCAATCGCCGCCCCCGGGCGGTCTGGAGGCGGCCAGCGAACTGGCGGCGGACGGCGCCTCGGAACCGTTTGCCTATGTGCTGGTGTTTCATTCTTTGTCCAAACGCTCCAATCTGCCGGGAATGCGCAGCGGCTTTGTCGCGGGGGATAGCCGCATCATTGCGCGCTTCAGAAATTTTCGCGCCTATATCGGCCCCACAAATCCCCTGCCCGCAGACGCCGCCGCCGCCGCCGCCTGGTCTGACGAGGCGCATGTGCAAGAAAATCGCGCGCGCTATGCCGAGAAATTTGACGCGGCGGATATGATCCTGGCGGACCGGTTCGGCTATGTCCGGCCTGCGGGCGGATTCTTTGCATGGCTCGATGTGGGCGATGGCGAGGCGGCGGCGCTTAAATTATGGCGCGAAGCGGGCGTCAAGGTTTTGCCGGGAAAATATCTGGCGCGCGGAAATGTGGGGGATCGCTATATTCGCGTGGCGCTGGTGGGGCCGCTGCAAGAAACCATAGAGGGGCTGACCCGCATCCGGCGCGTGCTGGCGCCATGAAGCAGAAAAGGCGGCTGAGATGAGCCAGATACCACAGATGCCAGTGACCCGCATGCCGATGCCGCGCATGCAGGGCATGCGCATGAACCAGCCCCGCACCTTGTTGCCGGACGGGGTCAAACAATATTTGCAGGATAATCTGATCCGCCTGGGGGGCGTTCTTGTGATGGCGGGGGCGGCCTATCTTGCAGTGGCGCTGATCGGCCATAGCAGCAAAGATCCAAGCTGGAATAATATTGTAGCCGGCCCGGCGCAAAACCCGGCCGGATTTGCCGGGGCTTATCTTTCAGATTTTCTTTGGCAGAGCCTGGGATTGTTGAGCCTATTGCTGCCCGCCTGCCTGGCGGTCTGGGGGCTGCGGATTGCCTGGGAATTGCGGCTGCCTTTGTGGCGCTGGCGTCCGCTTGGCCTTATATGGGGCATTCCCTTTGGCGCGATCGCGCTAAGCCAGCTGCCTGCGCCCGGCCTCTGGACATTCCGGGTCGGCATGGGGGGGGCGCTGGGTGACGGCCTGTCCAGCCTGTTGCTGGGGCTGATGCAAAAATTGCCTCTGGCGGCCAGTGGCATGCCGTTTGCGCCAGCACTTCTGGTTGGCGGCATTGCGGCGGTGATTGCGCTGCCGGCCCTGCTTTTTGCGCTGGCCATTACACCTGGCCAGTGGCGCGGCATGGCTTCGCTTGTTAAAGCGCAGCTGGCCTTTGTGGCGCGTTCGGGAAAGATGCTGACACAGGCTGTGGCGCGTTTTACGCAAAAATCCAGCCGGTCCAGCCCGCCCGCAAGGCGCGGCTTTGATCTGGACCGCGCCCCGCCGCTGCGCAAGCCCGGCAATAGCGCGCCTATGCGCGACAGTGTTGAACGCGAAATCGCTGCGGGCGCGCGCGAAAAAAGCGCGCGCGTGGCCAGGGGCGATCAGCCCGCGCAGGGCAAAAGCAAACGCGCCGCTGCGGCTGATCAGTCCGCGCTTGATCTCGGCCGGGTCGGTGAATATCAGCTGCCGCCCTTGTCCCTGTTGCGCAGCCAGCCCGCAGCCAAGGGCAAAAACGGCAATCTGATTGATCAGATGGAAAGCGATGAATCGCTGGAGCAGAACGCCCGCATGCTGGAGACCGTGTTGCAGGATTTCGGCATTCGCGGCGAAATTCTGAATGTCAGGCCGGGGCCGGTGGTGACGCTGTATGAACTGGAACCCGCACCCGGCATAAAATCGGCACGGGTGATCGGCCTGGCAGATGATATTGCCCGTTCCATGAGCGCAATTTCCGCGCGTGTCGCGGTGATACCTGGGCGTAACGCCATTGGCATTGAACTGCCAAACTCGCGCCGTGAGATGGTTTATCTGCGCACGCTGCTATCATCCAGCGCTTATGAGAACACTTCGGCGCGTCTCACTCTGGCGCTCGGCAAGACCATTGGCGGAGAGCCGGTGGTGGCAGATCTGGCCGCCATGCCGCATCTGCTGATCGCGGGCACGACCGGGTCCGGCAAATCGGTTGGCATCAACACCATGATCTTGTCGCTTTTATACCGCTTGCCGCCGGATCAGTGTAAATTCATCATGATTGATCCGAAGATGCTGGAATTATCCGTGTACGACGGAATTCCGCATTTGCTGGCCCCCGTAGTGACGGAACCCGGCAAGGCCGTTGTGGCGCTGAAATGGGCGGTGCGCGAAATGGAGGATCGCTACCGCAAAATGTCGAAGCTGGGGGTGCGTTCCATCGCTGCCTATAATCAGCGCGTCGCCCAGGCCGAGGCGCAGGGCGAAGTGCTCAAACGCACGGTGCAGACAGGCTTTGATCCCGGTTCCGGGCAGCCGATCTTTGAAGAACAGGATATGGATCTGAGCGCGCTGCCGTTCATCGTGGTGATTGTCGATGAAATGGCCGATCTGATGATGGTCGCGGGCAAGGACATTGAAGGCGCCGTGCAGCGCCTGGCGCAAATGGCGCGCGCGGCGGGCATTCACCTGATCATGGCGACGCAGCGCCCCAGCGTCGATGTCATTACCGGCACCATCAAGGCCAATTTCCCGACCCGGATCAGCTTTCAGGTCACCTCCAAAATCGACAGCCGCACCATTCTGGGCGAACAGGGGGCCGAGCAATTGCTGGGACAGGGCGATATGCTCTATATGGCGGGCGGCGGGCGCGTAACGCGCGTGCACGGCCCCTATGTCAGCGACGAGGAAGTTGAAAAGGCGGTGGCCTTCCTGAAATCGCAGGGCCGCCCCGACTATCTGGACGCGGTCACGCGCGAGGAAGAGGATGCCGAAATCACCCCTGACATGATGGGTATGGCCGGGGACAGCGAAGGCGCGCTGTATGATCAGGCGGTGGCCATGGTGGCGCGCCAGGGCCGCGCCTCGACCAGCCTGGTGCAGCGCCATCTGCGCATCGGCTATAACCGGGCCGCGCGCATCATCGAGGAAATGGAAGCCAATGGCGTCATCAGCGCCCCCAACCATTCCGGCAAACGCGAAGTTCTGATCGGCGAACGCTGAGGCCGGCGCAAAAAAAACGGCCCCTTTTCAGGAGCCGTTTTTTTGTGCGCTGACACCGGACGGGACACGCCCGGCGTCACTGCCTGATGTGATGGCTTAATGGTGATGGCCGGCGTGCGGATCCGCCTTAGCGTCCGGCGCGGGGCAATCGGCAATCATGACTTCGGTGGTGACCAGCAGACCCGCAACGGAAGCGGCATCCTGTAAGGCGGTGCGTACGACCTTGGTCGGGTCCACGATACCGGCAGCGACCATATCGACATATTTTTCTGTCAGCACGTCAAAGCCGATATTGAAGTTTTTCTCGTCCATCAGACGGCCCGCCACAACCGAGCCTTCGACGCCGGCATTCTCAGAAATCTGCCGCAGCGGCGCCTGAATGGCGCGCCGCACGATCTGAATACCAATGGTCTGATCGCTATTGTCGCCTTCAAGCTTCAACAGTACCTTGGACGCATGCATCAGCGCGGTGCCGCCACCGGGCAGAATGCCTTCCTCGACGGCCGCACGGGTGGCATGCAGCGCATCATCGACGCGATCCTTGCGTTCTTTCACTTCCACTTCGGTCATGCCGCCGACGCGGATCACGGCAACGCCGCCCGCCAGTTTGGCCAGACGTTCCTGAAGTTTTTCCTTGTCATAATCCGACGTGGTTTCTTCGATTTGCGCGCGGATCTGGTTGCAGCGGCCCAAAATGTCGGCCTTCTTGCCGGCGCCATCGACGATGGTGGTTTCTTCTTTGGTAATATCCACCCGCTTGGCGCGGCCCAGCATCTGAAGCGTCACATTTTCAAGCTTGATGCCCAGATCTTCCGAGATCACGGTGCCGCCGGTAAGAATGGCGATATCTTCCAGCATGGCTTTTCTGCGATCACCAAAGCCCGGCGCCTTGACTGCGGCGATTTTCAGGCCGCCGCGCAGCTTGTTGACCACGAGCGTCGCCAGCGCTTCGCCTTCGACATCTTCGGCAATGATCAGCAGCGGCTTGCCGGATTTCACCACGGCTTCCAGCAGCGGAATCATCGCCTGCAAATTGGCAAGCTTGGCTTCGTGCAGCAGGATCAGCGGGTCGTCGAGCTGCACCGTCATCTTGTCTGCATTGGTGATGAAATAAGGCGACAGATATCCGCGATCAAACAGCATGCCTTCGACGACATCCAGTTCGGTTTCGGTGCCTTTGGCTTCTTCAACAGTGATGACGCCTTCCTTGCCGACCTTGGACATGGCTTCGGCGATCATTTTGCCAATCGAGGCTTCGCCATTCGCCGAAATGGTGCCGACCTGGGCAATTTCAGCGGAAGTTTTAATGGTCTTGGATTCGGCCAGCAGTTTTTTGACGACCTTATCGACGGCCAGATCAATGCCGCGTTTCAGATCCATCGGGTTCATGCCGGCGGCAACAGCCTTGACGCCTTCGCGTACAATGGCCTGCGCCAGAACGGTGGCGGTGGTTGTGCCGTCACCAGCTTCGTCATTGGTGCGCGAAGCCACTTCACGGACCATCTGCGCGCCCATATTCTCGAACTTGTCCTCAAGATCGATTTCCTTGGCGACCGTCACGCCGTCCTTGGTGATGCGCGGTGCGCCGAAGCTTTTGTCCAGCACCACATTGCGGCCCTTGGGGCCCAGGGTGACCTTCACCGCATCGGCCAGAATATCAACGCCAGCCAGCATCCTGTCGCGCGCGTCGGTGGAAAATCTTACATCTTTGGCAGCCATAATCTTTGACCTCGTTTTCTTGTAATTTGCGGGAATTCGCGGGGATTAGAAGGGGGTAATCAGTCGACCACGCCCAGAATGTCGCTTTCCTTGAGGATGACCAGTTCCTCGCCCTTGATCTTTACTTCCGTTCCGGAATATTTCCCAAACAGGACACGGTCGCCTTTTTTGACGCTTACCGGAATGATTTCGCCTTTTTCGGTGCGTGCCCCGGCGCCTACGGCGATCACTTCGCCTTCCTGCGGCTTTTCCTTGGCGGTGTCAGGGATAATCAATCCACCGGCGGTCTTTTCTTCCGCTTCGATGCGGCGCGCCAGCACCCGATCATGCAATGGCCGAAATGTCATGCAGCAACTCCCTCAAGCATATGGCGCCATGCAGCATGTGCGCCATTTCAGTTGTATAAAGATAAAGTGGACAGAATTAGCACTCAGCGATCGTGAGTGCTAATTCCGCTGTTGATGTAGGTCATTGCACACGGCACTTCAAGGAAAAAAGTGCGCCCTTAGTCTATTGGGGACGGTATGTATTTAATATTTCAGGGCCCGTACAAGCCGGGGGGTTAAACATATACCATCCCCGGTCAGGCCCGGCCTTTCCCGGCATAACCCTGTTAGTATGTTGAAATATATTAATAATTTACGGATCCGGCAGGCCGGTCAGCGCGCGGGCGAACTGGTCTGCATCGAAGGGGCGCAAATCTTCCATGCCCTCGCCAACACCGACCGCATGCACCGGCAGGCCGAATTTGCGCACCAGCGCCACCAGAATACCGCCGCGCGCCGTGCCGTCCAGCTTGGTCATAATCAGGCCGGTCACCTTTGCCACCTCACGAAAACTTTCAAGCTGCGAAAGCGCGTTCTGGCCGGTAGTCGCGTCCAGCACCAGGACCACGGCATGCGGGGCGGTTTCGTCCTGTTTGGCGAGCACCCGGTTGATTTTGCGCAATTCATCCATCAGACCGGTTTTGTTCTGCAACCGGCCCGCAGTGTCTATTAACAGCACATCGGCCCCGGCCGCGCGCGCCTGGGCCAGGGCTTCATATACCAGCCCGGACGCATCGGCCCCCTGGGCGCCTGCAATTACCGGCGCACCGGCGCGTTCACCCCATATCTGCAACTGTTCGATGGCTGCGGCGCGGAACGTGTCGCCTGCGGCCAGCATGACCTTATGGCCTTCCCCGCGCAGCAGATGCGCCAATTTGCCGATGGTGGTGGTCTTTCCGGTTCCGTTCACGCCGGTGACCAGAATGACATAGGGCTTTCGGGCCGGATCAATCGCCAGCGCCTTCGCGGCGGGGCGTAAAATCGCTGCAATATGGCCTGCCAGAAAGGCGCGCACTTCGGAGGGGGAAATATCCTTGTTCAGGCGTTCCCGGCCCAGTGCGCCGGTTATTTCGGCTGCAACATCGACACCCAGATCCGATTGAATGAGCAAATCCTCCAATTCGCCAAGTGTCGCTGTATCGAGGCGGGCCTTGGTAAAGATGCCCGTGACACCCTCCGACAGCGCACCGGCCGAGCGGCTCAAACCCTGCCGCAAACGCGCAAACCAGCCTTTACCGGCGCCGGCTTCAGGGGCGGCAGTTTCAGGGGCGGCAGTTTCCGGAACAGCCTCTGGCCCGGTCTGCGCTATAGCACCCGTCTCTGGGCCCTGCCCGGCCGGCTTTTTCCCCCAGGGCAGCCGCATCAGTGTGCAACCTGCATATCAAACTTCACATCAATCTTTACGCCGGCCATATGATCGCCTTGCATGTCTGTCAGTTCAGCCATCTGCAAACTGCCCGGGTCAGCGGGACTATCCAGCACCACCTCAATATAGCTTTCCGTGCGTCCGCGCAGTTCTGTTTCCATCAGCAGCAGCGCGCGGGTTCCGCACAGGCGCTGCAAATAGCTCTGCAGGGCGCGTGCACCCGCTGCGCGCAACTGGCCCGCGCGCCGCTTGCGGATCGCGCCGGGCACCTGGGGCATTTGCGCTGCGGGCGTTCCCAAGCGCTGCGAATAGGGAAACACGTGCAGCAAGGTCAATCCGCAATCTTCAATCAGGCGCAGGCTGTTCTCGAACATCTTATCTGTTTCGGTGGGAAATCCCGCGATCAGGTCCGCGCCCAGCACAAGGCCGGGCCGCACTTCGCGCAATTGCGCGCACAGCGCAACCGCATCATGACGCAGATGACGCCGCTTCATGCGTTTTAAAATCATATCATCGCCAGCCTGCAAGGACAGATGCAGATGCGGCATCAGGCGCGGCTCTGTGGCGATTGCATCGAGAAGATGCGCGTCCAGCTCGATCACATCCAGCGAGGAAAGCCGCAGCCGCGCCAGTTCCGGCACATGTTTCAGAATCTGCATCACCAGACGGCCCAGCGTAACCCGCCCCGGCAGATCGCCGCCATAGGATGTAATGTCCACACCGGTCAGCACCACTTCGCGATAGCCATTGGCGGCAAGACGGCGCACCTGATCAACCACTTCGCCCGCCGGCACGGAACGTGAATTTCCCCGCCCGAAGGGAATGATGCAGAAAGTGCAGCGGTGATCACAGCCATTTTGAATTTGCACAAAGGCGCGCGCGCGGCCTTCCAATCCTTCAATCAGATGGGGGGCGGTTTCACGAACGGACATAATGTCATTGACGCGCACCTTTTCGCTGTCGTCCGCCCCAAAATCATTGCGCCTGCCCTGCGCGGCGTAACTCGCGGCGTCCAGCTTTTCCATATTGCCCAGCACCAGATCAACCTCTGGCATATCGGCAAAGCGTTGCGGTTCAATTTGCGCAGCGCAGCCGGTAACAATGATACGCGCCTGCGGCTGCTCACGGCGCGCCTTGCGCACGGCCTGCCGGGCCTGTCTTGTGGCCTCTGCGGTCACGGCGCAGCTATTGATGATGATGGCGTTCTCAAGCCCCGCGTCACGCGCGCGATTGCGCATCACTTCGGCTTCATACTGATTGAGGCGGCAGCCGAAATTTATGACCTGCGCTTCACTCATGGCGCAGCCAGCAATTCAGGCGCCAGCGTACCGCGATAGCTAAGTGCGGCGGGCCCGGTCATGGTGATGTGATCATCGGCTTCGCGCCAGTCTATATCGAGAAAGCCGCCATCCAGTTCCACACGCGCTTTGCGGTCCGCCAGATTTTTGCCCTTGCGCGCCGCAGCCGCCACCACGGCACAGGCCGCCGTGCCACAGGCCTGGGTCACGCCGACGCCGCGTTCCCACACCCGCAGGCGAATATCACTGCGGCTGCGAATTTGCGCAAAGCCCACATTGGTGCGTTCGGGAAACAGCAGATGGTTTTCCACCAAAGGCCCGATACGTGCGGGATCATGGGCACTGATATCCGGCACGAAGAAAATACAATGCGGATTGCCCATATTCACCGCACTGGGAAAGGCCAGCACCGGACTGTCGATCGGCCCGATCTTGAGGTCGATGCCGCGCGTGTCCATACGTTCTTCCAGCGGAATATCCTGCCATTCGAACTTCGGCGCGCCCATATCCACCGCGATCAGGCCGCCCGCCGCCGCCCGGCACTGCAACAGCCCGGCATTGGTCTGGATCAGGCATTGCGGCTTGCCGCTTTCTTCCATCATCAGCCGCGCGACACAGCGATTGGCGTTGCCACAGGCGTCCACCTCACTGCCATCGGCATTATAGATGCCCATGAATATGTCCGCGCGCGGATCGCCAGGCGCCGCCATCGTGATCAGCATGTCGCCGCCCACGCCGCGATGCCGGTCCGCGATGCGCCGCACCAGCGCCGGGTCCAGCGCAAATTGCTGCCGCCGCAGGTCAATGATGACAAAATCATTGCCCAGCCCATGCATCTTGATGAAGGAAATGTCGCTCATGGCCGCTATATAGGGCTTATGACCGCGGTAAATCCAGCCAGATCGAACTAAACACACTTAGGACTGGACCCTTTTTGAGGATTCAGTAATATGTGCGTATTAATGTGGTGGACAGAGATCAAGACCGCCAGTCCCCGTCCACGTGGGTACCCCTCACGTGGATACCCATCGTGAATGCCTGTCAAAGAGGACACACCATGAAACGCTTCATACATTTTGACGAGCTGGCCCGTGACAGCCGTTTTATCCGGCAGAACAGCGCCGCCAACAATCTGATGGCGATGTTGCCCGACGATGTTAACACTGTCGTTGACGTGTTCGAGAAATTTGATCCGCTGATTGAAGCCGCGACCCGGGGCACGGCGGCGGAACCCCTGTATGATGAATATGGCCCGGCCTATCAGCTTGTGGTTCTGAACGAGCCGATCCGCGCCGATGACCCGAAATTGATGGAACGGCTGCGCCTTCGTCTGCATGGTATTCTGGTCGGTGAATTGCAGGCGCTGGAAGGGGCCGCGCGTTCACTATGGGATTTTCCCGAAGCGCCCTGGGAATTTAAGATGAATATGGCCCGCCAGGCCTGGGACGAAGCCCGCCATGTGCAGATTCAGGAAAAACTGCTGAGCCATGTCGGCGGCGAAATCGGCCAATATCCCGAAAGCACCTTCCTGTTCGAAGCGGCCTGTTCGGAAGACCCGGCAATGCGGGTGGCTGGCGTCAATCGCGGCCTGGAAGGGCTGGCCTGTGACGTGTTCCGCGACATGATCCGCTATGGCGAGGCGGCGGGCGATGACATCATGAAACAGGCGATGGATTTCGTGCTGGCTGATGAAATCACCCATGTGCGCTTCGGCAGCGAATGGGTGAAGGAATTCACCAAAAACGATCCCGAATATCTGAAACGCACCCAGGATTTCCGCCGTGAGGTGGACAGGCGTTTCAGCTTTGGCGGCGCACGCAGTTCACGTTCGGATGCGGCCATCCGCATCGCTGAACAGGATCGCCTCGATGCCGGCTTCACCCAGGCCGAAATCGACGAGATCGCAACGCTCAGCGCGGGCGGCCCCAGCAAGGACACGCTGAACAAGGCGGTGGCCATTCTGAGAGAGCGCCATGCCGCCCGCAAGGCGCAGGCCGCATCCAGCCAGAACGCAGCGGAATAGGGGGCATCAAAATGGCTGAAATTCGCTTGTATCCGGGCTCCGGCCAGGATGAACGCACGGGCTTTGCGCCCTATTCCGCATTCGACATTCCGGCGGATCTGCGCCAATTGCATGGCCGCTATGATGTGGAAGCGGTGGCGCTCAGGGTGCGCAACTGGCGTTATGCCGAAGAATGGATCATGATGACCCTGGGCGGCTGGGTGGCGACGGTGCCGGAACTGCCGGTCAAGACGGGCCTCGGCAAGATCATCTGGGATGGCGCGGTGGCGGCGGACAGTCTGGGCAAACGCCTGCCGGAGCTGCGCTGCGGCACCAGGGTTGGCCAGCAGGGCTCGCTAGCCGGCAATCAGGGCTTTGCCAATTTCATTCAGGAACTTTCCGCGCCGGAACGCCCTGATCTGACGATCGAGAAACTGGCCGGGGTGTTTGATGTGCTCAAGCCGCATCTGGTCAAGGCATATCAGAAATTCAATTCCGAAACCGATCAGATCTGCGATGCGCCCACCATTGAACTGCTGGAAGATATTATCCGCAAAACCGGCAAACACATTGCCTGGGGCAACGCCATCCTGAACGAATTGTGCAAAACCGATGCGGACAAGCAACGCCGCGCGGCGCGCATTGCGCAATTGACCGCGCAGCTTGCCGCCTGCGGCGGCGTAACCGGCGAAGAAGCGGTGGTTTCGCATTAGCGCAATTCCTGTTCAGATTGAACTGGATGGGATATCTTTGTTGTCATTACCCGGACAGGCCGGGCAATGACACTTAGAGGGTCGGGAATATCTTCCAATGCCGGACGATCCGAATGCAAAACCGGCTTCAAGGATGAACGCCAACGATCTTTCCGCCTACTGGATGCCGTTTACGCCGAACCGGCAGTTCAAGCGCGCGCCGCGCCTGCTGGGCACTGCGTCCGGCATGTATTATTACACGTCAGAAGGGCGTCCCGTTCTGGACGCCACGGCGGGCCTGTGGTGTGTTAATGCCGGGCATTGCCGGCCTTCCATAGTCGCGGCCATTCAGACCCAGGCGGCAGAGCTGGATTATGCGCCGCCCTTCCAGTTCGCCCATCCCGGCGCGTTTACACTCGCCAGCCGGCTGGCCGCATTGGCGCCGGGCGATCTGGAACAGGTGTTTTTCTGCAATTCCGGCTCCGAGGCGGTGGATACCGCGCTTAAAATCGCCATCGCTTTTCACCGCCTGCGTGGCGAAGGCAGCCGCACCCGGCTGATCGGGCGCGAACGCGCCTATCATGGCGTTGGTTTTGGCGGTATTTCGGTTGGCGGCATGGTCAATAACCGCAAACATTTCGGGCCGATGCTGGCAGGTGTTGATCATCTGCCGCACACTTATTCGCGCGAGCATCAGCCCTTCGCCAATGGCCAGCCCGCCTGGGGCGCGCATCTGGCCGATGATCTGGAACGTCTGGTCAGCCTGCATGACGCCAGCACGATTGCCGCCGTCATTGTCGAGCCGATGGCGGGATCAACCGGGGTGCTGCCGCCGCCTGCCGGCTATTTGCAACGGCTGCGCCAGATCTGCGACCGGCACGGTATCCTGCTGATTTTCGATGAGGTCATCACCGGCTTTGGCCGTCTGGGCGCGGCGTTTGCGGCGGAGCGTTTCGGCGTGATCCCTGATTTGCTGTGTTTCGCCAAAGGGGTCAGCAATGCAGCGGCGCCGCTGGGGGGCGTGCTGGCGCGCGCGCCGGTTTATGACAGTTTCATGAAGGGGCCGGAACATGTGATCGAACTGATGCATGGCTATACCTATTCCGCGCATCCGATGGGGGTTGCGGCGGCTCATGCCGCACTTGATCTTTATGCAGACGAAGGTCTGTTTGCGCGCGCGCGCGCGCTGGAGCCGGTATGGGCGGACGCCATTCAGGGCCTGCGCGGGGCGCCCTTTGTCGAAGATATCCGGACCATTGGCCTGGCGGCGGGGATTGATCTGGCGCCCCATTCCGATGCGCCGGGCAAACGCGGCTTTGAGGCCATGCTGACAGCGTTTCATGAACATGACATGATGGTGCGGGTGTCGGGCGACACGATTGCCCTGTCGCCGCCGCTGATTATCAGCCCGGCCGAGATCGCCAGCATTGCGGAACGCTTCAGACGGGTGCTGCACACGCTTACATAGAAAGGATGCGCGATGCTGTTAGGCGTTCCAAAAGAAATCAAGGTGCATGAATATCGCGTCGGCATGACCCCGTCCAGCGTGCGCGAGCTGGTGCATCATGGCCATCAGGTTCTGGTTCAGGCAAATGCCGGGGCCGCTATCGGGCTGAGCGACGAAGCCTATCATGCCGCGGGTGCGCAAATCGTTGCGACAGCGGCGGATGTTTTCGCCCGCGCCGAAATGATTGTGAAGGTCAAGGAGCCGCAGGCCGCCGAATGCGCCATGTTGCGGGCGGGTCAAATTCTGTTCACCTATCTGCATCTGGCAGCCGATCCGGCGCAGGCCCATGCGCTGATCGCTTCCGGCTGCACGGCGATTGCCTATGAGACCGTGACGGACGCCAATGGCGGCCTGCCGCTGCTGGCCCCGATGAGCGAGGTGGCGGGCCGCATGGCCATTCAGGCCGGCGCGCATTGTCTGGAAATGGAACAGGGCGGGCGCGGGGCGCTGCTGGGCGGGGTGCCGGGGGTGCCGGCTGGAAAGGTGGTCATTATCGGCGGCGGCGTTGTCGGCACCAATGCCGCGCGCATGGCCATGGGGCTGGAAGCCGCCGTCACGGTGCTGGATAAAAGCCTGCATCGCCTGCAACAGCTGGATATGCAGTTCGGCCCGACCCTGAATACGATTTTCGCGACTGTCGATGCGCTGGAAAATTATATCATGACAGCCGATCTGGTGGTGGGCGCGGTGCTGGTGCCGGGTGCGGCGACGCCGCGTCTGGTGACCGGTAAAATGGTGCAAAGCATGCTGCGCGGTTCCGTGTTTGTCGATGTCTCCATTGATCAGGGCGGCATCTCGGAAACCTCACGGCCCACCACCCACGCCGCGCCGACCTATAAAGTGCATGATGTGGTGCATTATTGCGTGACCAATATGCCCGGCGCGGTAGCGCGGACCTCTACCTTTGCGCTGAACAACGCCACCCTCCCATACATTCTGGCATTGGCGGATCACGGGGCCGTGGAGGCCCTGCGCCGCGACCCGCATCTGCGGGCGGGGCTGAATGTGCTGGGCGGCAGGCTGACCTATCAGGCTGTCGCAACGGCGCTTAATGCGCCCTATGTCCCGGCGGCGGAAATTCTGGGGTAACGCCGCCGCGCAGGCCCACAGGATTATTTCCGGGCTCACACATGCTTTGCTCACATTTCTCACAAAGCTGCTTCAGGCCGCATGACCGACACGCACGCCGGGGAAGTTCAGGATGCTGCGCGGCAAGGTCATGGCAGGCTTCGCGCGGGGTGCGCAGTTTACGTGTCAGGTATGGGCTGCATGGTATCATGGGATATCTCCAGCAAGCGGTTCCCCCCAAGTGTTGATTGTTGGCGCATATGGTTAAATTTCTGTTAAGCGGAGCGTCCAGCGGCATCCGATATTCCAGCATGGGCGCATTGCGCCCCGGGCGCTGCCGGGCCGTGCTAAACCCGCATTCCGCATGGGGTTGATATGACGGCGCGGATCGGCCATTTATGGAATTATACCGCTTTCCGGAAATATTGCGCCACAGGAGCAGCCTATGTTCATTCAGACGGAATCGACACCCAATCCCGCCACCCTGAAATTCATTCCGGGCTGTACGGTGCTGGAAGAAGGCGCGGCGGATTTTCCCAATGCGGCCTCAGCCGCGCCCTCGCCCCTGGCGTCGCGCCTGTTCGAGGTTCCCGAAGTCACCGGCGTCTATCTGGGGACGGATTTTATCACCGTCACCAAATCAAATGGCGAATGGCATCATCTCAAGCCGATGATCCTTGGCGCGATCATGGAGCATTTCACTTCCGGCCGTCCGGTCATGCTGGCCGAAGGCGCCCCGGCGGCCGGCGGGCATGACTGGGATGCGGAGGGCGAGGATGGCGAGATCATCGCCCAGATCATCGAATTACTGGACACCAGGGTGCGGCCCGCAGTGGCGCAGGATGGCGGTGATATCGTGTTCCGCAGCTTTTCCGAAGGCGTGGTCTATGTGCATTTGCAGGGCTCCTGTGCCGGATGCCCCAGCTCAACCCTGACCCTCAAAAACGGCATTGAGAACATGCTGAAACACTATATTCCCGAGGTCGAAGAGGTGCGCCAAGTCAGTTAACCATAAATAAATCAATGAGTTAGGTTAATTTAGCCGGTTTGGGGTTGCTCTGTCCTTCCTGGCCGGGGTACACTGCCCTTCATAGTTTGTTAACGAATAGACGCCCCCTCAAAGGCGTCTGTGAGGGGTGAGCATGCTGAGCATCAGACGCATCATTGCCGGCGCGGCAGGAACGATGGTTGGCCTGATGGGCGTAGGCGTCGCAATCGGCTATATCAACGCCATGCTGGCCACGGCGCCTTCGCTTGGCACACTCGCCAGACTGTCGGGGACGCCGCAGCTGGCGGCAGCGCCGACAGGGCCGCACTGGTGGGAAAGCCTGACACGCCAATCCGAACAATTGCTGGCCGAGGTCGAGACCGTGGCGCATGGCGGTATTCTGCGGGTCAGCCCAAGGGATCGCAAGCAATTGCAAAATCATTTCGCGGCGCTGGATTATGCCCTGCCCGGCGCGGGCGGACGGCCTGAAAAACTGCATGACGTACCGCGGCTATACCTGCGCAGCCTGCCCCACGATCTTGCCAGCGGCGATTCCAGCCTTGAGCGCAAGGGTGATTTCGTCAAGGTCATGCTGCCGCTGGTTCTGGCAGGGAACGAAAAAATCCTGGCGGACCGGCAGCGTATTGAAAAATTTGCCCGCCAGGTGCAGGGCGGCGGTGGCCTTTATGCCGTCAATAAAGCCTGGCTGGTGCAGATGGCCGCCGAATATGGTCTGGCCGGTTTTGACCCCGCCACCGGGGATTGGGAGGAATTGCTGCGCCGGGTTGATGCGGTGCCGCCCTCGCTGGCGCTGGCCCAGGCGGCGCTGGAATCCGGTTGGGGTACGTCACGATTTGCCAGACAGGGCAATGCGGTGTTCGGGCAATGGAGCTGGAAACCCGGCAGCGGCCTTGTCCCCGCCGGGCGCGCGGCGGATGCCGGCCACGAAGTGCGCCGCTTCGGCCAATTGTCTGAATCGGTAGGCGCCTATCTGCACAATCTCAACACGCATGCCTATTATGCAAAATTCCGCGCCCGCCGGGCCGATGCGCGCGAAGCCGGGAAGACGGCAACCGGGGTGGAACTGGTCAAATATCTGGGCCGCTACTCCACGGAGGGCAGTAAATATATCGACGAAGTCCGTGGTATTATCGAAAAGAATTTGCTACAGGAAATGGATGCAGCCCGTCTTCGTCCGGCCAGTGCGGCCCTGCTGACATCTTCCTGACTGGGCCTGCCGGGCCTCGCGGCGAATTCGTAACGGCGAATTCATAATGAGAGTATCTCTTATATGAGCGAGACTGTTGTGGCGCCCGCGCCCCTGATGAAGGCCCGAACCCGGCATAGCCGCATTTTCGTACTCGCAATCCTGCTGCTGGTCATTTTTTCACTGAGCATGTTTGCCGGGCACGGTTTTGTCCATGAGATCATGGAGTGGGTGGGACATGTGCTGGTGGTTTTATGTGTTCTGGGGCGCAGCTATTGCTCCGCCTATATTGGCGGGCGCAAGAATGACGAACTGATCCAGGAAGGTCCGTTCTCCGTCGTGCGCAATCCGCTTTATGTATTTTCTTTTCTGGGTCTGGCCGGGATCGGCTTGCAATCGGGAATGCTCACCGTGCTGGGGCTGCTGCTGCTGGGCTTCGTGCTGTATTATCCCAAAGTCGTTGCCCGCGAAGAAGCCTTTCTGCTGCACAAATTTAACGATACTTACGCGCCGTATATGAACACCGTGCCGCGCTGGTGGCCAAAATGGAGCAACTGGGCCGAGCCGGAATATATCCGCACCCAACCGCGCCTGTTGCGTGAATCCATGCGCGACGCCGCAGTGTTTTTCGCCGCTTTTCCAATATTTGAATTATTGGAGGCTTTGCGCGCAAACGGGCTGCTGCCGACCTATTTTATGCTTCCCTAGACCCTATTCGGATCAGACGGGATTAAACGGTCTCTTTCAGTTCCACCAGAATGGCGCGAAAACGCGGGCCAAGATTATGGGCGATTTCGATATGGCCTTTTTTGACCAGTACCGAACCGCCGCGCTTGGCGTCGGGCAGTTCAAACCGCTGTTTACTTGAGTTGCCCTCAGCGTCGAAAAATTCCACTTCAAAGGGGCCGCTATCGGTCACATTGACGATGACATAGTCCAGTTCATGATGGTGCTTGCCCAGGGTTTCCCCCGGATTGATCACCTGATCCCAGACGCGCACTTCATCATCTTCATACAGAATTTTCGTGGCGATCGGACGAAGTTTTTCCTGTGTGGTCATGCTTGATGGCCTTTTTATTTGTTGCCGAAACGGGCGTCCCATTGTTTTTCCAGTTCCCAGACTTCGGGAAATCCGGTCAGCGCATGCGCGCCGGTCAGCGAAGTTGGGGTGTCCGGGTCGCTCATCCGGTTCTGTTTGAGATAGGCATAGGCTTTTTCCATTGCGCCCAGTGCCGCGCCAAAGCCTACGCCCGGATAGATGGCCATGTCGAATCCTAACTGTTGCAGCCGGGCGGCCGGAATTTCCGGGGTGCGCGCGCCTTTGGGCACCATATTGGCCACCAGGGGGGCCTGCACCTCCCTGCCGATGCGGGCAAGTTCCACCTCGCTTTCGGGGGATTCAACGAACAGAATATCCGCCCCCGCCTGCGCATAGGCCTGCGCGCGGGCAATGGCTTCGTCCAGGCCGTGCGCCGTGCGCGCATCGGTGCGGGCGATGATCAGGGTTTCACGCGACAGCCGCGCCTCCGCGGCGACATGCACCTTGGCAACCATATCCGCCAGCGGAATGACGCGGCGGCCCAGCGTATGGCCGCATTTTTTTGGGATTTCCTGATCTTCGATCTGGATGGCATTGGCGCCCGCCGCTTCATAGCGTCTGACCGTATGGCGTACATTCAGCAGGCCGCCATAACCGGTATCGGCATCCGCGATAACCGGCCGATCGGTCAGTGAGCGGATGATTTGCAGGGCGCCCAGCATATCGCTGAGCGTTGTCAGCCCGGCGTCCGGCAGGCCGTAACGTGACGCGGACACGCCATAGCCCGTCATATAGATGGCGTCAAAGCCCTGACGCTGCGCCAGCATGGCGGAAAAACCATCGAAAACACCTGGCGCGATGATGAAATGTTTTGCCTCAAGCATCTGGCGGAGTGACTGGATCATGTCTGCGGCCTTTCCATGGCAATTTGTGATCAGATTCGATCACGCCTGAATCTCACTGTGTCATTGCCCGGCTTGTCCGGGCAATCCAGAACCCCAAACTCAGACCTCTGCGCATGGCGTGGATTACCCGGACAAGCCGGGTAATGACAACGAGGGGAGCCAGAACGATTCAACCCAATCTCATCCCTTTCTAGCAGGTCAGGCATTGCTTGCGGGCGGCGGCGACCAGTTCCTGCAATTGTTCCAGTTCAACAAAACCGGGCACCAGCGTATCGCCAATGATAAAAGACGGGGTTCCGGAAATATTCAGGCTGCGGGCAATTTCATGATTGCGTGAAATGATGGATTCTATTTTCGGATCATCCATATCCTTGCGCAACGCGGCGCTGTCCAGCCCGGCCTCGGCCGCGATGCGTAAAATCCTGTCTTCGCCCAGCGGACCCTGCGCGCGCATCAGGGCATTGTGAAACCCTTCATATTTCGGGGATTTCAGTGCCGCAATGGCGGCGCGCGAAGCCAGGGCCGAATCGGGCCCCAGAATGGGAAATTCCTTTAACGCCAGCCGGATGCCGCCATCATTTTTCAGCAATTGCTGGAGGATCGGCTGGGCGCGCTTGCAATAACCGCAGCGGTAATCGAAAAACTCCACAATGGTCACATCGCCGTCTGGATTGCCGGCAATATAGGTATCGGGATCGCGTTCCAGTTCCTTGCGCAGTTTGCCCAGGCCCTCGCGGGCAGCGGCGGGATCGCCGGCTTCCATTTTCTTGCGCAGATTGTCCAGCGCTTCCATGAGCAATTCGGGATTTTCCTGCAACACTTCCCGGACAAGCTGTTTGGCGGCGGCCTTGTCGGCCGCAGTCTGCTGGGCCTGGGCGGGGTCTGCAATAATCAGCAGCGCCATCAGGCCGGCGCACAGGGTCCGCAGAAAATTATGTTGCATCATTCGATGATATCATTCCGGTGTTTGGGTTTAACCATGTCGTAAATATCCTGCGCCCTGAAATTTCCGGGTGAGCCTTCGGGCAGAAGTTTCATCGCGCGTTGCGAATGAATATAGGCGTCACGGCGGTTTTCGGAACGGAAGTAGCGTTCCGCGCTGGCCAGCGCGGCCATGCCTTCCTGTCCAGTACCGGCATAGGCGATGGCCAATTGATGCCAGCCAAAGGTAATCTCCGGATCCTGCGCCATGGCTTTTTGCAGGGTTTGCAGCGATGCCTGCAGATAGGCCGGGTCTTCCGTTGACAGCATCGCCTGGGCCAGATTAACCCGCAGCAGCGGTATATCCGGTTTCAGGGCAACGGCCCTTGCGTGCGGGGCGATGGCCTCTTTTACCCGGCCATTCTCAAACAGGATCTGCCCCTTCAACTCGTGATAATAGGGATTGTCAGGGGATTGCGCGATCAGCGCATCGGTCTCCTGCAATGCGGTTTGCGTATCCCCCCGCCGGTAATAGGCGATGGCGCGCGCATAACGGGCCTTGATGCTGGTATCTGACGCTGGAAATTTCCTGAATGTCTGCGCATAGGGTTTGATAAAGCCATACAGCTTGCCCTGCATGCGGTCATGCGCCTCTATCAGTTCCGGCTTTTCGGGCTTGTCGCGAAAGGGGGATTTTTCCAGCCGCGCCTCAAGGGCGCCGATACGGTCGATGGACATTGGGTGGCTGCGCGCAAAGGGATCCTGATTGCGGGCGTTCAGCGCTTCCTGCCCGCTGAATTTGTGCATGACCTCCAGCAGCCCGGCGCCGGATTCACCAATAGTGTCCAGATAGCTGGCAGCGGCCTGATCGGCGGAGGATTCCTGCGAGCGGCTATAGGCCAGAAAATTCCGCTGGGCGACCTGACTGCCGCCGGTCATGACGCCCATGCCGACATCCGGCGCACCCATTGCCGCGATGCCGACACCCAGCACCATCGAGGCGATGGCAAGCGCCCCGGTGCCCCGCATCGCGTCCTGCGTGCGCGCCAGGTGGCCGCCCGCAATATGGCCCACTTCGTGCGCGATCACGCCTTTCACCTCGCCGGGCGTGTCGAATTCCAGCAGCAGTTCCGTCGTAAAAAATACATTCTGCCCGCCAGCCACAAAGGCGTTTATCTGATTGTCATTGACCAGATAGATATTGACCGATCTGGGGCTTAACCCGGCGGCGGCGAAAATCGGGGTAGCGTAGCTGCGCAATAATTCCTCGGTTTCGGCATCACGTATCAATGACAGCGCCGAGGCCGGCGCGCCCGGACCAGCAGTGGCGGCCATCAGCACGGCCAGAAACAGGGGCCGGGCAATATGCCAGCGGGCTTTTTGGGTAAGGCGTCGAAATAGCCGAAATTCAAGCACTTAGAGATATCTCCGGGCAATAATCCACAGTGTCTGGCGGGCAATCATGCCCTTGTCGGGCCGTTTGGGGGGCGGGCGCATTATGAGGTCGCATTTATGTCACATTTAAGGCTATTAAACTGACACATATATTGGATGCGCATGCCAATAAAGCCCAACTTTTATTCATTCAGGCCGCCGAAATATCAGGGCTTCCAGATAGCTGTTTTTTATGGGGCAGGATGACGGATCAGAAACAGTCCGGGAACGGGCTGAAAATATTGTTATGGCATTGGGGTCGCCGGGGTGCGGGGCCGCGCTACACGCTTGAGCTTGCCCGCGCCTTGATGCGCATTGAGGAAGCCGAAGTGCATCTGTCGATTTCCTCGGACAGTGAGCTGATCAAGGAATTCCGGGCGCTGAATATTCCCATGCAGGAAATAAAAACCTATACCGGCCTGGTGTCGGCATTTTTCACGACATTGAATATTCTGGCGGTAAGGCGCAAATTTTTGCGCTATCTGCGCGATAACCGGATTGATGTCGTGGATTCGACCATGAGCCATTTATGGTCGCGCTTCGTCATTTCCGCCGTGCCCGCAAACGGCGTGGTGCTGCTGAATACGGTGCATGACGCGGTGCTGCATCCCGGCGAGCATGGCGGTTTCAAAAGCTGGTTTTATCAACCCTTCAGCAATGCGCATGCCTATATCGCGCTGACCCAATATGTCGGCCGGCAGTTAAGTGATGTGCATACCATCGCGCCGGAGAAGGTGACGGTAATCCCGCTCGGCCCGCTATCCGACCCGGTCAGCGCGCCGCCTGTGGTTCCGGTCCGCAAACCGGGGCCGCTGCGGCTGTTATTTTTTGGCCGCATTTTGCGCTATAAAGGGCTGGAACGGTTGATCGAGGCCTATGCCATGCTGCGCGCGGAAGGGCAGGATGTCAGCCTTCAGATAACCGGTGCGGGCGACATGCGTGATCTGGAAGCCGCCGTCAAGGCGCTGCCGGACATCACCGTGAACAATAGATGGGTACCCGAAGAAAAGATGGACAGCGTTTTTGCGCAGGCGGATGTGGTCATTCTGCCCTATCTGGAATCCAGCCAGTCCGGCGTGATTGCCTCGGCCTTTGCCGCCGGTGTGCCCGCGATCGGAACGCCGATCGGCGGTCTGCCGGAACAGATCACCCATAATATGAATGGGCTTGTCGCTGCCGATACCAGCCCTGGCGCCCTGGCGGCGGAAATTCGCAGGCTTGCAAATGATGCGGACCTGCTGGCGCAGCTGAAAGAAGGCGCATTGCGCACCGCCCGGCAACAATTTTCCTGGGATAAAATCTCCGCCGGAATTCTGGACCTGGCCCGGACCTGTCTGAAGCAGACCCGCCAGTAGCGCCGGATATAGCCGGGATCAACTGATCAGCGTGCCCGCGCCATGTTCGGTGAACAGTTCCAGCAGCACGGCGTGCTCCACGCGGCCATCCAGTATCACCACGCCGCCAACGCCTGCGTCCAGCGCCTCCAGGCAAGTCTCTACTTTAGGAATCATGCCGCCCGCGATCGCCCCGCTCTTGATCATGGCGAGGGCGCGATCCCGGCTGAGATGCGGGATCACCTTGCCATTTTCGTCCAGCACGCCGGCCACATCCGTCAGCATCAGCAACCGCATGGCGCCCACCGCGCCCGCAATGGCGCCCGCCGCCGTATCGGCATTGATATTATAGGTTTCTCCCGCCGCGCCGATGCCGATGGGCGCCACCACCGGGATCAGATCCGACGCGGAAATGGTGTGCAGCACATCGGGATTTATCGCGGTGGGTTCGCCGACAAAGCCCAGATCCAGCACCCTTTCAATATTGGATTCCGGATCGCGCGTGGTGCGTTGCAGCTTGCGCGCCTGGATCAGATTGGCGTCCTTGCCCGACAGGCCAATCGCCTTGCCGCCGGCATTATTGATGGCGGAAACGATCTGTTTGTTGATGGAGCCAGCCAGCACCATTTCCACGACCTCCACCGTTTTGGAATCGGTGACCCGCAGCCCGTCGATGAAACTGCTTTTGATGCCCAGCCGGTCCAGCATCTGGCCGATCTGCGGCCCGCCGCCATGCACCACAATGGGCTTCACCCCCACCTGCTTGATCAGCACTATGTCGCGGGCGAAACGCTGCGCGATATGGTCTTCACCCATCGCATGGCCGCCATATTTTATCAGCACGGTTTTGCCCGCATAGCGCAGAATATAGGGCAGCGCCTCGGACAGTGTCTGCGCCGCCTGATGCCAGTCGCGGTGTAATGCTTCGCCGGATGTTGATTTGGTCATGGGTTTTAATTCCGTCCGTAACCTCAATAATGATACCTGCATTGAACGATCAAAATCGTTTCGTTCTCGACCTTGTAAATCAGCCGGCGCTCGCGGTCGATGCGGCGCGACCAATAGCCAGACCAGTTGTGCCGTAACGGTTCGGGATTGCCAATGCCTTCATGCGGATGCTGCCTTATGCCTTTTATCAGAATATTGATCCGCTTCAGCACCTGTCTATCGGTGGCCTGCCAATAAAGATAGTCCTCCCAGCCCTTGCTGGACCAGGCGAGGATCATTCTTCGATGAGATCATGCTGCGAGGTTATTCCGGCTTCAACTTCGGCAATGGCCTCACTTAACCGCGCGGCGTTTTTGGGGCTGGCCATTAAATAGGCGGTTTCCTCATAGGATTTGAAATCCTCCAGCGACATAACCACGGCCGGTTTGCCATTTTGCCGGGTGATCAGGATCGGCACATGGTCCTCGTTCACCTTGTCCAATGTGCTGGCCAGATGGCTGCGAAATGCCGAGTAGCTGATGGTGTCCATGGTTGTGCCCCTTACAGGATTTTGTACTTATTATTGTACTTGTACTTATATGTGTACGCAAGTAAAAAAAGAGGGTAATATTGCCATTTAATGCTATCTAATGCTATTGTGCCCGCATGCAATAAGGCGGAATGACATTAGATTGAACCAGCCCATCTACCTTGTCACCCCGGATTTATTCCGGGGTCCAGGGTCGCATAGAAAGGCCTGAGTTTGGTACCCTGGACCCCGCAACAAGTGCGGGGTCCAGGGAGTGTGTTGCATGGTCAAACTTAAAATCATACCGATCTAAAAGCGAGGCGCCATGACTACGATGAATATATCCCTTCCCGATCAGATGAAAGACTGGATCGATGGCCGCATTGACGCAGGCCAATATCATAATGTCAGTGAATATATCCGCGACCTGATCCGCCGCGACCAGGCCGAACATGAAAAGACATTGGCATTCCGGGCGGCGATAGATTATGGCCGCAATAGCGGCGTCAATGGCAGAACGTTCAAGGAGGTGATCAGCGCCGTTAAAGTCAGAGCCAAAAGCGCCTGAGGTGGATTATAGTCTCTCCGCTGCGGCGGAGATCGATATTGAAGAGATTTACCTCTACGGACTTATTCAGTTTGGCGAGGCGCAGGCCGATCATTACGCCGCCATGCTGGAAGACAAGATCGCCATTCTATGCGCCAATCCAAAATTGGGACGGATTGACGCGCGGGTGAACCCGGCAATCCGCCGCTTCGAATGCGAACGCCATGTGATTTTTTATGATGTGCTGGAAGATCATATTCTGATCGTCAGAATTTTACACAGCGCGGCGGATTATGTGGCGCATTTGGCGGGGTAGGAAAAGGTGGCGTCCCGCCGCCTACTTTTCCGCCGCCAATGCGCCCAGTGCGGCGCGCAATCCGGCAATGCCATCGCCTTTTTCGGACGAGGTGACATGCACCTCGGGATGCGCCGCCACATGTTTGCGCAACAGAGCCTTGGTTCGCTCCAGGCAGGCGGCGAGATCGGCGGCCTTAACCTTGTCCGCCTTGGTGAGTACGATCTGATAGGACACCGCTGCGGCGTCGAGCATTTTCATTACCGCGATGTCGGATTCCTTGACGCCGTGGCGCGCATCGATCAGCACGCAGGCGCGGCGCAGGCTGGGCCGCCCGCGCAGATAGCTGTTCACCAGCCGCGTCCACACCTCGACCTGCGCCTTGGGCACGCGGGCATAGCCATAGCCCGGCAAATCCGCCAGCATCAACCGCCCGGCCAGGTTAAAGAAATTGATCTCGCGGGTGCGCCCCGGCGTGTTGGAGGTGCGCGCCAAAGTCTTGCGATTGGTCAGCGCGTTGATCAGGCTGGATTTGCCGACATTGGAGCGCCCGGCAAAGGCAATTTCGGGCAGATCGGCGTCCGGCAACTGATCCAGATTCACCACACCGCGCACAAATTCGCATTCGCCCGCGAACAGCACCCGGCCCGCCTCGATACTATCCGGATCAAATTCCGGTGTGGCATTCGGTGTGCTGATGGGGTCCGTCACCAACGGAAACTGACCTCTGCGCCTTCGCGCTTCATGATCAGCGCCTGCTGAATGATCGACAGCACATTATTCACCGTCCAGTAAATCACCAGCCCCGCCGGAAATGTGCCGAGCAGAAAGGTGAAAAACACCGGCATCCACATAAACACTTTTTCCTGCACCGGGTCGGTGGGCGCGGGGTTCAGGCGCTGCTGCATCCACATGCTGACGCCCATCAATATCGGCCAGATACCGATCAGCAGGAAATCCGGCGGCGACCAGGGAATGAGCCCGAACAGATTGAACAGGCTGGTGGGATCGGGCGCCGCCAGATCATTGATCCAGCCGAAAAACGGCGCATGGCGCATTTCAATGGTGACGAACAGCACCTTGTACAGCGCGAAAAACACCGGTATCTGCACCAGCATCGGCAGACAGCCGGACAGCGGATTGGCCTTTTCGCGCTTGTACAGATCCATCATTTCCTGCTGCTGGCGCATTTTATCATCGGGGAATTTTTCCCGGACCTCCAGCATCAGCGGTTGCAACTTTTTCATCTTGCTCATCGCGACATAGGATTTGTTGGCGAGCGGAAAGAACGCCGCCTTGACCACCAGCGTCAGCAGAATGATGGCAATGCCGAAATTCCCGGTCAGGCCGTAAAACCAGTCAATCACCACAAATAGCGGCTTGGTCAGGAAATAGAACCAGCCCCAGTCAATGGCGCGGTCAAACAAAGTGATGGAATATTTTTCCGCATAGGCGTCGATCAGGCTGACTTTTTTCGCGCCGGCAAACAGGCGGCTGGTTATTTCGCTGCTTTGCCCCGGCGCAATCACAATCGCCGCGCGCAGATAATCCGCCTGATAGCGGTCCTTGCCGGCCAGCGGCCTGTAGGAAAAACTTCCCGCAAAATCAGCCGCCTGATCCGGGATCAGCGAGACCAGCCAATATTTGTCGGTTATGCCAAGCCAGCCGCCTGCACCCTGGGTTTTGACGGAGCCGGTTTCGCGGATATCTTCATAGGTGATTTCGTTCAGCGTTCCCGCCAGCACGCCCAACAGGCCTTCATGCAGAATGAAATAGCCCGAAATCGGCGGCGTGTAATGGCGCGACACCAGCCCATAGGGCATCAGGCTAACGGGCGCTGCGCCGGAATTGTCGACCTTCTCGGTGATGGTGAACAGATAATGCTCATCCACTTCATAGGTGCGGGTGAATTTCAGCCCTGCGCCATTGTCCCAGTGCAGGGTCACCGGTACCCCGGGCCGCAGCACCTGATTGACATCGCCGGACCACAGGGTCTGCGCATCGGGCAGGGCCGGTTTTGCGCCATCTGCGGACACAAAACCATATTCCGCATAATAGGGCTCCGGCGTTCCGGCAGGCGATAACAGGATGATTTCGGGGCTGTCCGGCGATACGGTTTCCCGATAGGTAACCAAGGTCAGATCATCCAGCCTTCCCCCGCGCAAGGAGATGGAGCCATGTACCTGGCCATTATCTATCCGGATGCGCGGCGTCGTGGCCAGCATGGCGCTGCGGCTGAGTGTCACACCTGACATGGTCTCTGCGGATGGCAATGGCGGATTTGTTCCGGGCTGCGGCGCGTCGGAACCGGGCGCCGCCGGAACAGCGGGCACAGCAGCTGCTGGCGCGCCCTGCTGGCCGGCCGCTTCCAGGCGGGCGCGCTCGGCCTCCATGCGCGGAGTGTCCACAAAATAGAACCAGCCGAGCATCACAAGCATGGACAGGCTGATGGCCAGAATCAGATTACGATTTTCTTCGGTCATGTACGGGTAATCACAGTCTTTCGTTGCTGACGTTGCTGATGAATATTTTTCAGGGCAATTTGCAGATCATCGCACAGCGCGGCAAAGGCGCGGTCCTGCGTTGTTGTCCTGCCAACCAGCACATAATCATATCCGGCATGGCCATGCCGGGGCAGCACCGCATCCGCTGCCGCGCGCAGGCGCCGTTTGGCGCGGTTGCGCACAACCGCATTGCCGATTTTTTTGGTGGCGGTAAAACCTATCCGGCATGGGCTGGCGTCGGGGCTAACGCCAGAAGCCGCGCCGGGGCCGGAAAGGGGCCCGCCTTCCTCCGGCCGGCGCCTGGCTTGCAGGATGAACCCAGGCATGGCAGCTTTTGTTCCTTTGGCGACGTGCAGGAATTGCGATCTTCTGGTCAGGCGTTGCGCCCGCTTATCAGCTGATTTTTCCATCGAGGCGGTGGTTCAGCCCCTCTCGCCAGAATGCCGGGACGGCCGGTATTTCAGGCGGAAAGTTTTTTGCGGCCATGCGCGCGGCGGCGATTAATCACCAGACGCCCCGCCTTGGTGGCCATGCGGGAACGAAAGCCATGACGGCGGGCGCGGACAAGCCGGCTAGGCTGAAAAGTGCGTTTCACGGGAGTTTCTCCGTTAGATTCAGAGTCGAATTCAGATACCAGGCCCTAGGCACAGGCCCGGCCATAAATCAGGATGCGGATATATAGAAAAACTGGTGCAGCAAGTCAATTAAAAGGGCAGCATCCATCTATAAGACCCGCAGGATGTAACCTTTAGGGCGGCGCGGCCGAACGGGGATGTCATTAAACCATCCCCCAAGCCGTACCCGTGAACCATTCAGAAAGAGGCCAATATGACCCAGCCCAGCCAGGACGCCCCGTCAGCAAAGCGTTTTTCGCTTACCCGGCTTTGGCCGGTTGCCCTGTTTTTGGCGGTTTTGTGGGCTTTTTTTGCCTTTGAGCTTGATAAATATCTCAGTTTTGAGGCTTTGCGGGAAAATCGCGCCTTTCTGACCGAATGGACAGCGGCCAATCGGGGGCTGGCGGTACTGGTCTATATGGCCATTTATACCGTGGTAGTGGCATTTTCGCTGCCGGGCGGGGCGGTCATGACGATCAGTGGCGGGTTCCTGTTTGGACCTTTTCTGGCCACGCCGGTCACGGTCATTGCCGCGACCCTTGGCGCGAGCCTGCTGTTTCTGGCCGCGCGAACCGCATTGGGAGATCAGTTACGTGCCAGGGCCGGGCCTGCCATGCGCAACATGGAAGCCGGATTTCGTGAAAATGAACTCAGCTATATGTTCGTGCTGCGGCTGGTGCCGCTGTTTCCGTTCTTTGTGGTTAACCTGGCCCCGGCCTTTCTGGGGGTCAGCCTGCGCAACTATGTGATTGCCACTTTCTTCGGCATTATCCCCGGTACGCTGGTATATGTGCTGGTGGGCAACGGTCTGGGGGCGGTGTTTGATGCGGGGGGCACACCGGATCTGACGATTATTTTCAAGCCCGAAATTTTGCTGCCCATTCTTGGATTGGCTGCACTGGCGCTGATACCCGTGATTTACAAACGCATTCAGGGGGCCAGAGCATGAGTGCCGAAATGAAGACCGATATCTGTGTGATCGGCGCCGGTTCCGGCGGCCTGTCGGTGGCGGCGGGCTCAAGCCAATTGGGCGCGCCAACCGTGCTGATTGAAAAGGCAAAAATGGGCGGCGATTGCCTGAACTATGGCTGTGTGCCCTCCAAGGCGCTGCTGGCCGCCGCCAAGGCGGCCCAGACGATGCGCAGCGCCGGGAAGTTCGGCATCAGCGCCGCTGGCGTCACGATTGATTTCGCCAGAACCATGGATCATGTACAGGGCGTCATTGCCGCCATTGCCCCCAATGATTCCGTCGAACGCTTCAGCGGCCTTGGCTGTCATGTCATTCAGGCGCAGGCGCGTTTCATAAGCCCGTTTGAGGTTGAAGCGGGCGGCACGATCATCCGTGCACGGCGTTTTGTGATTGCCACCGGATCGCATGCCGCCATACCGGCGCTTGCGGGGCTTGATCAGGTTCCCTATCTGACCAATGAAACCATTTTTGCAAACCGTGTCTGCCCGGAACATCTGATCATTCTGGGGGCGGGGCCGATCGGCATGGAAATGGGACAGGCGCATCTGCGCCTTGGCGCCAAAGTGACGCTGGTGGAGCGCTTCACGGCCATGGGCAGGGAAGACCCGGAACTGGCCGCTGTTGCCATTGACGCCCTGCGCCGTGAGGGCGCCGTCATTCTGGAAGATACTGAGGCGCTGTCTGTAACCCCTGAAGGCAGTGGCGCGATAAATCTGACGATCCGGAGCAAATCCGGCATGCAAACCATCAGCGGCTCGCATCTGCTGGTTGCGGCGGGGCGGCGGCCGAATATTGATGAGCTAAATCTGGAAGCGGCCAACATTGTTTATGATCGTACCGGGATTAAAACCGATGCAGGCCTGCGCACCAGCAACCGCCGTGTTTACGCCATTGGCGATGTCACGGGCGGCCCGCAATTCACCCATGTGGCGGGCTATCATGCCGGGCTGGTCATTCGCAGCGCGCTGTTTCGCGCACCGGCCAAATTTGATCACAGCCTGGTGCCGCGCGTGACTTATACCGATCCGGAAGTGGCCTGTGTAGGTATGACCGGGGCCGCCGCCATAAAGGCCAATATTCCACACCGCGTGCTGCATTGGCGCTTTGAGGAAAATGACCGCGCACAGGCGGAGCGGCGCACCGAAGGGCTGGCGAAAATCATTACCGGGAAAGGCGGGGCGATACTGGGCGCGGGCATTGCGGGCGCGCATGCGGGCGAATTATTGCAGCCCTGGATTCTGGCCATGAGCCGCCGCCAAAAGATCGGCGCAATGACCGGAATCATCGCGCCTTATCCGACCCTGGGCGAAATCAACAAACGCATCGCCGGCAGTTATTACACGCCCAGCTTGTTCAGCCCGCGCACCCGCCGCATTGTCAGCCTGTTGCGTAAATTCGGCTAGCGGCTTGGAAACGGATGCAATGGCCCATGGTGACCGTCTGATCCGAATAGGGTCTAGGATACGGCGTGAAGACGCCATAATATGAGCGGGTAAAACCAATAAGTTCCGGAAACGGTCCAGAGACGCAAAACCAGGAGGAAAGCATGACTGAAAAGGAAACCATTCTCGGCGGCATCAAGGTGCTTGACGTTTCCAGCTTTATATTCGGGCCGGGGGCGTCCGCGATCATGTCGGATTTTGGCGCCGATGTTATCAAGGTGGAATCTCCGGGGCTGGGCGATCCGTTCCGCCATGCGCATAAGGCGCCGCCCTTCATGCCGTCCGAATTTGCCTATCTGTGGCAGCAGGATAATCGCAATAAACGCTCGATCGCGCTGGATATGAAAAATCCGGAAGGCTATAAAATTTTTATTCAGCTGGTCAGCAAGGCGGACGTGCTGATCACAAATTTTCCGCCCAATGTGCTGGAGCGGCTGAAAATCCGTTATGAGGATCTGACCCCGCACAATGAAAAACTGATCTATGGGCAGATCACCGGTTATGGCGAAAAGGGGCCGGACGCCAACAAGCCCGGATTTGACGCGACCGCCTATTGGGCGCGCACCGGATTAATGGATATTGTGCGTACCGCCGAGGCGGAGCCCGCAATGTCGGGCCCCGGAATGGGCGATCATCCCAGCGCCATGACCATGTATGCCGCCATCATGACGGCGCTGTACAAGCGCGCGCGCACCGGCCAGGGCAGCAAAGTGTCAAGCAGCCTGATGGCCAACGGGTTATGGGCGGCCTCAAGTGCGGTTTCGGCCCTATTGTCAGGCACCAGTGCAGCCCCGCGTTCCAGTATCAGAGCACCCCGCAATGCCTTGATGAACCATTATCAGACCCGCGACGACCGCTGGCTTCTGATTATCGTGATGATGGAAGAACAGAACTGGCCGCCTTTCGCCACCGCGATCGGGCGTGAAGATTTATTGACGGATCCCCGTTTTGCCGAAAGAAAGGCCCGCCAGGTGAACGCGAAGGAGCTGGCGCAAACCATTGCCGCTGTCTTTGCGTCACAGGATTACGCCTATTGGGAGCCCCGCCTGACGGCGCAGAAAGTGACCTTCAGTGTGGTGCAAACCCTGGAAGAAGCCGTGAATGACCCGCAGGCGCTGCTGAACGGCATGATCGTGGATGTCGAAGGGCACAAATATGGCCGTGGCCAGACGGTCAGCTCGCCCTTCTGGGTACAGGGATCGGACAAGGTTCCCGCCAAAGTTGGCCCGGAACTGGGCGCCAATGGACCGGATATATTACGCGAACTGGGCTATGACGAAGGCGGTATCGACCACATGATCGCCAACAAGGTTATCGCCGTATGATGAGGCGCGGCGCGCGCCTTGCGCGTCGTCTCTGCGCTAGAGCGGTATGACATCAGGTTCGATCACACCTGAAATTCTCTGTGTCATTACCCGGTCTGTCTTGCGCTGCCGCCTGATCCCCTCCCTGTCCCTCCCCTTTACAAGGGGAGGGAACCCTGGGTCCACCGGCGTTTTTATATAAGTTATATATAGCAGATGCGTC
>JBMOMX010000023.1:0-123426 GCA_049323435.1 Pseudomonadota bacterium
CAGCATTGACCCCCTCCCTAACCCTCCCCCTTTCAGGGGGTGGGAATCCCATCCTCTCGCGAACAAGCTTTTGAGACGTTCAGCCAGTCTACGCCATTTATCGCGGGCGGCAAAAGATGTTATAAAACTGACGGTGATCCGGGCCTGGTCCATGGAATCAGAAATTGAGAATATAATTCAACAAGATGGGAAGAGCGTCACATGTCAGCAGCACAGCAGAAATCCGCGGCTAAACCCGCCCCGCATTATGACGCCATTGTGGTAGGCGCGGGGTTTGGCGGGCTGGCCATGCTCAACCGGTTGCGCAAGCTGGGTCTTTCCGTCCGGGTGCTGGAGGCCGGCGACGGCGTTGGCGGCACCTGGTATTGGAACCGCTATCCGGGCGCACGCTGCGATGTGGAAAGCATGGAATATTCCTATCAGTTCGATGAAGACCTGCAACAGGAATGGGAATGGCCGGAACGTTATTCGCCACAGCCGGTCATTCTGAAATATCTCAACCATGTCGCCGACCGGTTTGACATGCGCAAGGACATTCAGTTCAACACCCGCGTCAAAGGCGCGGTGTTTGACGAGGCCGCGCACCGCTGGACCGTGACAACGGAAAATGGCGACAGCCTGACCGCCACTTATTGCATCATGGCGACAGGGTGCCTGTCCGCCCCCAATACGCCGGACTTCAAGGGATCGGACAGCTTCAAGGGAGAAATCTATCACACCGGCAAATGGCCGCAGGCGGGCGTCGATTTCACCGGCAAGCGGGTGGGCATTATCGGCACCGGTTCATCGGCCATTCAGTCGATCCCCATTATCGCCGAACAGGCCGCGCATCTGACGGTGTTTCAGCGCACGCCGAACTATTCCGTTCCGGCGCGCAACCGCCCGATCGATCCGGAACTGGTGCGCCAGATCAAATCGGATTACGCCAATTTCCGCGCCCGCGAAAATCAGCAGCAAACCGCATTCGGTTCGCGCTTCGAGACCAGCAATGTCGCGATCCTGGATATTTCCAAGGCGGAGCGTGACGCGCTGTTTGAAAAATACTGGGATATTGGCGGACTGCTGTTTTTATACGCCTCCAGCGATCTGCTGCTGAACCGCGCAGCCAACGAAACGGCGGCCGAATTTATCCGTGGCAAAATCCGCAGCATCGTGAAGGACGCGGCCACCGCCGAACTGCTCTGCCCCGATACGGTTGTGGGTTGCAAACGGCTGTGTGCCGACACCGGCTATTATGAAACCTTCAACCGGGCGAATGTGACGCTGGTCGATGTCAAATCCACGCCGATTGAGGAACTGACCCCAAAAGGCCTGCGCACCGGCAAGGCCGAATATGAACTGGACGCCATCATATTCGCCACCGGTTTTGACGCCATGACCGGATCGCTGCTGCGCATGGATATTCGCGGCCGCAAGGGGCTGAGCCTGCAACAGAAATGGGCCGAAGGGCCGCGCACCTATCTGGGCCTGACCGTGGTGGGCTTTCCCAACATGTTCATTATTTCCGGGCCGGGCAGCCCGTCGGTGCTGACCAATATGGTGCCCAGCATCGAGCAGCATGTGAACTGGATTTCCGATACCATCAGCGATCTGCGCCAGCGCCAGCTAGACTGCATCGAGCCGGTGGTTGAGGCCGAAAATGCCTGGGTCGATCATGTCAATGAGGTGGCAGGCTATACTTTGTTCCCGACCTGCAACAGCTGGTATCTGGGCGCCAATATTCCCGGCAAGCCGCGCGTGTTCATGCCCTATCTTGGCTTTCCCGCCTATGTCGAGAAATGCAATCAGGTGCGCGCCGCCAACTATGAAGGCTTCGCGCTGAGCAGCGCAGCCGCTGGAGGGTAAGGGGGGCCACGTCCTTTTAGAGCGGTTTGATTTCAAGTTTGACCATGCAACACACTCTAACCTGTCACCCCGGATTTATTCCAGGGTCCAGGGCCACATAGAAAGGCCTGTGTTTGTGACCCTGGACCCCGCACCAAATGCGGGGTGACAGAGTGGATGGGCCGATTCAATCTAAAATCATACCGATCTAAACGGAGCAGGCTTTAACGCGATGACCGCGATGTTACTGATGCGCGGTCATCGCAACTCCGGCACATTTTCAGGCATTTGAAGCAAAGCTGGCATCTTCCACATGCAGTTGGACACGGCGTTCCCCGCGCCAGATGTCGGCGCGCAACTTACCGGCGACATGTAGCGGGCCGTTGCGCATCCCAGCCAGCAGCGCCTGACCCAGCGGGGTTTCAGCACATCCAAACGCGATACCGGACAGTTTCTGTCCCCCGCCCGCCGTCAGAACAAGCCGCACATGCCCGGTGCCCACAATGCTGGAATTTACAATATTGGCATTGGTAATGACAAAACGCGGTTCGGGATTGCCCGCCCCGAATGGGCCGGCCAGCTCCAGCGCGTCAATCAGTTCTACCGTCGCCGCACCCGCCGCCAGCACGCCGTCAAGGGTCATGTCGCCCGCATCACCGGCGGCATCCACCTGGGGGCCAAGACGGTGGATTAAAAAACTGCGCAGCGCGTCTATCTTCTGCGCTTCGACGGTCAGCCCCGCCGCCATATTGTGGCCGCCGCCATTACGCAGCAGGCCGGCCTGGCTTGCCGCAATCACCGCACTGCCCAGATCAACGCCGGTGATGGAGCGGCCGGAGCCCTTGCCAATGCCCTGTTCGTCAATCCCGATCACCAGCGCGGGCAGGTTAAAGCGTTCCTTTAACCGGCTGGCGGCAATACCGATCACGCCGGGATGCCAGCCTTTGCCCGCCACCAGCACCAGCGGTTCGTTGGCGTTGCGCTGTTGCGCCTGCGCAAGTGCTGCTTCCAGCACCATCGCTTCAATGGCCTGGCGCTCGCGGTTCAGCAAATTTAATTCCCCGGCGATAATGCCCACCTCATCGGGATCGTCGCTGGACAGCAGGCGCGCGCCCAGATCGGATTTGCCGACGCGCCCGCCCGCATTGATACGCGGGCCGAACACGAACCCGGCATGATAGGCCGTGGGCGCGGTGTCAATCCCGGCAATTTCCGCCAGTGCGCGCAGACCCGCATTGTGGCGGCGCGCCATCACCTTCAGGCCCTGCCGGACCAGCATCCGGTTAACCCCGGTCAGCGGCGCCACATCGCAAATCGTGCCCAGCGCCACCAGATCAAGCCATTGCAGTAAATTCGGTTCATTGTGACCAGCGCGCTTATACCAGCCTTGATTGCGCAAACACCGGTTCAGCGCCACAAGCAGCAGGAAGCAAACGCCAACCGCCGCCAATTGTCCGTGTCCGGAGCAATCATCCAGCCGGTTTGGATTGATGACCGCGAACGCATCCGGCAGCAGGATATCGGCCTGATGATGGTCCGCCACGATAATATCCATCCCCGCGCGTGTTCCCGCAGTCAGCGCCGCATAGGCCAGGGTGCCGCAATCCACCGTAATCAGAACGCGGACCCCCTGCCCGGCCAGCGCCGTCAGCGCCGCCGCATTGGGCCCATAGCCTTCCTGGATACGGTCGGGGATATAAAGTGTCAGCGGCACACCGATAGAAGCGAAAAAACGCTTTAACAGCGCCGCCGAGGTGGCGCCGTCCACATCATAATCACCAAACACGGCGATGCTTTCCCCGCCCATGACAGCCTGCGCCAGGCGCGCCGCCGCGCGCTCCATATCCACCAGGCTGGCGGGATCGGGCAAATCATTTTGCAGGCTTGGGCGCAGAAAAGTTTCCGCCGATGCGATGGAAACCCCGCGTCCAGCCAGAACCCGCCCCAGAATTTCGGGAATATCATAGCCCTGGGTCAGGGCCAGGGCGGTGCGTTCATCATAATGGCGCAAGCGCCAGCATCGGCCATTCAGCGACCGCCCGACCCCGAGAAAAGGCGGCGGTAATGGGGTCATGTCAGGTGAATTTGCTTTCACTGGCGTGACGCGCGCGAATCCAGCGCACAGTGCCGCTGGCCGAACGCATCACTACAGTATGCGTGGATACCGCCCCGTTGCTTTCACGGTGAATGCCATCCAGCATGGAGCCATCGGTTACACCGGTCGCGGAAAAGATCACATCCCCTGACGCAAGTTCTTCCAGAACATATTTATGATCCAGCACTTTTACGCCCATCTTGTGGGCGCGCTCACGCTGCTCGTCATTGGTAAACAGCAGCCGGCCCTGCATCTGCCCGCCAATACAGCGCAATGCCGCAGCCGCCAGCACACCTTCCGGCGCCCCGCCCGAACCAATATAGATATCTATGCCGGTATGGGCCTGGGTTGTTGCAATCACACCCGCGACATCGCCATCCGGGATGAGTTGAATACGCGCCCCTACGCTGCGAATGCTTTTGATGATTTCGGCATGGCGCGGGCGGTCCAGCACGCAGGCCGTGATTTCATGAACCGGCACACCCTTTGCCTCCGCCAGGGCGCGGATATTTTCCGCCGGCGTGCGGTCCAGATCAACAATGCCCTTGGGAAAGCCGCTGCCGATCGCCAGCTTGTCCATATACACATCCGGTGCATTCAGCAGATTGCCTTTCTCGGCGAACGCCACCACCGCAAGCGCATTGGGCATCGCCTTTGCGGTTATGGTCGTACCTTCCAGCGGATCCAGCGCAATATCCAGTTCCGGCCCGCTTCCGGTTCCGACTTTTTCACCGATATACAGCATTGGCGCCTCGTCGCGCTCGCCCTCGCCGATGACGATAGTACCGCGCATATCCAGCTTGTTCAGGGCCGTGCGCATGGCGTCAACGGCGGCCTGGTCGGCGGCCTTTTCATCGCCGCACCCGATCAGGCGTGAGGCGGCAATCGCCGCCGCTTCCGTGACGCGCGCAATTTCCATGCTGAACACCCGGTCCAGGACTGGTTTCGTTTCTGCCATGGTCTATCTCCTAAGCCGGTTGGCGTTGCTCGTTAAAGTTTTTCAATGCGAATGCGCACAGGGGTTTCGATGACCTGTTTGAGGCCGGAAAGCTGTGTCAGCACCCGGTTCATGCAGGCTTCTTCGGTGTCATGCGTAATCAGAACGACCGGCACCCCTTCACTGGGAGACCGGCCGCGCTGAATGATGCTGTCGATAGATACGCCATGCTCCGCCATGATGGCCGTAATCCCAGCCATGACACCCGGCTGATCGCGCACGGTGAGGCGCACATAATTAGCCCCATGATGCTTCTCCATCGGACTGGAAGGCGCGCGTTCAAGCAGGCTGCAAGGTGCGGCGAAAGGCGGCAATATCCGGTTGCGGGCAATATCAATGATATCGGCAATCACGGCAGACGCTGTGGGGCCTGCACCGGCCCCCGGGCCTTCAAAAACACTTTGCCCGGCATAGTTTCCTACAGCGACGACTGCATTTGTGACCCCGCCCACTTCCGCAATCGGAGATCCCAATGGCGCCATGCAGGGATGCACCCGCTGTTCAATACCGTGCGCCGTGCGCCGCGCCAGCCCAAGCAGCTTGATGCGATAGCCGAACTCCCTGGCAAAGCGGATATCGAGCGCCCCGACATGCCGGATTCCCTCAATGAAAACCCCGGGAAAATTCACATGCGCGCCATAGGCAAGACTGGCGAGAATGGTCAATTTATGGGCGGTATCAATGCCGTCCACGTCAAAGCTCGGATCGGCTTCGGCATAGCCCAATTTCTGCGCTTCAGATAAAACCTCGTGGAAATCCGCGCCGGTATCTTCCATCTTGGTCAGAATATAATTGCAGGTTCCATTCAGAATGCCATAGACCCGCTCGAACCTGTTGGCCGCCAATCCTTCCCGGATGGCCTTGATCACCGGAATACCGCCACCCACAGCCGCCTCAAAACACAGCGCCCGATCTGCTTTTTCGGCGCGCAAAGCCAGCGCGCCGCCATGCAGCGCAAGCAGCGCCTTGTTTGCCGTCACCACATGTTTGCCCGCATCAAGCGCCGCTTCCACGGTTTCGCGCGCGGCCCCTTCGGCGCCGCCGATCAGTTCGACAACCACATCGACATGCGGATCCCTTGCCAGCGTCCGTGCGTCATCGTGCCAGGTAAAGGAAGACAGGCCGCCTACACCCCGGCTCTTTGTCCTGTCGCGCGCTGAGATGGCGGTTACTTCGAGGGCGCGGCCGCAACGCTGGCGCAACAGATCCTGCTGTTCTGCAAGCAGGTTCAACACCCCCACGCCTACCGTGCCAAGGCCCGCGATTCCCAGCCGTAATGGATCACTCACCTGGCCCCGCCCCCATCAATAAGAGGCTGCTTTGCGCTGGTCGGATGCCTGCCCCATAAAGGTTTCCGCATCCGCCATGAAGCGCCGTACATTGCGCGCCGCCTGCCGGATACGCTGTTCATTTTCGACCAGGCCAATCCGCACATGCCCATCGCCATATTCCCCAAAGCCCAGTCCCGGCGCCACGGCAATATCGGCATGCTGTAACAGCAGTTTCGAAAACTCCAGCGAGCCAAGCGATTTAAACGGTTCCGGAATGGGCGCCCAGGCAAACATGCTGGCAGGCGGCGACGGAATATCCCAACCCGCGCGCCCCCAGCTTTCGATCAGCACATCACGGCGCGATTTATAGGTTGCGCGTATTTCCTCAACACATTCCTGCGGTCCGTTCAACGCCGCAGTGGCGGCCACCTGAATCGGCGTGAATGCCCCGTAATCCAGATAGGATTTAATGCGCGTCAGCGCCCCGATCAGATGCCGGTTGCCGGCTGCAAAACCGATGCGCCAACCCGGCATGGCGTAGGTCTTGCTGAGCGATGTAAATTCAACCGCAACTTCCTTGGCGCCCGGTATTTGCAGAATGGATGGGGGCGGATTGCCATCAAAATAAATCTCTGCATAGGCAATGTCCGACAGGACAATGATTTCATGCTTGCGGGCGAAGGCGATAATTTCTTCGTAGAATGCCAGATCCGTGACCTGCGCCGTGGGGTTTGATGGAAAGTTGACGATCAGCGCCTTGGGCGGGGGCACGGAATGGCGCACCGCGCGGGAAAGGCTTTCCATGAATTCACGCTGCGACTCCACGGCGGGGATGTGCCGGATCGCCGCACCGGCAATAATAAACCCGTAGGGATGTATGGGATAAGAGGGATTTGGCACCAAAATCTGATCGCCCGGCGAGGTGATCGCCATCGCCAGATTGGCCAGCCCTTCCTTGGACCCAAGGGTTGCGATGATTTCGGTTTCGGGATCCAGATCGACGCCGAAACGGCGGGCGTAATAACCTGCCTGCGCACGCCGCAGCCCCGGAATACCTCTTGAGGTTGAATAGCGGTTGGTGCGGGGTTTCTGCACATTTTCGATAAGCTTGTCGACTATGTGCCTGGGTGTCGGCATATCGGGATTGCCCATGCCAAGGTCGATAATGTCCTTGCCGGCAGCACGCGCCTGCGCCTTGAGGCGGTTAACCGACTCAAAGACATAGGGTGGCAGGCGCTTGATACGGTGAAACTCGAAGTCCATGGCGATTTGTTTAACTCTTATTCCCGAATGTGTACTTTCTTATAGGCTTATTCCAGAAACAGGTCCACCCGCCGGGCGGCTGATTCTGCGTCGGCATACCCAGCCGAGGCACCGGACTGGCTATCCCCGACCGCCTCAATGATGATACGGGCCGCATCGACCCCCTGACGCACCAGCTCATCCGCAACCGCCGTCGCGCGCGCCTGGGATATTTCCCAATTGGCAATCATGCGCTGGCTTTCCGGCTGGCCGGCGGCAGAACTGGAGGCATGCCCCACCACACGGACCATGCCGAAGCCATTGCTGGCGGCACGCGCCACTTGAGCAAGGGTTTGCCGGTCATTGCCGGATAGCTGTGACGATCCCGAAGCAAAGGGAATAGTTGCGAAGGCCCCGCCACCGCGTCCTGAAAGTACCGGCGTGACAGGCAGCGCGGCTGGAATACCGGGTAAGGGCTTGCGCAGCGTTTCCTGATAGCGCTGGGCCACGCCTGCGGGCAGCGATGCCGCAAGATCCGCAGGAAGGGGCTGCGCCGCCGATGGCTGAAATCCGCTACTGCCATAAGCCCTGGCTGTCTGAACCGGCGCCGCCGGCACAGGCGCAGCGCGCGGCGCAAGCGGCATCACCGGCGCAGTGGCAACTGGCGAGGCTGCTGGTGCAGAGGCAACAGGCGCAGGGGCAACAGGCCGGGGCGCCGTTCTCTGGACCGGCGGCGGCGCAACAGCAGGCGCCGGGGCCGCTGGCGGCGGTGTAACCGGCGCAGCTTCCTGTGCCGGGCGTGCGGGCGCTGGCGCGGCTGGACGGGGCGATGCCATCGCCGCGACCTTGCCGCCTCTTAGGGCCTCATCCGTATATTTGGCCTGTTCGCGGTCAGCCACCAGTTCACCTGCCAGTTCCTCGCGCTGCGCTGCCGCGGCGGGTGCTTTTTCAGCCGCCCTGGTGGCCGCATCGCCCTCTGGCACGTCGGCCAAATCGGGGTAATCCTCGTTCTGGGCGGTATCTGCCTGGCCGGTCTCAGAAGCCGCATCAGTGCTGCCGCCATCGCCACCGTCCTTGCGCCCCGTCTTATCGGGTACAACGCCATCTGCATCTGCCTCCAGCGGCGGCGGCAGCGGTAACGGGCTGTTGTCCGAGTAAAACGGATTCATACCGGAACAGCCAGCAATCATCAGCACAGCAAGGGTAGCCGCCAGCGTCGCGCCAACTCTTCCGGGGCCTGTTTTGCGCCCCTCCCTATCAAGCATCAAGCCCTCCAACCCACTGGATATCTTTATCGGTCAATGATTCGCATTCGCCGAGCATAGAAATTATACGCTTATTTAGCCTCCAGGATGGCATTTTAGCTGCAATAATGACTATATTGAGGCTTCTTACAGCATAAGTCAGCCTGTGACATAATTTTGTGACAAACTGGGATTATTTTGTGACAACCTAGGACTGCAAGCAAATGGATCAAGAAAAACCAGGTTTTACCATTCCGGACCCCGCATTGTTTGCGCGCAATATGCTTAAGGCGGCAGAGCGTGGCCAGCGCCTGATTCAAAGCCTGATGAAACAGCAGATAAAGCGCCAGGCGGCGCCGCCGGAACTGGGCGACCCGAACCGGGTTCGTACCATCGCCCCCGCCTTCCTTGATCTTGTCAAACATCTGATGGGCAATTCAAATTATCTGATTGAGGCGCAAGGCAAATTGTGGCCGGCCTATCTGCAATTATGGCAGAACACCGCGCGCCGCATGCTTGGCGAAGAAGTCGCCCCCATTGTGGCGCCGGACAAGAGCGACAAGCGTTTCAAGGCCCCGGAATGGAACGAAAGCTTTGTCTTTGATTTCATCAAGCAATCCTATCTGCTGACGAGCGACTGGCTGATGCAGACCGTGAATGGCGTGGAGGGGCTTGAACCCGCAAACGCCCGCAAGGTCAATTTTTACACCAGGCAGTTTGTGGATGCGATTTCGCCGTCAAATTTTGTGCTCACCAATCCGGAAATATTGCGCGCCACCATGACCTCCAATGGAGAGAATTTACTCAAGGGGCTTGAAAATCTCGTAAGCGATCTTGAGCGCGGCGATGGCAAGCTGGCTATCCGCATGACCGATCTGGAGGCCTTTGAGGTCGGACGCAATATTGCCGTCACGCCCGGCAAGGTCATATTCAGAAATCCGCTGATAGAACTTATTCAATACACCCCCACCACCAAAACCGTGTACCAGCGGCCGCTGCTGATCTTTCCGCCCTGGATCAACAAATTCTATATTCTTGATCTGACGCCTGAAAAATCGTTCATCAAATGGGCTGTTGCGCAGGGTTATACCGTGTTCGTCGTATCCTGGGCCAATCCGGATAATGAACTGGCCAATAAGACCTTTGAATCCTATCTTCTGGAAGGCGTGTATCCGGCGCTGGACGCTGTCGAAAAGGCGGCGGGCGTGAAAGAAGTAACCGCGATCGGCTATTGCATCGGGGGCACGCTTTTGACCGCCGCCCTGGCGCATATGGCCGCCAGGGGTGACACGCGCATCAAGGCGGCGACTTTCTTTGCGGCGCAGGCGGACTTTTCCGAAGCGGGTGATCTTAAAGTTTTTATCGACCCGGAACAGATTGACGCGCTGGGCGAAAAAATGGACCGCGCCGGCGGCCTGCTGGAATCAAACGAGATGTCCAACACCTTTAACATGTTGCGCTCTAATGATCTGATCTGGTCGTTTGTGGTGAATAATTATCTGCTGGGCAAGGAACCTGCCCCGTTTGATCTGCTCTACTGGAATTCGGATCAGACCAACATGCCGAAGGAAATGCATCTGTTCTATCTGCGTGAGTGCTATCTGAATAATACGCTGTCCAAGGGGGAGATGGTGCTGGGGGGAGAAAGACTCGATCTTGGCAAAATCACCATACCGGTATTTTTGCAATCATCCGTGGACGATCATATTGCGCCATACCGTTCCGTTTACAAAAGCACCAGGCTGCTGGGTGGCGATGTGACCTTTATCATCGCGGGGTCAGGCCATATTGCCGGGGTTATCAACCCGCCCGCCGCCAATAAATATCAATATTGGAAGAATGAAAATTTGCCTGACACTGTCGAGGAGTGGCGCAAGGGCGCGACGGAATATCCCGGATCCTGGTGGCCCAACTGGCATATCTGGCAGGCGGCAAAAAGCGGCAAAAAAGTTCCCGCCCGTATTCCCGGCGAGGGCAAGCTGCCGGTTCTCGGGGACGCGCCCGGAAGCTATGTGCTGATAAAAGGGCGCTAACCGGCTGACAGCGAATGGCGTCCCCTAGGGGACTCGAACCCCTGTTTTCGCCGTGAGAGGGCGACGTCCTGGGCCACTAGACGAAGGGGACGGATACCCTGGTTTGCGCCAGTGCGCGATATTACCGTGGCGTATGCCCGAGAACAAGCTGCGGCATCAGCGGATGATTACGGAAATCCGGGAACCCCTTCTTCGCGCTGGACGCCCAGCGTGTTCAGCGCCATTGCCAGCATATTATACTGACCAACGGTAAACACCAGATCCATGATCTGCTGTGTGCTGAGATGGCGGGTCAGTATGTCCCATGTCGCATCCTCGATGATGGCGTCATCAAGCAATTCATCGGTGGCCTGCAACAGCGCCGCTTCCAGTTCGTTCCAGCCCGCCGCTTTGGGGCCCTGCTTGATGCGCAAATGATCGGCGTGAACCAGCCCGGCAGGGGCGCTCATCAAAACATGCTGCCCCCATTCATATTCTGATTGGGTCAGCCAGCCTACCCGCATGATCAGCATTTCGCGATGGCGCGGCTCCAGCGAAGATGTCCCCATAATATGCCCCGCAAACCCATTCCAGGCATTCAGCAGGTTCATATTGCGCATCAAGGTTTTCAATACATTGAAAACAATCCCGTAACGCTGCTTCATGGGCGCGACAATCTTTAACTGTTCTTCGGTCAGATCGGCTTCCGGCAATGGCGTGATACGTGGTTTTGACAGGCGCATATGATTATCCTTTCCCTCTATTCGTTTGGCCCCAGCATGCCACGCTTTGGGTGCCACCCGCAGCTAAAATCATCCGCCTCTTGCTGATTGCCCTGCGGACGGCTACATAGACGCATAATTCTCATTTCGGCTGGATCTGACATGCCCCCCAAAACCAACCCGCTTCGCCTGAACATGCTGCAACTGAAAACGCTGACCCTGTTGCAGGAACTGGCGCGCCATCCCGAAGCGGGCAGCCCCCAGGAAGATGGCGGTTTCCGGATCAGCCGTCTGCCCCAGGCGCATGGCGATCATTTTCATATTGGCCAGGTTGCGGTGCGCGGCGCGGATGCGACGGGCCTTTCAAATGAAATGGTCTGGAAGGCACTGGAACGCAAAGCTCTGGTAAAGTCGCATTTCCCCGACGCTATTACCATCACTGCCGCCGGGGCGTCTTATGACACCGGCATCCGGCACAAGATACTGCATGGATCGGATCATTAAGCGGGCGCGGGATACTGGCCCGGTTCAATCCATCTGTTCGCTCACCCGGTTTCTGCCATCATTTTTTGCGCGGTAAAGCGCCTCATCGGCCCGTTTCAGCACCCCTTGCGGCGTATCATCGGCCCCAAACAGGCTGGCGACCCCGATGCTGGTTGTGAGCGAAACCGGTTCCGCCGCGCCGGCATTAAACGAAAATGTTTCCGTATACTGACGAATTCTTTCCGCGACCAGGGATGCAATCGCCATATCCGTTTCCGGCATGATGACAACAAACTCCTCGCCTCCGAACCGGCAGGCCAGATCAATGCCGCGAATGTTGCGCGAAATTCCGGTGGCGAACTGCTTTAATATCTGGTCTCCCGCATCATGGCCATATGCGTCATTGATGTTCTTGAAAAAATCAATGTCCACCATCAGCAGGGAAAGCGGCCTGTCTTCTTTTTTGGCGCGTTCGGTCAGTATCTGAAGATGCGTTTCCATATAGCGCCGGTTATGCAGCCCGGTAAGCGCGTCGGTGACTGCCATTTGCAGGCTGATATGCAGATTATGGCGCAGCTTTTCCTCATATCTGTGCCATCGCAACTGCGTGCGCACCCGCGCGAACAGTTCATTGCTTTCAATCGGCCGCACGAGATAATCATTGATGCCCATATCCAGGCCGCGCGCAAGGCGGCTATCCTCCGGATCTTCAACAATGATCAGCAGAGGGACAGTGCGTGTTTCCTCCGCGGTACGGAACTGCGAGCAAAGCCGCAAGCCATCGTAATTCCGCAGAGAAAGACTGACGATGATCAGATCAAATGCGCCCCCCTTTGAAAGCAGCAGGGCTTCGGCCGCATCATCTACAACCTGGGTACTGTGGCCTGCTTCAATGAGCGCGCTGCTCACCCGTGCGCTGGAGCGCGCCTGGTCATCAATTATCAGAATCCGGCCCAGAAAACCGTTCGCGTCTTCCCAACCCGGCACATTTTCCAGGCCGAGATTCTGCCCGGTGATGTCGCGGGCGCGCAATTCGTCAGTCATCATCTTCAGGCGTATCAGGCTGCGGACACGCGGGAAAAGCGGATTATTTTTTATCGGTTTACTGATGAAATCATCGGCGCCGGAGGTCAACCCCTGCACCCGGTCGGACGGCTGATCGAGAGCGGTGATCATAATGACCGGTATGTGGCGCAGACGCGCATTTTCCTTCAGCTTGCGGCAGGCGGTAAACCCATCCATCACCGGCATCATGACATCGAGCAGGATAATGTCCGGCAGTTCAGCCTCTGCAACTTCCAGCGCCTGCTGGCCGTTCACCGCCGTCAGGACTTCGTAATATTCAGCGCTCAGCTTTGCTTCAAGCAGCTTCACGTTCGCTGGAACATCATCAACGACCAGTACGCGGGCAGTCATTCAGTCATACCTGTTCAATCTAAAAAGCGGCGAATGGTGGTCAGGAAATCCGTGACCGAAATCGGTTTCGCGATATAGGCCTCGCAGCCGCCATCCTTGATTCGAACTTCATCACCCTTCATAGCAAATGCGGTGATCGCCACCACGGGAATATGACGTATATCATCATCTTCCTTGATCCATTTCGTAACCTCAAGTCCCGAAACCCCAGGCAGCTGGATATCCATCAGGATCAGATCAGGTTTATGCCGCTGCGCAAGTTCGAGCGCCTCCATTCCCTCGGATGTCTGAATTGTGGAATAACCATGTGCAACCAGCAGATCATGAAAAAGCTTCATGTTCAGCTTGTTGTCTTCACATATCAGAATCGTCTTGGCCATCCGTAATAGTGCCCATATCCCGTTATCGCTTCGGTCGCAGGAGAATATCTCCGCTCAAACTCAACTCAACAGAACCGATCTGGCCCACTTCAGACTTGTGTCCTTAAAGCGACAGACAGGCCAGACAATAAACAATTCTATGTCACTGAATTATTAAAATTCCGGCGGCGCCCCCGCCAGGCTGTTAATTAATACCGAAAATGTGTATGTTTCTAGTTAATTTTAATGAGGTGCGGCAATTGGACCGGGATCAGGCTGAAGCGATGGCGCTGGATGCGCTCGTCTTTATTATAGAAAATATACAACTTAGGGGACGTTTCCTTGATTTAACTGGTCTGAATCCCGACGAATTACGCGACCGGATCATGGACCCCGCACTGCATGTCGCAATAATTGAGTTTTTACTCGCACATGAACCCAGTCTGATTGAATTCACTGCCGCGAGGAATATTGGCCCGCAGCTTCCCGCCCAGGCGCATGCCGCGCTGACAGCCCATCAATCCCGGGAATGGAGCTGAACCGCATGGAGCCGCATGTGCGCAATCAGTTGGAGAGCCTCGATCTGAACCCCGCGCGCCCCCTGATTGTAACAGACGCGGATGAGGTGATTGCCTATTTCATTGCCGGTCTGGAACGTTTCCTTGAACGCAATGGCCACTGGCTTGATTTGAAAAGCTTTGCCATTACTGGAAATATCCGCAAGCGCAGCAGCGGCGAGCCGAGCACACAGGGACAGGTAAAAGACCTGCTGGAAGAATTTTTTAAAACCGACACTGAGGCGCTTGATCCGGTTGACGGGGCCGCACAGGCCCTGCAACAGCTTAACCAGCGCGCACAGATCATCGTATTAAGCAATGTTCCGTCAACCGCCTTTACAGCGCGGCAGCGCTGGCTGCGCCGGCATGGCATGGATTACCCCCTGATCGCGAATGCCGGATCCAAAGGCCTGCCACTGCGATTTCTTGCTGAACAGATCAATGCGCCAATATTCTTTCTGGATGATTTACCGCCGCATATTGATGCGGTGGCGGAACAGGCCAGCCGGGTTAGCCTGTTGCATTTTATCGCTGACCGGCGTCTGGCGGCGCTGGTTGGCCCAGCGCAAAACTGCCATCTGCATACCAGTGACTGGGTAGAAGCGCAGGCCTTCATTGAGGCAAGCCTGGATCGGCAGGGATTCTAGATCAGACCTCCCAAACGTTGTATTTTTGCAACTCATGGCGGCATTCTCCGCCGCACGAATTTAGTTAGTAAATTTACTAACTAAATTTATTGACACCAGGCCTCCGTCTTCATAGCTTGCCCCCGGATCGGATCAGTGACGCTACTTGTGTAGATAAATCGCAAGTAAGCATCAAAACGGTTTCATTTGGCGAGGGGGCTTCAGAAGTTCGCCCGCTATGTAGTTTGTAAAACGATTAACGGGCAGAAACTTGGTGCAAATTTGGAGAATTGCGGCAACCAACGGCGACGCGTGTCATTTGCTGACCAGTTCATCAGTATCTGCCCATACATCGAGAGCTTAACGAAGTCTGACGCTGACACAGCGTCCGGCGAGGAAATTTGACGGTGAATGTCAAAATGAGGTTTGCAAGTATTTCTGATCAACCTTTGATCGCGTGCCTTGCAGACACGGCGTGGACTCCGCGCCGTTACAGCGTAGCGCCGTCTTGGCGGCGCCATGCCTCAATAACTTTGGACGGTTCGTGGCCCCCTCCCGAACCGTCCATTTTTTGGGCGCTTCGCGTGACGTTTCCCGGTCACACCGAGAACCACAACGAAAACAACAAGATCACATTACCCAGGAGGCATGAATGTTCCACAAAAAGAAACCCCACTGTTCCAGCATCGTCGCGCTGAACGCCAGCCGGCGTCTTGCGCTGTCAACTATCGCTCTGCTCGGTTCCACCATGCTAACACAGTCGGCAAACGCGGTTGACTATAAATATGGCGAGGTTGCCGGCTCAATTGACACGGTGCTTTCGGCAGGCGCATCGATGCGCACCAGCGCCCGGGATTGCCGCAATCTTGGACAGCCCGGGGGCGGCTGCAAGATTTATGACGCCTCGAACATCGAAAAAGGCGCTGGCGTCAACAGTGACGATGGCAATCTGAACTATGGCCAGTGGGATGTGTTCTCCGGCGCCCTGAAGGTGACCTCGGAAGCCTCGGCGACCTGGCGCAATTTCAATGCCTTTGTGCGCGGTACGGCCTTTGTCGATCCGATCGCGGACAATACCGATTATCGGGAGCTCAGCTCAGCGGCGCGCAGCGAGGTTTCGCAGAACGCCAAGCTGCTCGACTATTTTGTCGGCGGCAGCTTTGAGGTCGGCGGCCTGCCGCTGGAATTGCGCGGTGGTAATCAGGTGATCAGCTGGGGCGAAAGCACCTTCATCCAGAACGGCCTGAACGTCATCAACCCGATCGACGTTGCTGCAACTCGCAAGCCGGGTTCCGAAGTGAAGGAATTCTTCACGCCGATTCTGGCGGCGAAGGCGGCGCTCGGCCTGCCGATGAATTTCAGCATCGAAGGTTTCTATCAGTTCAAGTCCGATAATATCGTGCCCGATCCCTCAGGCACCTATTTCAGTTCGGCTGATATTGTCGGCCGCGGTTCGCAGCCAATTCGCTCCGGCACTTCTGATTTTGGAGATGATGACCGCTTCAACCCGTTCCAGATCGCCAATGGCCTCGACTCCGACCTCTACTGGCAGAGCCGGCTGGCGGTAAACGTGCCGTCGGTGTCGGTTGAACGCGCCAATGACAAAAACGCCGATGATGGCGGCGAGTTCGGCTTCGCGCTGCGTTACTTCAATGAAGAGCTGAACAATGGCATGGAGTTCGGCCTGTATTTCATCAATTACCATTCACGCCTGCCGATCCTGACGCAGAACCGCACCGATGTGACGCGCGCCGTCAGTATCGGCACCGCCACCACACTGAGTGGTCAGGCGCGGGATTATGTTGGCAAACTCAACACCAACGGCACCATACAGGCGGACGCCGCCACAGTATCCGGAACGGATCTGGCGAACTTCAACGCTGCGCTTGCCGCCCCCAATGCAGCTGACATTGCCGCAGGTGTGCCGGCGCCGATATTGGCGGCCAGTGGTCCGGTTTATAGCGCCGCCGCAGGCGCTGCGCCGGTGAATATTTATGAAGGGGCGCAACAACTCTGCAACGTGCTCGCAGGACCACTGCAGGTAGGTACCCAGTTGCAGGCTCAGGGTGTGGCTTCGGCCACCGGAAGGCCGTTTATTGCCGGTGACAATGCCAGGAACCGCTCCAATGTCGATTTCCGCATCCCCGGCGGCTATACCAATTGTAATAATATGGCCCGCTTGCGCACGGTGACCGGAACACTTGAGGCGTCACTTGCCGCCGTTATTGCCAATACCCAGAATTATCGTCTGGAATATCCCGAAGATATCAAACTGGTTGGCGCCAGCATGAACACCACGCTCGGTTCCCTGGCGTTCCAGGCCGAGGCGACCTATCGTCACGATCAGCCGCTGAGCTATGTCGGTTCGGAAGTGTCTGCGCTATTTGCCGATCTTGATGGCCGTACCGCCTTCAATACTGGCGCGGATCTGCCGGCGGGCGTTGGCTCACCCACGGCGCCGTCGCGCAATGTTGAAATTTCTCCGGGCCGCTTCACCACCACCAGAAACCAGGCTGGCAACCAGTCGGCAGCGGGCGGATCTGGCGCGCAGTTCGTCAGCTTTGCCGAGGTGACGCGGATTGAAGGCAATCAGGCGGGCATTGCCGGTTCTTTTGGGGCGCTTCCTGACAGCTATGCAGCGAGCATCACGCCGACGACACCCGGGCTTGCCCAGGCCGCCGCATTGGCCCAGCAAGGCGCCCTGACGGTTGCTGCGCTTCCGGCCAGCCTGTTTAATCCGGCAACACTGGTCGGGGGTGCGGTTGTCCCAACCAGTACGCTTATCGGTTCTGGCGGGACAACTTTTGCTCCTCCCGGCCCCAATTCTCTGATCGGTCTGGGCGGCTCGACCCTTGGCACGCCTCCGGCCGTGAGTGCGGCCAATCCCGCGGGCACAACTTCGGTGGTGTTCCCAGCGGGCACAGCGGCCAGCCTGGTCGAGGTTGCCAATCGCCTGGGCTATATCTCGCTTGATCAGGAAAACGCCAACCAGGCGCCCAATGTGGCGACGGCATTGGCTGGCGACGTACTGTTCGCCCGTCATATCGACTCCGGAACCGGCGCCGTGCCAACCCCGATCACGCCGCAGGTCCGTTCATCGCAACTGACCGCCGCCAATGTGCGTCCCGACGGCTATATCGAAATCCCGACGGAGGATGTGTTCACGGCGCAAGCCACCATCACCTCGGCGCTGTTCGGCTCCAATCCGATCGTGTCGATGATGAAGGCGGATGGCGGCACTGTTGTGACGGAGGTCGGCATGGTAATGGTGCCAGGTATTTCCACCAGTTCTGCCATCGCCTCCGCCAGCGGCAGCGAAGGACTGTTGAACCCGATTGCTGCCGCGACCTATAAGCTGAACACGGATCTGAAGGGGCCAACCAATTACGCCACACCCTTCTCGTGGGGCGCACAAGGCATCTTCAACATGACCTATAACCGTGTGTTCAGCAGCCCCGTCAATCTGGTGCCGCAGATTGCATGGAAATGGGATTTTGGCGGGCGCACACCTTCGCCGCTGGGCAATTATATGGCCGAACGCAAGGCAATTGGCCTGTCACTGGCGGCGAACTATCAGTCGCGCTGGACAGGCAGTGTAAGCTGGACAGCCAACTTCGGTCCGGATGCGCCCTTGGATGATCGCGACTTTGCCTCGATCAACATCGCCTATGCTTTCTAACAGCAGCCCCTGATCCATAAAAAAGCCCGGAACAAAAAGTTCCGGGCCTTCAGACCTCTGGCAAAACCCCGTTGCTTTTCGACGGGGTTTTGTCAAGCCGGCAGCAGGCCAGAGTTGGCCGGACGTGGCGTGCATGTGAGCGTGCCGGCGATCTGGTGTTTCTTCGCCAAAGAAAAGATCAGCTTCAAAAAAAGCCTTCTGCCCACCGAGCAGGAACGGCCTGATATTGCGTTGAAGCGGGCGGATTGGATCACCAGCCAGCCCTCGCTGGATATACGCCGCCTTGTCTTTCTGGACGAGACCTGCTTTGTCCCCCATAGCTTTAGCGAAGGGGGAGGCGAAGACCAACATGACGCGTACCCATGGCCGATGCCGCAAGGGCCAGCGCCTGCGCGGAAAAACGCCCTATGGCCATTGGAAAACCATGACCTTCGTCGCCGGCCTGCGGCTCGATGGCATCATTGCGCCGATGGTGCTGGATTGCCCGATGAACGGCGATATCTTCGCCAGCTATGCCGCTCAAGCGCTGGCTCGCGAACTTTGGCACGGCGACATCCTGATCATGGATAATCTGGGCAGTCATAAGCGTCAGCAGGCACGCAAAGCCATAGAAGCGTGCGGAGCGCAGATATTATTCCTGCCCCCCCTGCAGCCCCGACATGGATCTAATCGAACAGCTGTTCTCAAAGATCAAGACACTGCTGCGAAAAGCCGCCAAACGATCTGTCGAAGATGTCTGGAGGTACATCGGCAAAATCATAGGCGCCATCTCTCCGATGGAATGCGAAAAATACATCCGCAATCTTGGATATGCGTAAATCAGATCAAAAAATGGTCTAAATGCAGAGTGCCTTAGCAATCAGGCGGTTTATAGACTTCCAGGCGTTGCAGTGACCCCAGCAGGGCAAAAGCGCCATAATCCAAAGTCAGATCGGCGCTGACGCCATTGTCATAGAGTTTGAAAGCCATTTCAAATTCCGGCAAACCTTCATTTTGGTCCAGCGCATAATAGGAAACCTGAACCGGCCACCAGGTTAAGCCTGAAATGGTTTTCTGAACGGATTTGTGGATTTCCGCCGGCATGGGTCCAGGCTTTGCCTGGCGCGCCGCATCGACCGTTGTAGCCGCGCCAATCGAGGAGACCACGACGTAATAATCTGATTCCGATGTGCCATCAAATACATAGCGGGAGATGTTCTTTTCTCCGCGTCTTGCTGCATCGAGCAGGGACTGCATATAGGCGCTGGGAAACAGCACGCCTGGAGGCAGCGTAATTTCTTTCTCTTCGGGTTTGCGCATTTTCGCCTTGCCGCTGGCCAGGGCGGACGGGAAATCCGCCACCCCTTCATATTCCGCCACTAGCTTGTTATCCAGGCGCTGACGCATGGAAAAACGGAAATGCTGACCATCCAGCGATTCCCAGGACGAAGCCGAAATGTCGCTCAGCGATTGTTCGCCGGCATCGTCCAGCATTTCCGTAACAATGCGCTGTTCGGAAATGAGACCTTCACAGACTTCCTGCCATTGCGTAACCATACGGCCATCCACGCTGGAAACCTGACCCCGGTTGCGGCCAGGGGCCAGGCTGATCTTGTAGATTGCCCGGTGAGACAGCATGGGCGGATGCGCGGCCAGCGCCTCAAGGGCCCATGCCTTCCCGCCTGGGACGCCTGGCACCGCCAGCAGTACCGCACAAAGCCCAAAGGCAGCGGGGCTGATCCATTTGTAATACATAAGATGTTCCTAGCGCCCAACCATCGCCCACTGCGGTAAGATTACAAACTATACAGATTCGCGGTTTACGACAGGGGAAATCTTGGAAAAGGCATAAAAATCCATACCAAAGGCACTTTTTGTCAAAACATGGAAAGAAATTCCCAGCCCCGGAAATTGTTGCCGGGCCAACACGCAATCCTGCTTCGCAGCGCCGCCGGTTGCCGGGCTTTTTTCTGGCACAGACCCTGCATTACCCCATGAGGCAAGAATTGGGGAAGAATGCAGTTTTGAAACAGGATCAATGCCATGAGCCAGTCATTAGCCAAACCCGGTCCATACAGTCATCCGCATGATCTGACACAGCACACGACCATGCAATTGCGCAAGCTGTGCGAAAGTCAAAGTTACCGCAAGGAGCCGGAGGGCCTCGCCTTTATCTCCGAGGTGCTCAACCTGGCCGCTCAGGCCGAACAGCGTCTCGCCGAACAGGAAGCCCGCATCCAGCATCTGGAATCCCTTACCAGCACGGACGAGCTGACCGGGCTGATGAACCGGCGCGGCTTTATGGACGGGTTGAATCGCGCGCTGCTATCCGCCCGCCGGTATAATGAAGAAGGCGTGCTGTCATTCATTGACCTGGACGGATTTAAGATAATCAACGACACTTATGGCCATGAGGCGGGGGACATGGTGCTGCGGCGGGTGGGGGAACTGCTGCTCAGCAATGTGCGCAAGACCGATCTGGTGGCGCGGCTGGGCGGCGATGAATATGCTGTGCTGTTTGTCCATGCCCAGAAACAGGTGGGCCGCAAGCGCGCCGAAATACTCCGCCAGAAGCTGAACGAAAGCAATCTGAGCTATCGCGATGTATCCATCCCCATACGCGCCAGTCTGGGCTGCGCCGACTATAATGTCTGGACCCAGCCGGAAGATTTGCTGCGCAAGGCCGACCGCGCAATGTACCGCGAAAAAAATCGCCGCGCCCGCAATCTGAACCTGATTAGCCGCAGATAATGTCAGGGCCTTGGCATTTGTTGCGTAATGCAGTGAATGCCGCCGCCGCCGCGCACGATATCCAGCGCGGCAATCTGCACAATCCGGCGACCGGGAAATACTGATGCCAGCACCTGTTTGGCGCGGGCGTCAGCAGGATCATCAAAGGCCGGCATGATCAACCCGCCATTGACCAGGTAAAAATTCACATATGACAGGGTCAGGAAGCCCCCCCGGTCATCCGGCACCCTTTTGGGTGCGGGCAGTTTCAAAATCTCCAACCGGTTGCCGGCGGCGTCGCGCTCTGTGCGCAGCCGTTCCAGATTCTGCGCAACAATAGGGAAATCAGGATCGGCCGGATCCTCACAATCTTGCACGATGAGTGTTCCCTGACGGGAAAAACACGCAACATTGTCAATATGGCCATCGGTTTCATCTCCGCTGAGCCCCTGTTCCAGCCAGATTACCTTGCTTACGCCAAGCAGCGGTTTGAGCACTGCCTCAACCTCACTCGCGCTGAGGCCGGGATTGCGGTTGGGGTTCAACAGACATTGCCGTGTAGTAAGCAGCGTGCCCGCGCCGTCCACATGCAGCGCGCCTCCCTCTGCAATCAGCGGCGCGCGCAGACAATCAAGGCCAAGTTCGCGCAGCAGCTCAGACGCAATGCGCGCGTCCTTGTCATGGGGCACATATTTTCCGCCCCAGCCATTGAAGCGCCACTGCACCCCCGCCAGCGCCCCCTTCCCGTCACGCACAAAGCTCGGGCCGGTGTCACGCATCCAGGAATCATCAATTTCATGGCTGATGACCGACACCCCTGCCCCGCAGATAGCGGCTGCGGCATCGGCATGTTCAGGGCGCGTGACCAGGGTGACTGGTTCAAACTGCGCGATCGCGCGCGCTACATTTGCATGGGCCAGCCGCGCCCGTTCCAGCGCCGGGGCACTACCCCACAGCGCATCACGGCAGGGCCAGGCCATGAAGGTGCGCTGATGCGCTTCCCATTCGGCGGGCATGGTAGGGTGCGAACTTGTCATGCGTTTATTTCATTCCAGTGATATCATGCGGGCCTCACACAGGAGTCGCCGCATGACCAATAGCATAGAGCAGCGTCTGGCAGAATTGGGGATTGAATTGCCCAGCGCGGCCGCACCTGTCGCCAATTACACGCCTTTCGTCATCAGCGGCAATCTGGTGTTCATTTCCGGCCAGGGGCCGATGGGCCCGAAGGGCCTGGAATATACCGGCAAATGCGGCGCGGGCATTGATATTGAGACGGCGCAAAAGGCGGCGCGATTGACGGCCTTGAATGTGCTGGCGCAGCTGCGCGCCGCCTGCGGCGGCGATCTCGGCCGGGTACGGCGCTGTGTGCGCATCGAGGGCTTTGTAAACGCGACCTCCGATTTCACCCAGCATCCGGCAGTCATAAATGGGGCGTCGGATGTGATTGTCGCAATACTGGGCCCTATTGGCGTGCATGCGCGCTATGCTGTGGGCGTGGACAGTCTGCCCTTTGGCATGACCGTCGAGATCGCTGCTATCTTCGACATCGAACCCGTCTGAACACAGATGACCGAATGGCTGACCAAACACCTCTATAGCCATCGCGGCTTGTTTGACAATAACAGCGATGCGCCGGAAAACAGTCTGGCGGCGTTTCAGGCGTCGGTGCAACATGGCTATGGGATGGAGCTGGATGTCCAGGCTTCGGCGGATGGGGTTCCCATTGTGTTTCATGACTTCACACTGGATCGCATGACCAACGGATCCGGCTCCGTAAAACGCATGGAGTCGAAAGCCCTTGGCCGGCTGCATTTAAAAAACAGCACCCAAACGATCCCGACATTGGCCGACACGCTGGATGCGGTGGCAGGCCGCGCGCCCATACTGATCGAGATCAAAGTTCCAAATGGCGGCCGCATTGGCCCATTGGAGGCCCGTATTGCCGATCTGCTGAGCCAGTATACCGGCCCGTTCGCCGTGCAATCCTTTAACCCTGCCAGCGTCGCATGGTTTGCCGAAAACGCCCCCGCCTTTGTGCGCGGGCAGATTGCGATGAATTTTATTTCCCGGCCAGAGCCTGGCATGGCCTGGCGCCATCGTCTGGCCTGGACGAAATTATGGAGCTGTGAAACTAGCCAGCCGCATTTTGTATCTTACAATGTGGGCGATCTTCCTGGACCGCCAACCCGCGCCGTGCGCCGCCAGCGCATTGCGCTGCTGTGCTGGACCGTGCGCACAGCGGCCCAGCTTGCAACCGCAAAAGCCTATGCGGACAGTTATATATTTGAGGGATTTCATGCCTGATCCGGGCGAACGGCTACAGGTTCGCATCGTCGAAAACATAAATGAGATCAGCCCCGCCCAGTGGGATGCCTGCGCCAATCCCGATGGGCAGCATCAGGACGCACCGGCGCCCTACAATCCATTCATTTCTCATGCATTCCTGCTGGCGCTGGAAGAATCGGGATCGGCAGCGGACAAGACCGGCTGGGCGGTACGCCATCTGGTGCTGGAAACGCCGGACGGCACGCTTATGGGGGCGCTTCCCATGTATTTGAAATCGCATTCCTATGGGGAATATGTTTTCGATCATGCATGGGCGGACGCCTATCACCGGGTAGGCGGAAACTATTATCCCAAACTGCAAGTCTGCGTGCCTTTTACCCCCGCACCGGGCCGCCGCATTCTTGTCCGCCCGCATGCGAACGCCGATCGCCACCGCACTGCATTGGTGCAGGCATGCACCGAAATAGCGGAAAAGTCCGGGGTTTCCTCGTTGCATTTTACCTTTCTGGAAAAAGACGAGTGGGAATTGCTGGGCGTATCGGGTTTTCTGCAACGCACGCATTATCAATTCCATTGGCAAAATCAGGGATATCGGAATTTTGATGATTTCCTGAACAGCCTGAACTCGCGCAAACGCAAGCAGATCCGCAAGGAACGCCGCGAGGCGCATGCGAACGGCATAGAAATCGAGATGCTGACCGGCAGCGCTATCAAGGAGGCCCATTGGGACGCTTTTTACCGGTTTTATCTGAATACGGGACGCAACAAATGGGGACAGCCCTATCTCACACGCGCATTTTTCAGCCTGATCGGGGCCAGCATGGCTGACAAAATTGCGCTGGCCCTGTGCAGCCGCGCCGGGCGCCCTATTGCCGGGGCCATTAATTTTATTGGCGCCGACACCCTGTTCGGGCGCAACTGGGGCTGCATTGAAGAGCATCCTTTTCTACATTTCGAAGCCTGCTATTATCAGGCTATTGAATTTGCCATCGCCAGGGGTCTGGCGCGGGTGGAAGCCGGGGCGCAGGGGGCGCACAAGCTGGCGCGGGGATATTTGCCCAGCCTTACCTATAGCGCCCACTGGATCAAGGATCAGCGCCTGCGCGACGCCGTGCGTCACTTCCTGGCGCAGGAACGTATGCATGTAATTGAGGATTCGCATCAGCTGGCGGAGCACTCCCCGTTCCGCAAAGGCACACAGGAGGAACTTGAAGAATGAGCAGCGACGCAAATTGCATATTTTGCAAAATTGTGCGCGGTGAAATGGACGCCATAAAGCTTTATGAAACTGCCGAAATTTTGGCCTTCATGGATATCATGCCGCAATCGCCGGGACATTGTCTGGTTATTCCAAAAAAACATGCGCCCAATCTGCATGAAGTCAGCGCTGATGACGCCGCCACGCTGATCCGGGCAACCCGGCATCTTGCCGGGGCCGTCAATACCGCCCTCAAACCTGATGGAATCGGGGTGTACCAGTTTAATGGCAGCGCCGCCGGACAGACGGTGTTTCACATTCATTTCCACATCATTCCCCGCCGTGCCGGGGTGGATCTGGCTTTTCACGCCCGCTCCATGGCCGACCCGGCAGAGCTGCAACAGATCGCACAAAGCATCAGGGCGGCGCTGGGATAAGCGCGCGGCCCTTCCCAGAAAGGTCCGGGTCGGCTAAAAAGCGGGATAGAATGTTTTGGGAGGCCACATGCCAGCGACGATTCTTGTGCTTAACGGCCCAAACCTTAACCTGCTTGGCGTCAGAGAGCCTGAAATCTATGGCAGGACGACACTGGACGATATTCATCAGCACATGCTGAAATCGGCTTCGGCACAGGGCTGGCAGCTTGATTTTCGTCAGTCAAACCATGAAGGCGAACTGGTGGAGTGGATTCAGCAGGGACGTGGCCGGGCCGACGCCATCATTATCAATGCGGGCGCCTATACCCATACTTCCATCGCCATACTGGATGCGCTGCGGGCCTTCGAAAAACCGGTCATTGAGGTGCATCTGTCGAATCTGTTTCAGCGCGAGACATTCCGGCATCATTCCTATATTACGCCAGCGGCACTGGGACTGATCTGCGGCTTTGGCGCCCAAGGATATATTCTGGCGCTAAACGCCCTGACAGAAATACTGAGTTAACGGAAAGAAGCATGAACAAAGATAAAATTGATAAGGAAATGATCCGCGCCCTCGCGGAGCTTCTGGATGAAACCCGTTTGACGGAAATCGAAATCGAACATCAGGGCCTGCGGGTGCGCGTCGCGCGCGCGCCAGGAAACGCTGCGCCGGTATTGCATTATGCGGCCCCGGCGCCCGCAGCCGCCAGCGCCTCTGCGCCCGCGCCCGCCGAAGGCGGTGCTGCGCATCCCGGTGCTGTGCCTTCACCCATGGTTGGCACGGCCTATCTGGCGCCGGAACCTGGCGCCGCACCCTTCATCGCTGTAGGCGATGCCGTGGAGACCGGGCAGACCCTGCTGATTATCGAAGCCATGAAAACCATGAACCCGATCACTGCCCCGCGTTCCGGCAAAATTACCCGGATATTGGTGAAAGACGGACAGCCCGTTGAATTTGGCGAACCCCTGGTTGTTATCGAATGACAGATCAAATGATGCGGTGGCCGAAACTTCACTGGACCGGAAGATGATCAAAAAGCTGTTGATCGCCAATCGCGGCGAGATTGCCCTGCGCATCCATCGCGCCTGCAAGGAAATGGGGATCGCCACAGTCGCTGTGCACTCCACCGCCGATTCAGAAGCCATGCATGTACGCATGGCCGATGAAAGTGTCTGTATTGGGCCGCCTGCCGCAGCAAAATCCTATCTGAATATTCCAGCCATTGTCACCGCGTGTGAAATTACCGGCGCGGACGCCGTGCATCCGGGCTATGGCTTCCTTTCGGAAAATGCGCGCTTTGCTGAAATTCTTGCCGCGCACGCGATCACCTTCGTTGGCCCCCGCCCGGAGCATATCAGCACCATGGGGGACAAGATTGCCGCCAAGCAGGCCATGATCGCCGCAGGCGTGCCAGTTGTTCCCGGCTCGCCCGGCGCGGTAAGCGATAGCGATGCCGCTGAGATCGCCGGCAAAATCGGCTATCCCGTGCTGTGCAAGGCGGCAGCCGGTGGCGGCGGGCGCGGCATGAAAGTAGCCGCAAACCCTGCGATGCTTGCCGAGGCGCTGACCACCGCCCGCAGAGAAGCCCGCGCGGCCTTCGGCGATGACGCGATGTATCTGGAAAAATATCTGGCGCAGCCGCGTCACATAGAAATTCAGATCATGGCGGATAGCCACGGCAATGTGGTGCATCTGGGCGAGCGCGACTGTTCGCTGCAACGGCGCCATCAGAAAGTTCTGGAGGAATCCCCGTCCCCGGCGCTGAATGACGCAGCCCGGCGGGAAATCGGCGCGATCGTTACCAAGGCCATGTCACGCCTTGGATATCTGGGGGCCGGAACCATTGAGTTCCTGTATGAGAATGGCGCATTTTATTTCATCGAGATGAATACGCGCATTCAGGTGGAACATCCGGTAACTGAAATGGTGACCGGTATCGACCTGGTGCGCGAGCAGATCCGTGTAGCCAGCGGCCTGCCCCTGAGCTTTACACAAAATGACATTCAGTTGCGCGGTCATGCCATCGAATGCCGCATCAATGCCGAAAATCCCCGCACTTTTGTTCCGTCTCCAGGCACGATCAGGAATTTTCACGTTCCAGGCGGCCTTGGCGTGCGCGTCGATTCCGCAGCTTACGCCGGATACCGGATACCGCCATATTATGACAGCATGATCGGGAAACTGATTGTGCATGGGCGCGACCGCGACGAATGCATTATGCGCCTGCGCCGGTCACTGCATGAATTTGTCATTGACGGTATCGACACGACCATTGATCTGCATCTGAGCCTGTTACAGTCACCGGATTTCATCGCTGGCAATTATGACATTCACTGGCTGGAGAACTTCCTGGCGAATGGCTGAAACGATCAGGCGCTGATATGCCGCAACTGACCCCGGAACTGCTGCTGCGCGCATATGGTCATGGCTATTTCCCCATGGCCGAAAGCCGTAACAGTACGGAACTGTTCTGGCTGGACCCCGACAAACGCGGTATTTTGCCCCTGGACCGGTTTCATGTTTCGCGCAGCCTGGCCCGCACCATCCGGGCGGATCATTTTACGGTACGCATTGATACCGCATTTGAACAGGTCATGCGGGCCTGCGCGGCGCCCCGGCCCGGCCATGAAGACAGCTGGATCAATGATGAAATTATTGATCTGTACACGGCATTGTTCGATCAGGGCCACGGGCATTGCGTGGAATGCTGGCTGGACGGGCGCCTTGCCGGGGGCGTTTATGGCCTGCAAATCGGCGCCGCCTTTTTTGGCGAAAGCATGTTCAGCCGGGCGCGCGACGCCAGCAAGGTCGCGCTGACGCATCTGGCCGGGCGGCTGCGGCGCGGCGGGTTTCAATTGCTGGATACGCAATTCATCACACCGCATCTGGCCCGCTTTGGCGGCATCGAAATTCCGCGCGCGCACTATCAGCGTCTCTTGCGCGGGGCCATTAACAGCAGCGCGGATTTTTATTCGCTGCCGGACCCCTGTGGCGGGGCCGAGCTTTTACAATCAATGACCCAGACATCGTAAATCGGATGTTCCAGCGCCGAAAGCGCCGGGCTGGAGGCAAACATCCAACCGGCAAAAATTGGCGCCGCCGATGCGGGGGCGCTGCTGCCCGATGCGGCGGGACCGGTATCGGCAATCTCCAGATAGGCGCTGGTTTCCGGCGTTTCTTCCGGCGGGCGCTTATGACAGGTGCGCGCCGTAATTTGCAGCGCCCCAAAGGGGGTCGGTTCATCAACCGGCGCGTCAAAAGACAATATGCGCCCGGTAATTTTGTCCAGCCCATTCAGCCGCACGGTCTTTGCGCGGCGTTCCGCCTCCGTTTCTGCGGCCTTCGGCAGGGTCTTTTCCGCGGGAGGCTGCTGCCAGGGCGCAACACCCCCCAACTCCTCTTCCAGGCTGGGGACTTCCAGGGTTTCTGGGGTTGGATCCGGCGGTATGATCACCTGCGCCCAGGCGGACGCGGCTCCAAACATCCAGACGGCGAAAGCCGCGGCAAAACCGGATCTCATATATCGTGCCATCCCGCGCTATCCACCAGGGTTCATGCCTGTCAGTCCAGATGCGCTGCAAAACGCAGCCGCACATAATCCGCCGTCCAGTTGCCTTGCGAATCACGGAGTGAAGGCGCCAGCAGATCAATAATCTCCTGACGAATCGCAGCGCGTTTTTCGCTGGGCAGGGATTGGAAAAACGGTGCGCGAAATGTGTCGAGCCAGCCTTCAATGCCTGTAGGCAGCGGTGTGGGCCGGGGAATTAACTCAATATACTGCACGCGGAAACCGCCTCGGGTCAGCCTGCCGGCATATTCCGCAGGCGTTGGGTAAAACCAGGGCGATACCTCGGATTCAGCCAGACCATGCCTGCGGGCGGTGGCGCGCAGAGCCACCACAATCGCTGCCACATTGCCATGCCCGCCAAATTCACCGACAAAACGGCCGCCCGGCCGCAATGCCTGCGCGACGCCGGCTATGACCGCATCCGGCCTGGATATCCAGTGTAACACCGCATTGCTGAACACCGCATCAAAGCAGTGCGTGAAAGGCAGCAGGGTTGCATCGCCCCGGACAGCGGCAAGCCCGCTGGCCCGCGCCGCCGCCACCAAAGAGGGGCTGGGATCAATGCCGGTCACATTTGCGCCCCGCGCAGCAATTGTGAGGCTAAGCACTCCATCGCCGCAGCCGAGATCGAGAATATCCTCTCCCGGCCGGGGGTTCAGCAAATCCACCACGGGCTGCGCCAGATCGGCCACAAAGCGGGCATTGCGCGCATAGGAATCCGCCTGCCATTGTTGACCGGGCGCTGCATCTTGGGTGGCGGCTGCCGTCATTTCTTCTCTTCAGTTTTACCGCTGGCGGAGAATATGGCCTGGCCGATCAGGCCCATCAAATCGACCGAGCCCTGAGTGTAGCGGATCTCGCCGCCATTTTGCAGCAGGTCTTCGCCGCTACCCACCTCGATGGACATATAGGTCGCCCCCAGCAATCCCTCACTGGTGATTTTTGCGGAAGAATCATCCGGCAGCTTCACATCCGGATCAATATCCATCTCAATGACCGCCTGATAGGTGACGGGATCAAGCTTTTGATCCACCACCGTGCCGATCTTGATTCCCGACATGCGCACATCGCTGCCAGTCACCAGACCGTCAACCCGGTCAAATTTAGCCGTCAGTATAAAGCCCCCATCGCGGCCAACCGTGCTGCTTGAATAACCAAAAGCCAAAAACATGGCCGCAACGGCCAGCACAGCGGCCCCGATCAGCGTCTCAACTAAATTTCCCCCCATGGCTATGCGTCCGGCCTCCAGGCTTCATAGGTTCCGGCAGGGGTTCCGGCAGGTTTGGCAGTGTTCGGCCCAGCCAGAATGCTGCCGCCGGGACGATAGGCGTTGGGCGTACCGGTTTGATTCGAAAGATGCGGTAACTCATATTTTTTGTGCTTGTGCGTCGACTCACCCGGCAGTTCATTTACCGTATGATGCAGCCAGCCATGCCATTCCGGTGGAATGCGCGAGGCATCGACAGGCCCATTATAGATCACCCAGCGCCTGTCGCGATGGCGCTCCCGATAATAGATATTTCCCTGTGAATCTGTGCCCACTTTCACCCCTTTGCGCCAGGTCCAGAGCCTTGTGCCCGCACTCTGTCCGTCCCACCAGGTAAAAAGCTGTTTGATCAGGCTCATGGCGCATCCCCTAAGGCATCATGCGCCGACGCTGCAACAGAATGCGCCGACGCAGTTAAATTTGACGCGAATATGGCACTGACGATGCCAACCGTCCAGTCCGGTCCCACCTTACGCCTGGCCATCCACAGGCTGAAAAAATAATTTTTTCTGCCCATGCCGCTCCGAAGAATGAAATATATCCTTTAATATATTGATTTTATTGAAAATAGTTGAAAATCGCAATTCAATTGAAAGTTATACACAGGCCGGTATCTTGTGGAGATCATATTTTTTTCCACAAAATCTTGTTGCGCTATTTTTACTATGACCTAGTCTTGGTGGTCCCTGGTAAGCGGGACACCAGATGTAGTGGTCAATACAGAGCCGTCGAATCGCCAACCCAACACGCGCTCTGTTTATATCGCCTGCATCGCCCTTTGCCGGTTCAACAGTAAACACAGTTAATCGGGATAGAAATTATGCGGGTCAAGCGTCACTACACGGTCGATAGCAAATCACCTTATGAAGGCATTGCGTTTCGCTCTGCGAACAGTGAAATCCGCAATCCCGACGGGTCGATTGTCTTCCGGCTGGAGGGGATCAGCGTCCCGGCCAGCTGGAGCCAGGTGGCCTGTGATGTGCTGGCGCAGAAATATTTCCGCAAGGCCGGGGTTCCGGCCGAACTTTGCCCGGTCGAGGAAGCGGACATTCCAGGCTGGCTGTGGCGGCGCAAAGCAGATGAAGTTGCATTGGAGCGCATTGCCCCCAGCAAGCGTTTTGGACCCGAACTGCACGCCACCCAGGTGTTTGACCGTCTGGCCGGGGCCTGGACCTATTGGGGCTGGAAGGGGGGCTATTTCGACGGCCAGGATGACGCCCGCGCCTTTTTTGATGAGTTGCGCTACATGCTGGCTATGCAGATGTGCGCACCCAACAGCCCGCAATGGTTCAACACCGGATTGCACTGGGCCTATGGCATTGACGGGCCGGCACAGGGGCATTTCTATGTTGATCACACCACAGGCGAGGTGGCGCGCTCGCAAAGCGCCTATGAGCGCCCGCAGCCCCATGCCTGTTTCATCCAGAGCGTCAGCGATGATCTGGTCAATGAAGGCGGCATCATGGATTTATGGGTGCGCGAGGCGCGCCTGTTCAAATATGGTTCGGGAACCGGTTCCAATTTCTCTGCCTTGCGCGGTGAAAATGAATCACTTTCCGGCGGCGGCAAATCTTCCGGGCTGATGAGCTTCTTGCGCATCGGCGACCGTGCGGCGGGGGCCATCAAATCAGGCGGCACCACAAGGCGCGCGGCGAAAATGGTTATTGTGGATGTCGATCATCCGGATATTGAAACCTTTATCGACTGGAAAATGCTCGAAGAGCAAAAGGTTGCGGCGCTGGTATCCGGGTCCAAACTGCTTGAAAAGCATCTCAATGCCATTATCCGGGCCTGCGTCAATTGCAGCAGCGATGGCGATGAATGTTTTGATCCGAAAAAGAACCCTGCCCTGCGTCAGGAAATCCGCAACGCCCGCGCCATGATGGTGCCGGAAAATTATATCCAGCGCGCGGTGCAGTTTGCCCGTCAGGGGCATAAGCGGATTGATTTCCCAACCTTTGACACCGATTGGGACTCCGAAGCCTATCTTACCGTTTCGGGTCAAAACTCCAATAATTCCGTGCGGGTAACAGATGAGTTTCTGAGGGCGGTTGAAGAAGATCGGGAATGGGCCCTGACCCGGCGCACGGATGGTGTCGTCACCAAAATCGTGCCCGCGCGCAAGCTGTGGGATCGCATTGGCGAGGCGGCCTGGGCGTCCGCCGATCCGGGGCTGCAATTCCACACCACCATCAATGACTGGCATACATGCCCCAGAAGCGGGCCGATCCGCGCTTCCAATCCATGCTCGGAATATATGTTTCTGGACGATACGGCCTGCAATCTGGCCTCGCTGAATTTGATGCGCTTTCAGGACGGCGCGGGGGCTTTTGATGTCGCGGGCTTTTCACATGCCACAGCGCTATGGACCATGGTGCTGGAAATTTCCGTCATGATGGCGCAGTTCCCGTCGCAGAAGATTGCAGAACTGTCTTATAGATACCGCACCCTTGGGCTTGGTTTTGCCAATCTTGGCGGCTTGCTGATGGGTATGGGGCTTAGCTATGACAGTCCGGAGGGCCGCGCCACTGCCGGGGGCATTTCGGCGCTGATGACTGGCATGTCTTATGAAACATCCGCGCTCATGGCGCGCGAGCTTGGCGCTTTCCCGGGCTATGAACGCAATGCGCAGGACATGCTGCGCGTGATGCGCAATCACCAGCGCGCCGCCCATGGCGCAACCTTCGGCTATGAAGATTTGCAGACCCTGCCGGTGCCGCTGGACGCCGCCAGCTGCCCGGATGGGGCGCTGATTGCGGCGGCGCGGACGGCCTGGGACCGTGCCGTGATTCTGGGCATGGCACATGGCTATCGCAATGCGCAGGCCAGCGTGATCGCACCAACCGGCACCATCGGCCTGATCATGGATTGCGACACCACCGGGATCGAGCCGGACTTCGCCCTGGTCAAATTCAAGAAGCTGGCAGGCGGCGGTTATTTCAAAATCATCAACCAGACCGTGCCGGGCGCCTTGCAGGTTCTGGGCTATGCCCCATCTGAAATTGAAACCATAATTTCCTATGCCGTGGGTTATGGCACCTTGAACGGCGCACCGGGCATCAACCATGACACGCTGCGCGCACGCGGTTTTGGCGAGACGCAATTGGAGATCATCGAGGCCGGGCTGGCAGCAGCATTCGACATCAAATTCGTCTTCAACAAATGGTCGCTGGGCGAGGATTTCTGCACCGCTGTTCTGGGGCTGAGCCTGGAACAATTGGAAGACATGAATTTCAATATGCTTATGGCGCTTGGTTTCAGCCAGGCAGAGATAGATGCCGCAAATCTGTATTGCTGTGGCACCATGACGCTGGAAGGCGCGCCGGGTCTTAAAGATGAACATCTGCCGGTCTTTGATTGCGCCAATCCGTGCGGCCGCATCGGCAAGCGTTATCTGAGCGTTGACAGCCATATCGAAATGATGGCCGCCTGCCAGCCATTTATTTCAGGCGCCATATCCAAAACCATCAATATGCCCAATGACGCCAGCATTGCGGAATGCGCCCGCGCCTATATGAAATCCTGGCGGCTGGGTCTCAAGGCCAACGCGCTGTACCGTGACGGCTCGAAACTGAGTCAGCCGCTCAATGCGCAAATATTGGACAATGATGCATCTGCCGCCCAGGAATCAGCGCAAACCATCATTGAGGCGCCTGCCGCCCAGCGTGCGCAACTTGTTGCCGAGCATCTGGCCATTCGCACGCTGGAGATCGAAAAGAAGAGCGCGGAACGCCGCCGCCTGCCGCATCGCCGCAAAGGCTATACACAAAAGGCGACTGTGGGCGGGCACAAGGTCTATCTGCGCACCGGCGAATATGAAGATGGCAAGCTGGGTGAAATTTTCATCGACATGCACAAGGAGGGCGCCGCCTTCCGCAGCCTGATGAACAATTACGCCATCGCTATTTCCATTGGTCTGCAATATGGCGTCCCGCTGGAAGAGTTTGTTGACGCCTTTACCTTCACCCGGTTTGAACCGGCCGGCATGGTGCAGGGCAATGATGTGATCAAAAGCGCCACTTCCATTGTGGATTATGTCTTCCGGGAACTTGCGATTTCCTATCTCGGACGCGGCGATCTGGCGCATGTGGAGCCCAATGAATACCGCTTTGACGCCATGGGCACCGGCGCGGAAGAGGTTGCGGGCCAGGTGCAGAAAGTCACCAGCACCGGCTTTGTTCGCAACCGGCTGGTGGTGCTGCCGGGCGGGGCCAATAAGGTTTCGGTCGAGGAGGCCATGACGCAAACCACTCTGTTGGGTGAAATGCGCACCGGAACCGGCCCTATGGTCAGCGCGGAGAGTTTTGTTATGAGTTCAGCCGTAACCAGTGGCGGCGGCCTGACACAGGCCAATCTGGTGATGGAGGCCCGGATCAAGGGCTATGAGGGCGATAATTGCGGCGAATGCGGCAATTTCACCCTGGTCCGCAACGGCTCCTGCATGAAATGCAACACTTGCGGCGCCACCAGCGGCTGCTCATGACGGCGTATCAGGAAATTAGGGAATATCGTCAGTTAGTTGCGTTGCGTACCTCCGAATAGTCATCGGAGTCTTCCCTGCTGAAACCTGGGGCCGCCATAGCGCGGCCCCCTTTTTTGGTTTTTAACCCTGTATTCATCTTGTTCACTCAAGCTGGGCCGATGCAGGACGGGGTGCTACAAAATACCGGGTTACAGGTTTTCATCGCGCGCAACGATGAGGAGCGCCGGCGTATTTACCAGTTCCGCTACAGGGTGAAAATTGAGGAACTCGGGGGGGATTCACCCCATGCCGATCACGCCGCAAAAATTTTGCATGAGCCGCTGGATCAGGCCGGCATGCAGCTTTATGTTGCCTCCGCGAGCGGTGCCGAAATAGCCGCCACTGCGCGGCTGATTACCGGCCTTGCCGGCAATAATCTTTCCGGGATTACTGCGATGGAGGGATTTGGAGCCTTCCGGCAATTTGGCGTCGCGTGCCTGTCGCTAAGCGGTCAACTGGTGATCGCCCCCAAATGGGCTGGCAGCAAAGCGGCCTCGCTCGCTCTGAGTGCCGTTTTCAAACTGGCGCGTCAGCATGGCAGCCGATTTGATTTCAGCCAATGCTCCCCCGCACTGGTTCCCCTATATCAGCGTCTCGGCTATCGCCGCTTTCGTGAAAATTTCATGGATGACGATCTGGGATATCAGGTGCCCATGGTTCTTGTGACCGAGGATTATGCGCATCTGTCCCTGGTTAACTCCCCTCTTACCCAGATCGCGCGCGGGATGAAAAACCCCACTGAAACGGGCATCTGGTTTTCGCGCACATTCCCGAAATATGCGCAGGCGCCGGTCGAAACAGCCATGGCGGATGATGAATTCTGGCACTTCCTGGCACGCAAGCTAAATCAAATCCCCACAGCTGGAATTCCGCTGCTGGAAGGACTGAGCTATCCCGATGCCCTGTCATTTTTACGTGCCGGATCGGTATTGCATTGCCGTAAAAACATGCCAATCGTAAAGGCCGGTCAGTTGGGCCGTGAAATGTTCGTGATTTTATCCGGCGAGGTCAGAGTGCTGGCCGGCCCGGAAAAGGCCGAAATAGCGCGGCTTAAACGCGGTGACATTTTTGGCGAACTTGCCTATCTGACAGAGGCGCCCCGCACCGCGGATGTTGTCACCACGGACGAAACCGAATTGCTGGTGTTAAGCCAGGAAATCGTGCGCGCGATCATGGACAAGATGCCGGCCATTGCCGCACGCGTTTTGTTCAATCTGTCGCTGATCCTTTGCGCGCGGCTTGGCCAGTCTACCCGCGACCTGGTGAACGCTACGGCGCAGACACAAGTGATTGAGGCAGCCGATCACGCGCCATTCAACCCGGCGCCGGTCCTCAGGCGGTCGCACTAAACTTCCCTGGCTTAGACAAGACATGCTATCAGCGCATGAGATTCACCCTGGAATATAAGCGGGATGCGATTGTGAAGATTGCCATTATCGGAAGCGGAGCTGCCGCGGTTGGGGTTTTGCGGGCTATTGAGGAATGGCGGCCAGAGGCCCAGGTCACCGTTTTCGATCAGGGGGAGGATCCCACCGGCCCCTACTTCACGGAACTGGAACCGGCGCAACGCAGCAAGACCTATCATCGTGACTTGTACCGGCATATGCGCAAGACCCTTGGGTTGAAATTCCCGCCGCCAAAAACCAATTTCGGCCTGGAGCCCGCCAAGCGCCAAATATCCGGCTGGGGGAGCGTCTGGGAAAGCCGCATGCGGGGCGGGCTAACCAACTTCTGGGGGGCTTCGGCCCTGCCCTTCACAGACGAGGATCTGCGCGGCTGGCCGGTAACGGCCGCAGACCTCGCCCCCTATTACCAGCGCATGGCGGAGCTGATCGGGATTAGCGGGGGCAGTGATGCGCTGGGAGACTATTTGGGCAATGATTTCACAAACCGGCCGCCGATCACGCGTCCGCCGGTATTTGACAGGCTGGAAGCGGCGATAAACCAGCCCGGGCCGGAAATGGAATTTCGCATCACCGCTGGGTCGGCGCGCCTGGCGCTGGAAACCCGGAAGGAGGCCCCAAACCAGTGCCTGTATTCCGGAGCCTGTATGACCGGCTGCTCGGCCGATTCAATCTATAGCGCGTGGCGTGATATTGAACGCTATGCGCAGAGCGGAAGAATTCAGAATTTTGTGCGCGGAACCGTTTTGGCTGTGCATTCGGAACCGCTGAGGCTGAGTATAAAAACTGCGGACGGGCTGGAAGAGGCAGGGCCGTTTGACCGTATCTTTTTATGCGCCGGATGCATTGGCAGCACGCAGATAGTCATGCGCAGCCTGGGCCTGAAAACCGGGCCGCGTGTGACCGATAACAGCGTGTATACCTTCCCGATCCTCTATACCGGAAAACCTCTGAAACAGCCGCAAAATGATCTGCATTTCGCAATGACCAATCTTTTGGCTTACTGCATTCCCCGGCGGACAGATGGCCGCGTCGCGATGATTCAGGTTTACCCCACCATCGATTTTTTATGGCGATATTATTTTCCGGTCTGGTTTTGGCCGTGGTTTCAGCCCATCGGCAATCTATTGCGGCGGCGGCTTCTTTGGGGACGGGTTTTTTTGCACGGCGAATATTCGCAACAATATGCGTTAACGCTTGGCGCCGATGAGCGGCTGGAATTATCGCTGGCCCAGAAACCAAAACCGTTAGACGATGTAACCGGCCTGTGGCGCAGCATACGCAAACTGATCGGAAAAAAGGGATTCTTCATTCCCCCATTAGCCAGAATTCGCCACGCCTCCAGTTCGCATTACGCGGCCTCATTTCCCCTTGGCGAGGGGCCCGTCAGCACGGATGCCGAATTTCTGCCCGGGGCATATATCTGTGATTCCGCGGGATTCACAAACGCACCCGCGCCATCACTGACCCTGACAATCATGGCCAATGCCTGCCGCATCGCGCATCGCGCGCTTTAATATTGATTGCCCGTCTGGAAATAGCGGCGCAGTACAGCAATATTTTTCTGCGCTTCGCTGGCCTTGTAGCCTGGATAGGTTGGCAGCAGTACAACCGATTCGGCCGTGCGCTTCGCCTGCGGGCAATCACGTGCGAATTCTGAAAAACACTCCATCTCCGCTGTATTGCGAATATGCTGGATTACGCAATCCCTGCCGTGCCGCATCAGATATTTAATCGCCGCCATGCGATTTTCGATCTGAATCGGGAATGACAGATAAATATGCGAGCCATCTTCGCGCATCGGCGGCAGCTGGACACCTGGAATATCCTTCAGGCCCTCATAATAAATTCTGGCAAGCGCCAGCCGTTTGCGCGTATTGGAATCCACCTCATCAATCTGATCATCAATCAGGCGGGCCTGCATGGGGGTAATCTTTACCTCATAGGTTGCAGGCACGGCTTTTCTGCGCACGGGATTGTCTTCGGTGTCAAACTGTTTGTTGACGGAATCGACATCATGCAGCGCCCCATAGCGAAACAGCCAGAAGGTGAAGAGAGAAAATACCGGCGGAGAAGTGACAATATCCCCGACCAGGCAATGCCCGATCCGCTTCATCAGCATGCCGAAATCGAAAAAAGGCAGCGCCGCCATTTTGGCCCGGATCGCATCATTGAGATCCTGCCGGCTGGTCACCACCATACCGCCATAAAACGCATTGATATTCTTTGCACGGCCAAAACTGAAAAATCCGGCATCACCGAAACTGCCTGCCCGGCGGCCGCCCAGTTGCGCGCCAAAGGCCTGGCAGGCGTCTTCCAGCAGCGGCACGCGCCGGGATTTGCAGATTTCCGAAATGCGTTCAATGTCACAGATCAGCCCATGTAGATGCGTCACCAGCACCGCGCCAGTCTGATCATCAATCAGACGCGCCACCTCATCCGCCGATATGTTGCAGCTATCCGGTTCCAGGTCGGCAAACACCGGCACGCCGCCCGCGCAGATCACCATATTGACCACATCATACAGCGTATAAGGTGACATGATCACCTTTTGACCAGGCTTAAGCAGAACCGACAGCAGCATATATATACCCACCCGCCCCTGCGGCATGGCGATGGCATGATCAACGCCTGTAAAATGTGCGGCGCGCTGCTCCACCCTGGCGACAGAATCGCCTTTCAGCACGCTTCCCGTAAGTAAATCGCGCCCGGCAGAAACATAATTGGCGAAGGAGTGGTAAAACCGGAAGCGGGGTTGCGGCGGGAAGAACATGGTACGGGCACCTTGACTTGCTTGCAATGATTTTGGGAAACCCTGAATAAAACACCTTAATAAAGCGTTCTGTTTTGAAAGCAACAGCAAATAATTAAAGCAAAAGTAACGATCAGCTGGCAACATATAGCCCTGTTGATACTTGCAACCATAACATTATAATGACAGATGTCAGCTGATGCGGGGGGACGCCGCAAGCGCCAGTGGCAGGGATCAGAACTTTAATCAGGAAGCAAGTCGATGATCATAGGTGATACCCGGCTAAATTCGGCCGACTACAGACAATTGGCAAATTTGCACAGTATAAATTTGGGAAACTCCATCCTCAGTCAATTGGGGACCGGGATGTTGCAGCGATATTATAAATTCATCGAACAATCTGATTCCAATTTTCTGTTTATAGAAGGGGTTAGCGGTGAAATTCGCGGCGCAACGGTTTTGAGTTTTGATTCCCGCACCGTCATGCATGAGTTCATTAAAAACAACTTCATGGCCTTTGCACTTTCCGCTGCATGGAAATGTCTGACCACGCCGTCTTTCATCCTGATATTATTTCAGCAGAGCAGCCCCGATTCTTCCAGCCTGGACAATGATGCAAAACAACAAATCGAAATCGTCCAGATATTCGTGGACGAAAAATACCGGAACCAGAAAATCGGGAAAAAATTATTGGATAAGGTCAATGATTTTTTATACTCCCGGAATATTTCCAAATACATTATCAGAACCCGCGTAAATAACAACGAGGCGACACTTGGGTTTTACCGGAAAAACAATTTCGTCGAGATAAAGCGCGCGAAATGGAAAGACGATTTTTTTGTATTCATGGAAAAATCCGTTAATCCAGTTTGAAACACTGGTTTTATCTATTAGTCTTCAAGAAAATAGACCATCCTCCAGTCAGAATTATTTTTATCATGACTCAATGCCCCTGATGCAATACCGGGAAAACAAGCATGCCAAGCCGCAAAAACTCAAACCGGATAAGATTTATCCTTGACGAGCTCACGCCGCCACTTATCCGCGACAGTTGGCTTGTATATGCCCTGCTGCGTTTTGTTTTTGGAAATCAGGCAAGCAAAATCCGGCATTTCCGTGAAGTGGCCCATGAACTTACACAAGAACAATTTGCTGAATATTACCGCAACATAAGGGTGCTTCAGCAGGATTCGGATAACACATCCGGCTGTGTGAACAGGATTTTGAAAGATGTAAGAGGCGCAAGTGTATGTGACGTTGGTTGCGGACGCGCCCATCTTATTTCAGAAATCGCTAAACTGCCCCGCGTCGAAAAAGCCACTGGAATTGACATCATCATTGACGAAAATCTGCGGCGACAATTTCCCATGCTGGACCTGCGTGAAGGCCGCATCGAAAACTTACCTTTTGAGGACAATAGCTATGATACGGTTGTTTGCACACACACGCTTGAGCATATACCAGACCTTGCTCAGGCAATTTCAGAATTACGCCGAATATGCCGCCAGACTTTAATAATTGTGGTTCCAATGGAGAGAAGATACAGATTTGGATTTAATCTTCACGTAAATTTTTTTACTTACAAACATGTTTTTTTAGAAAATATGAGGCCGCCTTCTGACCGGTTTACATGCGAAATTGTTGATGGCGAAATATATTATTGTGAGCAATTGAGTTAAAGCATGGAAGCCCGCACTTTGCTAAAAACTAACATATTTTAGGGTAGTAACTTGGCAAAGACGCCACCAGGACCTGCCCGGTGCAATTGGCCCAATCAAAATGCTAGTACCGGAATATTATGTTGGTTTCCATGATGAACCGTTTGAAAGAGTATTTTAACCGCGGCGTACAGATGATTATCGCTTCGGCCATTTTCGATATGCCTATGCTGATGACCATTCGCGAATTTGTTTACAGGCGGCTATTTAACATGGGAACTGGCGGATCGATAATGAGGAATGTTTCCTTTACCAGGCCGCATATGGTGATGGGTGGCCAATTAAATATCGGCAACGAAGTCCACTTCAACCATTCAATTGAAATTGACTATAGCGGCGGCGTAACAATTGAGGACGATGTATGGCTTAGCCAGCATATACTTATTGAAACGCATGAGCATATTTACGAAGCCGGCAAGAAGAAAATGGACTGGCAAAGGCGTACGGTCCCTCTGATAATCCGGCAGGGTGCGTGGATCGGCGCCAATGTCACCATACTCGGACAGGTCAGGGAAATCGGCGCCAATTCCATCATTGCCGCCGGCAGCGTGGTGACAAAGGACGTTGAGGCCAATTGCATCGTTGGTGGAAATCCCGCACGCAAACTAAAAAATTTAGACGCCGCTGCTCAGACAACTCAATCATGACCGCAAGGCTTGTAAAAATTGCCGGTTATGCCGTCTTGATTTTCAGCGTCCTATTTCTGGCCCACAGATTTAATTCCAATATTTCCAGGATTGCTGCAATAAAGCTTGGTTCGGATTTTTATCTTGTCTTGATTGCCATCTGCGCCGGATATGGCGTTTTTCAATTTTTTATCGTCGGCGGACTGTGCGCAGTGCTCAGGGGCTTTGGCGCGAGGAACCCAACATTCCGCCGCGTCCTGATTTTTCATGGACGGACGAATATAGCGAAATATATACCAGGAAATGTCTTTCATTTTGCAGGGCGTCAAATTCTGGCGCGCAGCTTTGGATGGCCGCAAGCAGTTGTCGGCTTAACATCCATTGCGGAAACAATCCTTGTGGCGCTTGGGGCTGGATTGTCCGCCATGGGTTTTGCGGCGTTTACTGAAACGGATGCGCTTGAAATTTTTACGCGTCTTGTGTCACCTTCGGTCTATATTTCGGTTGGCGCGGGCATAGCATTTTTATGGATCATCAGTACACAGGCAAGCCTGATCCCTTATTTTTCGCGCTTCCAGAGCGTTGCTAAAATCCAGGAATTTGCGCGCAGCGCGCATCCTGCGATTGCATTGTTGCAATATATAATATTTTTCCTATCCGGCGGTGTTTTATTCTGGGTTCTATCGGCCGCTCTCTCCGGCCAATGGCAGGCGCAGCATATTGCCATGGCCGGCTTTGCCTATGTGGCGTCCTGGCTGGCAGGTTATATGTCCCCTGGTGCGCCAGGGGGTATTGGGGTGCGTGAAGCGGCACTGGTTTTGCTGCTGGGCGGCAGCATCGGAGAAGCACACGCATTGTTGCTGGGCGTTGGCCTGCGTGTTGTGACGACCTTTGGCGATTTCTTCCTGCTCGCACTGGCGCTGTTGTTTCGCCCCGAAACGCCGAAGCAGGAGACCCCATAATTATTTCTGGTTCTGGTCCAGCTCCATCCTCCTGACTCGCTCCAGCGTCATTTCAAGTAACTGGCGGTTATGCCCGATCAGATCGGCAAGCAACGCCGCCAGAAAAGAAATAAATCCCAGTGTCAGAAAAACGCCGCCGAGAATAATGGATTGCAGATGTCCATCCCCCTCACCAATGGCGTAAAAATATAAAAAACGCACAATGGGTACAAGACCGGTCAGGCTGGTTATCAGCCCAATATAGAAAAACGCCCGTAACGGCTGATACATCGCATACATACGGATGATCGTCGTGACCTGGCGCTGAATAAAATCGGGGATGCTTTTGAACAGGCGTGACTCGCGGGTCTTGGCATTGGTGCCGATGGGAACCGACACCACAGCCAAATGTTTCTTTCCCGCCTGAATCAGGGTTTCGATCGTATAGCTGTAGGACGAAACCACATTCATTTTAATCGCGGCGTCCCGGCTGAACGCCCGAAACCCGCTGACCGCATCGGTAACTTCGGTTTCGGAAAGCCGGCGCACAAAACTGCTGCCCACTTTTTGCAACAGTTTTTTCAGGGGCGAAAAATGCGCCACGGTATCGGTCTGTCGGTCACCCACAACAATATCTGCACGGCCCGCAAGGATGGGCGCAACCAGTTTGGGAATATCCGCGCCTGCATATTGATTGTCGCCATCAGTATTGACGATAATATCGGCGCCCCGCTGCAGGCACGCATCCAGCCCCGCACGGAAGGTTCGCGCCAGCCCCTTGTTCTGCTTATTGCAGACTATATGTTCGACACCCAACTCACGCGCCACCGCAATTGTTCTATCGGTCGAGCCATCATCGATAATCAGAATTTCGACCTTATCGATACCTGGAATAGAACGCGGAATATCGCGCACTGTCTGGGGCAAGGTAAGCTCTTCATTGTAACAGGGAATTTGTACGATCAGCTTCATAATTAAATCCCTTAAGTATCGCCATCTTCGATTGTGGGGCTAGCTGGCACACGATAAGCTGTCAGCGGCAAATTAGGATAGTTGAGCTTGGTGAAATATTTTCCCGGAATGAACTGATTCATTCCCATAAGCTCAAGAATGATTCCGCTGTATTTCCGGCCCGGATCGTCATGCCAGATTTGTGTCCAGCCCTGTTTGGGGCGGTATAAATTTGGATCAAAAATTTCTTTATTCACCTTGCCGGCCGCCACATTCGATGGATTATACAAGAACAAAGCGCCGGGCGGCGGGGGGGCGCTGCTTACCGACAGTGGAAGATGTTTAAGTCTTAGCAGGCTGATAGACAGATCAGCCGTCCTCTTGTCGGTGTAAACAGTTTCACCATGTTGCGCTATCAGCTGGGCCAGCGCCCTTTCCCCGTAAAGAAAATTTCTGTTTTCGACATACGCTCCAAGGATACAGGATATGACTACCCCCCCCATGACAACTATCAAAACTTCTCGCCTGATGACTCCCCAGTAATTGGCAATCCAGATACCCAGCAATATCACTGCGATGATTGTTGGCACCATGAAATACCGGGGTAACTCACGCAGGCCCATTCCAAAAGAAATTACCAGAAACCAAACTACGGCTATTACCGAGAGAAACCTGACCAGATCGCGGTGTCTGGTATCCGCCTTTTGTGCAAAGCACATCCAGATCCCAACAGGTATCGCGGCCCAAAAGATGAGGCCAAACTCCTGATTCAACAAAATACAGAGAAAAGGATCCACCAGCCAATGCGCCGAAACATTACCTGGCACGCTTGACACAACTTCACCCAAGCCAGGCGCAACCACACCGGCGGCCTTACCGGCCCCGCCGGTCGCCCGGTTCTGCAGCACGATCTCATGCATAAAAAAGTCGATTTTGTAACGGTAAAGCGGATTGCCGGTCATTATCGCCATATAGGCCATTTCAACAGAGACAACTGCCGTAGCCCCGGCCGCCATAACCAAATAATCACGCCGCAAATAGCGGTATCCCGCGAGAAACATCAGACCGTAAGCGAGGATAAGCCCAGCACTGGTTTCACGAGTCATCCAGGCCAGACCAACCGCGACGCCCGCAAAAAACAAAATCAGGAGAGGAGAGCCGCTTTCATCTGCACGCCAGAACAGAGAAATAGACAGCATTATAAAAAAAGCTTCAGTGATATCCGCAGACACCATTGTCGCATTGGCATTCATTAATGGGGTCAAGACAATCAGCACACCAACTCCCAACGCGGCATGACGTCCAGAATATCTGCTTATAAATAAGTAAATGACAATCAGAGTGAGCAAAAAATAGATTAAAACCGGTAATATCAGCTGAAACTCCCCCAACCCAAACAGTGCATAGCTCAGGGCAATGGCGAGAATATGCGGCTGACGTAAAGCCCAGTGCGAGTCGCCAACGTAAAGCCCGTCATTAAGCCAGCGCATTGCTGCTTCGGAATAGGCCCAATCATCAGCGGAAATGAACCCCACCCAGCCAATCGCCAATATGGCTGCTGTAATGACGGCAAGAAAGCTCAAATCAATAATTTTTTGCATAAAACAACCTGAAAATTATCAGACACTGCATAACAACCATATTTCCCATTTAAGGCATATGAATATGCGGGGATAATTCTGTTAACAGGGGGCATTCGAAAAGACATTGCCGCATTATTCTTCCCTTAATTAACTATCCCAGAAATATAAAGAATCGGATACGCTTTTCTCTTCTGCCGTCTTGCACGCATGCGGCTAGCCCGCCCTGACCAGTATCATCATCAATCGTTAGTATTCTGCCCGGTTGCGATCAGTCTTACAATGCTTTAGCGTAGGGATACTTGCGATTCTTTGGCATAGAGAAAGATGCCCCGCCTGGTGCAGTGCGTATCAACAATATCTGCCGGAATATTAATCAAACTTAAAAATTTTACTTCACTTTCTGGATCATCATGACGCCAAAACTATCTCAATATAAAATTTTCATATCTATATTGGCATTCGCTTTACTGGCCGGAACGATAATAGCTTCCCAATATTTCAGGGGCGTTTTCTCCAGCGAGCTAATGTCTGACGCCAACGGGCATTATGTTACGACATTGCTGGCCCATGATTATATCAGGAATATTTTCCCAGGGAATCCCGTCGCGTATGCCGTAGATTATTTTATTCATTATCCATCTATTCGCATTGGGAATAATCCGCCCGCTTTTTACGCTTTATCAGGCCTGTGGGCGCTTGTTACCTCGGACTCAATACAGTCTGCCTACTTGCTGTCCGCCGCGCTGGCTGCGTTATACTGTGTTATTTCAATGTGGTGGCTTGCCCGGCTTGAAGGCATGAGTGCGGGGCTTGTAGCTGCTGTTTCAATCGCGCTGCTGCCGACATTCCAGCGCGTCGCGGGCAGTTTTCTAATTGATATTCCCATTGGAATATTCTCTCTTGCCGCCGCCATATGCTACGCAATGTTTCTGCACCGGGGGACCAGACTGCCGGCAGTTTTATTCAGCATTTTCGCTGCGGCGGCGCTTTTAATCAAGCTTAGCGCGCTTTTTCTTGCCCTTATGGTGCCGCTGACAATTCTTATAAGCGGTAAATATTCTCTGCTGCGAAACCGCAATTTTTGGTTACCTGTATTGATCGTAGGCACACTCATTACGCCGTGGTACCTGCTCACTTTTGAAACCCTGACGGCAGGCGCAAAAACCCAATGGGACATTACCTACCCGCTCGTTTCCCTATCCGGCTATCTTTCTGTTTTTGCAGAGAACTTTACGCTTCCGGGATTGGTTTTGGTTTTGGCTGGTTTGGTTGATCGGCTGCGTTTTATTCGCGCCAACAAAGGTTCAATCGAGGCAGATCAATGGTCGGTTATTATTGCGCTGGCTGTTTCTGTCCCGTTATTTCAGATCTTCATTCCAGCGAATATATTGGAACGCTATATGATCACTGCGCTGGGGCCGATGGTGATGCTGCTTTGGCCTGGCGCCGCGGCCATTGGCAATTTGGCTGCCCGACAGTTGCAGCGCCATGCATTAATTTCTGAAAAATTCAGCGGCAGAATTCCCTATGCCATCCTGGCCGTAGTTCTGGGGGTGATATGCGTCAATGCCCTTCGCATAGAACCGGCGCCATCAAACCAGATGGCTCAGGCAGCGCAGAAGGCATCTGAATCTCTGCCAGCCAGCAATCCTATAGTGCTTGTTGCTTCTCATGGCCGGCGCGAATCCAGCTTTATCGCGCAACTCGCCAGCCGGGATAAACCCCGTCCCAGCATGTTCGCCGTTCGAGGCAGCCGCCTGTTTGGTAAAAAAGAAGGATTTATGAATGTTGATTACGCGCCAAAGTTCAACTCCCCGGATGAGGTGCTGCGCGAATTGGAGAAGCTGTCTATCGCCATGATCGTTCTGGACAGGTCCGCTGAGGCCCAGATGTGGCAGCATAACAAAGATCTTGCCTGGCTTGTGGACAACAAGCCCGAACTCTGGCGGCAAATCTGGTCCATGGATAATCCCGGCGGGGATGGAACGCTGTCTCTGCTTATGCTGAAAAGTGCAGAGACCAAGACGCTGGATAAATCCATCCTGATCCAGGAGTTCCGGCCTAAATCCGGTAAAATTGGCACCGCCGAATAATTATTTCGGCGGCAGCGCGATGCGGATATGCAGTTCACGCAACTGCTGCGCAGACACTTCTGCGGGCGCGTTCATCAGCAGATCCTGCGCCTGCTGATTCATCGGGAACAAAATAACCTCACGGATATTCGGCTCGTCCGCCAGCAGCATGACGATGCGGTCCACCCCCGGCGCAATACCGCCATGCGGCGGCGCGCCATATTTGAAGGCTGAAATCATACCGCCAAAGCGGCTGTCCACTGTGGCGGTATCATAGCCTGCAATGGCGAACGCCTTATACATAATGTCAGGGCGGTGGTTGCGTACGGCGCCGGACGAAAGTTCAGTGCCATTGCACACTATGTCATACTGAAACGCCTTGATGCTCAGCGGATCGGCTGAGTCCAGCGCTTCGAGGCCTCCCTGGGGCATGGAAAAAGGATTATGCGCAAAATCAATTTTCCCGGTCTTTTCGTCCAGTTCGAACATCGGAAAATCAACGATCCAGCAGAACCGGAAAATATCTTTCTCGCAAATCTCCAACTGCTCGCCTATGCGCAGGCGCGCGGCGCCGGCCAATGCCGCCGCCTGATTAGGCTTGTCGCAGGCAAAGAAGATGGCGTCACCTGCCCTGGCTTTGGCCCGTGCCGCCATCTGCGCCAATATATCGCCGGGAATGAATTTGGCGATCGGCCCGCGCCCCACCAGCGCGCCCGCCTCTTCTTCCAGAATGACATAACCAAGACCCGGCGCGCCCATATCGGTGCGCGCCCATTCGTTCAGCCTGTCGAAAAAACTGCGCGGTTGCGCCGCCGCACCAGGTGCGGGGATCGCGCGCACCACACCACCCGCGGCGATCGGCTTCTTGAAGGCGTTAAAGGTAACACTGTCCAACGCAAAAAATTCCGTCAGATCGCAAATCTCAATCGGATTACGCAAGTCGGGTTTGTCGCTGCCATATTTCAGCATGGCTTCGGAATAGGGAATGCGCGGGAAAGGGCGCGGCGGCACTTTGCGGCCATCTGCAAACTCTTCAAACACGCCGTGCAGCACCGGCTCGACGGCGGCGAAGATGTCTTCCTGGGTGACAAACGACATTTCAATATCAAGCTGATAAAACTCGCCCGGCGAACGGTCGGCGCGGGCGTCTTCATCCCGAAAACAGGGCGCGATCTGGAAGTAGCGGTCAAAACCCGCCACCATGATCAATTGCTTGAACTGCTGCGGGGCCTGGGGAAGCGCATAAAACTGGCCCGGATGTATGCGGCTGGGCACCAGAAAGTCGCGCGCGCCTTCCGGGCTGGAGGCGGTCAGAATCGGCGTCTGGAATTCGGTAAAGCCCTGTGCTTCCATACGGCGGCGCAGGCTTGTGATCACCCGGCTGCGCAGCATGATATTGCGATGCAGCTTTTCGCGGCGCAGATCCAGAAAGCGGTGGCGCAGACGGATTTCTTCCGGGTAATTCTGGTCGCCAAAAACCGGCATCGGCAATTCCTGCGCCTGCGAGATCAGGGCAAAATCCTTGATCGCCAGTTCAACCGCGCCCGTAGGCAGATTGGGGTTGACCGTATCGGCGCCCCGGGCAACCACGGTTCCGGTCAATGTGATAACCCATTCCAGGCGCACCTGCTCAAGTGCCGCAAAAACAGGGGAGGAAGGGTCCAGCACGCATTGGGTCAAGCCGTAATGATCGCGCAGATCGATAAATATCAGCCCGCCATGGTCGCGCTTGCGGTGCACCCAGCCGGACAGGCGCACGGCGTTGCCGACATGTTCGGCGCGCAATTCGCCACAAGTATGCGTACGGTATTGATGCATTGTCCCTTTTCCAATTTTGAAGCGGGAGAAGCGCACGGAAACCCGGCGATTGTCAAGTTTTTCGCACGACGCGGCGCGCGCCATAGGGTATAGCTAGCCCATGAAACTGATCACAGAAACCAGCGAATTAACGGCCTGCTGCGCGCGTCTTGCTCAGGCTCCCTATATTACCGTTGATACCGAGTTTTTGCGGGAAAAAACTTTCTGGCCGAAACTATGCCTGGTGCAGATTGCCGGCCCGGAGGACGAACTGATCATTGATCCGCTGGCGCCGGGCATGGATCTGTCGCCGCTCTATGATCTGATGGCCAATACCGGCGTTTTGAAGGTGTTTCATGCCGCGCGGCAGGATGTGGAGATTTTCCACCATGATGGCGGGGTCATTCCCAAGCCGATGTTCGACACTCAGGTGGCGGCCATGGTGTGCGGGTTTGGCGACTCGGTTGGCTATGACACGCTGGCCCGCAAGATCAGTAAGGTGCATATCGATAAAAGCTCGCGTTTCAGCGACTGGTCGGTACGGCCGCTGAGCGAGCGTCAGTTGAAATATGCCATGCAGGACGTTACCCATTTGCGCGGCATCTATGAATGGCTGGCGCGTGAATTGCACAAAAACCGGCGGGAAGCCTGGCTGTCGGAAGAAATGGCCACGCTGACCGACCCCGGAACCTATGTAACCGATCCGCGCGAAGCCTGGTTGCGCATCAAAACCCGGGGCGGCAATCGCCGCTTTCTGGGGGTATTACGGGAAATTACCGCTTGGCGGGAGACCGAGGCGCAGGCGCGCGATCTGCCGCGCAGCCGCGTGATACGCGACGAAGCCTTGCTGGAAATCGCCGCGCATCCCCCGCACACGCTGGCCGAGATGGGCAAAATGCGCTCCGTAACCTCGGGATTTGCGGACGGCAAGCTGGGCGCGTCTCTGCTGGCGGCGATTCGCCTGGGCGTTGAAATGCCGGAGGCCGACCTGCCGCCGCTGCCAGAGCGTGACACTGACAGCCCATCTACCGGCGGTACGGTCGAATTGCTCAAAGTGTTGCTGAAAATAAAATGCGAGCAGGATGGCGTGGCCAGCAAGCTGGTCGCCAGCAGCGCCGATCTGGAGCGTATCGCAGCGCGTGACGAGGCCGATGTCCCGGCCATGCATGGCTGGCGGCGGGAAATATTCGGCCAGGCCGCGTTGGATCTCAAACATGGGCGGCTGGCCATTGCCATGAAGGGCAATAAAATCATTCTGGCGCCACTTCCCAACGAATCTTAACGCCAGCCTGTAACCCTTTTGATTAAAAAGAAATAAATCCGGTAAGGCAGCATATTCAGGAATTTGAGGATATAGGTAAAGCGGCGCGGAAAAGTAATTTCAAACCTGCCCTGGCGCATGGCTGCAAGAATTGTCTGGGCCGCTTCTTCGGCCGAAATCAAAAACGGCATTGGAAATGGATTATTTGCCGTCGCGGGCGTATCGACAAAACCGGGGCAAACGACACTTATGTACACCCCGGCCCGATCCAGATCAAATTTCAGGCATTCCGCGAGGTTGATCAGCGCCGCCTTGGTCGGCCCATAAGCGGCGGCGCGGGGTAATCCCCCATACCCCGTGACTGAGGAAAGGATAACCACATGCCCCCGGGCACGTGACATCAGTGCCGGAACCAGGGCGCTCAGGCAATTCACAACCCCCATATAGTTGACCTGCATGCTCTGCGCGAACGGGGCCGGATCAAGGGTGCTGGTAATTTCAACCGGCAGATAAATCCCCGCATTCAGGACCGCCAGCGCAACGGGACCATGCTCCTGAGTGAATGCCGCAAACTCATCCGCTACCTGCTGACCAGCTGCCACGTCCAGCGGAAAGGGATGGATCGAACCCTTCAGGCCGCTGGCTTCGCGCGCCAGCGATTCCAGCCCTTCCCCGCCACGCGCGCTGGCAATGACCCGCCATCCCTCACGGGCAAGGACCAGCGCAAGCGCACGGCCGATACCGGAACTGGCCCCGGTCACCCAGGCGCAGCCATCAGCAGGTGTTACTGAGATAAATTTACCCATGAACTTCATTATACCATCGGGATCCAGTCTGGTTTAAGCATCCCCAAACCCTGTGTCACTAATATGACATGATTTTACCTGATCAGTTGATCATTCAGACACATAGTTAACCTTCTGGAATAAGTCTGACTATTATCCTTCGATTTTACGAGAGTGTTCTGATGACGAAAGATGAATGGCCCATCACGGCATTTGGCCCTGGGGATGTTGAACTCGTATCGCGTGAGCGTACATTTTCGGGATATTTCGCAGTGGATCGCTATTGTGTGCGCCATCGCCGCCATGATGGCGGATGGACCCAGCCGATCCGGCGGGAAGTCTTTATTTCGGGGGATGCGGTCGTGGTGCTGCCTTATGACCCGGTGCGCGATTGTGTCGTGCTGATCGAGCAGTTCCGGGCCGGACCCTATGCCAATGAGGGGGAAGCCAATCCGCAAGGGGCCTGGCTGATCGAGACTATTGCCGGACGCTTTGAACCCGGCGAAATTCCCGAAGAGGTGGCACGGCGCGAAGCCATTGAGGAGGCCGGATGCCATCTGGGACGCTTTTTCCCCATGGGCGCTTTTTATCAAAGCCCTGGCTGTATTGCCGAGAAAATCCACTATTTCTGCGCACTGACGGATAGCAATGGCGCCGGTGGCGTTCATGGGGTGGATCATGAAGATGAAGATATCCGCGTTATCGTCATGAAACGCGAAACCGCCCTTCAGGCTATTGCCCAGGGGCGGATCAGCAATGTCACACTTGCTTTTACGCTGCAATGGCTGGAACTTAACCGCAGCCGTATCTTGCAAGAATCGGGTGTAAGCTATCCGCCACCCCTTGATTGAAGCCGTGCCGTCGGGGATAATGAAACAATGGAAATAAGAAACGGACTGATTGAGTCCATCGGCAATACGCCCCTTATCCGCCTGCGCAAGGCATCGGACGCAACTGGCTGTGAAATACTGGCCAAGGCCGAATTCATGAACCCCGGCCAGTCGGTCAAGGACCGGGCCGCGCTGTATATTATCCGTGATGCTATTGCTACGGGCCGGCTGAAACCCGGCGGGGTGATTGTGGAAGGCACTGCGGGGAATACCGGCATTGGGCTGGCGCTGGTTGGCAACGCCATGGGCTTTCGGACAGTGATTGTCATTCCCGACACCCAGTCCCAGGAAAAGAAGGATATGATCCGTCTCACGGGCGCCAAGCTGGTTGAGGTGCCCGCTGTTCCGTATCGCGATGAAAATAATTATGTTAAATATTCCGGTAGGTTGGCGGAAGAACTTAATGCAAAAGAGCCGGCCGGTGCGATCTGGGCCAACCAATTTGACAATATCGCCAACCGCACGGCCCATTACATGGGTACCGGCCCGGAAATCTGGAGCCAGACAGAGGGCAAGATTGATGGCTTTATTTGCTCGGTCGGAACCGGCGGCACGCTGGCGGGTGTCGCGATGGCCCTGAAAGAGCGCAACAGGAATATTGTCACCGCCTGCGCCGATCCCGATGGTTCCGCCATTCATAACTGGATCAAAACCGGAGAACTGAAAGCCGAAGGAGATTCGATCACGGAGGGTATCGGCCAGGGCCGTGTAACCGCCAATCTTGCGGGTGCGCCCATTGATGAATCCTTCAATATCCCGGACAAAGAAGCCCTGCCCGTGATCTATGATTTGCTGCGCGCCGAGGGCCTGTGCATGGGTGGATCAACCGGCATCAATGTCGCGGGGGCCATCCGGCTGGCGCAGAAAATGGGGCCGGGACACCGTATTGTCACAATTCTGTGTGATTTTGGCACGCGCTATCAAAGTAAAATCTTCAATCCGGAATTCCTTCGCACTAAAAACCTTCCCACACCCGACTGGTTGTAAACACGCATGGCTGACGATATTCCAAATACGCTGGTTAGTACTGAATGGCTGGCAAAACATCTTGAGGCACCCGATGTAAGGGTTGTGGATGCTTCCTGGTATTTGCCGGATGCAGGGCGTAACGCCCGGGCGGAGTACCAGGCCGGGCACATTCCAGGCGCTGTATTTTTTGATCTGGATGATATTTCTGACACGGATTCCCCGCTGCCGCATATGCTGCCATCCCAGGAAAAATTCGCCAGCCGGGTACGCAAACTGGGGCTTGGCGATGGTAACCGCATCATTGTTTATGATGGCGCCGGAATTTTCAGCGCTGCACGGGTCTGGTGGATGTTTCGTGTCATGGGACATCCGGAAGTTGCCGTGCTGGATGGCGGTTTTCCCAAATGGCAGGCCGAGAACCGGCCCGTCGAGGATATGCCCCCCATGCCGCGCGAACGCCATTTTACGGCGCGGCTGAACCGTTTCATTCTGCGCGATGTCTCTCAAATGCTGGAAAATCTGCGAACCGGGGCGGAGCAGGTTGTGGATGCGCGCGGACCCGGCCGTTTCACCGGATCTGAACCCGAACCGCGCCCTGGCGTGCGTCCGGGACATATTCCCGGCGCTATCAATCTGCCTTATGCGCGATTACTTGCCCCGGACGGCACGATGCTGCCGGTTGCGGAACTTCGCCGCATTGTGCAGGAGGCAGGCATAGATATGACAAAACCCGTCGTGAACAGTTGCGGGTCCGGCGTCACGGCGGCGATTTTATTCCTGGCGCTGCAACGGCTGGGGCACAAATCGGTCGCGCTGTATGACGGATCCTGGGCGGAATGGGGGGCCAGGAACGACCTTCCTGTTGAGACATAAATGGGCCGTTAATGCCGAAAACGCTGCGCACCACGGTTACTTTTCTGGAGATGCACAAGAAGCCGCTGATGCTGCATGTCGCCCCTCCCCTGCGCAGCTACGCGCTGCTGCGTGCGGAAAAACCACCCGTGCATTTTTACCGCTATCTGTACCATATGGTTGGCCGCGATTATGCCTGGGTCCATCGCAAGCGCATGACGGATGAAGAGCTGACCGCAATTATCCACCATGATCAGGTCGAAATTTATGTCCTTTATGCAGGAGGCGTTCCTGCCGGTTTTTTCGAACTGGATTTTAGAAACGCGCCCGATGTGGATTTGGTGTTTTTCGGTTTAATGCCGGAATTTTCAGGCATCGGCCTCAGCCGTTTCCTGCTGGGACAGGCCATTGATATTGCCTGGCGCGGCAACACCCAGCGCCTTCAGGTGCAAACCTGCACCCTTGATCATCCCCATGCCCTGCCTTTGTATCAGCGCATGGGCTTTGAGCCTTTTGCACAGGAAGAAGCCGAACTGATCGCCATAGATGACCGCGACTATATACGCCTGACGCCTGCGCCTTAGCAGGCTGCTATTGAAGCTGCTGAAGCTCCGGCCAGCCGCCGGTGGCTTGCAGAGCGTCGAAAGCCGTTGCCTTGGTCGCGGCGCATTGGCTGCTGGGTGATTTGCCGCCCGGTCTTGATATGACAGAACCTGCCGCGCCCAGAATCATACCAAGCGGGCCAAGCGCAACGCCAACGGCGGTCTTGCCGACATTCTTTGCGACAGATCCTTTGTTCAGGCGCGCTTCCGGATAAATGAATGTTCCGCTGATATTAACTTCGCTGGCCAGGCTGATCAGGCTTTTGTCGCGCGGTCTCGGCGAAATCCGCAGGCGCAACCGTTCCTGAGCAAGGTCAATATAGCCGCTGCCGGTCACTTCTGCTTTATCCGTCAACATCAGCAATGCGCGATTTTCGGCGATGCCATTCGTGATGATGAAGGCCCCAAACCCGCATTCCATCCTGGAGTCTTTATCCGTCCCCCCGAACATGCCTTCGACGGAACGGAACACATCGGTGATGCCTCCGCGCAACATGGAAGACAGCCGCTTGGGGATCGCGCCTTCCTTCATTTCAAAATAAACGCGCCCATCAAACCCGGCTGCCAGAGAAGCCATGCTGGCGCCCTGGCTCTCGCCTTCCAGCAACAGGAACACCTTTCCCTTGGCGTATTTTGGCATGTCAAACTGCTTCAACAGCGTAGCTGTATCGACACCTGCCACATTGCTCCGGATGGATAAAGAGAGGGCATCCGTTTTTGGCGTCAGTGTCAGGCTGTTGGTGATTCTGCCCCCGGCCACATCGAGATCTAGATGCTTGAAAAGCAGCATGTTTTTATCCATCTGCGCATCCAGCAGAAAATTGGAATAGATTTGGCCGCCCATTTTCAGGGATTTGGCGGCGTAGCGAAGTTGCAGTTCAAGCGTTTGAGGCAGATCAAATTTTATGGCGTCATTTAAAAAAAACTTGCCAGGCGGCGGCACAGATTCCGGAAGCTTGTTCAAATAGGGTTCAATGTCGAGCTTTTCTGAACGCAGATCGGAGGTGACCTTGTGAGGCGCATTCATGCCAACAATGACAAATCCCTTCGCATCAACATCGCCCGCATTGCCGGTAAGATTGCCGAAATGCAGATCATTTGCTACGGGCGTCAGATTGCCTGACAGCCTTATCGCGCCAATATCCGGCAGGCTGATCCCAAAATAGGCCGCCGCCCGGGTTAGGCCTTCTGGCGCTTGAAGCGTAAAGTCAGCATAGGTAAATTCAGTGAAGGGAAATTTTGCGCTGCCGTCCGCGCTCAGGCTCATGCCAAAAACCTGCGCTTTCATATCAAACAGCCGGGGCTGCTCAATGCTTATGGTGTAGAGCGGCGCAACCTTTCCGTCTGCCTTAATCGCATTATCGCCAAGTTTTCCAAGAATGCTGTAATGGCCAATGCCGTTGACAATATCATAATCCAGCGTGGCCCTTTCAAGATGCAGCCTGTGGCGGACTTCGCGATCGGCAACGTCGCGGTAATCAATCGCAATATCGCTGACATTAATTTCCTGAATTTCAGGTATCGGCGCCTCTTCACCATTTTCTGTCACCGCTTGCGCCAGCACGGTCCAGTTGCGCCTTGCGGCGCCGTCGGTTTCCAGATGAATCACGGCCCGTTCCGCTGCAATTGAAATGATGTCCGCGCGGCCGCGCAACAGCGGAAACAAATGTACACGGACCTTCGTCCGTTCGACAGTGGCGAAATTTTGCGCCTTTCCCCATGCCAGGTTGTCGATTTCCAGACCATGCACCTCAAGTGTAGGTCTTAATGAAACGCCAAGCGTAATTTTTCCCGTAATTTTGATGTCGCGGCCGGTTGCTGCCTGCAATTCGGCGGCAATTGTGTTCCCATAGCCCGACAGGTCCACCGGATGGATTTTAAGATATAAAGCCACGCCACCCAGAATGAGCGCCAGAACGCCGATGCCCGCCGCAGCAAGCATAAGCCGCCGCGAGGCCCGGTTCACCGATCCCACTCCAGAAAGGGATCCACAGATAAACTGGAATCAAATCCGAAAATCTTCCAGCTTTCCTGCATATGCTCAGGTAATGGCGCGGTAACCGAAATGATGCCCCCATCGGGATGCGGAATTTCCAGCGAACGCGCATGCAGATGCAGCTTTGGCGAAATACCTTCCACGATAGCCTTGTCGCCGCCATATTTGCGATCCCCGGCAATTGGCGTGCCCAGCAACGCCGCATGGGCGCGCAACTGATGGGTGCGCCCGGTCAGCGGCATAAACGCCACCCAGGCCACATGCCGGCCCACCACATTAATGACCTTGTACAGCGTATCGGCAGGCTTGCCGCGCGGATCATCGGCCTCAACCGCGCTGACCCTTTCACGGTCTTCCCAGGCGCCTTCGCCGTTCAACTTCGCCAGAGGCGCGCGAATGCGGCCCTGACGCGGGTTAGGCACACCGGCCGTCAGCGCCCAGTAGATTTTACGCGCCTCGCGGCTGCGAAACGCCTGACCGAACCTTGCCGCTGCATATACAGTGCTGGCCAGCAACAATACACCGCTGGTGTCACGATCCAGCCGGTGCACCAGACGCGGCCGTTCCCCGCCCTCTTCGCGCAATGCGTCCAGCATGCCGTCTATATGGCGCGAGGTGCCGGAACCGCCCTGCACCGCCAGCCCCGCCGGTTTGTTGATCGCAATGACCGTGCCGTCATTATACAAAACAGCGTCCTGCATCATCGCACGATCTGTGCGCGAAAGTTTTGCAGGTTGGGGTTTGTAATTTTCCTGAGCCGCCGTTTCTTCCGCCTGCAGGGGCGGGACGCGCACCTGTTGACCGGCGTCCAGGCGAAAGCCCGCTTTGACCCGGCCGCCATCCACCCGCACCTGCCCCGTGCGCAGCAGCTTTTCAAGCCGGCCATGCGCCAGATGCGGAAATCGGCGTTTGAACCACCGGTCAAGACGCAGTCCGGATTCTTCGGCGGCGACTTCAATATTGATTGCGCTATTCATGGGTGCATTATGCAAGTAAACGGCGCATGAATGTAAGCCCTATCAGCAGCGCGCCCACAGACAGACCAAAGGATGCCGCGCTATACTCCGCCGCCAATAGCCATTGGCCGCGCGCATATAAATTCACGATATCCAGCGAAAAAGCCGAAAAAGTGGTGAACCCGCCCAGCACCCCGGTGCTGATGAAAAGCTGTAATTCAGATGGCTGAGCGGTGCGGGCGGCAAAAAACCCTGCCGCCAGCCCCATCAGCAATGAACCGGTGATGTTGACGCCCAATGTCCCCCACGGAAACCCCGCACCCAACAGCCGCGCCGCCTGCCCCACAAAAATATAGCGCGCCAGCGATCCCGCCGCCCCGCCCGCCGCCACCGCCAGATACGCCGTCAGCATGTCATGCCTCTATGCATCTTTCGCCAGCCTGTCACGCAGTCCATCCCAATAGGCCAGCCGCTTTTTCACCTCACGCTCAAAACCGTGCCCGGCCGGGTTATAGAAGCGCTGCCTGGGCATCTCTTCGGGAAAATAATTCTGACCGGAAAACCCTTCCGGCATGTCGTGATCATATTGATAGCCGGCGCCATAGCCTTGCTCGCGCATCATTTTCGTGGGCGCATTCAGAATATGTTTGGGGGGCGAGACCGAACCTTGTTCCTTTGCCGCCATATTCGCCGCTTTCGACGCACGGTACACCGCATTGGATTTTGGCGCTGTGCCCAGATAGATGACCGCCTGCACCAGGCCCAGTTCTCCTTCGGGCGAGCCGAGAAAATCATAGGCTTCCTTTGCCGCCAGCGCCTGCACCAGGGCATTGGGATCTGCAAGACCAATATCTTCAACCGCAAAACGCACCAGGCGCCGCGCAATATATAACGGGTCTTCACCCGCCGTCAGCATCCGCGCCAGATAATACAGCGCCGCGTCCGTATCCGAGCCGCGCAGCGTTTTATGCAGGGCGCTGATTAAATTATAATGGCCTTCCTGCGCCTTGTCATAAACCGGAGCGCGGCGCTGCACGGTTTGCACCAATTGGCCCGGATCAAGCGGTGAGGCGATATCCAGCGCAAACAGCTCTTCCGCCAGGTTCAGCACAAAGCGGCCATCGCCGTCCGCCATGGCGCGCAAGGTGGCGCGGGCATCCGCTGTCAGGGGTAAAAGCCTGCCGGTTTTTGCCTCGGCGCGCGCCAGCAATGTCTCCAGATTTGCATCATCGAGGCGCCGCAACACCATGACCTGGGCCCGCGATAACAATGCCGCATTCAGTTCAAAAGACGGATTTTCGGTAGTTGCCCCTATCAGTATGATAGTGCCATCTTCCACATAGGGCAGAAAACCATCCTGCTGCGCACGGTTAAAGCGGTGAATTTCATCCACGAACAGCAGGGTTCCAATACCATCCCGGCGGCGCTGGCGGGCCTGATCAAAGATTTTGCGTAAATCGGCAACGCCGGAAAACACCGCAGACAGCTGTTCGAAATGCAATTGGGATTTGGCGTTAAGCAGAAGCGCGATGGTGGTTTTTCCGCTGCCGGGCGGACCCCATAAAATCAGCGATGTCAGCTTTGCGGCGTTATACATGCGCCGCAACGGCGCATCCGGGCCAATCAGATGATCCTGGCCGACAACATCATCCAGGCTCATCGGGCGCAGCAGATCCGCCAGCGGCCGGGGTGCGCCGCCTTCCAGTCCCGCAGCCTCGAACAGGCTTGTCACAAATCGATCCTTATATATTCGCCCAAAGTGCCCAAGTGACTAAGAGCCTATGCGCAAGGAAAGTATCTGGTCGCCGCGCCGGATGCGAAATTCCCACACAGCACGTTCCGCCTGAGTCAGGCGGACCACGTCTTTTACCAGTTTTACCTTTTCCGGACCAATTGCCAGCAGAATATCCCCGGGGCGCAATCCCATACGTGCCGCCGGGCTTTGGGCCGGCATTTCCGAAATAATAACCCCGGTAAGATCCGGATTAAGGCTTAATTCTTCTGCATAGGCCGGAGATAAATTGGCAATTGTAATGCCGGTCAGGGGCTGATTACCCTTCAGGACCGTCAAATTGCGCGGCGGCGTTTCCGGGGCGGGCGCAAGCCCCATTTCGAGACTAATATTTCTGCCATCGCGCCAGACATCCATCTCTATCTTCGTGCCCAGCTTCGCCGTGGCAATGCGGTATCGCAAGGATTCCGGATCGGTAATTTCGCGGCCGCCAACCGCCAGTATGACATCACCAACCCGCAAACCTGCCTGATCCGCCGGCCCATCCGGGTAAATATTGCTGATCAGCACACCCGCGGGACGGGCCAGACCCAACCCCTGACTGATATCCTGTGTCACCGCCTGGCCGGACGCGCCCAGCCACGGGCGCACCACCACGCCGCCCGCCAGCGCCGAATCTACCACCTGTTTGACCATGTTGGAGGGAATGGCAAAACCAATGCCGATCGAGCCGCCGCTGCGCGAAAAAATGGCCGTATTGACGCCGATCAGCCTGCCATCCACGCCAATCAGCGCGCCGCCAGAATTACCGGGATTAATGGCCGCATCCGTCTGAATAAAAAACTGATAATCCGAAACGCCGCCCTGTGTGCGGGCGGTCGCGGACACTATGCCGCTGGTAACGGTCTGGCCCACGCCGAAGGGATTGCCAATCGCAAGTACAATATCGCCAACCTCCGCATTGTCGGAATCTGCAAATTCCAGCACTGGCAGCGCCTCGCCACCAGTTTGAATTTTCAGCACGGCAAGATCAGTATGCGGATCATTCAGTAAAATCTCCGCGTCAAATTCGCGGCGGTCACTCAGCACTACACGAATGCCGGTGGTGTTTTCAATAACATGGTTATTGGTGACAATGATGCCATCCGGCCGGACCAGAACCCCCGAACCAAGGGTATTCTGCACCCGTTCGCGGGGCATGAATTGGCCGCTATAATTTTCCCCAAAAAAGCGCTGCATCAGCGGGTCATTAAAAAGCGGCGGGCGCAGTTCCGTGCGCACAACCCGTTTCGCGAAAATATTGGTAACTGCCGGGGCAGATTTCTTCACCACTTCGGCGAAGGATAACTGCATCTGGGCGCGGGATTCAGGCGCCTGGCGCTGCTGCGCGGCGGATGGAAAGACCGCCGCGCTGACGAGCAAAGCAAGGACTGCTATCAGACCCTGTTTCAGGCGCCCATATGCCGGCGCCGCGTCAAGACTGGATTCAGGATTCGTCATCCAATTGAACCGGGCCGGAATCCTTGCCGCGCGCTTCCACATCGCGGTCCACAAATTCAATCACGGCCAGCGGCGCATTATCGCCGTAGCGGAAGCCTGCCCGCATGACACGGGTATAGCCGCCATGGCGCAGCGCATAACGCGGCGCTAGCGTGCCAAACAATTTGTTAACCAGCGACTGATCAGTGTCCGGCAATTGCGCCAGCACCTGACGCCGGGCGTGCAGCGTCGCCTTTTTCCCCTGCGTCACCAGCTTTTCCACATAGGGCCGCAATTCCTTGGCCTTTGGCAAAGTCGTGACGATCTGCTCATGCTTGATCAATGCCGACGCCATGTTCGCCAGCATCGCCTTGCGATGCGATGCAGTACGATTCAGTTTGCGGCCGCCAACTCCGTGACGCATGATACAGTCTCCTTATGCTCCGGAATCTTTATGCGATCCGGAAATCCCTGATTCTCAGTATTGATCTTCGTGGCGCTTGGCCAATTCTTCGATATTGTCTGGCGGCCAGTTCAGCACTTCCATGCCAAGATGCAGGCCCATTTGCGACAGCAGTTCCTTGATCTCGTTAAGCGACTTGCGGCCAAAATTGGGTGTGCGCAGCATTTCCGCCTCGGTCTTCTGAATCAGATCGCCGATATAGATGATATTGTCGTTCTTCAGGCAGTTCGCTGAACGCACCGACAGTTCCAGCTCGTCCACCTTTTTCAGCAGGGCCGGATTGAATTCCAGCTCCGGGCGTTCTTCGAATGTCTGGGCGCGCGCGGGTTCGTCGAAATTGACGAAGACCTGCAACTGGTCCTGCAGAATACGCGCCGCATAGGCCACTGCATCTTCCGGTGTGACAGCGCCATTGGTTTCAACATCCATGGTCAGTTTGTCATAATCCAGCACCTGGCCTTCGCGGGTGTTTTCCACCTTGAAGGACACGCGCCGCACCGGGCTGTATAGCGCATCAATTGCGATCAGCCCAATTGGCGCATCTTCGGGCCGGTTCCGGTCTGCGGGAACATAGCCCTTGCCATTATTGACGGTCAGTTCAAGGCGGATGGACGCACCCTGCCCCAGCGTGCAAATGACATGATCCGGGTTCAGAATATCAATATCCGACACCGGCGTGATCTGCGCCGCCGTCACTTCGCCCGGGCCTTCCGCAGCCAAAATCATCCGGCGCGGACCTTCCGAATGCATCCGCAGCGCCAGCGATTTAAGGTTCAACACAATGTCCGTGACATCTTCGCGCACGCCGCTGATGGATGAAAATTCATGCAGCACGCCATCAATCTGCACCGAGGTCACAGCCGCCCCTTGAAGTGAAGACAGCAATATACGGCGCAGGCTGTTTCCCAGCGTAACGCCAAATCCGCGTTCCAGCGGCACTGCGACGACCGTGGCCCTGCGCTTTGGGTCCAGTCCCGATTCAACATCAAGCCGGTTTGGTTTAATCAGTTCTTGCCAGTTCTTTTCGATCACGTTGGCGACCTCATGCCTGAAGTGATGCGCGTACAGTTCGCGCGATCTCCTATTTCAAAATCCAGAACCAGATCCGCAATTATGCTGAACAGATCCGGTCCATCAGAGCTTTAGACGCGGCGGCGCTTTGGCGGGCGGCAACCATTGTGCGGAATAGGCGTCACGTCACGAATGCTGGTAACCGTGAAGCCTACTGCCTGTAGCGCGCGCAATGCGGATTCGCGCCCCGACCCCGGTCCTTTGACCTCAACCTCCAGCACCTGCATGCCATGCTCCTGGGCTTTTTTCCCGGCGCTTTCCGCAGCCACCTGGGCCGCATAGGGTGTCGATTTGCGCGACCCCTTGAAACCCATCACACCTGCCGAGCACCAGGAAATCACATTGCCCTGCGCGTCGCTGATGGTGATCTTGGTGTTGTTGAAAGTCGCATTCACATGCGCCACGCCAGATGTAATGTTCTTGCGTTCTTTCCGGCGGATGCGTGTTGCTTCTTTGGCCATGTTTATTCAAACCTTTCTGGGCGTATCCCGCCGCATCGTGCGCAGCGGGAAATTCAAAATTATTTCTTTTTACCGGCAATGGCCTTTGCAGGGCCTTTACGGGTGCGCGCATTGGTGTGCGTGCGCTGTCCGCGAACCGGCAGACCACGCCGGTGCCGCAGCCCCCGGTAACAGCCCAGATCCATCAGACGTTTGATATTCATCGCTGTGGCGCGGCGTAAATCACCCTCAACCAGATGGTCCTGATCAATAGTTTCACGGACCCGGATAACTTCTGATTCGGAAAGATCAAACACGCGCCGCTCAAGCGGGATACCCACCCGCTCGCAAATTTCGCGCGCTTTGGTCCGGCCAATCCCGTGAATATAAGTAAGCGCTATTTCAACCCGTTTATTGGTTGGAATATTTACACCTGCGATACGCGCCACGCCAAATCTCCCTAATTTTCGGGGCTAATCCGTTTCGGACCCGAATTGTTTAACAGTTACGCCAAGTTAGCAGCCAATTGTACAAGCACCCTATCGTAATGGCACAACCGGCTGTTTTTGATGGTTTGGGACTGTCATAACTTAAGATCCGCAAAGTTGGCGGATTATAAGTATTTCTAACTCACAGTCAAATAAATCATCAGCCTTAGCGTTCTCTTTACACTTTTTCCAAAAGCCCGGCGATCTGCCGCGCCACATCTTCTACCGGCTGCATCCCATCAATGCTGCGCAATTTTCCCTGGCTCTGATAATAGGGCAGTAATGGGGCGGTTTGCGCATGGTAAACTTCCAGGCGCTTGCGCAAGGTTTCCGCATTATCGTCGGCCCGGACTGTACCCGTGGCGCTGGCCGCCTCAGCGGCCCGGTTGCGGATGCGGTCAAACAGGATCTGCTCATCTACCTTGACCTCGATCACCAGATCAAGCTTTTGTCCCTTATCCTTCAGCATCGTGTCCAGGGCCTTGGCCTGGGCTTCGTTGCGCGGAAACCCGTCCAGGATGAAGCCCTTACCGCAATCCGGCTGATCAATGCGATCCGCAATGATACTGACCACCACGGCATCGGGCACCAGATCGCCCCGGTCCATGATGGCTTTTGCGGTGCGGCCAATTTCAGTACCGGCGGCAACCGCAGCGCGCAGCATGTCACCCGTCGACAACTGCACCAGGCCACGTTCCGCCTGAAGCCGCTCGGCCTGTGTTCCTTTGCCCGCACCGGGCGCACCCAACAAAATCAGATTCATTTGTTGCGCCCTTTCAGCCTGCTTTTCTTGATTAAACCTTCATACTGGTGCGCCAGCAAATGACTTTGGATCTGCGCAACGGTATCCATGGTGACACTGACCACGATCAGCAGCGAAGTGCCGCCGAAATAGAATGGAACCGAATATTGCGCCACCAGAATTTCCGGCAAGAGACAGACCGCCGTCAGATAAAGCGCGCCAACCACGGTCAGCCGGGTCAAGATATAGTTGATATATTCCGCAGTTTTGGCGCCAGGCCTGATACCGGGAATAAAGCCGCCATTCTTGCGTAAATTTTCAGCCGTATCTTCGGGATTAAACACGATGGACGTATAAAAGAAGCAGAAGAATATAATGCCGGCAGCATAGAACAGCATATAAAGCGGCTGCCCATGCCCAAGCAGGCTGGTCACCGTCGTAAGCCATTCCGGCCCCGCGCCTGCCGAGAAATTGGCGACCGTGATGGGCAGCAATAGAATGGATGATGCAAAAATCGGCGGTATCACACCGGAAACATTAAGTTTTAACGGAAGATGCGACGCCTCGCCGCCGACCATTTTACGGCCAACCTGGCGTTTGGGATATTGCACCAGCAGCCGGCGTTGCGCGCGCTCCATAAAGACGATAGCGGCGATGACCACCCCGATCATAGCCACCAGAACCAGCAGAAACAGTGTCGGCAATGCGCCGGTACGCCCCAGTTCAAAGGTGCTGACCAGCGCGCCGGGAAGTTCCGCCACGATGCCTGCAAAAATAATCAGCGAAATGCCATTGCCCACACCGCGCGCCGTGATCTGCTCACCCAGCCACATCAGAAAAATTGTGCCGCCAACCAGCGTTATGACGGTGCTGAGCCGAAAGAAAATGCCCGCTTCAATAACCACATTGCCGGCGCCTTCCAGGCCGGTTGCAATGCCATAGGCCTGCAAGGTGGCGAGGAGCACCGTGCCATAGCGGGTATATTGCGTAATTTTTTTGCGGCCCTGCTCGCCTTCTTTTTTCAGTGCCTCCAGCCGGGTGGAGACCGAGGTCATCAGCTGAATGATAATGCTGGCGGAAATATATGGCATGATATTCAGCGCAAATATCGCCATACGGCCCACCGCGCCGCCCGAAAATACATTGAAAAGCCCGAGAATGCCGCTCTGGTTACGATTGATAATTTCAGCCAGCGCCAACGGATTGATACCCGGCAGGGGAATATAGGTGCCAAGCCGGTAAATCACCAGCGCAGCCAATGTGAACCATAGGCGCTTCTTCAGCTCCTCTGCCTTGCCAAAGGCGGCAAAGTTAAGATTGGCGGCTAATTGTTCGGCAGCGGAGGCCATACATTATTCCAAAGGCTTTTATTCCAGGGGCTTTTCATAACGGACGCGGCCATCAGACTTGCCGGACGCGCCCGTTCAAACCCAGATAATTCTCAAGCAGCCAATAAGGTCACGCTGCCACCCAGTTTTTCAACTGCTTCTATCGCGGCCTTGGTTGCACCCCGTACTTCGATGGTCAGCCTGGTCTTTAACTCACCATTACCCAGCAGCCTGACACCCCCACGGATACGCCGGACCAGACCCGCCTGCTGCAACGCCTCAGCGTCAATCATTTTAGCCGTGTCCAGCCGGCCTGCGTCAATCGCCGCCTGCAACCGCCCCAGATTAATTTCCACAAAATCGCGCGCCGCCAGGCTGTTGAAGCCGCGTTTGGGCAGGCGCATATGCACCGGCATCTGACCGCCTTCAAATCCCTTGATAGCGACACCCGAACGCGCCCGCTGCCCTTTAACGCCGCGCCCGGCGGTTTTGCCAAGACCGGAGCCAATACCGCGGCCAAGGCGTTTGCTTTTCTTCCGGGCGCCCGGATTGTCACGTAATTCGTTCAGCTTCATAACCGCTATCCCATATTAAACTTGTAACCGGGGCTTTTCTCCGGCCCGCTGCTGCCGTGCAACGGATCAAGCCTGAATTTTTACTCAGACACCGCCTATTTTACGCGCACCAGATGCGCGACCTTGGCGATCATGCCACGCACGGACGGCGTATCCTCCAGCGTCCGTACACGGTGCATTTTATTCAGGCCAAGACCGATCAGCGTTGCGCGCTGATCAGCAGGACGGCGAATAGGGCTGCCGATCTGCTCGATCGTCACGGTCTTGCCAGTGGCGGGGCTATTCTTGTCCGGCATGATATCCTACTCCTGACCCGAAACATCGTCGGCGGAACCGCTGCGGCGCTGCACGATATCCCCGACCTTTTTTCCGCGCCGCGACGCCACCATGCGCGGCGACATCTGCTTTTTTAATCCATCAATCGTGGCCCGCACCATATTGTACGGATTGGACGAGCCAACCGATTTTGCCACCACGTCCTGCACGCCCAAGGTTTCAAATACTGCGCGCATCGGACCGCCCGCAATAATTCCCGTACCAGGCGTCGCCGAACGCATCACGACCTTGCCCGCGCCGTGACGGCCTTCCATGTCGTGATGCAGTGTGCGTCCATCACGCAAGGGCACGCGGATCATATTGCGTTTGCCGGACTCGGTCGCCTTGCGGATGGCTTCGGGAACTTCACGCGCCTTGCCATGCCCAAAGCCGACCCGGCCCTTCTGATCGCCAATAACCACCAGCGCCGCAAAGCCGAACCTGCGCCCGCCCTTCACCACTTTAGCGACACGGTTGATATGCACAAGCTTATCAACCAGATCGCCGTCGCCGCGTTCGCGTTCGCGTTCAAAACCGTCATTTCGTGCCATATCGCGGCAACTCCTTACTTCTTTCCAGCAACTGTTGCTTTAGAAAATCAATCCGCCTTCGCGCGCGCCATCCGCCAGCGCCTTGACCCGGCCGTGATATAAATATCCGCCGCGATCAAAAACCACTGTCTCAATGCCTGCTGCTTTTGCCCGTTCCGCCACCAGCTTGCCCACGGCCTCAGCCGCGTTGCAATCAGCGCCGGTTTTTCCACTTTCGCGCAACTCCTTATCCAGGCTGGACGCGGCAGCAAGCGTGCGCCCGGCCTTATCATCTATAATCTGCGCATAGATATTTTTTGACGACCGGAACACAGACAGCCGTGGCTTGCCATTTCCGGCAATGCGCAATTTTGTGCGTACGCGCTGCTGACGGCGTTCGCTCAAACTTCTCATCTTTTTCATGATCGCCGCTCCGTCTACTTCTTCTTGCCTTCCTTGCGGAAGATAATTTCATTTTCATAACGAATGCCCTTGCCCTTATAGGGTTCGGGAAGACGGTATTTGCGGATTTCAGCCGCCACCTGTCCCACACGCTGCTTGTCGATACCGGTAATCGCGATTGCCGTTGGCCGTTCACAGGCAATCTGAACATCGCCGGGAATCGGATAAACCACATCGTGGCTATAACCCATCTGCAATTGCAGTACCTTGCCCTGAACCGCCGCGCGATACCCAACGCCGGTGATTTCAAGTTTGGTGGTAAACCCGCTGGTCACGCCTGTGACCATATTGTTCACCAGAGTGCGCTGCATGCCCCACATGGTGCGGCCCTGCCGGTTATCATTACGGGGCATGATCCTGATATTGCCGTCTTCCATAGAGGCGGCAACTTCATCCACCAGCCTCACAGCCAGCTTTCCCTTGGGTCCGCTAACCGTGATATCCTGCCCATTTATGTCAACCGTGACCCCTTTGGGCACTGCGACCGGGTTTTTGCCAATTCGAGACATTGTATAAGTCCGATTCCTGTCGTTCTTCTATAAAGCCATATCCTGAGCAACCTGCCCTAGAATACCTTGCACAAAACTTCACCGCCTATATTGCGTTCGCGCGCCTGAGCGTCCGAAATCACGCCTTGCGGTGTAGATAAAATCGCCAGGCCCAACCCGTTACGCACCCTGGGTATTTCTTCCACCGACGAATAAACCCGGCGGCCGGGACGCGAAATACGGGAAATTTCCCGGATGACCGGCTGGCCATTGTCATATTTGAGTTCAATCTCAAGCTCGCTTTTGCCGCCTGGATATTCAACCCGCGTATAACCGCGAATATAGCCCTCATCCTGAAGGACATCCAGCACCCGGCGGCGCAAATTGGATTCAGGCGTAACCACTTTCGCCTTCCCCCGCATCTGCGCGTTACGAATGCGGGACAACATGTCCGCCAAAGGATCTGTCATTGTCATAAATGATGCTCCCTACCAGCTCGACTTGACCATTCCGGGGATCTGCCCGGAAGAGGCCAAGTCACGCAATGCGATACGCGACATGCGCAGCTTGCGGTAATATGCTTTGGGCCGCCCGCTGATTTCGCAGCGGTTGTGAACCCGTACTTTCGCGGAATTACGCGGCAGCTCCGCCAGTTTAAGAACCGCAGCAAAACGTTCCTCCGGCTGAAGCCCCTGGTTCATCGTGACCGCCTTCAGGCGTGCGCGTTTCGCAGCAAAGCTCTTGACCATGCTTTCCCGCTTTTTATTCCGGTATATGGCGCTTTTCTTAGCCATTACTGTTACCCTTTGTCACGTTTGTGCCGTTATTCATAGCAGAGGAAAATTGAAAAGCTTGAGCATGGCCCGCGCTTCGTCATCGGTCTTTGCCGTGGTGCAAACCACAACATCAAGCCCCCAGAATGTATCAACCTTGTCATAATCGATTTCCGGAAAGACAATATGTTCTTTCAGGCCCATCGAAAAATTGCCGCGGCCATCAAAGCTTTTCGAATTCAGCCCGCGAAAGTCACGCACACGCGGCAGCGCCACATTGATCAGCCGGTCAACAAACTCATACATGCGCGCCTGACGCAGGGTTACCTTCACACCGATCGGCATGCCTTCACGCAGCTTGAAAGCCGCAATACTTTTCTTTGCGCGGGTCACCACCGCTTTTTGCCCGGCGATCAGCGTCAGCTCTTCGGCGGCAATATTGATTTTCTTGGAGTCCTGGGTCGCCTTGCCCACGCCCATATTCAGCACGACTTTTTCAAGCCGCGGAACCTGCATGACATTCTTGTACCCGAAATCCTTCACCATGCCGGCCCTAACGACCGCTTCATAATGCGTCTTTAGCCGGGGTGTATAGGCTGTTTCAGACATCAATCACTTCTCCCGAACGCTTGGCGAAACGCACCTTGCGTCCATCATCAAGAATTTTATAACCAATGCGCGTGGGCAGTCCCGATTTGGGATCCACATGCGCCAAATTTGAAATCTGAATAGGCATTTCCTTGACAAGGATACCGCCCGCGGATGTCTGGCTCTGTTTGGTGTGCCGCTTAACCTGATTCACGCCTGTCACCAGCGCGCGGTTTTCGGCCGTAATCATTTTGACGACTTCACCCTTCTTGCCTTTGTCCCGGCCGGCAAGAACCACGACCTTGTCGCCTTTTTTGATTTTGAATTTCGCGGCCATCACAGCACCTCCGGCGCAAGCGAAATGATCTTCATGTGGTTCTTGGCGCGCAATTCACGCACCACCGGACCAAAGATACGGGTGCCAATCGGCTCGCCCTGATTATTGATCAGCACCGCTGCGTTACGGTCAAAGCGTATCGCGCTGCCATCGGGGCGGCTGATCGCCTTTGCCGTGCGCACGATGACCGCCTTCAAAACGTCACCGGCCTTGACCTTGCCGCGCGGAATAGCTTCTTTCACGCTGACCACGATAACGTCGCCAACGGTTGCATAACGGCGCTTGGAGCCGCCCAGAACCTTGATGCACATCACTTCGCGTGCACCTGAATTGTCGGCTACATCTAGCCTGGATTGCATCTGGATCATCGCCTGATACCATTCATCAAAGTTACTTCCGGGACAAAACCGCCCAGACAAAAATTACCTGTTTCAACCATGGTCATCCTCAAACCACGCACTGGATCTGTTTGATCAGGCGTCGCTGACGATAACCTCCCAACTTTTAGTCTTGGAAATCGGCCGGCATTCCCTGATGCGAACCGTTTCACCAACTGAAAACGCGTTATTCTCGTCATGCGCATGGTATTTTTTGGAACGCTGCACCGTCTTGCCCATTACGGGGTCCGGAAACCGGCGCTCCACCTTTACCACCACGGTCTTGTTACCTTTGTCGCTAACTACGACACCTTGCAGGATTCGCTTTGGCATGCTTACTTACTCCCTGCCCGGCCGGTTTTGGCTTTTGCCGCCTGCGCATTCAAAATCGTTTTCATCCGGGCAATATCTCGCCGCACCTGGCCGACACGCGCCGTGTTTTCCAACTGTCCTGTCGCCTTTTGAAAGCGCATATTGAACTGCTCCTTCTTCAGTTTCAGAATTTCATCCTGCAACTGGTCGGCTGTTTTTTCACGCAACTCTGCGGCCTTCATTAGCATCACCTCTATAGCGTCCGGCCAACCACACGGGTCTTGATCGGCAATTTCATGGCGCCCAAACGCAGCGCTTCGCGCGCCAAGGGTTCGGGAACCCCGTCAATCTCAAACATGATGCGTCCCGGTTTAACCCGGCACGCCCAGAATTCAGGCGTTCCCTTACCCTTGCCCATACGGACTTCGGTAGGTTTTTTACTGACCGGCACGTCCGGAAAAATCCGGATCCAGACCCTGCCGGCGCGTTTCATATGCCGGGTGATCGCACGGCGCGCCGCTTCGATCTGGCGGGCTGTAACACGCTCCGGTTCCATCGCCTTCAGGCCATAACCGCCAAAGTTCAAGGTAAAGCCGGCTTTTGCCACGCCCTTGATGCGGCCCTTATGCGCCTTGCGAAATTTTGTACGTTTTGGCTGTAACATTGCTCTTGCCTTTTATCTTGTCCGTAACCGGTCAGTCACGATCTGCGCGATTACGATCGCCCCGTTCCCGGCCTTCTCTTTCACCCCTGCCGCCGCCTGCCGGGCGTGACGGACGCGCGCCTTCCTGCGCCGCCGCCATACGGGCATCCTGCGCCATGGGGTCATGTTCCAGAATTTCACCCTTAAACACCCACACCTTGACACCGCAGGCGCCATAAGCGGTTTGCGCCGTAGCAACGCCATAATCAATATCCGCACGCAGCGTATGCAGCGGCACCCGGCCTTCGTGATACCATTCGGTACGCGCAATTTCCGCGCCGCCCAAACGTCCCGCACAATTCACCTTGATGCCCTGCGCGCCCAGACGCATCGAGGACTGCACGGCGCGTTTCATGGCGCGCCTGAATGACACGCGGCGCTCCAGCTGTTGCGCGATATTCTCGGCCACCAGCTTCGCATCGATCTCCGGCTTGCGGATTTCAACAATATTCAAATGCACTTCACTGTCCGTCAGCAGGGACAGCTCACTGCGCAGCTTTTCAATGTCCGCGCCTTTTTTGCCGATCACCACACCCGGGCGGGCAGAATAAATCGTCACGCGGCATTTGCGGTGCGGGCGCTCTATCTGGATGCGTGACACCCCCGCAAGCGCCAGGCGCTTCGACAGCACAGCGCGGATACGGATATCTTCATGCAGCAGATCGCCATAGGACTTGCCTTCAGCATACCAGCGAGAATCCCATGTCCGGTTGATACCAACCCGCAAACCGATCGGATTTACCTTATGCCCCATCAGGCTGTCTCCTCACGTTCACGGACCACAATGGTCAGATGACTGAACGGCTTTTCCACACGGCCCGACCGCCCGCGCGCGCGCGGGTGAAACCGTTTGATCACCAGCGCCTTGCCGACCGACGCTTCTTTTACATACAAACTATCCATATCCAGACCGTGATTATTTTCGGCATTTGCAATCGCGGACTGCAAAACCTTTTTTACATCCTGTGCAATCCGGCGATGCGAAAAGGTCAGTTCAGCCAAAGCCTTTTCCACATGCAGGCCGCGAATGCCGCCGGCCACCAAATTCAGCTTCTGCGGGCTGATACGGATCATCCGCCCAATCGCCTGGGCTTCATTTTCCGCAAGACCCCTGGAACGCGCCAGCTTGCTCATTATTTCCTCTTTGCCTTTTTGTCCGCCGCATGCCCGAAATAGGTGCGCGTCGGAGAGAATTCGCCCAGCTTGTGACCAACCATTTCTTCGCTTACGGAAACCGGAATAAATTTGTGCCCGTTATAGACGCCAAATGTCAGCCCGACGAACTGCGGCAGAATAGTAGAGCGGCGCGACCAGGTCTTGATCACTTCCTTGCGTGTGGACGCACGTGCGGCATCCGCCTTTTTTAACAGATACCCATCTACAAACGGGCCTTTCCATACAGAACGTGTCACGGTCTAGCGCCCCTTCTTCAGATGACGGCTGCGCAAGATAAACTTGTCGGTGGCCTTGTTGGAACGAGTCTTTTTGCCCTTTGTCGGCTTGCCCCAGGGCGTAACCGGATGACGCCCGCCCGAGGTGCGGCCTTCACCGCCGCCATGCGGGTGATCTACCGGGTTCATCGCCACACCGCGCACCGAAGGACGCCGGCCCTGCCAGCGCGTGCGCCCGGCCTTGCCAAAATTCTGGTTGGAATTATCCGGATTGGAAACCGCACCAACAGTCGCCATACATTCCGAACGGATCATGCGCTGTTCGCCGGAGGAAAGACGCAATTGCGCATAGCCGGAATCGCGGCCGACCAATTGTGCATAGGTGCCGGCAGAGCGGGCAATCTGCCCGCCTTTGCCCAATTTCATTTCGACATTATGCACAATCGTGCCGACCGGCATGCTGGCCAGTGGCATGGCGTTACCCGGCTTTATGTCTACCTTGTTACCGGCAATCACCTTGTCGCCCACCTTCAAACGCTGCGGCGCCAGAATATAGGCCTGCTCGCCATCATCATAATTGATCAGGGCCAGAAAGGCGGTGCGGTTCGGGTCATATTCCAGACGCTCCACCGTGCCGGAAATGTCAAACTTGCGCCGTTTGAAATCAACCACACGATAGGAACGCTTATGCCCGCCGCCACGTTGAAACGCCGTGATCCTGCCGGAATTGTTGCGGCCGCCGGATTTATTCAGGCCTTCGGTCAATGCTTTGACCGGCTTGCCCTTCCAAAGCCCTTCACGGCTGACAAGCACAAGGCCACGCTGGCCTGGAGTTGTCGGTTTATATGCTTTTAACGCCATAGCGCACCCGCGTCCTTACCCTAAAGGCCCGTTGTAACATCGATAGAATGGCCTTCAGCCAGACTGACGATTGCCTTTTTATAATCACTCCGCTTGCCAAGCTTACCCCGGAAGCGTTTTACCTTGCCAACCTGGCGCAGCGTGTTCACAGCCTTCACCTTGACATCAAACAGTTTCTCGACGGCCTGTTTGATTTCCGGCTTGGTGGCGTCATCGGCGACGCGGAACGTCACCTGATTATGCTCGCTCGCCATCGTCGCCTTTTCGGTAATCACCGGGCTGAGAATAATATCGTACATCCGCTCCCGGTTCATTTCAGGCGAGCCTCCAATTGTGCGACTGCTGCGCGGGTCAGAACCAGTTTCTCACGGCGCAGAATGTCGTACACATTTGCACCCTGGCTTGGCAGCACATCAATATGCGGCAAATTGCGCGAAGCCATCAGAAAGTTTGCATCTACTTCCGGGCCGTCAATGAACAGGGCATTGTCGAAACCCAGTTTCACCAGTACATCCCGCAACCCGCTGGTCTTTGCAGTGTCTAATTTCGCATCCTCCAGAATGAACAGAGATTCATTCTGAACCTTGGCCGATAATGCAAGCCGCAGCGCAAGCTTGCGCACCTTTTTGGGCAGATCCGTCGCATGACTGCGCGGCGTTGGGCCATGCGCCACGCCACCGCCACGGAAGATGTTCGCCGAGCGCGCGCCGTGCCTTGCTGTGCCGCCGCCCTTCTGCTTGCCGAACTTCTTTGTCGTCATGTTAATTTCGCTGCGGTTCTTTACCTTATGGGTGCCCGCACGGCGCTTGGCAAGCTGGTAAACCACCATGCGATGCAGAATATCGGCGCGCGGTTCCAGCGCAAAGATATCGTCTGCCAATTCGATGTCACCCGCATTGCTGGCATCGAGATTTTTTACCTCGGCCTTCATGCTTCTTCTTCCTTCTGTTCAGCCGCAACCTTGCCGCCGCGAACCGCGCCCGGCACAGGTACGCCTTCCGGCAGCGCGCGTTTTACAGCGTCCCGCACAAGCACGAACCCGCCTTTGGCGCCCGGCACTGCGCCCTTGATCATCAAAATTCCGCGCGCCGCATCCGTCGCCACCACTTCCAGATTTTGCGTGGTAACGCGCACATCGCCCATATGCCCGGCCATTTTCTTGCCCTTGAACACCTTGCCAGGATCCTGCCGCTGACCGGTCGAACCATGCGCGCGGTGCGTAATCGATACGCCGTGACTGGCGGGCATGCCGCCGAAATTATGCCGCTTCATTACGCCGGCAAAACCCTTGCCGATGCTGGTGCCCGACACATCGACATATTGACCGATAACAAAATGTTCCGCCGTAAGTTCCGCGCCAACATCGAGAAGATTTTCGGGAGATACCCGGAACTCCACGAGTTTGCGCTTCGGCTCAACATTCGCTACCGCGAAATGTCCCCGCATCGGCTTTGTGACATTTTTCGGTTTCGCCGGTACAGCGCCAAGCTGCACAGCCGAATATCCGTCACCGTCAACCGTACGCTGCCGGACAACTTGACAGCTATCCATCTTCAGCACTGTCACCGGCACATGCCGCCCGTCATCTTTAAAGACGCGGGTCATGCCAATTTTCTGGGCAATTACACCAGAACGCATTTCTTCACCTGCTTAAAGCTTGATTTCCACGTCCACACCAGCAGCCAGATCAAGCTTCATCAGCGCGTCCACTGTCTGCGGTGTGGGATCAACAATATCGAGCAGCCTTTTGTGCGTGCGCACTTCAAACTGTTCGCGGCTCTTTTTATCGACATGCGGCCCGCGCAAAACCGTAAATTTCTCAATCCGCGTCGGCAGCGGAATCGGACCCCGCACAGTCGCACCGGTGCGCTTGGCGGTGTTGACGATATCCTTGGTGGACTGATCGAGCACGCGGTGCTCGAAAGCCTTCAACCGGATACGGATATTCTGGTTTTGCATGAGATACGGCGTCCTTATTTAATAATTTTGGCGACGACGCCGGCGCCGACGGTGCGGCCGCCTTCGCGGATGGCGAAGCGAAGACCTTCATCCATTGCGATCGGCACAATCAGTTCCACATCCATCGTCACATTGTCGCCCGGCATCACCATCTCGGTGCCTTCCGGAAGTGTCACAACACCCGTCACATCCGTCGTGCGGAAGTAAAATTGCGGACGGTAATTGTTAAAGAACGGCGTGTGACGCCCGCCTTCCTCCTTCGTCAGAATATAGGCTTCCGCCTTGAAATTCGTGTGCGGCGTGATCGAGCCGGGCTTGGCCAGAACCTGACCGCGCTCAACACCCTCACGGTCAACACCGCGCAGCAGCGCACCGATATTGTCGCCCGCCTCACCCTGATCCAGAAGCTTGCGGAACATTTCAACGCCCGTGCAAACCGTCTTCTGCGTCGGCTTCAGCCCGACAATCTCGACTTCCTCGCCGACCTTAACAATCCCCTGCTCAACACGCCCCGTCACAACCGTGCCGCGGCCCGAAATCGAAAACACATCTTCGATCGGCATCAGGAACGGACGGTCCTTCGGACGCTCCGGCTGCGGAATATAGCTGTCAACAGCCTTCATCAGCTCAAGGATCGCATCATGCCCGATCTCAGGGTTCTTGCCTTCCAGCGCCGCAAGCGCCGAGCCCTTGATAATCGGAATATCGTCGCCCGGAAAATCATAGCTCGACAAAAGTTCCCGGATCTCAAGCTCAACCAGCTCCAGAAGCTCCGGATCGTCCACCTGATCCACCTTGTTCATGAACACAACCAGCGAAGGCACACCCACCTGGCGCGCCAGAAGAATATGTTCGCGCGTCTGCGGCATCGGGCCGTCGGCAGCCGAAACAACCAAAATGCCGCCATCCATCTGCGCCGCGCCCGTGATCATGTTCTTCACATAGTCCGCGTGACCAGGGCAGTCCACATGCGCGTAATGACGGTTCTGCGTCTCATATTCCACATGCGCCGTCGAAATCGTGATGCCGCGCGCCTTTTCTTCCGGCGCCTTGTCAATCTGGTCATACGCCGTATAGGTCGCGCCGCCGGTTTCAGCCAGCACCTTCGTGATCGCCGCCGTCAGTGACGTCTTGCCGTGGTCAACATGGCCAATCGTGCCAATATTGCAATGCGGCTTCGTACGCGCGAATTTCTCTTTGCCCATGGTCTCTTCTCCGCTTTTGGAACCTTCGGGTTCCAGTCTTTATCCTGCCGCCCGTTACCGGGTGAAAACTAAGCCAGTTTAGCAATAACCTCAGCCGACACATGTTGAGGCACGGCCTCATAATGGTCGAAATGCATCGTGTATTGCGCGCGCCCCTGGCTCATGGAACGCAAATTGTTGACATAGCCGAACATGTTGGCCAGCGGCACCATCGCCTTGATTACGGCTGCATTGCCACGCGATTCCGTGCCGCCAATCTGGCCGCGGCGGCTGTTCAGATCGCCAATCACATCGCCCATATAATCTTCGGGGGTAACCACTTCGACGCGCATGATCGGTTCAAGCAGCTTGGGCGCCGCCTTTTGCACGGCTTCGCGAAAAGCCGCGCGCCCGGCAATTTCAAACGCCAGCACGCTCGAATCCACATCATGGCTGGCGCCATCCAGCAGCGTGACCTGAAAATCAATAACCGGGAAGCCCGCCAGAACGCCGCTTTCCTTGACGCTCATGACGCCCTTCTCGACGCCTGGAATATATTCTTTCGGCACCGAACCGCCAACGACCTTGTTTTCGAAATGCTCGCCGCTGCCTGGCTCCAGCGCATCGAGGCGGATCTTGATGCGGGCAAACTGCCCGGAGCCGCCGGTTTGCTTTTTGTGGGTATAGTCAACCTCAACGGATTTGCTGATGGTTTCACGATAGGCCACCTGGGGCGCGCCGACATTGGCCTCGACCTTGAATTCACGGCGCATGCGATCGACGATAATATCAAGATGCAGTTCGCCCATACCCTTGATGATGGTCTGGCCCGATTCAGGATCAGACGAAACGCGGAACGAGGGATCTTCCTGCGCCAGACGATTGAGCGCGACGCCCATTTTTTCCTGATCGGCTTTGGTTTTTGGCTCCACCGCCACTTCAATAACCGGATCGGGGAATTCCATACTTTCAAGAATGGCGACCTTGACCGTGTCGCACAGCGTGTCACCCGTAATGGTGTTTTTCAAACCTGCCAGCGCCACAATATCACCGGCGACTGCGGTTTTGACTTCTTCGCGTTTGTCAGCATGCATTTGCAGCATCCGGCCAATACGCTCGCGATGCCCGCGGCGCGAATTCAGCACCGTCATGCCCGCTTCCAATGTGCCCGAATAAAGCCGCACGAAAGTCAGCGACCCCACAAACGGATCGTTCATGACCTTGAATGCCAGGCCCGCCACCGGCTCCGCGTCATCGGGACGGCGCTCAACCACTTCGTCCGAATCCGGCACAGTACCCTGGATAAACGCCACATCCAGCGGCGAGGGCAGAAAATCAACAGCGGCGTCCAGTAGGGTCTGCACCCCTTTGTTCTTGAATGCAGAGCCGCAAATCACCGGAACGAACTTGCCGCCAACAGTGCCCTTGCGAATGCAGGCCAGCAATGTTTCCACGCTGGGTTCCGTGCCTTCAAGATAGGCTTCGAGTGCGGCTTCATCCTGTTCGACCACCAGCTCAACCAGCTGGGCGCGATAATCGGCCGCTTCGTCCGCCATGTCGGCAGGTATGGCGACATACTCAAATTCCGCGCCAAGGCTTTCATCTTTCCAGATAATGGCCCGGTTATTCAGCAGATCCACAACGCCAACAAAGGCGGATTCCGATCCGATCGGCAATTGCAACACCGCCGGAATGGCGCCCAGACGATCCTTGATCATATCCACGCAGCGGTAAAAATCCGCGCCGATACGGTCCATTTTGTTCACAAAGCAGATGCGCGGCACATTATATTTGTCGGCCTGACGCCAGACAGTTTCGGACTGCGGCTCGACGCCGGCAACAGAGTCAAACACCGCCACCGCACCATCGAGCACGCGCAGGGAACGTTCCACTTCAATCGTGAAATCCACATGGCCGGGGGTGTCGATAATATTGATGCGATAGTCGCGCCAGAAACAGGTCGTGGCGGCGGACGTAATGGTGATGCCGCGCTCCTGTTCCTGCTCCATCCAGTCCATCGTGGCGGCGCCTTCATGCACTTCGCCAATTTTATGGCTGACCCCGGTATAGTACAGGATACGTTCCGTCGTCGTCGTCTTGCCGGCGTCAATATGCGCCATAATGCCGATATTGCGGTAGCGTTCGATTGGGGTTTTGCGGGACATGATCGGGAACCTTCAGACTTTGAGTTGATTACCAGCGATAATGCGAGAAAGCCCGGTTGGCATCCGCCATCCGATGGGTATCCTCACGCTTCTTCACTGCCGCTCCCCGATTATTTACGGCGTCCATTAATTCGCCGGACAGACGCTCGACCATTGTATTTTCATTGCGCGCGCGGGCCGCATTGATCAGCCAGCGGATCGCAAGCGCCTGACGGCGCTCGTTACGTACTTCGACCGGAACCTGATAGGTGGCGCCGCCAACACGGCGTGAACGCACTTCGACATTCGGCTTGATATTTTCAAGCGCATCCCGGAACACCTCAACCGGGCTGCGGCCGATCTTGCGTTCGACAATTTCAAACGCGCCATAGGTGATGCTTTCCGCCGTCGATTTCTTGCCTTCATACATCAGCGAGTTCATGAACTTCGTGAGCACGATATCGCCAAATTTGGCGTCGGGAAGGACTTCTCGTTTTTCTGCGCGATGACGACGTGACATATCTGCTATCGATCTCTCTGATATTATTTCGGACGCTTGGCGCCATATTTGGAACGGCGCTGACGGCGGTTCTTGACGCCCTGGGTGTCAAGGACACCGCGAATAATATGGTAGCGCACGCCAGGCAAATCCTTCACGCGGCCGCCGCGCAGCATCACAACCGAATGCTCCTGCAGATTATGGCCTTCGCCGGGAATATAGCTGGTGACTTCAAATTTGTTGGTCAGGCGGACACGGGCAACTTTGCGCAGCGCCGAGTTCGGCTTTTTCGGCGTCGTCGTGTAAACACGCGTACACACACCGCGTTTTTGAGGACAGGCCTCCAATGCGGGCACTTTGTTGCGCTTGATCGGCGCCTTGCGTGGATTGCGAACCAATTGGTTAATTGTCGGCATTCAGACTGTCCCAGTACTTGCCGCGTAAACGGCTACAAAAAACACTTACAGGATTGGAACGGCCAGAAACCGTCCCATCCCGGGATATTTGCAGAGGACCAGGCAACCCGCCCGGTCATGCGCCAAACCTGCTCTATTTCGCTTCCGGACAGTGTTTAGGATTCGCAAACCCGAAACCTACGACCATGCCCTGAAAGTGCGCGGACATTATCCGCGCCTTCATGCTTCGTCAACCAAAAACAAGCGAATTTTTTATTTTTCGCAAGTTAAGGGTTAGACTTGCCCCGCCCCCTTATTCGCCGCTGGCTGGGGACTTGGCGAACACGGCCTCCGCCTCGGCGCGAACCTGATCTCCGGCGCTGGTAATAGCCCCGCGGTCCACTTTCTGCTCGCTCAGGATTTCCTGATCGCGCTTGATGGCGATGGCCTTCATTTCATTGATCAGCGCCCCGGTACCCGCAGGGATCAGGCGGCCAACAATGACATTTTCCTTAAGTCCCGCCAGATAATCAACTTTTCCGGCAACCGCCGCCTCCGTAAGCACCCGCGTCGTCTCCTGGAAGGAGGCCGCTGAGATAAACGAACGGGTTTGCAGCGATGCTTTGGTAATACCAAGCAGAACCGGTACGCCCTGGGCAGGAACCCGCCCCTCGGAAACGACTTTCTCATTGATTTCGTCCAGTTCAAGACGGTCAATCTGCTCACCTTTAAGCAGTGTCGTTTCGCCCGGATGGGTAATTTCCACTTTTTGCAGCATCTGGCGCACAATCACTTCAATATGCTTGTCATTGATGGGCACGCCCTGCAAGCGGTACACTTCCTGGATTTCCTTCACCAGATAATTGGCCAGCTCCTCAACGCCCAGAATGGACAGAATGTCATGCGGGGCGGGGTTGCCGTCCAGCAGGAACTCACCCTTGCGGATAAAATCACCCTCCTGCACGGCCACATGCTTGCCCTTGGGGATGAGATATTCGCTGAACACGGCCGGATCATCGGGCGACTCGATCAGAATCCGGCGCTTGTTCTTGTAATCGCGGCCGAATTTGACAATACCATCCATTTCGGCAAGCACCGCATGATCCTTGGGCCGGCGCGCCTCGAAAAGTTCCGCCACGCGCGGCAGGCCCCCCGTAATGTCGCGCGTCTTGGCGCTTTCACGCGGAATGCGCGCCAGCACGTCTCCCGCCGCAACTTCATCGCCATCCTCGACCGAAAGAATCGCGTCCACCGAAAGCAGGTAACGCACATCCAGATCGCCCGTGCCCAATTTAACGGGCGCCCCTTTTTTATCGACCAGCGCTATGCCGGGTTTGAGATCACCGCCTTTTGGCGCAGAACGCCAGTCCACCACGATCCTGTTGGTAATACCGGTTGCATCATCCAGCATATCGCGCACCGAGATACCATCGACCAGATCGACAAATTTAACCGTTCCGGATTTTTCGGTGATGATCGGCAGCGTATAGGGATCCCATTCGCACAGGCGCAACCCCTTGGTCACCCGTCCGCCTTCTTTAATCAACAGGCGCGTGCCATAAGGCACCTTGTGGGTGGCGCGCTGGCGGCCATTATCATCGACTACGGCAAGAATGCAGTTGCGGCTCAGAACGACCTGACGCCCGCCGCGATCGGTCACAAGATTCTTGTTTTCGATCTGCAACTCACCTTCGTGTGTGGCTTCAATAAAGGATTGCTCCGCCACTTGTGCCGTACCGCCAATATGGAAGGTACGCATGGTTAATTGCGTGCCGGGTTCACCGATGGATTGCGCGGCGATGACACCTACCGCTTCACCAATATTCACCGGCGTGCCCCGCGCAAGATCGCGGCCATAACACCGGGCGCAAACGCCAATCTTGGAATCGCAGGTCAGCACGGAACGGATGCGCACAGTTTGAATATCCGCAGCCTCAATCACTTCTACATCGGCTTCGCTGATTTCACGCCCTGCCTTCACCAGCACAGCGTCACTGGCCGGATGCAGCACATCATCACAGGCGGTGCGGCCAAGAATGCGCTCGCCCAGACGCTGCAGGACCTCACCGCCCTCGACAATCGCCGACACATTCAGCCCGCGCGGCGTACCGCAATCCTGCTCCTTGATGATACAGTCCTGCGCCACGTCAACCAGACGGCGTGTAAGATAGCCGGAGTTGGCGGTTTTCAGCGCCGTGTCGGCCAGGCCTTTGCGCGCACCATGCGTCGAATTGAAATATTCGAGCACCGTCAGCCCTTCTTTGAAGTTCGAGATGATCGGCGTTTCAATGATTTCGCCCGAAGGTTTCGCCATCAGCCCGCGCATGCCGGCAAGCTGCTTCATCTGGGCAGCAGAACCGCGCGCGCCGGAATGCGCCATCATGTAAATCGAGTTCAACGGCTTTTCACGCCCCTGCGCGTCCACGCCGGCACGGGAAATTTCCGCCATCATTTCATCGGCAACCCGGTCCGTGCATTTTGACCAGGCGTCAATGACCTTATTGTATTTTTCACCCTGGGTGATTAAGCCATCCGTGTACTGCTGTTCATATTCCTTCGCCAGCATCCTTGTGTCTTCTACCATTTTGGTTTTGGCCGCGGGCACCACCATATCGTCCTTGCCGAAGGAAATGCCCGCCTTGAAGGCATGACGAAATCCGAGCGCCATAATACGGTCGCAGAAAATAACCGTTTCTTTCTGTCCGGCATGACGGTAGACGACATCAATAACCTGGCTGATATCCCGTTTGGTCAACAGCCGGTTGACAAGACTGAATGGCACCTGGGGATGGCGCGGCAGCAGATCGCCCAGCATCATGCGCCCGGGGGTCGTATCCACACGCTCCGTAATCGGATTGCCTTCGGCATCCACACTCTGGCGGCGCGCCTTGATGGGGCTGTGCAGGGTTACAGAACCATTGGCAAGCGCATGTTCAATTTCACCCAGATTGGAGAAAATCATGCCCGCGCCCGCGGCCGAAGGCCGTTCGATCGTCATAAAATAAAGACCCAGCACAATATCCTGGCTGGGAACGATGATCGGCTTGCCATCGGATGGCCGCAGAATATTGTTGGTGGACATCATCAGTACGCGCGCTTCAAGCTGCGCTTCCAGGCTTAATGGCACATGCACGGCCATCTGATCGCCGTCAAAGTCAGCATTGAAAGCCGCGCAAACCAGCGGATGCAACTGTATCGCCTTGCCTTCGATCAGCACCGGCTCAAATGCCTGTATACCCAGGCGGTGCAGCGTAGGCGCACGGTTCAGCATGACCGGATGTTCACGGATGACCTGATCGAGAACGTCCCATACTTCGGGACGTTCTTTTTCCACCAGCTTCTTCGCCTGTTTAACGGTGCTGGACAGCCCTCGCGCCTCCAATTGTGAATAGATAAATGGCTTGAACAGTTCCAGCGCCATTTTCTTGGGCAGCCCGCATTGATGCAGTTTCAGTTCCGGCCCCACCACGATCACCGAACGTCCCGAATAATCGACCCGCTTACCCAGAAGATTTTGGCGGAAGCGGCCCTGCTTGCCTTTCAGCATATCCGCAAGCGATTTTAACGGGCGCTTGTTGGCACCGGTGATGACCCGTCCACGGCGGCCATTGTCGAACAGCGCATCCACGGCTTCCTGCAACATGCGCTTTTCATTGCGCACGATAATGTCGGGCGCACGCAGTTCCATCAGCCGCTTCAGGCGGTTGTTACGGTTGATCACCCGGCGGTACAGATCATTCAGATCGGAGGTCGCAAAACGCCCGCCATCCAGCGGCACCAGCGGGCGAAGCTCCGGCGGTATCACCGGCACGACGGTCAAAATCATCCACTCCGGACGGTTCTTCGACTCAATGAAGGCTTCAACGAGTTTCAAACGTTTGACAATCTTTTTGGGCTTGGCCTCGCCCGTGGCTTCGGACAGTTCAACACGCAGCCTGTCGCGCAGGGCAATCAGATCAATCGCGGACAATAGTTCCCGGATCGCCTCGGCGCCGATACCGGCAGTGAAGGCGTCATCGCCATATTCATCCTGGGCCCGGCGGAATTCTTCCTCATTGATCAGCATGTTCGGCTTCAGCGGCGTAAGACCAGGCTCCAGCACGACATATTGCTCGAAATACAATACCCGTTCGAGATCCTTCAGAGTCATGTCCAGCATCAGGCCGATACGGCTGGGCAGGGATTTCAAAAACCAGATATGCGCAACCGGCGAGGCCAGTTCGATATGGCCCATGCGCTCGCGCCGCACCTTCGAAAGCGTAACTTCGACATTGCACTTTTCGCAGATGATGCCCTTATATTTCATGCGCTTGTATTTGCCGCACAGGCATTCATAATCCTTTATCGGCCCGAAAATACGGGCGCAGAAAAGGCCGTCACGCTCCGGCTTGAACGTGCGGTAATTGATGGTTTCCGGCTTTTTGATCTCGCCAAACGACCAGGACAGAATGCGCTCCGGGCTGGCCAGAGCGATTTGCAGACGATCAAAATTCTCCCGCTGGCCGGCTGGCTGAAAGAGATTTACAAGTTCCTGGTTCATCTATCGGTACTCCTTGGCCACATTAAAGGGGCTTGGAAATTATTCGTATACTGAGCATTTACCGCCGGGCGCCGCCGGGTCATTCTTCCTTGGTCAGCAGATTCACATTCAGTGACAGTGAACGCATTTCCTTAACCAGCACGTTGAAGGATTCCGGTATCCCGGTCTCAAAGGTTTCATCACCGCGCACAATGGATTCATACACTTTCGTGCGTCCGGCCACGTCGTCAGACTTGACGGTCAGCATTTCCTGCAATGTGTATGCCGCACCATAAGCCTCCAGCGCCCAGACCTCCATTTCACCAAAGCGCTGTCCGCCAAACTGCGCCTTGCCGCCAAGCGGCTGTTGCGTGACCAGGCTGTAGGGCCCAATCGAGCGCGCGTGAATCTTGTCGTCAACAAGATGGTGCAGTTTCAGCATGTAAATATAGCCAACCGTCACCTTGCGGTCGAACATGTCACCCGACTGCCCGTCATACAGCGTCACCTGGCCCGACGCATCAAGTCCGGCCTTCGTCAGCATATTGACAATATCGACTTCATGCGCGCCATCAAAAACCGGTGTCGCAATAGGAACGCCGCGTTTAAGATTTTCCGCCATTTCCAGAAGTTCCACATCCGTCATGCCGGCAATATCCGCAGAATAGATTTTGTCGTCATAAGCATGCCGCAGGGAATCTTTCAGCACACTCATGGATCGCCCATTGTGAACCGCCTCCAGCGCCGCGCCGATCTGCCTGCCAAGGCCCGCACAGGCCCAGCCAAGATGCGTCTCAAGAATTTGCCCCACATTCATGCGGCTGGGCACGCCTAGCGGATTTAGAACCACATCCACATGCGTGCCATCTTCCGTGAACGGCATATCTTCGATCGGAACGATCTTGGATATCACACCCTTGTTGCCGTGGCGTCCGGCCATTTTGTCGCCAGGTTGCAGCTTGCGCTTAACGGCGACAAAAATCTTGACCATTTTCATCACGCCGGGCGGCAATTCATCGCCGCGCTGCAACTTCTCAACCTTGTTTTCAAAACGGGCCTGAACCTGCCCGGTTGAATCGTCGAACTGCTTTTTCAGCGTTTCGGCTTCAGTCATGGCTTTTTCGTTTTTAAGCGCAATCTGCCACCATGACCTGCGTGACGGCAGGCCGTCCAGCACGGCATCGGTAATTTTGGTCCCGTCGGCCAGGCCTTTCGGGCCGCCCGACGCCTGCTTGCCAATCAGTAATTCCCGCAGGCGGCCGTAAATATTGCGCTCCAGAATGGCCAATTCGTCGTCCCGGTCTTTGGCCAGCGCTTCGATTTCGGAACGCTCAATTGCCATTGCCCGTTCGTCTTTTTCGACGCCATGCCGGTTGAACACCCGGACCTCGACGACCGTGCCGGCCACGCCCGGCGGTAAACGCAACGATGTGTCACGCACATCGGACGCTTTTTCGCCAAAGATCGCGCGCAGCAGTTTTTCTTCCGGCGTCATCGGCGATTCACCCTTGGGCGTCACCTTGCCAACCAGAATATCGCCAGGGTTAACTTCGGCGCCGATATAAACAATGCCCGCTTCGTCGAGATCGCGCAGATTTTCTTCACCGACATTGGGAATATCGCGGGTGATTTCTTCAGGCCCCAGCTTGGTGTCGCGGGCCATGACTTCGAATTCCTCGATATGGATCGAGGTAAACACATCATCGCGCACGATACGTTCCGAGATCAGGATCGAGTCTTCGAAATTATATCCATTCCACGGCATAAACGCGACAAGCACGTTGCGGCCGAGCGCCAGTTCACCAAGCTCCGTAGACGGACCATCGGCAATGATGTCGCCCGTCTCTACCCGGTCGCCAACCTTGACCAGCGGGCGCTGCGTAATGCAGGTGTTCTGGTTGGAACGCTGGAACTTGCGCAGATTGTAAATGTCCACGACAGAACGCGAGGCATCCACTTCTTCACGCACGCGCACAACGATACGCTGGGCATCCACCTGATCGACAATACCGGAACGGCGCGCGCCGATGGCGGCGCCGGAATCATAGGCCACCACCGCTTCCATGCCGGTGCCGACCAGCGGCGCCTCTGCCTGCAATAGCGGCACAGCCTGGCGCTGCATGTTTGAACCCATCAGCGCGCGGTTGGCGTCGTCATTTTCCAGAAACGGAATCAGCGCCGCAGCAACCGAAACAAGCTGCTTGGGCGAAACGTCCATCAGTTCCACATTCGCGGGCGCCGTCATGGCGAAATCACCCGCGATGCGGCATGATACCAGATCGCTGAGTAATTGCCCCTTGGCGTCAAATGGCGCATTGGCCTGGGCGATGGTGAATTTGGCTTCTTCCATCGCCGACAGATAGACAACATCGCTGCTGACTTTGCCGTTTGCCACTTTGCGGTACGGGGTTTCGATAAAGCCATATTTATTCACCCTGGCATAAGTTGCCAGGCTGTTGATAAGGCCGATATTCGGCCCTTCGGGCGTTTCAATCGGACAGATGCGGCCATAATGGGTGGGGTGCACGTCGCGCACCTCAAAGCCCGCACGTTCGCGCGTCAAACCGCCAGGCCCCAGCGCCGAAAGACGGCGCTTATGCGTGATTTCCGACAAGGGATTGGTCTGATCCATGAACTGGCTGAGCTGGGACGAACCAAAAAATTCGCGTATCGCAGCGGCAACCGGTTTGGCATTGATCAGATCATGCGGCATAACCGTATCGATTTCCACCGAGCTCATACGCTCCTTGATCGCGCGCTCCATGCGCAGCAATCCGACGCGGTACTGGTTTTCCATCAATTCGCCAACCGAACGCAGACGGCGATTGCCCAGATGATCAATATCATCGATTTCCCCGCGCCCATCGCGCAGTTCACACAGAGTTTTGACCACGGCAAGAATATCTTCCTTGCGCAGTACGCCAACCGTGTCGGGACAATCCAGATCAAGGCGCATATTCATCTTTACACGGCCTACCGCGGAAAGATCGTAACGCTCGGAATCAAAGAACAGGCCGCTGAACAGGCTTTCCGCGGCTTCAAGCGTCGGCGGCTCGCCAGGGCGAATGACGCGATAAATATCAATCAGCGCCTGCTCGCGGGTTTCGCTCTTGTCCGCCATCATGGTATTGCGGATATAGGCGCCGATATTCACGCCATCCACATCCAGGGTCGGGATGCTGGTAAAGCGATGCTCTTCCAGACTGGTGATGACATCAGCGGTAAATTCTTCACCCGCCTCAATGAATATTTCGCCGGTCTCTTCGTTGATCATGTCGCAGGCGGCATAGCGGCCAACGATTTCGTCGGACGTGACCAGCAGTTCCTTCACGCCCTGTTCCTGCAATTTGCGGCCCAGGCGGGGCGTGAATTTCTTTCCGGCTTCCAGAATAACTTCACCGGTCTTGGCGTCGATCATATCGTTACCGGCTAGCGTGCCGCGCAGTTTTTCGGCATTGAACGGCACACGCCATCCGCCCTTTTTGTTGGCGGTATAAACCACCGTCTGGAAGAAATAGGCCAGAATTTCATCCTGCGACATGCCCAGCGCGTAGAACAGCGTCGTGGCGGGCATTTTGCGACGCCGGTCAATGCGCACATTGACGATGTCTTTAATATCAAATTCAAAATCCAGCCATGATCCGCGATAGGGAATGACCCGCGCGGCAAACAGCAGTTTCCCGCTGGAATGGCTTTTACCCTTGTCATGGTCGAAAAACACGCCCGGCGAACGGTGCATCTGACTGACAATCACGCGCTCGGTGCCATTGACGACAAAGGTGCCGTGATCCGTCATCATCGGCATATCGCCCATATAGACGGCCTGCTCCTTGATGTCCTTCACCGACTTGGCGCCGGTTATTTCATCCACATCAAACACAATCAGGCGCAAGGTCAGCTTCAGCGGCGCGGCATAGGTCATGTCACGCTGCTGGCATTCTTCAACATCATATTTTGGAGGCTCAAATTCATATTTCACAAATTCGAGCGAAGCGGTCTCAGCGAAATCCTTGATCGGAAATACCGATTTAAACACGCCTTGCAGCCCGGTATCGTTGCGTTCGCTAACGCCCTTGTCGAACTGCAAAAACTGATTATAGGAGTTACGCTGAACTTCGATGAGGTTCGGCATCTGCACTACTTCGGGAATATTGCCAAAGGATTTGCGGATCCGCTTGCGACCAGTAAATGACTGGGCCATACCTTCTCCTCGCTAGATTTCAAATACCGCCCGGGCGGCGGCGAAAGGCCGTGGCGCATACCTGCGCGCCACGGCAATCAGTACAGATAGACAGAAGCTATTTCACTTCCACGGTTGCGCCAGCAGATTCAAGCTGCGCCTTGAGCGCGGCAGCTTCAGCCTTGTTGACGCCGGTCTTGACCTCCTTGGGCGCGGCTTCCACCAGATCCTTGGCTTCTTTCAATCCAAGGCCGGTGATCGTGCGGACTTCCTTGATCACGTTGATCTTCTTGTCCCCGGCAGAAGCCAGGATTACGTCGAACTCGGTCTGCTCTTCAACAGCCGCAGCAGGAGCCGCAGCAGCAGCAGCCACCGCCACAGGCGCCGCAGCCGACACGCCCCATTTTTCTTCCAGCATCTTTGAGAGAGACGCCGCTTCGAGAACTGTCAGCGCTGACAGGTCCTCAACGATTTTATCCAGATTTGCCATTTGAGATATTCCTTCGGTTTGATCTTGTATCGGTTAGGTTGCTTACGCAGCTTCGTTTTTGGCCGCATGTGCACTGAGAACTCTTGCCAATTGGCTGGCCGGGGCAGACAGCACGGTTGCGATTCTTGTCGCAGGGGTGCTTATCATTCCCACCAGTCTGGCGCGAAGCTCATCAAGTGACGGCATGGTCGCCAGGGTCTCGACGCCTTTCTTGTCGAGAACCGTTAGCCCCATGGCGCCGCCCCGGATAACGAACTTGTCGTTTTCCTTGGCGTATTCCATCGCTACTTTTGGCGCCGCAACCGGATCTGCCGAATAGGCAATTACGGTTGGGCCGGTCAGCAGATCAGAAATGCCACTGCATGGCGTGCCATCCAGTGCGCGCTTTGCGAGCCGGTTTTTGATCACCTTCACTCCGGCGTTCGCGTTGCCCATGCGCCGGCGAAGTTCACTCATTTCGCTAACGCTCATACCAGTATAATGGGACACCACGACCACCCCGGCGTCACTAAAGACACCGTTGAGATATGTGATCATTTCTTGCTTTTGCGCCCGGTCCATTGTTGTACTCCTTTTTCCAGCAGGCCGGATGCAATGTTGCTCCGGACCGCCATCGTTGGACCAACCCCGCCGCCCGGACAGACCGGGCCCCCACATGAGGTGCGGAGCCGTTTGCGCCTGTCCCGGATCAAACCGATCACTGCCTTTGCCCAGCATGCCATCAAGCATGCCGTCATTGGCCTCTCACGCCTTGCCCCGTCTCATGCGGGCGGTTTTTAAGCTGACCCAAACCGGTCAGAACCCGCAATCTCGGACAGGATGTTGCCCGCCATAACACACCAGGTGTTTTGCCGGACACTCCTTCGCACCGTCATGAACGGTGCGAAATTCAGTTACGAGCCAGAAATGCTCGCAAAATCCACTTTCACGCCTGGCCCCATTGTCGAGCTGAGCGAGACTTTTTTGACATAGGTTCCCTTGGCGCCTTCCGGCTTGGCCCGGGTTATAGCCTCGACAAAAGCCCGGATATTAACGCAGAGTGCCTCCGCATCAAAACTGGCCTTGCCCACGCCGCCATGAATGATACCGGCTTTTTCCACACGGAATTCAACCTGGCCGCCTTTGGCCGCTTTCACGGCTTCGGCCACATCATTCGTCACCGTGCCCAGCTTGGGATTTGGCATCAGGCCGCGCGGCCCCAGAACTTTGCCAAGACGCCCCACCACCGGCATCAGATCCGGTGTCGCGATGCAGCGGTCGAAATTGATTTCGCCGCCCTGAATGCGCTCCATCAGATCTTCCGCACCGACAATATCCGCGCCCGCAGCCAGCGCCGCATCGGCCTTGTCGCCCCTTGCAAAGACCGCAACACGCATGGTTTTGCCCGTGCCGTTCGGCAGCAGGACCATGCCGCGAACCATCTGGTCCGCATGGCGCGGATCCACATTCAGGTTCATCGCCACTTCGACGGTTTCATCGAATTTGCTGAGGCTGTTGGATTTGATCAGGCCGACAGCTTCTTCCAATTTATAAAAACGGTTCCGGTCAATACCCGCCGCCGTCTTCTTCTGCCGCTTTGAGAGTTGCGCCATGACTTATCCTCTCACTTCAAGACCAAGCGAGCGGGCGGAACCGGCAATGATCCGGGCCCCCGCGTCAAGGTCATTTGCATTCAGGTCTTTTTGTTTCTTTTCGGCGATCTCACGGCATTGCTCCATGGTCACAAATCCCGCAACCGTGCGGCCGGCGGCATTGGAACCCTTGTTGATATTCGCAGCCTGTTTGAGCATATGCGACGCCGGCGGGGTCTTGATCACAAAAGTGAAGGACTTATCCGCATAGGCTGTAATGATCACCGGCAACGGCGTGCCCGGTTCGAAATTCTGCGTCTGCGCATTAAACGCCTTGCAGAATTCCATAATGTTCAGTCCGCGCTGACCCAAGGCCGGGCCAATCGGCGGCGAAGGGTTCGCCTGCGTCGCCTTGCACTGCAATTTAATATAACCTGTAATCTTCTTCGCCATACTGCCCTCAGCCTTTCTGCGCCGTCAATGACGCCCGTCACGGGGTTAGTGGTACGGCCGTTCCGGCATTTTGGAACGTGCCTCCCACCTGTTTATCCCCTGCCTGATATGCGCCGCACACCCGCAGGGAAAATTCCTGCTAAACTTTCTCCACCTGGCTGAACTCAAGCTCAACCGGTGTCGCCCGGCCGAAGATGGATACCGCCACCTTGAGCCGCGCACGGTCCCTGTCCACTTCTTCGACCAGACCATTAAACGATGCAAACGGCCCGTCACACACACGCACCTGTTCGCCAATCTCGAAACTGATCACGGGTTTCGGCCGTTCAATACCTTCCTGCACCTGGTTCATGATCCGGGCAACTTCCGATTCCGGAACCGGCATCGGCCGGTTGCCGCTACCCAGAAAACCCGTCACCTTGCCGGTGTTCCGGATCAGATGATAGGTATCGTCACCCAGCTCCATTTTAACCAGCACATATCCGGGGAAAAATTTGCGCTCCGACTGAATTTTCCGGCCGCGGCGCATTTCCACGACTTCCTCGGTCGGCACCAGAACTTCCTCGAACTTGTCCGCAAGCCCCTGCGTTTCAGCCTGTTCCTTGATCGCGCCCGCCACTTTTTTCTCAAAATTGGAATAGGTTTGAACGATATACCAGCGCATCGTCATCTGTTGATTCCTATCCGCCAGCGCCAAGCAAAAAACCAACCCCAAATTGCAGCACAGTATCAACAAGCGCAAAAAACACGGACGCCATCGCCACCATGATGAAGACCATCACGGTCGTGACGCCGGTTTCCTTGCGTGTCGGCCAGGTTACCTTGGAGGCCTCCCGGCGCACCTGCTGCACAAATTCAAAAGGTGAAGTTTTCGCCATTACCATTCCACAAACATTTTTATACTTTCGTGTGCCGTGCCGCCCGATTGGCAGGAGTGGAGGGACTCGAACCCCCAGCCCCCGGTTTTGGAGACCGGTGCTCTACCAATTGAGCTACACTCCTATCTGTACGAACCGGCCTCAATCCTTTTTCAGGCGTCCTTATTTAATAATTTTGGCGACGACGCCGGCGCCGACGGTGCGGCCGCCTTCGCGGATGGCGAAGCGAAGACCTTCATCCATTGCGATCGGCACAATCAGTTCCACATCCATCGTCACATTGTCGCCCGGCATCACCATCTCGGTGCCTTCCGGAAGTGTCACAACACCCGTCACATCCGTCGTGCGGAAGTAAAATTGCGGACGGTAATTGTTAAAGAACGGCGTGTGACGCCCGCCTTCCTCCTTCGTCAGAATATAGGCTTCCGCCTTGAAATTCGTGTGCGGCGTGATCGAGCCGGGCTTGGCCAGAACCTGACCGCGCTCAACACCCTCACGGTCAACACCGCGCAGCAGCGCACCGATATTGTCGCCCGCCTCACCCTGATCCAGAAGCTTGCGGAACATTTCAACGCCCGTGCAAACCGTCTTCTGCGTCGGCTTCAGCCCGACAATCTCGACTTCCTCGCCGACCTTAACAATCCCCTGCTCAACACGCCCCGTCACAACCGTGCCGCGGCCCGAAATCGAAAACACATCTTCGATCGGCATCAGGAACGGACGGTCCTTCGGACGCTCCGGCTGCGGAATATAGCTGTCAACAGCCTTCATCAGCTCAAGGATCGCATCATGCCCGATCTCAGGGTTCTTGCCTTCCAGCGCCGCAAGCGCCGAGCCCTTGATAATCGGAATATCGTCGCCCGGAAAATCATAGCTCGACAAAAGTTCCCGGATCTCAAGCTCAACCAGCTCCAGAAGCTCCGGATCGTCCACCTGATCCACCTTGTTCATGAACACAACCAGCGAAGGCACACCCACCTGGCGCGCCAGAAGAATATGTTCGCGCGTCTGCGGCATCGGGCCGTCGGCAGCCGAAACAACCAAAATGCCGCCATCCATCTGCGCCGCGCCCGTGATCATGTTCTTCACATAGTCCGCGTGACCAGGGCAGTCCACATGCGCGTAATGACGGTTCTGCGTCTCATATTCCACATGCGCCGTCGAAATCGTGATGCCGCGCGCCTTTTCTTCCGGCGCCTTGTCAATCTGGTCATACGCCGTATAGGTCGCGCCGCCGGTTTCAGCCAGCACCTTCGTGATCGCCGCCGTCAGTGACGTCTTGCCGTGGTCAACATGGCCAATCGTGCCAATATTGCAATGCGGCTTCGTACGCGCGAATTTCTCTTTGCCCATGGTCTAATCAATCCTCGAACTTTAACACTTACCCAAGCCCCCTCAAACTGGCGGCCCTTCAATAGCTGGAGCGGGCGGAGGGAATCGAACCCTCGTCTTCAGCTTGGAAGGCTGTGGCTCTACCATTGAGCTACGCCCGCATCATTTCTCAACGCTCAATCTCCCAGACGCCGCCCATCGCGCCAAAATGGTGGAGGGGGTTGGATTCGAACCAACGTAGGCTATGCCAACGGATTTACAGTCCGTCCCCTTTAGCCACTCGGGCACCCCTCCTGTTATTTAGCATTAGATCAAGAGCAATAGATCATAGGCTTCACGCACGAACAGCGGCGCATCGCACGATAACAGCCCGCCGGAATACGAATAACACCCTTCACTGTCAACAGAATTCGCGTATACAAGAACGTCGCGGGGCCATTCAGGCACCACGAACCGGTCATTGCGTCCTTTGAGGTTGCGCAATATAAGGCTTCTCATGGTTAAACGCAAGCATCCCGACAGGGCGCCCGCACAGGCTTCACAGCCTATTGGGGCAAATAAGACACACTGGAATAAATCTGCCGCTAAACGGCCCGCCAGCAGCGGCGAAGCGGATAGCCTTTGGCTCTATGGGCATCATGCCGTTTTAGCTGCATTGCGTAATCCGGACCGCCAGAAACTCCAGCTTTTTGCGACTTCCAGCGCCGCCCTCAGCCTCGCCGCGCAGATAAAGGTTACGGAACCGGCCATAGAAATCAAGGATAGCCAGAAAATAGCGCGAATCCTGCCCGCTGCGGCCGTGCATCAAGGACTGGCCTTGCGTGTCAGGCCCCTGCCTGAACCCGATCTTGAGGAAGTCTGCGCCCGCCAGCAGGGCGCCCCGCCCAATCTTGTGGTGGTTCTGGACCAGCTCACCGATCCGCATAATGTGGGGGCGGTTTTGCGATCCTGTGCGGCATTTGGGGTCACTGCCGTCATTCTGACCGGCCGTCATGCGCCGCCGGCCTCTGGTGTGATGGCAAAGGCCGCGTCCGGCGCGCTGGATATGGTGCCGGTCTTGCGGGTGATCAATCTGGCCCGCGCCCTGGAGCAATTGGCGGAATTGGGCTATTGGCGGGTTGGGCTGGATTCAGAGGCCCCGCAAACCATTGCGGAAATTGATCTGAGCGGCAATATTGCCATTGTGCTCGGCGCGGAAGGCAGCGGCCTGCGTCAGCTGACCTCACGTAAATGCGATTTCCTGGCGCGTATCCCGGCTAGCGGCCAACTGGCCAGCCTGAATGTTTCCAATGCCGCCGCAATCATATTATATGAAACAACCCGGCGCCGAACTGACGGATAAAAAATGACCAAGCAACTGATAGATCATATTCTGACCCGGCGTTCGGTTTCCGCGCGCCTTCTGGCCGAGCCCGGCCCGGATGACGCGGCGCTGGAAAAAATATTACAGGGGGCCAGCCGGGTTCCCGATCACGGCAAGCTTCATCCCTGGCGTTTTATCCTGATTCGCGGCGAGGCCCGTAAAACCCTGGGACAGGTTTTAAGCGCTGCCTATCCCGATCAGGAAGCCGATGCATCGCCGGCCAAGCTGGACCTGGAAGCGGAACGCTTCACCCGCGCGCCGCTGGTGATCGCGGTGGTTTCTAGCACCATTGCGCCGCACAAAATTCCGGAATGGGAGCAGACCCTGTCCGTGGGGGCGGTGTGCCTGAATTTATTATATGCCGCACAGGCAATGGGTTTCGGCGCCAACTGGATTACCGAATGGTACGCCTATCATCCCAAGGTGCGCGCAGCGCTTGGCCTGGCCGCGCATGAAAAAATTGCCGGCTTTGTCTATATCGGCACTGCCACTGAAAAACCCGAAGACCGGCCCCGCCCCGCGCTTGCTGAAGTGGTGAGTGAGTGGCGCACACCGCTCGGCTGACGCATGGCCGGGGGCGCCAATATTGCAGACCTGCTGGCGATCATGGCGCGGCTGCGCGCGCCCGATGGCTGCCCGTGGGACCACAAACAGACTTTCGGAAGCATCGCCCCCCACACCATCGAAGAAGCCTATGAGGTTGCCGACGCCATTGCGCGCGATAACATGGCTGATCTGAAAGACGAGCTGGGCGATTTACTGTTTCAGGCCGTCTATCACGCGCAGATGGCGCAGGAGATTGGCGCCTTTAATTTCTACGATGTGGTTGAATCCATCTGTACAAAGATGATCAGCCGTCACCCGCATGTGTTTGGCGATGCCGAAATCGCCAGTGCCGAAGCCCAGACATCAGCCTGGGAAGAATATAAAGCGCGCGAGCGCGCCGCCAGACCCGGCGGCGATACGCGCAGGAGCTTGCTGGACGAGGTGCCGTTAAATCTTCCTGCCCTCACCCGCGCGGCCAAGTTACAGGGCCGTGCGGCAAAAGCGGGATTTGACTGGCCGGAAATTACGCCGGTGCTTGGCAAGTTGCGCGAAGAAATTCGTGAACTGGAAGTTGAAATCGCCAATGGCGCGGATGCTGCGCGCCTGCACGATGAGCTGGGAGACATATTGTTCGCCGCCGTCAATATTGCACGCCATCTGAAAGTCGATGCGGAGGGCGCCCTGCGCGGCGCCAATCAGAAATTTGAGCGGCGCTTCGCCTATATCGAACAAAGCCTGGCGGCAAGGGGCAAACACCCTGCCGGATGTACGCTTGCAGAACTGGACGCCCTATGGGATGAAGCAAAAAGGCGTGAATCGCCAGAAACGGCGCATCCCGCATAGAGTCTGGAAATCACCGCTAACGCGCCACGTCGTCGCTGGACGAAACATGTTCGATCAGCAAATTCAGCCGGTCACGGTCACGCACATATAATGTTTTCGCCCTGCGCTCCAATATGCCCGCGCTGGTCAGCTGGCTCATAACCCGCGCTACGGTTTCGCGTGTCGTGCTGGCCTTGGCGGCGATGGCCGCCTGGGTGGGGCTTGGATAGATCAACCAGGAATTTGGGCGTACCGGATCTTCCATAATCAGTTTGGACAGTTCGCGATAAACACGCTGATGGGCGCCCAGCGTCGCCAGATCCATGATGCGGTCATCACAAACCCGAATGATACGGGCAAGCTTTTCGACCACCCGCAGCCCAACTTCAGGATGCTCGGTCATTACCTTGCGAAATGCACTGGGATTAAGCGAGGCAATCAGGCAATCCTGATGCGCCACGACATTGGCGGAACGCGGTTCTCCGTCAATCGCCGCCAGTTCGCCAAAATAACCGCCGCCCTTGACCTCGGCATAGGCAACTTCACGGCCAGTCAGGGAAAAATTAACTATCCGCACTTCACCGCTGATGACAAAGATAATATCGCGGCTGGCGCTATCCCGTGTCAGAATCTGGTCACCTGATTTGCATTTACGCCAGACACAGGCCCGTTCGATCCGGCTCAGTACCGCCTGATCAAACCCCGCAAACATCACATTCGCAGCCAGCGTATTGCCCGGCGCATCCACCGGGATGACAATTCCGGGAAGATCATCCCTAATCTCGGTCACTTAGATCGCCCCCATATATTATTTCCCGTGACGGGTTCCGCGTTTCAGCGCACCGCTGCCATTCATCCTGGCAATGGGGCGAACCCAGAGGCAGATTGTGGCAGGAATCACATTTTCTCCATTAAAGCACAAAAAAATCCATCTAATGATCAATAAAGTGACCGGCATCACATAGTATTTACACAGATATGCGTATTCTGACATCTCCTCGAAAGAGGAACCCAACCCCAACTTGCCCCAATCCAAAAGGTTGGGGCTTCTTTTTTTAAAACGCCGTTGCCCCGCCATCCACATTAATGGTTTGGCCTGAAACAAATGCCCCCGCCGCAGAGGCCAGAAAGACGGCGGCCCCGGCAATTTCGTCCGGCGCGCCGATTCGCTTCAGTGTTGACCCGGAAACGGAGTCCCGAAGTATATCGGGATCGCTCCATAGCGCTTTGGCAAAGTCTGTCTTGACCAGTCCCGGCGCAATGGCGTTGGCGCGAATATTATGCTCTCCAAATTCCAGGGCTATATTGCGGACTAACTGCATATCCGCAGCCTTGGAGATGCAGTAAGCGCCAATGACGGCATTGCCATGATGCCCGCCGATGGATGAGATAATGATGATGGAGCCGTCCTTGCGCGCAATCATTTGCGGCAAAACCATATTGCAAAGCCACTGATTGGACAGAATATTCGAGCGCATGATCCGCTCAAAAGCATCATCGGGAATATCCAGCATCGAGCCGAAATGCGGGTTCACCGCAGCATTGCATACCAGCGTCGTGACCTTGCCCCATTTGGCATTTGTCTGATCGACCAGATTTTGCAACTGATCCTTGTAACCGATATTGCAGGCGACCGGGATCGCAATCTCCGTCCCCTTTCCCCATTTCTCATTTATCGCAGCAGCCACCTGTATGCAGGCGTCCAGCTTGCGGCTGGAGATCACGACTTTTGACCCATGCTCCGCCAGCCGGTGCGCAATGGCTTCGCCAATTCCTTTGGTTGCGCCGGTGATGATGGCAACTTTGCCGGTAAGATCAAAAAGAGACATGACCACACCCTGAAACGGAATTACACATTTAGCAAGGCAAGATATTCTGGCAAGGCACGATATCCTGCGGCTATCCCATCAAGCTTTGTGCGCAATGGGAGGGCGCATCAGGAGCAATATCAATACCGGAATTAAACCGGCCAGCGCAACCGAAACGAAAACCGGTGTGTAGCTGCCGGTAGAATCAAAGGTATAAGCTGCCAAAATCGGCCCAAGCGCGGATACCGGGGTTACCACCAGACCGCGGATGGCGATCAGACTCGCATAATTTCTGTTGCCAAAATAATTGGCTAACAGGGCCGGTCCCGCCACGATGGCCATACCATTCCCCGCGCCAAAAATGATGGCGAAGGCATAGACCATCACTACATTGTTGGCAAAAATCAGCATCGCGATCCCGGCCAGTTCGGCCACCAATCCAATCGCCAGCAGATAGCGCGGATCAATATTATCGCCCAGAATCCCCGTGAACAGACGCCCTGCCGCGCCCAGCAGCCCAATAATGCCAATGGCCGAGGCTGCGGTGACAGGGGAGATTCCCAGATCGCGCAAATGCAGCACGCCTTGACTGTTGACGATGCCGTGACCAAAAACCACAATCGATACGGCAGCGACAATCATCCAGTAAGGCCAGGTGCGCAGCGCGTCCCTTACCTCCCAGGAAACTTGCGTCTGATGCACTTGCGAGGCGGCTCTGGGCGCGGCGTCACCTGTTGCTGCCGGGTCGATCCCGTCTATGAATGTGCCTTTTTGCGCGGGCGTTTCACGCACGAACAGCGCGGCGATAACCGTCCCCAGCAGGAGCGTTCCCGCCATGACAAGCCAGGCATTGCGCCAGTCACCGGTAATCAGGACAAGCTGCGAAATGGCTGGCGCCGCAAAAAACGCCCCCAGGCCGCCCATCGACATGAAGATACCTATCGCCAAGGCGCGTTTTTGCGCAAACCAGTTCGCCAGAACCTGAAGGCCCGGCACGACGCTAAGCAGCGCAAGGCCAAGCGCCAGGATTGCAATGAACAGATAATATTGCAGAAGTGAAGACATGAAATAGCAGCAAACCGCGCCCAGCAAGCCAATAAGGCCGCCTAGCGACATTGTTGCCCTGACCCCTATCCGGTTGATGCTGAAAGCGGCCACAGGACCCGACATGCCCATGACAAAGGCCAATATGGAATAGCCCAGGCTGGCTTCGGAGCGGGTCCAGCCCATCGCCGCAATCATATCAGGGATAATAACACTGAAGCCGTAAACGACGGTGCCCACCGCGAAGAAATAGATTCCGCTCAGCGCCCCCAGTAGAATCCAGCCGTAGAACACGCAGACTTCCTTATTCTGTTTGCAACATCCGGCAAACTGTTCCTGTCCTCATGTCCAAGGGACAGGTTCCTGCTGCAAGGCGGTCTGCCGCCCGGCAGGTCACTATCTCACAGGGCGCCGCCGGCAGGAAAGCGGAATCAGCGCCCGCTTTGGAAGCTCATATTCAGGTGAAAATGCTGATTAAATCCTGATGCAGTCCGATTCGGCCACAGTTGAATCCCGCACTATCATGGCCCGGCCTGTCAGTGTAACGACCAGGGAAAGCCCAAACGCCCCGGACTTTAGCGCGCACCATCCGGCCAGAAAATGACCCGGACAGTTTCCATCAAAATCAGAAAATCAAGAAATATCGATTCATTCTTGATGTAATAGAGATCATATTTCAGTTTTTCCCTGGCATCCTCAATGCTCGCCCCATAGGGATAATTGACCTGCGCCCAACCGGTGATACCCGGCTTGACAACATGGCGATATTTAAAAAAGGCGATTTTATCTTCCAGATCCGCGACAATAGCGGGACGTTCCGGCCTTGGCCCGACAAAACTCATATCTCCGGTCAGCACATTAAAAATCTGGGGAATTTCATCAATACGGGTCTTGCGGATGAAACGGCCAATGCGGGTGACCCGGTCATCGTCCTTGGTCGCCCAACGGGCAACCCCGTCTTTTTCGGCATCATTGCGCATGCTGCGAAATTTGATCACGTCAAAATGCTTTCCATTCAAACCGACGCGGGTTTGCCGGTAGAATATCGGACCACCATCGTCCAGCCAGATCAACAGCGCCGTAATCAGAAGAATAGGCAGCGTGGCCACTAATAATGTGGCGCTGGCCGCGATATCGACGATCTGCTTTGCGGTGCGGTCAATGACATTGCGCGCATTCCCGCCCGAGAACACCAGCCAGCTTGGATATAATCCTTCCAGTTCGACCTGCCCGGCCTCCCTTTCGATGAAGTCGGTCAGGGCGGTGATCTTGCATCCGCTCATCCGGGTTTCAAGCAGTGCATCAATGGGCATATTGCCGCGCCGTTCATCTGCGGCGATCACAATTTCATCTATTCCGGCCTCGATGCAAAAGGCGCTAAGGTCAACCGGGTCATCTATGGTGTTCACAAGCGACACCCCGGATTCATCCGGAGAGGTGGGGATATAAGCCACGGGAATGAAACCGCAATGCCCATTCTTTTTGCGCACTTCGACTTCTATCCGGCGTGCCTTCGTTCCCGCGCCCAGCACCAGAATGCGGCGTTTCAAAAATTGCGACACAACCCCCTGGCTGGCGGCATAGCGGACAATCAGCAGGCCCGCAAAACTGAGCGCCATGGTAAGCGGCAGCGCATGATTGAGTTCCTGCCCGGTTTTTACCAGGCCGAGCAGAATGGATACCAGGACAAAGGCGGCCAGAAATCCCGTAATCAGCCGCGTCACGGCTTCGCGCATGTCGAACATATAGTCAGCATTATACATCCCCATGGATGTAAGGCTGCCCATGATGACGATGATATAGACCATCCATTCAAGTGATTTGGCCGCGCCCACGCCGGTTAACATGTCCATCCCGGCGCCTGCGGTAATCAGTCCAAAAGCAATAGAAATCAGCAAAATTGCCACATCGGCCAGGCCGATCACCATCATGCGTCGCGATAACATGCTATCCCCTCATATCCCTGTTCATGACATGGCGCCGATGAGGCAGGATATTCCAAATCTATTACCGTTTTACTGATCTGATATAAGGCGGATATGACAAAAGCATAGTGACTCTGATCACATCCAGCCTATTTAAGGTGAATAAATATTTACCGGTTTTGCAGGATTGAATTAAAAAGCGCTAGCTGTCCTGCGCTTGTCTCATCCCAGCTAAAGCCTTCCGCATAAAGACGGGTCGCCTGACGCGAGGGCAGCTTTCCAAACAAAGCGCGCACAGCTTGCGCCACCCCTTCGGGGGTGCGTTCCTGCATTAATACACCCGCCGCGATCGAGGTTACCACTTCGGGTGTACCCCACACATTTGAGGCGACAACCGGCGTGCCGCAAGCCATGGCTTCCAGAAGGACATTCGCCCAGCCTTCGCGGCTTGAGGCCAGCACAAGCCCATCACCGGCATTATACAGATGCGTCATATTCTCCGGGCGCACCGCCCCAAGAAAGCGCACCTGCTTGCTGACGCCCAATTGCTGGGCAAGCGCGTGAAGGGCCCCCCGTTCGGGTCCGTCCCCAGCGATCAGCAGGTTAAAATCCGGTAAATCGAGCATGGCGCGGATAACAAGATCGTGCCCCTTGCGTTCAATCAAATGACCAACCGAAAGCAGGGTTTTGCCTGAAGCTCCAAACATATCCCTGGCCTCAGGCCGGTCAACGGGCTGAAAGCGGTTCAGGTCCACGCCGTTGCGCAGGACGCAGATCTTTTGATCTTCAACACCCATCTCAACCAGCGTATCTTTTAGCGCCTGACATACCGTTATCAGGCCGCTGGCCTGTTGCGCGGCCCATAATATCTGGCGGCGCGCCATCGCATTGGCCGGGATCAGATTGATATCCGTTCCACGCGCCGTAATCACAACGGGTTTTTTCAGCAGACGGCCAATGGCTGCGGCTGCCACGCCATCGGGATAAAAATAATGCGCGTCGATCAGATCGAAATCATAGCCTTGCGCGATTAATTTTCTGACGGCGCGGTAAACCGACAAAAACATCGTGCTGGGCGCCAGCGTCATACCCACTCGTGGAATTTGCAGATATCGCGGATAGGAAACAGAAATACCATGACGCAGCGCCTGCCTTTCCGGGTTGCGTACAGCATGACTGGAAAGCAGATGCGTACCCCACGGCGCCCACACCACCGGTGCGATCACCCTTGCCTCCACCTCTCCGGTTCGTAATAATTCCCGAAGTCTGTTTTCAACAAAAATGCCGTGAGAGGGCTGGGCAGTACTTGGATAGAGGCTGGTGAAAGTCAGGATTCGCAAAGCAGGATCCTTGCTTGAAATTCAGACAAGACAGATGGCGGCCCGAAGCGCGTGAAGCCGCAGCATCACGCGCTTCCCCGGCAGCTATCCGGCTTTTAGGGATTCAAAAAGCGCCTCGGCATCCTTGCGCTCTTCAAACATATCGGTGCCTTGCAGTATGGCGGACAGGATCTTGCTCGCCTCAGCCTTATCACCGCTTTTGGCAAGCGCCGCCGCATAATGATATTGAACCTCAGCTGATTTCGGCATCGCCTTTGCAGCTTTGGCAAGTAATTCCAGGGCTTCCTTGTGCTTGCCTTCTTTAAACAGAATCCAGCCATAAGTATCCTGAATTTCCGCGGATTCCGGGGCAAGTTCATGGGCCGTACGCACCAGCTCAACCCCGCGCGCATCCCCCTTCCTGGCATAAAGCCAGCCAAGATTGTTCAGGACAACCGGACGGCCGGGATTTTTTTCATTAATCGCCTCATTTTCAACAATGGCGGCTTCCAGATCTCCGCGCCGGATAAGTTCCGTGGAAAGCACCAGACGGGTCTCCCAGTCCTCCGGATTGTCGCGGATCCAGGCCTGCAATTTTGCAAACCCTTCTTCCTCTTTATTGTTTCTGATCTGGGCCATATAGAGGCGCCGCATGGTGTTGCCGGTGGGACGCAACTCATGCGCCTTTGCAAAGCTGGCGCTTGCCGCGGCTGCATTTTCGGCCCGCAGGTAAATGTCACCCAGCAACAGGTGCAGAACCGGGTTCTCGGGCATTTCATCGCGGTATTTTTCGGCAAGCTTTGTAGCCGCTTCAATTCCGCTATCTTTCAGTTCCAGACCAATGCGCTCCGCACGCGCCTCGGGAAGATTGGGCGCCAGCTTGATGGCTTCATCAAAGGACGCCTTGGCTTCGTCAAGATTGCCATTGAGCACCAGCGCCTGCCCCAGCAGCAGATGGCCGCGTGGCGCCTGCGGAACCAGATTTGTCAACTGGCGATAGGTTGCAATGCCGCTGGCAACCTGCTTGTTCAGAATTTGCACCTGGGCAAGCGCATTCAACGCCGTTGGCGATGTTGGCGCAATCGCACTGAGATCGGTTGCCGTTTGCAAGGCGCCCTCAGGCTTTTTAAGATTCAGCTGCAAATCAATCAGCCGCAGCCGGGCCGCCTCAGATTTCGGATTTTCCGTAACCGCGATCAGCAGCCAGGTCAAAGCACCATTCATGTCCTTTTCCGATATGGAAATATCGGCCAATTGCGTCAGGACCTTTTCATTACCCTTGTCTTTTTCAAGATGGTTCTTCAGAAGGGTTTTTGCGCCTTCAACATCTTTATCCAGACGCTTCAACTGCGCCAGATTGAGAACCGCAGGTGAAAATGCGGGATTCACCTTTAAGGCAGCCTCAAATGACGCGCGCGCTTCGGGGCGCTTATCCTGCGCCAGCTTCACAGAACCAAGCATATTGAGCGCCATCGCATTGTCTGCTGACTGCTTGGCAAAATTTTCCGCCGCAGCCTCCGCCTTTGGGTAATCCTTGTTGCGCATATGGGTGAGAATTAGCAGCATATTGACCCGGTCCGAACCATCTTTCCCTTCGGCCATAGCTTCCAGCTCACGCACTGCCTCATCCTGCTCGCCCATGCCAAGACTGGAAATAGCCAACTGCTCCCTAACTCCCCGATCTTCGGGTCTTAGAACCTGCAAGGCCTTGAAAACACGCGAGGCGGAAGGATAGTCGGCAACGGCCAGATAGCTATTACCAAGCAGTTGCAGATAATAAACATCATCCGCATATCCCTCTTTGCCTTCGTGCGGCGAAAGCAGCTTGACCGCATCGGCATAACGTTTCTGGCGCAGATAAACGGCGGCGGACAGTTTTACCGCGTCCGCCCGGTCCGGATTCGCGGCAAGATAACGCTCCGCATAATTTACGGCGCCTTCGAGACGGTCCAGCTTGAGATTTAGATTGGCCAGCAGATACACCGCCGGCATGAACGACGAGATTCTGAATTCGACAGGCTGAAGTATCTCCAGCGCCTTTTCGGCTTCCCCTTTCTGGGACAGCAATGCGGCCTTGATATAAAGCGCCATCGGCATTTCGGGCGCACGTTTCAGAATGGCGTCCGCATCCGCTTCGGCTTCGTCAAAGCGGTTCAGTCCAAGAAATACGAATGACCGCCCGATCAAGACCTGCATCGAATTCTTGTCAACTTCCAAAGCCTTGTTATAAGCCTCCAGCGATCCGGGAAGATCTTTCTGTACACGGCGCAATTCGCCCTTCAGCCACAATGCCAGGCTGAATTTCGGATCCAGCTCAATGGCCCGGTCAACGGCTTTCTCAGCGGCTGCATAATTGCCTTCTCTTTGCAGCACTTCCGCGTCAGCCGCGTGAAAAGAAGCAATATGGTCGGCAATCGGACGGGCCAAATCCAGTTCTTCTTTCGCCTTGGCAATGTCGTTGGTGACCAGATGCGCCCGCGCCCGCAAAGTATAACCAGTGACCTTTGTGGCCCCCTGCAATTTGTCAATTGTGATTTCACTCAACAGTTCCTTGGCCTTGCCTTGCGCCAGCAATACCTGGGCCAGAAACGGCAAAACCTTGTCATCACTCATGCCGCGCCGGCGCGCTTCGCGGAATTCTTTCTCGGCGCCTGGCATATCGCCACGTTGCATATTGAACTGCCCCAGCAGATAACGCGCCTCGACATTGTCAGGATCCACACGCACGGCATTTTTCAGATGAATGACGGCCTCATTAGGCTGCCCTTCTTTCAGCGCTTTCTCGGCGCGCTGATATGCCTCGGTTGATTCGGCATTGGCCGCCCAGACCATTGACGGGGCCGAGAGCGCCGCCAAACATACTGTGATCATGCCGATAAGCCCCATCCGGACGGAGCCGCGCTTTCCCGCAGGCAAATGCGGTATGCCGGAAGCGGCAGGTGTAAATTCAGGCGATTTCTTTGACATGTTGATCCCAATATTCAGAAGTTAGCCGTCCGGTACAGGCAGAAAACCTTATAAGCCCCTTGCTTTAAGATAATATTGAAAACGCCGTCGCATAGCTTTTTTGCCACCTGTGCCGGCACCTTCTTTGCAGGCATCACAAGGCAGCAAATTTCTATACAGCGCGTTGAACCCGGAATAACCCTGGTCAAAACTGCAATCCATTTCATTTAACATGGAAATCGAGATTATCAGGCTTTATTAACCAAGCTATATTTATACTTAATGAGTGTTAAGAGTATATGTGATTCAGAGCGGCTTCTGTCTGGCCGTGATTCGGCTAGCAGGTGTGATTGCAGCCAAACACAAAGCTTTATCGCCAAAAATGTAAATGAATTCAAAGGGAACCAGGGCATGATGAGGTTGGCGCTGATTTATCCGGCCATACTGATCACAGGGCTGCTAGGTGGGTGTGACAGCGCACGCGCACCCAAGCAGCCGCAGGGCACACTCTTGCAGGGCACACCGGAACAATCCAAAGAAAACGAATCCCTTCAACCCTATTTACTGGAAGCCGCCGCAACGGCCACGGCAAATCACGAATATGGCGAGGCCGCCTCCTATTGGGGGGCCATTTACGAGGCCGACCCGGCTGATCTGAATGCGGCCCTGCAATGGGCAATTAATCTGCGTTATTCCGGCAATGCCGGTGACGCCGTGAATGTCCTGAATTTCGCCTTGCAATCGAAACCTGATGAACTGCGCCTGCTTGCCGAGCGCGGCAAGGCCTATGCTGCGCTGGGGACTGTTGAACCTGCGCTAGCGGATATTTCCCGTGTGGCCGCGGCCATGCCCTCCGACTGGACCGTCCATTCCACGCACGGGATCATATTGGACCGCATGGGCAAGCATGATGAAGCGCAGAATGCCTATCGAAAGGCGCTGGCCCTTTCAGCCGATAATCCAAAAATTCTGAACAATCTTGCGCTCAGCACTGCTTTGGCGGGACGCCATGATGAAGCCCTGGAAATACTTCGCCGTGCGGCCCGGCTTCCGTCAGCCGGCACGCATATCCGTCAGAACCTGTCTTTGCTGCTGGCCATGAAAGGGGAGATCGGACAGGCGGAACAGCTGGTCCGCGCCGATCTGCCTAACAAAATGGCTGAAAAAAATCTGGCTTATTATGAAGGGCTGCTGGAAGAAACAATCCCTTAGGGCAATTCCCAGATCGACCCTATTTACGGATCAGACGGGATCGCCGTTGGCGATTCCGTCTAATCCATATAGGGTCCAGCCTGCTAATCGTTCATCAGCTGGATCGCCACTGGCCCCAGGATCACCAGGAATAAAACCGGCAAAAAACATCCGATCATGGGGATGGTCAATTGCGCAGGCAATGCGCCAGCTTTCTTTTCGGCGGCGGCCATGCGCAAGTCGCGATTTTCCTGGGCCATTACCCGCAGCGACTGCCCCAGCGGCGTCCCGTACCGTTCAGACTGGATGAGCGAGGTCACAACGGCTTTAACGCCTTCCAGCCCAGTCCTCTGCGCCAGGTTCTCAAGAGCAATACGGCGGTCCGACAGATAGGCCAGTTCTGCGGTGGTCAGGCCCAGCTCTTCCGCCATCTCAATCGACTGCCCGCCAATTTCCTTGGCCACGCGGCCAAACGCCACTTCAATGGTCATGCCCGCCTCGACACAGATCAGCAGCAGATCCAGCGCATCCGGAAACGCGCGGCTGATCGCCGCCTGGCGTTTGCCAATCAGGTTCTGCACATAAACATTCGGCAGGTAAAACCCAAGCCCGCCCGCCGCAAGCGCCACTGCGAATTTTGGCGCTATGGCGCCACTAAAATAATCCGTGAGCAGCAGATACAGGAATGCGCCAACAAACACGATAACCGGCATGACCAGACGAAAAAACAGAAACGTAACTAGCGGCGGCTGCCCCCTTAAGCCCGCCTGGGAGAGCATTATGCGTGTCTCGGGTGATTCCAGTATTCTGCGCAGACTTAACCGGTCAACCACCTGCTGCATATAGCTGGTGGCGGTGGGGCGTAATTTGCTTTTCTTGCTGTCGCGTTCAAAGCGCGCCGCCGCCTTTAATTCATCTCGCCGCTCCGCCACGGCTTTAAGCCGCTGGCCAAGCTGATCCTGCTGCAAATAGGGCATGGCAAAAGATACAATCGTGCCCAGCACTGCGAAAAACGCCAGCACAGTGACCAGAAACTGCATATTCATGAACGAGGCTATGTAATCCATCTCACTGCCGTTTCAGAAATCAAAATCGATCATTTTGCTCATGATGAATGCCCCAAGAGCCATCACACTCAGCCCGCCCGCAACCATCATATTTCCCATAGTTGTCGTAAACATCAGGGAGATATGATCCGGCGCGATCAGAAACATCATCCCGCCCACAATTAACGGCAGCGAGCCGATGATCATGGCAGAGGCTTTGGCTTCCGCGGACATGGACTGAATTTTTGCCTTCATCAATTTGCGTTCGCGCAGCACATTGGACAAATTCCCAAGGGCTTCCGACAAATTGCCGCCGGACTGCCCCTGAATCGTCAGCACAATGACAAAAAAGTTCAGTTCCGTACTGGGCATGCGTTCCAGCATCCGATCCAGCCCCGAAGTCAGACTGACGCCAAGCTTCTGGCCTTCGACCAGGGTGCGAAACTCCTGGCCAAGCGGTTCCGGGCTTTCGCGCGCAATGATGGCCATGCATTCACCGATCGGCAGGCCCGCTTTAACACCGCGCACGACCACATCGACTGCATTAACAAAAAGTTCTGAAAAGGCCGTCTGGCGTTTTCTGGACAAATATCCCAGCAGCCAGCGCGGCCCGCCAAAACCCGCCGCCAGCCCGGCAGCAAGCCCGATCAGCAATCCGTTTCCGGACAAAAGCACCAGGAGAAAAACAAATATTCCCGCGCCGATGGAACCAATGATGAAGTTCCGCTCTGTCCAGTCAACGCCTGCGCGCGCAAACATCTGGCGCAGCGTCAGTTTCTTTTTCTGGCCTTTTCGCGCCGCTTCAAGATCTTTCAGCGCCGCCTGAACATTGCGCTTGCCGCCACCGCTGCCGCCGCGCTGATTGTCGCGCGCCCGCGCCGGCCCCGTATTACCCTTTCCGCCAATCGTCTGCACACGGCTGCGAATACGGTCGCTTTCATCAATCTTGCCGCCAAACATGGCATAGCCAACCCCGGCTGCGCTCGCCGCAGCCAGAATGGCGGTAATAATGACTATTGCGTTCATCTCCATAACCGGCAGCAGCCCCCGATCGGGTAAATATGGTTTAAAGCAGCATCATCCGGCGGCGCCCTGAATTAGCGGACTACCCTGGCAAGCGCACCCGGTTTTTCTCTCGTATAGATATCGTTCAATTCTTCCATGGCCTCGGCCAATTTATCACCCAGCCCATAATAGCGCGCCTTCTCCATGAATTTGGGAATGCCCACCTCACCCGGCTTGTGCAATCCGACAAGCTTGCCCTTGGCGTCTTCGCCCAGCACCTCATAAGACAGCACTTCCTGGGTGATCACCACATCGCCTTCCATACCGATGATTTCCGTGACACTGATGATGCGGCGCGAGCCATCGCGCAGGCGCTGCGCCTGTACCACCACATCAACCGCCGACACGATCATCTCCCGGATGGTCTTGGCGGGCAGGCTAAATCCGCCCATGGTAATCATGCTTTCAATACGGCTGATGGCTTCACGCGGCGTATTGGCGTGCAGCGTCCCCATGGAGCCGTCATGGCCGGTATTCATCGCCTGCAACAGATCAAACGCCTCTGGCCCGCGCACTTCGCCGACGATAATACGTTCAGGGCGCATGCGCAGACAGTTCTTGACCAGATCGCGCATGGTGATTTCGCCAGCCCCCTCCAGATTGGGCGGCCGGGTTTCCAGACGCACCACATGCGGCTGCTGCAATTGCAGTTCCGCCGTATCCTCACATGTGATGATACGCTCCTCGGCGCCGGCAAAGGCAGACAGGCTGTTCAGCAAGGTCGTTTTGCCCGAACCGGTGCCGCCGGAAATAATGATATTGCAGCGAATTTTGCCCACAATGCCCAGTATAGCCGCACCAGGAACGGAGATGGCGCCAAAATTGACCAGATCGCTTAACTTCAATTTGTCTTTTTTGAATTTACGAATAGTCAATGCGGGGCCGTCAATGGCCAGCGGCGGCGCGATGACGTTGACGCGCGAACCATCGGCAAGTCTGGCGTCGCAGATGGGACTGGATTCATCGACGCGGCGGCCGACCTGGCTGACGATACGCTGGCAGATATTCATAAGCTGCGCATTATCCCGGAATTTGATGCCCGCCTTTTCGATCTTGCCGTTCACTTCAATGAAGGTCAGCCCCGCGCCATTTACCATGATATCGGCAATGTCATCGCGGGCCAGCAAAGGCTCCAGCGGACCATAGCCAAGCACATCATTGCAGATATCCGCGATCAGGCGCTGCTGTTCAGAGACACTGAGCACCAGGCTTTTAATGGCGATGATTTCGGTGACGATATCGCCAATTTCTTCCCTTGCCGCGTCCGTTTCCAGAGCCGCCATCTGCGCCAGATCAACCGTGTCGATCAGGGCGTTAAAGATACTGGTTTTAAGCTGGTAATATTGCTCGGAGCGCGCATTTTCACCGCCAATCGGCTCAAGATTGGCTTCGGCCACCGGATCGGGCAGCACGGCAGGCGCCGGCGCCTTCGCGGCAACAGGCACCTCCAGCGCTTCAGCAGCACCGGGCGGGCCAGACTTGGGTTTGGTGTCCGTTCGTTTGCCGAACATTTTGCGTTAAGCCTTCAGGCCTTTCAATAACGCCATCAGCGGCGCCAGCGGAGACTTGTCTTTAGGGCCAGCCGGCATGCTAACACCCCGGCGCGCCAGCAGGAAGGCCAGATCCTGTAATGCCCGCGCGTTTTTGTTTTTATCATCCAGTTCGCTGACCATCTGGCCATTATTGGCCGCAGTTCCAAATAAAGCGTTATCATAGGTCAGAACACAGGAAGGCTGGGCCCCGACAGCATCAATAAGCTCTTTCATCGGGATTTCAGGCCGCTTGGGCGCTTCGGTCATATTCACGACAAGACGCGGCGCACTGTCATTTGGACGCTGGGCAACCATATGATCATATAACGCTTTTGCGTTTCTAAGGCTTGCCAGGTCAGGCGTCATACACAGGATAATTTCGTCACTGGACATCAGAACACCCCGCGCCCAGGGCGCCCATGTATGGGGCAAGTCGATCACAATATGCGCAAAATTCGATTTAACTACGTCCAGAACCTTTTCAAGCGCCTTGGGCGCCGGGTCAAACCCGCTGTCAAGCGTACTGGGCGAGGTAAATAGATGCAGCCTGTCCGTAGCCTTGTGTAATAGCCGTTCCAGCAACACGTCATCAAGCCGGTCCGGTTCCAGCAGGGCCTCGGTTATCCCCTTGCCGCCTTCATAATTGAAGTCCAGCCCCAATGTCCCGAAGGCCAGATCCAGATCCAGAATCACGGTGCTTTCATGCAGGGACTCGGCCAGATGCCATGCCAGATTATGCGCCACCATGCTGGCGCCCACCCCGCCTTTCACACCGGCGACACAATGCACTTTGCCCAGTGGCTGCGAAGCAGGATTAGAATAAATATTTGCAATCGTTTCGATGAACTGAACGGCACTGACCGGGCTTACCAGATATTCGCTGATACCCTGGCGCATAAAATCCCGGTAGGCATTGACGTCATTCAGCGTGCCGACCACAACGACCTGGGTTCCCGGATCACAGGCTTCCGCCAGTGTCTGCAAATGCGCAAAAGCGAGGGTCCGGTCCTGGGGAACATCGACGATCAGCAGATTAGGCGTCGGCTGATCCGTATAATGCTCAGAGGCGCTGGCGACGCTGCCCTCGTGAATCTCGTTCGTAACCCGGACCATGCGCCGGTCACGGCAGGCGGCTGCCAGGTTCTGCCGGTCCGTCGCGCTATCCATAAAAGCGTGCAGCGTGATGCGCGGTATCGGCTGACTGCCTGTGTTGACCGTTTCGGCCGTGGAAGTGGCTGCTATGTCAGTCATTTCGCTACTTCGCTAACAGTGCCTTTTTCGGCCGCCGTCCGCTCACTGGTCGTCTTGGTGCCTTCACGATAGGCTTTGATCACGACGGTGCGCCGATCGACATCGATAGGCGTTGTGTCACGCGGCTGTACCAGATCCAGCGGATCGGAGACCATTGCAGCAAGATTATGCTGACTTGCGCAACCAAAATTTGCCCAAGGCTGATTATCGTGGCTGGTTATATTTTTTTCCCAATTGCCACAGTCCTGTTCGAGCGATGCGGTGAATCTGGTATAAGTGAAGACAAGCTGCCCGGCAGGCGCATTTACTGCCGCACCGCTTGCCCCACCGCTTGCCGCTGGCGCGGCCGCATCCGGCGACGCGATGCGCCATTCAATACTGGAATTCGGAACCCCGCGATCCGCCAGCACAGCATTGACGGCTTGCATCTGGGCCGTCATCTGCGGGTTATTGGGAATGCCTGGCAGAATGATGGCAAGCGGGCCATGCCCGTCTCGAAGAAACCCGCCTGCAAAAGACGTGATCTTCTGCGCATCGCCATGAACAATCTTTTTCCCGGCCATTACAGGCGTCAGCGCCATGCTTTCCTGCCTGGGCGCCACCCTGATCGGGAATTTATCCTTGACCGCCAGTTGCGGGGTAGACTGCTGCATCGCATTGTTAGCCTGCTGGCAACCGGCCATAACGGCGCCCAGCATAAACAGCACGAAGACGCGCAATCCCTGGGCCTGAAACCGCTGCCAGTGCGAAAAGCTGTTCATTTGCATGCGCAACACGACCAATTACTCCATGATGTAGCCATAAGGCCCCTGAAGAGATGTTCCTGTTTTTGGCTGGCGCTTGTAGACACCATTCAAACGGCCAAGAAAAAAGGCGTCAAAATCACCCGCCGGTGTGAAACCATCCGTCGGCAGGCGAATTTCATCCTCCTTGACGGCGCGCACCAGATAGGGCGTCACCACAATGACCAGTTCGGTTTCATTGTTCTGAAAATCACTGCTGCGGAACAGGGCGCCAAGTATGGGGACATCTCTCAGGCCCGGAATGCCGTCAATGGAGTTTCGAATATCGGATTGCAGCAGGCCGGCAATGACAAGGCTGCCGCCACTGGGCAGCTCGACCGATGTTTCAGCGCGGCGCACCGCCAAGCCAGGTACTACCAGAGAGGAAAGGGTTACCGCTTGCTCGTTGGAAATCTGGCTGACTTCGGTTGAGAGGCGCAGATTAATACGTCCGTCACTCAGCACCACGGGCGTGAAGCCGAGGCCGACGCCAAATGGTTTGAATTCAATCTTGATATTGCCCTGATTATCCACGCCCGCAGGAATCGGGAATTCGCCGCCAGCCAGAAATTTGGCGGATTCGCCCGACACCGCAGTCAGATTGGGTTCCGCAAGCACCCGCGCCAGTCCGCCGCGCTCAAGCGCCTGCAAAACGCCACTGATAGAACTGCCGGTAATTCCCACAGCGCCGCCGCCTGCAAGAGGATTTACACCAGGGCCAGGCACCGTTTTATTGGCGCCTGCAGTCAGGCCGCCCAGAAGCCTGCCGGCCACATTAAACTGATTGTCCGTGCCCCCCCGGAAGATGCTTCCGCCGCCGCGATTAAGGTTGCCGAACAGATTGACGCCCATCTGCTTGATCACTCTGCGCTGAATTTCAGCGACACGCACTTTCAGCAGTACCTGGTCATCGCCTTCTACTGCCAGCAAATTGACAATATTTTCCGGCTTGTCGACAAAACGGGCCACGATGGCGAGCGCACGTTCCGACGCCGCCACATTGGGAACCCGGCCGCTGATCGCCAGATTGTTTTTCAGGGCTTCGACGCGCAATTGCGCGTCAGGGAAATGCCGCGCCAGCGCCGCTGTCGCCCCCTTTGAATCAAGCTGAACAAGCAGTTCCAGATTGAGTATCTGCGTACCATGCTCATCAAAAAAAATCATATTGGTGGCCCCGATGGCCGTGCCAATAACGTAGACCTGACGCGGGGTGCGCACCCTGGCGTCGGCAATTGCGGGATCGGACACCAGAATATCACGGGCATCACGGGGTAATTCGACAATCGCGGCCTTGCCACGTTCCAGCCGGACCTGATGGCGCGTTGCTTCGGTTTCCGGATCATCCGCCATGATACGGATTTTGCTGCCGTCAATTTTCATGGTGACAGGCGGCGCAGCCGTGGTTTCCTTGATGGCGATGGCAGGTTTGACAGGCGCCTTTTCCGGCGTTTGCGCCAGCGCGAGACGCGGCAGGATAGCGATGCCGGCAGCCAGCATGACAAGCGCAGCCGACCGGTATCTCCTATTCCTATCCTGACTGTTCAATTTCCAACCCATCTTAACTCATCTTCTATTTTGGCTGATACTTGCCGGGCGCGCCGTAGCGGATGATCGTAAACGCCTTGGTCTTGGCGCGCTGTTCCTCCAGCGCGGCGGCGGCGGCGGCTTCGCGGGCGGCAAATTCCGGATCTTCCTTGCGTTCCAGGCTGCGCAACGCCAGTGACAGCTTTCCATCGGCCACCGATCTGGCCAGTGTCTGCGCCTGCGCCGGGGTCAATTCCAGCGTTGCGGTCTTGCCGATCACGGAACTGGTTTGTTTTTCCTTGCCCGACGATGCGCCCTCTACCGCTGCGGGATCATTCACCGTCTGATCAATAGCCAGCGCCCGCACATTTTCCAGAATGATTTCACTGACCGTTTCCCGTGTCATTTGCCCGTTTTCGCCCTCAACTTCTGCCTCGCGGCTAAGGATGACGTCAACGCGATCGCCGGGTAAGATGAATCCGCCCGCTCCGGTTTCCGGGGCAATCTCAATACTCATGGCGCGCATGCCGCCCTCAAGTATCGCGGACATAAAGCCGCCATCCCCGGCATTCACGATTTTCCCTGGCGTAATCGGCGACTCCGCGAAAATTTCCGCGCGCGCTATGCCGCCAACCAGTTCCTTGACAGCCTCAGGATTACGGGTTTGCGTGTAATATGTGCTGGCAATGGAAGGTTCTGGAAATTCCTGCCAGCGCAGATCCGCTTCAGTCAGTTTCGTCCCAACTTCAATCTTGCGGGTCGCGACCAGCACCTTGGCAACGGGAATTGCCGGTTTATCCTCTGTCACGGTTTCAGGCGTGCTGACCAGGCTGCTGACCAGCAACGCCGTCAGGCCCGCTGCGGCGAGCGCTGCTACCAGAATAATGATCCGCATCAAGTTCATGTGTCGATGCCCCCCACCTGATTCGGCTTTTTCAGCAAGCTAAACCGGCGGAAATGAAAGCTAAATTTAGCCATTACGTTCCAAGGTCTTACCTTAATTTATCAACATTTGCATCCAGGATGTGAAAATTTCATTAACCCTGCCCGCTTCTTTGCAAATGCCGCAAAAAACTTGCATATTAACCCTGTTGTTCTTTTGGCGCTGCTACAGGGAGGGCAGATTCAGCAATTGCGGCCAGGCCAGGATGGCCCCGATATTCAGGGCCACGCCATAGGGCACACCCTGTTCCTTGCGGTGCAACACCGCGATCCAATTGTGTCTGGCAAGGCCGGCCGGCAGCGGCAGGCGGCGAAACAACAGCAATGTCAGGGCCAATATCCCGCCACAAAGACTAAAGATAATCAAATAATTAGCCATCCCCCCCCAGCCCATCCACAGGCTGGTGGCGGCAAACAGTTTGACATCCCCGCCACCCAGCAGGCCTAGCGCAAACAGCACCCAGCCGGCAACCAGCATGGCAATCCCAACGCCTGCATGGCCAAATGTTTGCGCCCAGGGCAGCCCCTGCCAGCCGGCAAAAACAACAAAAAGCGCGATTAACAGGAGGGGGGCGAAATGCGGAATCGTATATGTCACAAGGTCATAAATGGCCGAAACCAGCATGATGCTGAAAAACAACACTATGCATAAAACCGTCACAGGATCCGCAGAGAAGCTTTCGGCCATTCATCCTATCCGGAAAAATTCAGGTGATTCGCGTCCGCGCCCCGGTCCTGCCATTTCAAGGGCGGGACAAGGGACCAAAAGACATACCCAAAAAAAATAACGCCGCCATTATCCATGGCGGCGTTATCTCAAACCCTAGACCGGTCTGTTACGGCCGGGCATCAAGGCCAGCGCCAACTTCACCGAACAGGCCACTAAGCGAATCACCAAGTGTGTTGGCCGCCAGAAGCACGACCAGACCAATGCCGGCAGCGATCAGGCCATATTCGATCGCCGTGGCGCCCGAAATGTCCTTCTTGAACGCATTCAGTTTTTCCTGAGCAGCAACGTAAAACTTCAACATGTCCATCTCTCCTTCAGTTTGAAATCTGGCGGCCATCCGCCAGATCTTCCCCGCCGCTATTCGCCCAAGGGCGGGGTCTTTGGTCAACGCAATACTCACGCTTTACCGGGAGCACTAATCTGTCGGGCCCATAAGCATCAGCCCAGTTACGTTAGACGCTAACATTTAAATTTCTGCTTCGACAACCCTGTTTTTCTTTCTCTATCCTTGCCCTACCAGCCAGATATGGGCGCCTTAACAGCCATTACACGTGACAACCGTCACCAAACTGTCAGAGCGCCGGAAATTTATCGAAATGGCGCGCTATCCCATGCTCCAAGCTACAAACACCGCCGCCAGATAGTCTAAAAACGGTATATTTGAGATTAACCCAGTTCCGCAAGCAGCTTCACCTTGGCCCGGTCTGTGATATGCAGGCTGGGATAACGCCGCTTGGCCAGCCCTACCTTGATAAGCTGTCCCAGCGCCGTCGCCACGCTTTCCTCCGTGGTGCCCGCCCAGGCTGCAATTTCCTTATGTTTGGGCATGCGGGTGATCATCCAGGAGCCATCCCCATTGGGGTCCGGCTCGGACAGCCGCAGAAGTTCCGTATAGACGCGCTGCACGTCGGTACGGGTGCTTAAATCAACAATGCGCCGGTTATTGTTGCGGATGATGCTGGTCAGATGCTGCAACAGCGCGACAGCGATCTGAGGATGCGCAAGCAAAATGGCATTGAATTGCGCCGCTTCCAGCGAGGCGATGACACAATGCTCCTTGGCGAACACATTTGCAGAGCGGGCCTGGCCGTCTATGGCCGACAATTCACCGAATTGCGCCCCGGCGCCCAGGTCGATAAAGGCGATTTCGCCTGCCGAACCGACCGAAGTCGCCACCCGGACGGCACCGGACACCACAAAATAGACGGCATCACGCGGCGGCTCCATGCCCGATTCAATGATGGCCTCCTCGGGCCCGAACTCCTGCCATTTGCACATTGTCTCAATTTCAGAAACAATCTCCAGGGAGAGCTTTTCGAACAGTTTGCTGCCTTTCAAAGAGCAAACCGAGGGATCCAGCATAGCGTCTTCTCCTGATTTTTCCGGCATACCCGCCCCAGACTCGCTGATATTACTGTCAGAACCGGGCCGCTGGAACTTTTTTTTGCCCTGAATTCTATTCATTTGAGAGTAGTTTAAAAACACTGATTATTGGCTAACATTGTAACAAGTGAGGACTTAATTCATTTTTGCCTTTTCTTTGGTTTATATTCCGTTAATATTTATAGTCTTTAATCTGGCGGATACCACCTTACAGGGTCCGGCTGGACTTGGGAGAGAACAGAATGGCGATACCACATCAGGACTTGTCAAATCGGGATTTGCCAAATCATTTGCCAAATCAGATGACGCGGTTTGCAATGGCATTGGTGTCGGCCTGCCTCGGGTTTTCGGCCGCGATACTGTCTGGATCGGCCTGGGCCAGCGAAAGTCTGCGGGTAACGATTGACAAGAACCATGTGCTGAGAACCGACCGCCCTGTGGAAACTATTATCGTCGGCAACCCGCATATCGCGGATGTTTCCGCACAAAGCAACCAGCTGATGTTCATTCTTGGCCGCACCAGCGGTGAAACCAATATTCTAGGCTTCGACAAGGATGGCAATGTGGTGTTTGACAAGGATGTCACAGTGGTGCCGCACACCACCCGCACGGTAACGCTGCACCGGGGCACGCTGACCGAGACATTTGCCTGTGCGCCGCGCTGCGAGGTGCAGATGCATCCGGGTGATGATCCCGCCAAGTTTAGCGTGATCAGCGGTCAATCCGCGACCCATACCGGGGCCGCCAGCGGCACCGCCAGCAGTGCGGCAAGCGCCACGGAATAATATAGGCCGAATTTTGAACGGCGGCATTCAGGACGGTATCCTCATATAGAAAATTCTGACGGAATCTGTTGACTAGTGCCGTGACCCGTTGTCATATCCCCATTGCAGTTCCCCGTTCGGGGGGCTGCTGCATTACATACAGATGATCCCTGCGGAAGAGACCAGAAATGCAGCGCGCAAGTGCGAAGCGGAACTGGCGCCGAAGGAGCAACCGCCCCGGAAACTCTCAGGCAACCGGACCGCAGGGGGATGAAACTCTGGAAAGCAAGTGTCAGGGCCCGGCATGAACGGGCATCTGGCGCTTCACCGAAGGGGTAAGCCAGGCATCAGGCAAGAACCGGATGCGGGGTCAAATCTCTCAGGTTCCCGTGACAGAGGGGGCAGCCGGCGGCGCGCGTAGCGCGCCAAACGGCAGGCGCTGGGGATTCCGCTATTGGATGAACCGCCGCTGCACCAGACGGGACAGAGGATAATGACCGAAACTATTGACGCGCCGATACGCCATACCCCGCTTCACGCACTGCATCTTGCATTGGGCGCAAAAATAGTTCCGTTTGCGGGCTATGCGATGCCCGTAAATTATCCCGCCGGGATTCTGAAAGAACATCTGCATACCCGCGCCCAGGCCGGTCTGTTCGATGTCTCGCATATGGGACAGGCGATGCTTGGCGCCCTGCCCGGCACAGACATTGCCGCAGCCTTCGAGACCCTGGTCCCCGGCGCAATAGCCGAACTCAAGCCCGGACAGATGCGCTACACGATGCTGCTGAATGCGCAGGGCGGCATCCTTGATGATCTGATGGTTACGCGGCCATTGCGGCCTGAACATCAGCACCAGCTATTCCTTGTCGTCAATGCCGGCCGCAAAACCGAAGATTTCGCCCATATCGAAACCGCGCTTGCCGGCAAAGCCACCCTGACGCGCATGGAAGACCGCGCGCTGCTGGCCTTGCAGGGGCCGCAAGCCGCAATGATATTGGCGCGCCATGTACCGGAAGCAGCCAATCTTGGCTTCATGTATGGCCGGCGGTTTCTGGCCGCTGGCGCCGATCTGCTGATTTCGCGCTGCGGTTATACGGGCGAGGATGGATTTGAAATATCCGTACCCGGACATTTGGCCCAGGACTGGGCCAAACGCCTGCTTGCCGAACCGGAGGTGGCGCCCATTGGCCTTGGCGCGCGCGACAGCCTCAGGCTGGAGGCGGGGCTGTGCCTGTATGGCCATGATATTGATGAAACCACCACCCCTGTCGAAGCCAGTTTGCTCTGGTCCATTTCAAAACGCAGACGTGAAAATGGCGGCTTTCCCGGCAGCGCACGCATTCAGGCGCAAATCAAGGACGGCCCCGGACGGCTGCGGGTTGGTATCCGCCCCGATGGCCGCGCGCCCGCGCGCGAAGGAACCGAAATCACGGACAGTCAGGGCCGGTCAATCGGCCATGTGACCAGCGGCACTTTCAGCCCATCCCTCAATGCGCCCATTGCGATGGGCTATGTCAACGCATCGCACGCCGCCGATGGAACTATTGTTCATCTGATTGTGCGCGGCAAACCACTGGCCGCCCGCATTGCCCCCATGCCTTTTATCCCGAAACGCTTTCACCGCTAGGACATGCAAATGACAAATATTTTCTACACCCAGGATCATGAATGGATAAGGCTGGACGGCGATACCGGCACTGTCGGCATTTCCAATTACGCTCAGGAACAGTTAGGCGACATTGTCTTTGTCGAACTTCCACAGCCGGGAGCAAAAACCGCGCAGGGCGATGAAATCGCCGTCGTTGAATCTGTAAAGGCCGCAAGCGAGATTTACGCCCCGGTTACCGGAGAAATCATTGCAGCGAACACGGCGCTGGAAGGCGCGCCGGCCACTGTCAATGAAGCTGCCGAAACGGATGGCTGGTTTTTCAAAATCCGCTTGACCGATAAATCGGAACTGGAATCGTTGATGGATGCCGCCGCCTACAATAATTATATCGAAGGGCTTTCCTGATGCGCTATCTTCCGCTTACTCCGGCAGATCGTAACGCAATGCTGCGCGCCATCGGCGTGGCGGGCATTGATGATCTGTTCGCCGATGTGCCGCAATCCGCGCGGCGCACGCAACCGCTTGATCTGCCCCCCCATCAGGGCGAACTGGAAGTTGAACGCGCCCTGCGCGCCATGGCGTCAAAAAATCTTGCTGCCGGAGATGCGCCATTCTTCTGCGGCGCCGGGGCCTATCGTCACCATATCCCTGCGACGGTTGATCATCTGATCCAGCGCTCGGAATTTCTGACATCCTATACGCCCTATCAGCCTGAAATTTCGCAGGGTACGCTGCAATATCTGTTCGAATTTCAGACCCAGATCGCCATGCTGTCAGGTATGGATATCGCCAACGCCTCCATGTATGACGGCGCAACCGCCTGCGCCGAAGCCGTGCTGATGGCGAACCGCGCCACCAAACGGCGCAAGGCGATTCTATCCGGCGGTTTGCATCCGCATTATCGCGCCGTCACCGAAACCACATCACATTTTGCGGGCGCACTTGTGCAGGCCATGCCGGCCGCCCCGGAAGGCGAAGAAGATCTGATCAGCGCCATTGATGACACCACCGCCTGCATCGTGGTGCAGACGCCGGACTTCTTTGGCAATTTGCGCGATCTGCGCCCATTGGCCGCAGCCGCACATGACAAAGGCGCATTACTTGTTGCCGTGACCACAGAACCGCTGGCGCTCGGCGCCATGCTCTCGCCCGGGGAAATGGGCGCGGATATTTTTGCCGGTGAAGGGCAATCGCTGGGTGTCGGGCTGAATTTTGGCGGCCCCTATCTGGGCCTGTTCGCCGCGCGCAGCAGCTTGCAGCGCCAGATGCCGGGGCGGCTATGCGGTGAAACCGTGGATGCACAGGGACGGCGCGGCTATGTGCTGACCCTGTCTGCGCGCGAACAGCATATTAGACGCGAAAAGGCGACCAGTAATATCTGCACCAATTCCGGTCTTTGCTGTCTGGCCTTCACCATACATGTGGCGTTGCTGGGCGAAGCGGGCTTTACGCGGCTGGCGCAACTCAATCATCAGGCGGCAATCATTCTGTCACAGATGCTATCCGGCATTCCCGGCGTCACCTGTCTCAATGAAAGTTTTTTCAACGAGTTCACCTTGCGCCTGCCCAAACCCGCCGCGCCTGTGGTTGAGGCATTGGCTGCGCGCGGCATTCTGGGCGGCGTGCCGGTGTCCCGGTTGATCCCCGAGGATCCCGGCCTTGCCAAACTTCTGCTTGTGGCGGCAAATGAAACCAATACGGATCAGGACAGAAACGCCTTTGTGAGCGCCCTGCGCGAGGTGCTGTCATGATGCGGACCGGACGCCCGACACAGGCTGGCGAAACAGGCAAGGACGGTCTGACCACATTCAGCGGCCATCGCGGTCTGGACCATGAAGAGCCATTGCTGTTTGAGCAGAATTCAGAAGGGCGCTGCGGCGTGGATTTGCCGTTACCCGCGGCGCGCCCGGACCGTCTTGGCGCATTGGCGCGCACCGGCGCCATCGGCCTTCCCGGCCTGTCGGAACCGCAGGTGGTGCGGCATTTTGTCCGGCTCAGCCGCAAAAACTACGCAATAGATAGCGGCCTCTATCCGCTGGGTTCCTGCACCATGAAGCATAATCCGCGCCTGAATGAAAAATTGGCGAGGCTGCCGGGCTTTGCCGATCTGCACCCGCTGCAACCCATTTCCACAGTGCAGGGGGCGCTGGAACTGATCCATACTCTGGCGCACTGGCTGTGCGTACTGACCGGGATGCCCGCTGTCGCCATGTCGCCCAAGGCCGGTGCGCATGGGGAACTATGCGGATTGATGGCGATCCGCGCCGCGCTGGATGCGCGCGGCGAAAAGCGTAACCGTGTTCTGGCGCCGGAATCGGCGCATGGCACCAATCCCGCCACAGCCGCCATGTGCGGTTTCACTGTTGACCCGATCCCTGCCGATGCGCGCGGCCGGGTTGATCTGGCCGCATTAAAAGCCAGACTGGGGCCGGATGTCGCCGCCATCATGGTGACCAATCCCAATACTTGCGGCCTGTTTGAAAATGACATTGTGGAAATGGCGAAGGCCGTGCATGACGCGGGCGGATATTTTTATTGCGACGGGGCGAATTTCAATGCGCTGGTCGGATATGTGCGCCCAGGCGATCTGGGAATTGACGCCATGCATATCAATTTGCACAAAACATTTTCCACTCCGCATGGCGGCGGCGGCCCTGGCGCCGGACCTGTCGTGTTTTCGCTGGCGCTGGCTCCCTATGCCCCATTGCCCTTTGCCGTGGATCGCGGCAATGGCTTTGAACTGGTGGAACATGAAGCCGACGCGGGCGCGGCCACGCCCTTTGGGCGTATGACGGCGTTTCACGGGCAGATGGGCATGTTTGTCCGTGCACTGAGTTATATGCTGAGCCATGGCGGCGATGGCCTGCGCCAGGTGGCGGAGGACGCCGTTCTGAACGCCAATTATGTGCTGGCCGGGCTGCGCGGCGATATGAGCGCGCCCTTTCCCGGCCCCTGTATGCATGAATGCCTGTTTGACGACAGCTTTCTGAAAGACACCGGCGTCACCACGCTGGATTTCGCCAAGGCGATGATTGACGAGGGTTATCATCCGATGACCATCTATTTCCCGCTGGTGGTGCATGGCGCGATGCTGATCGAGCCGACAGAAACGGAATCGAAAGAATCACTCGATCAATTGATCCTTGTACTGCGCAAACTGGCACAGGCGGCAAAGGCAGGCGATGTGGCGCGTTTTACCCAGGCCCCGCATTTTGCGCCACGCAACCGCATGGACGAAACCCGCGCCGCGCGAACCCCTGTGTTGCGATGGCGGCCCCAAAGCGGAGAATAATCTGGAGACGGTGCTAAAACTTCAAGCCGGATATATATTTTTCCAGCGCGCGCGCAGCAACCCGATGACCCTGTTCATTCCAGTGATTATCGGAAACAAAATTCAGGGCCTGGCGGTTCACCCGCCAGTCCTCACTGAACGCCGGATGCAGATCGATGAAATTCACGCCTGATTGCGCCGCCGCACCGGACGCCATTGCGTTTAACCACAAGGCCCCTTCTGAATAAAGTGGCGCACTGTCCAGCCCTGCTGCGATTGCGCGGCGATCGCCATCCATGATCACAAGCGGATGAAAATCATATTGCTGTGCCAGCAGCCGGAATTGCGCCATGGCATAGCGCGTGGCCCCCTGAATAGGCGCGCGTTCCGCCATCACCGCATTCACTTCTATATTTGCCTGATGGGGCGGCGGCGCGGCGGCCATCAGCCGTGAAATTGCCGCAACCGGATCAAGTCTCTGCCGGTAATAAAGATAGCGCAGCGTTGCCGTTTGCCGCAGCCAGTCACGCCACGCCGCCTGATAGGGTGCGGGCGGAATTTCCCCCGCCACCTGATCCCCCGCCATCTGAAATTTCAGAAAACTGCTGGTATAGCGCCCTGCTACCGCCGTGAAACTTTCATCGAAATCATTATGCACCAGCACCAGAACGATCATGTCCGGCCGATAGGTCTGCGACACATGCCGCGCCATCGCCAGATAATGGCTCAATGGCGCGCCGCTGATGCCGAAGCGATAGACCTGAAGCCCGCCCGCCGCCGCCTCCAGCCGTTCGGCCAGACTGGCATTATAGGGAACCTGCAACGCCTCCACAAAGGAATCGCCGATAATGGCGATGCGGCGCACCCCTTGCGGCGCCCTGGCGTCATAAGCGGCATGTCCGGAGTTCCAGCCCTGCGCATTGATGCGGTAGTGCCCCGCCACATCGTCTCCGATGCGCCAGACCCCCTCGCTGCCCGGCTGAAGCCGCACCAGCCCATCCACATAGACATTTTCCGGAACATCACTGGGTATCAAGATAAAGCGAAACAGCACCAGTTCACACAGCAAAAGCATGACCAGCATGCTGCCTGGTATCAATGCAGCATTCACCAGGGCGCCGCGCCACCCGCTTATTTCAGCCCGCGGAGCCCGCGCCGCCGCGCCTTTGCGCGCAGCCTCGTCCACCCCGGCAGGCCCGCCACCCCCATCAACCATATTCCACCCATGCCCCCTTGATCGCGCCACCAGCGGCCCGCCCATCTGGGAAAAACCGGATTCATGCAACGCCGCGATTGCCGCGGCCCAGCTTATAAGCTAGTTTGCCCCATTCCAACCCAATCACTGGAATCAGGCACCCGTAGCTCAGCTGGATAGAGCGCTGCCCTCCGAAGGCAGAGGCCAGGGGTTCGAATCCCTTCGGGTGCACCAGTGATTTCAAATGCTTACTGGCATAAGACAAGCTCTGACAAGCACAAAACTCACCAAATACTCACCATAAAATGGTTTGCTCTGGCGTGTCGAGGGCGAGAGTAGCACAGACTTTCCCTCCGGTCGCAGGCAACGAATGACGCATGAGCTATAGCGCACCGCAAACATCGCGCATCTGACCAGGAACAAGTGGGCATCACGCCGCGACCAAACGGCGCAAGTATGACCGCGCCATAGTGCGCGCCGCCGGCGCCGCCTCGAAGGCTGCCGATTATCTGCTGGCTTTCCAGGCCGATCATGCCGAGCCCGCCGGTGCCGGTGTGGCGGCGAGCGGGCGGGACGCGGCGTGAGGATTGCGCGCGTGTTTCCCCTGAAAGCCGTGTTTCCGCTTTCGCAGCTGCCTGGGCCTGCGGCCCCTGAGAGTAAGAGGAAGGCGGGTTTTTCGTGACGGGTTTCAAGGTTGAGAGAGAGGCTTTCGGCCGCCCGTTATGGAGAAACCGATATGGCAAACGCCGTTCAGAAGATACGCTTGAGCGCCTCGCGCGACATCCCCTTCAACAGGCTGGTGCTGAGCCAGTCCAACAACCGGCGTTTGCAAGCCGGAATCTCGATCGAGGAACTGGCCGAGGACATCGCCCGGCGCACCCTCCTGCATCGCGACGACGCTGCGTCAGCATACTGAACGGCGCATGATCGCCGCCGCCGCATTGTCAGCTTCGCACCGGATAGCATCTTCGCCATTGTCCGATGGGCTTCCAACGGCTTCGGAACGGTTGTCTCGCGTATCGATATTGTGTGTGCCGTGGCGGCAGGTGAACCCCATCAGACGCTGCCGTTCGTTCATCCCGGCGGCGACATCCTGTTGCGTATCGAGGGTTGGCCGAAGGTCGAGCGGGTGCTGCAGGCCATCGATGCGATAGAGGCCATCGGCATTGATCCGGTCGAAGTCGCGCCGGAGCATTGGCGGCATGTCCATAACCGTCTGATCGCTGGTTATGAGCCACGGCCCTATACGAGAAAACGGCATGATGCCTGGCTGTTGCGGCGCAGCGCCGGGCCATGACGCGCTTCGCATGGGTGATCATATCCTGTTTCGCCACGCTGGGCGCTACGATCCCGGCCTTCGTGGGTATGCCTAAAAAAACTCATCTGGAACGCCAGCGCCAGCGTGCCGATCGGGATATATTTTGTGCAGCTGCCGGACGGAATCGAGATCGCCGATCTTGCAGTGGTCGCACCGCCCGAGCCGGTCGCGCGTTTTCTTGAGGATGGCGGCTACATCCCGCGCGGCGTGCCGCTGATGAAGCGGGTTCTGGCGCTTGCCGGTCAAAGGGTCTGCCGGAATAACTTGCTCATCACGGTCGACGGCAACGCCATGGGCACGGCGCGCAAACACGACAGAAGTGGCCGCGATCTGC
>JBMOMX010000024.1:0-123377 GCA_049323435.1 Pseudomonadota bacterium
CAACCTTCTCAGAACTCATCCCGACAAAGCCTCCATACGCAGAAAAATCAAAAAAGCCGGATGGGACGATAGCTTCCTCATATCCCTCATAGCCCAAATGCGATAGCCCTGCCCTTGCAGGGGGAGGGAGGCATATGCCGCTACCATCCTCCTCCCCCTGAAAGGGGGAGGCCGGGAGGGGGTCAATGGACAAACCTGATGTCATACCGCTATAGAGCGGTATGATTTTAGGTTGAATCACATTCCCCTCCACGTCATTGCAACGACGATGTAGATGGATTTTGAACAAACCTAAACGCATAGCGATCAGCTCTGCACAGCTGAGCCTCCCGGCGTTATTCAAGCGGCAGGCGCACGTAAATAAAAAGGCCCGCAAGCGCAGTGCTTGCGGGCCTTTTTAGACCTGAAAAATCTGTACTTTGTTACGCCGCCTTGCCATTGCGCAGCAGCTTGCCGGGCAGTTTATCAGATGCAGGATCAAAGGCGTCCACGCCTTCCTCGCGCAGCAGCACGCCATTGACGATCACTGCATTGATGCCATAAGCGTCGGCCACCAGGCGGTCGGCGCCGGCCGGCAGATCAAAGACGCGGCGCAGTTTTGTGGTCCCGACCGTTGCGGGATCAAACACCACCACGTCGGCGGGCACACCGGTTTTCAGCGTCCCGCGATCGGTAATACCGAACACTTCCGCCGGGCGCGATGTCAGCATGCGCACAGCCTCTTCCAGCTGGATGGCTTTTTTCTCGCGCACCCAGTGGCCCAGCAGATAGGTGGAGGCGCAGGCGTCGCACAATTGGCTGGCATGCGCGCCCGCATCCGACAGGCCCAGAACCGTGTTTTTGTTCTGCAACAGCGGCAGCACCTCGTCTTCATTGGCATTGGCGACCGGCATGCGGAAACGGGTTTCCAGATTATCGGCCAGCGCCAATTCCAGGCTGAGATCAGCCAGATGCACGCCGCGTTCCTTTGCGACATCGGCCAGCAGGCGTTCTTCAAGTTCTGGCGCATGCGGGCAATAAGTGATGGTAGCGCGGCTCCAGGCGCTGCCGATACCACCTTTGATGACTTCGCGGAAAGTCTCGCGGAATTCGGGTGAGGCATAGATTTTTTTCTTGCCTTCGAAGTCGGCCTGCGACACCGGTTTGAACGCCGGATGGCTTTCGAATATGAATGGCGCCTTGAACTGCAATTCAAAATTCAGCGAACGCGGTGTGACCTGCGGATAGACTTTATTGCCGGCCGCAACCAGTTCGTCAGAACGCTTCAACTGTTCAGTCGCGGTACCGATGCCCAGCCCGCCGCCGCCAATACCGGCCAGCAGCGCGGTCCAACTGACCGGACGCCCGGTTTCCTGATACAAAGTGGCGAATTGATCAAAGGCGAAGTCCGTCCCCGCTGTCGCCTGGATCATGCCCTTGCCGGCATCGCCGAGCGCACCGGCCAATGAGCGAATTTCATCAAAGCTGGCCAGGCGGCTGGGCACCGGACGGCCATCATAACCGACATGGGTGAACGCCTTGGAGGTGGCAAAGCCCAGCGCGCCCGCTTCAATGGCGTCAAAGACAATTTTGCGCATTTGCGCGATTTCGTCCGGCGTCGCCTCGCGTTCTGTGGATTCTTCGCCCATCACATAAAGCCGCACCGCTGTATGGCCAATCAGCGCGGTGACATTGATGGCCGTCCCCCGGCTTTCGATCGCGTCCAGATATTGCGGGAAAGTTTCGAATGGCCATTTTTCGCCCAGGCCCTCTTGAAGGGCGGCGACGCTCATGCCTTCGACATTTTCCAGTGTGCGCATAATCAGATCGCGATGATCAGGCCGGGTCGGCGCAACGCTAAAACCGCAATTGCCCATGACAACCGTCGTCACCCCATGCCAGGGCGAAATCGTCAGCATACGGTCCCAGATCACCTGCGCATCATAATGCGTATGAATATCAACAAAACCGGGGCAAACAACCTTGCCATCGGCATTGATGGTTTTGGCGGCATTGCCGGTCGCCTTGCCCAGGGCGACAACCTTGCCGTCCTTGATCCCAACATCGCCATGATAGCCTTTGGAACCGGTGCCATCGACGATCAAGCCGCCGGTAATTTTAATATCATAATCCATTGTTTTCCTCCTTGATGCGGGACCAGAAATCAAACAGCCGGCGCAGCGGTTAAACCGCGCCGGCTGCGAGAATGCGAAGTCAGCGCGGTTTAGGCAGCGACTTTAAGCTTGTACAGCTCCGCGACATTGTTGTGGCAAATGTCGTTGCGCTGCTGTTCCGTCAGATGCTTGGAATGCTCGTTCAGCATTTCCTGCGACCAGGGCCAAGTGGCGTCGGAATGCGGGAAATCATTCGCCCACATCAGACGCTTGGTGTTGACCATGTCCGACATCTGGAACGCCACCCAGTCATCCTGGAAGGTCATATAGATGTTTTCCTTGAAATATTCGGACGGCAGCTTTTTCAGCTCCTGACCTTTCATCCAGAAACGATGCCGCTTATAGGCGTGATCCATACGGTACATGAAGTGCGGCGCCCAGCCGGCATCGGCTTCAACGCAGACGATCTTGAGCTTGGGATTGCGCTCAAACACGCCGGAGAACACCAGCATGCCCATAATGTCCTGACAGCCGCGGATAATGGACTGGAAGGCGTTGATGCGCGGGCCGCGCACGCCGCCACCCAGCACGCCGCTGCTGTCGCCAGCAGTCAGAATGTGGAACGAAAGCGGCAGTTCCAGATCAATGGCGGTTTGCCAGAATTTGTCATAGTCCGGATGGTCGTAATCATGCTCGGCCGGAATGCCGTTCATCATGACGCCGTCAAAGCCCTGCTTCTTGATCTCTTTCAGATCCTCGATGCCTTCGGCGATGGAGCCCATGGATATCTGCGCCAGCGGGATGAGACGTTTGCGGTCCGTGGAGCAATAATCCAGCAGCCAGCGGTTATAGGCCTTCATGCAGGCCCGCTTGTAGACGAAATCCTTGTGATTGCACAGCAGCATGCCCACGCTCGGATAGATGATCTCGGCTGCGACGCCGTCACGTTCCTGATCGGCGATACGGAATTTGGAATCCCAGCCACCTTTGTGCAGGCTTTCAAAACGCGCGCCGTCAACCCGTAATTCTTCGGGCTGTTTCCCGGCAGCCGCGATCAGCGCCATCGGCACCGGATTGTCCATGCCATTGACCACATAGATATCACCAATGCCTTCCACGAATTTGATATGGGGGGCAGTATCGCGGAATTTCGGCTCGATATAGTCGATATAGCAATTTGGCGGTTCGGTGATGTGGCTGTCTGCAGAAATCGGTTTCTTGATCATCCTGGTTACTCCTCCTGTGAAATCAGCAATCTCTTATAACATATTTTTATGAAAAGCATCCTGTTTGCAAGTTGTTTTTATCGTAAACAGGACTTTTCATGCTTTTACGCGCTATAGGTCACTTTGCCCTGAGACAGGACGATGTTCCCTTTTTGGGTTTCAGCCTGGATAATCGCCTCGCCTGGCGCGGTTTTCCAGATTTTGGTGACGATGGTGTCGCCAAATTCCACCCGGTCGGCAAAACGCCCGGTCATAGAGGTGAATTTGGCCGGATCATTGCCGCACAGCACCTTGAGCGCGGCGCGGCCGACAAAGCCATAGGTGCATAACCCATGCATGAAGGGTGCATTAAACCCGCCCAGTTTGGCGAATTCCGGGTCGATATGGATAGGATTCCAGTCACCGGACAGGCGGTAAATCGCGCCCTGTTCCAGCAGCGGGGTCTCCGAAACCACGGCATCGGGCGCGCGGTCCGGGACCGCATTCTTTCCCTCGGTTGACGGGCCGCGTTCGCCGCCAAAACCGCCCGCGCCACGCACAAACAGGCTGGCATAGGTGGTCAGCAGCACGCCGTCCTTGTCCTCGAGCGTGCTTTCAATGCCAATGACCGCCGCCTTGCCCTTGTCCCAGACTTCAACGATCTTGCCATAGACCTTGGCCTTGGCGCGCGGCGGGATGGGGCGTTTCAGCGTAATCGCCTGTTCGCCATGCAGCAGCATTTCCAGCCGCAGATCGATATTCTCCATGGCCCCGATCATGCCGCGCCCGCCCGGAATCACCGCGAAAGTCGGCAGCACTTTCGGCCCCCGGCCTTCATAGACAAATTCAAGCTGATCGGCGGGTTTCGCGCCAACGCCCAGCGCATACAGAATCGTATCCTTATGATCCCAGCTTACATCGACCGCTTCAAACACATGACCGAGCAGTTTTCCATTCAACGGTAATTTCGCCATGTTCATTTCCTCTTCTTTTCTCAGGGGATTAATAATCAGCGGGTGCATTGGCGGGCTTTTCACCCAGTGGCGGCCAGGACATTACACCTTCTTCCAGCGGCACCTGCAAAGATAGCAGGATCTGCGAAATCATGCGCCAGTTGCCAATGGATGCGACAATTTCAAGTTGCGCCGCTTCGTTCGGCACATGCTTCACACATTCTTTCCAGGCGGCATCAGAAATCGCGCCATTTTGCAGAATATCGTCGGTCGCCTGCAGGACGGCCTTGTCCGCATCGGTCAGGATTTTGGAATTTTTCCAGTCCTTCACCGCCAAAATTACATCTTCGGGAATATTCATGCCCACTGCCACCCGCCAATGCTGGGTCCATTCATAATTGGAGCCGGTAGCCCAGCCCAGCCGCATGATGATCAGTTCGCGCAGCCGCCCGTCCAGCTGATTGCCCTTGAACAGCAGCATGTTCAGCGTATTGCCGATTTCGCGCGCCAAAGGCGGGTTTTTCAGCAGAATGCGAAAGATGCTGAGCGGCGCCATCATTTCAGAAATGCCTTCCGCGATGGCGGCTTTTTTGGCGTCTTCAATAGACAGCATGGCGATGCGCGGTGTGTGACCGGATGATGATTTCATGAATGTCTTCCCTGTTTGATGGCTGCTTTTATTTGGTTATGGGGCTAATCTATTATAAGCTTCTGCAAAACTGCTAACAAAAAAGGATCAGGGAAATGCCTCCGAAAAAATCATTGGCCATGGTGCTGACCGGCGCGAAAAAAATCGAGCGCATGGATTTGCCCGTCCCGCCGGTTACCGCCGACACCGCCATCATGCGGGTCGAGGCCTGCGGCATTTGCGGCAGCGATTACGAGCAATATGAAGGCTTTCTGAATATGCCGATGAATGTGATCCCCGGCCATGAGCCGATCGGGTTCATTGAGGCCATTGGCGATAATGCGGCCAAACGCTGGGGCGTTAATGTGGGCGACCGGGTGGCGGTCGAGACCATGATTTCCTGCCGCTTCTGCCCGCCCTGCCTGGGGGGCCAATATCATCTGTGCGACAATCGCCGCATCTATTCCTATATTCCGATCAATGATGGCGGTGGATTGTGGGGCGGTTATGCAGAATATATGTATCTGGACCCCAATACCATTCTGCACAAGCTGGATAAAAGTCTGCCAACCGAACTGGCGGTGATGTTCAATCCGCTGGGCGCGGGATTCCGCTGGGCGGTGGAAATTCCGCAAACCAAACCGGGCGACACGGTGGTGATCATGGGGCCGGGCCAGCGCGGGCTTTCCAGTGTTGCCGCGGTAAAGGCCGCAGGCGCTGCCAAGGTCATAGTGACGGGCCTGGAGGCCGACCGCCCGAAGATGGAAATCGCCAAACTGTTTGGCGCCGATCACACCATTGATGTGCAGAATGAAAAGGCCAAGGAGAAGGTGCGGGAATATACCAATGGCAAGGGCGCCGATGTGGTGGTGGACGTGTCCGCCTACGCCACCGAGCCGGTGACCGATGCGCTGAATTTCGTGCGCCCCGGCGGTACGATTGTGCTGGCCGGCGTCAAGGGCTACAAGCCGGTGCCCGGCTTTATTTCCGATATTATCGTAATGAAGGAAATCACCATCAAGGGCGCCATGGGCGTGACCTGGTCGGGCTATGCCAGCGCAATTGAACTGCTGGAAAGCCGCAAGGTGCCGTTTGAGAAAATGCACACGCATGATTTCGATCTCACGCAAGCGGAGCTGGCGATCAAAACCCTGGCGCGTCAGGTGCCGGGCGATGAATCGATCCACACCTGCCTTATCCCCAACATGAAATAGAAAAATAGAAAGTAGCGAGTATGGATTTTGTACGTGACTGGGTGGAAAAGTCACCCTATGCGCTGGCGCTTGGTGTCAAGCTGACTGCGTTGAGCGAAACCGGTGCAGCGTTTTTACTGCCCTTCAATGAGTGTAATGCCAATCCGGGCGGTGCGCTGCATGGCGGCGTCTATGCCTCGCTCTCTTCTATTGGCGGGCATACTGTGGCGCGGGCGGCGTTGGGCGCGGCAAGCGGACCGTGGCACACGATCGGCTTTCAGATCAATTATCTGGCGGCCGCCATCAATGAAGATGTGATCGGTGAAGCGAAACTGCTGCGCAAGGGCAAGGAATTATGCTTCGTCGAGGTCACCACCCACACGAAAGACGGCAAACCGACAGGCCATGCAACGCTGGCGATGCGCGGACGCATGGGGCTTGCACCCGCTAAAATGGTGAAATGTCCGGTGGATGCGGGCGGCGATGAGGTCAGCCCCATGGGAAAGATGATGGGCGGCGTCAGCTTCATCGCATCACGCGGCCTGAAAGCCGAACAGATGGCGGACAGCCGCGCCCGCATGGTCATGCCCGACATTGAGGCGAACCGCGATCTGAATGGCGGGCATCATGAAGGCGCGGTGCTGGCGTTGCTGGATACCTGCGGCGCGATGGCCGCCTGGGCGGAAACCGGCCCCGGCCCCTACAAGGCCTCCACCGCCGCCATCCAGGCGCAACTGCACAAGCCGCAGCCCAAAGGCGAACTGGTGGCCTATGCCCGTGTCGTCAACCGCGACACGGAAATTTTCTGGAGCCATGTGGATGTCGCTGAAAAGCTGAGCGGTGATCTGATCGCCCAGGGCACGGTACTGTACCGGATTGTGAGGTAGGACGCCCGTGCGGCCGGTTACAGCGGCGCGGTCAGGCTGAAGAAAAAGCGCGGCGATTTGCCTTCGGTTCCGCGGGCGGGCACGCTGGTGGTGAGGGGTTTGGCGATCTCGGCATAGCCTAGAAGCCTGGTGCTGAGCGTAAAGCGCGCGCCGCCGCCAAGCGAGGCAGCCGATTGCTTCCAGGGCCGGTCATTATTATCAATATGCCAGACCGTGCCGAGATCATAAAATCCGTAAACTTCGCTGGAGCGCAGAAATTCATGTTCATATGGCAGCGCATATTGGCCCTCGGCGCGCATGGACACGCCGTGATCACCGGTCAATTGCGACGGATCATAGGCATGGCCGAACGGCACGCCGCCATAACCGAATTCCTCCGATGAAAATAGCTGCGACAGGGCATATTGGGCATTCAGGCCCAACACCGCGCGCAGCCGTTCGGTGATGGTCTGTATCCGCATGGCGTTGCCGGAAAATTTGGTGAAATCCTCGCGCCCGCTAAACCGGGTGCGGTTCAGATCGCCGCTATTGGTGGCGTGCAGAATATCCAGCCCCTGACTTACATCGAGACCAAACAGATTGACGCCGCCAAAGCTATCGGTGAAATCCGCCGACGCCCCAGCGCGCAGGACACGCAGCCGGTCCTCCGTCAGCAGCGAACTGCGCAAATCGGTGCGCGAATTTTTGACCGTGAAGCTGCCCTGAAAGGAAATGTTCTGCCGGCGTGATCTGATCCAGGGATGGCTGAGTGACGCCGTGACAGAACGGTTCTGCCCTTCCACGTCAAACGGCTTCAGCGACGCGCCCGGATTGGACCAGCTGATATTCGCCGAAACTCCCGCCAGCGTACCTTCTGTTCCCACCGGTTGCACATAGCCAAAATCGAAGAAACGCAGTTCATTGGTATTCTGGGTGACGACGCTTTGCCCGCTGATGCGTTCAAAATTACCAAACAGATTGTTTACCCCGCCCTGGGCGCGAAACTGCACCGCGCCGATAAATTCGGTGCCGCGATTATCCACACTCAGCGCGGCGTCCCAGCGATCATCTGATAGTTGCAAGGCCAGATCGGTCGCGCCCGCCGTTTCAAAGGACGGAACCAGAACGGCCTTGGCGTTAATGCCCGGCAAATCATTGATCAACAGCACATAACGTTCCAGCACATCGCTTCTGAGCGGGACACTGTCCGTGATTTTTTTCAAATAGGCGTCCAGCAGCGCGCGGCGCGCGGGCACATTGCCCTCTATCGTTACCTTGCCGATCGTCCCTTCGAAGATCGCGATCTGCACATTGCCATTTTCCACACGCTGTGCGGGGGTCGTCGCACGTGTCAACACATAACCAGAATTGCGGTAAAAAGCGGTAATGGCGTCTGTAATCTGGTACAGGGTTGCCAGTGAAATTTCCTTGCCCAGATATGGCTGGTAAATCGGCCCCAGTTCCGCCTCGGAATAAACCGTATTGCCGCGCAATTGTATGGCGTTCAGTTTGAACCGGATTTTTTCCGCGTCCTCCGGGGGCATCTTTTTCTCGTCATCCGGCAGCAACGGTTCTTCCACCGCGCGCGGAAGCTGGGGGGCTTCAAAACGTTCCTGCAAACGGCCCGGATCAACCGTGCCTGGCAGGTTAGGCGGCGTCTGGGCGTGAACCGGCGCCATGGCCAGAAGAATCCCCGGCGCCATGCCAAAAACAAGATTTATGAGTGCATTACGTATGCGGAGCATTACTATTTCCTGAAGCCAGAAAAGACGCTGTCAATCTTTGGACGCCAGCCGGCACCCCAGCGTTTGAATTTGGTCATAATGACTTTTTTCCTGGGTTCACTGGCCACCGCTTCGGAGGTCCAGTCCTGAAACCGCCATACCTTGATATCTTTGGGGGCCTTGACAATCAGGTCCGGTGTCCAGCCGTAAGAAGCCTGGAGCAGCGCCTGCGAACTGGCATAATGAAAACGCGGGCCGATAACAGTCAGCGGCAGAAATACCCCGTGGGCCTTGGCGAAGGCCAATATTGCTTTCTGGCGGTCGGATTCTTCATCCGGCGCCAGGGTTTCGACCAGAATATGCCAGCAGTCCTGCGCCCCGCCCGCCTGGTTCTGAACCGTTTCGCTAAAGAAATAATAGGGTTGCGAACATTGCGCATAGGGCTTGAAACCCGCGCCGGTTTTGGACCGGGATACCCGGAAATAGGCCGTCTGTTTAACGGCCTTGCCGCTGAGCAGAACCAACCCGAGTTTGGCGTTCAAGAATTTGGCGCCATCATCTTCCACGGCATAGTAAACCGTCCATTCGCCATCTGGCAGCGGCATGGCCATACCGCCCACTGTCACACTGCCCTTGACAATCTGACCCGTCTCCACGGCAAAGGCGGGGGAGCTTATCCCCAACAGTGCAACAATCAAGCCAATGACGGCCGCCATAACGACCGCACCCGCAGCCCCGGATACAGGCTGCGCTTTTTTCACCCGCATGTCTTGCCCCATTTCAATATCCCCATCCCCGCCTGACAGACACAGTAGGCAAAATCGGCTAACAGCCGCAGCCCGCTGCGCGGGTTTGTTCAACCTCTTCTACGATCTCCAATAATTCCGTATCATCGACACTGTCATTACCCCCCTGTTCCCCGCCATCCAGCAACAGGGTCACATCCATTTCTGCAACATCTGCTTCTACATCGGCATCGGGGGGGGCGGGTTCAGACGCGGGCTCGCCCGGCTCCGTCGTGGTGGACAGTCCTTCGGTGACCTCAACAGGCTCGCCCGTCTCACCCTGCACCACAATACTTCCGTTTTCGACGATGGCGCTGGACGTGCCATCTTCTTCCACGGTCACCGTCAGTATGGTGCCGCGCACGCCAATGGTCGAAGTCGGGGTTTTGATCTGATAGGCCGCGCTGCCCATGCGGCCCGTTACAAAACGCGCCACCCCCAGCGTTGCATTGACGACCATTCTGGAGTTTTTGGCGTTTGGATCATATACAAAGGCGTCAATGGTCACCTTGGAATCCGGTCCAACAGTCAGCAATGTATCGTCGGGAAACTGGATTTTGGAGGCGCTGTCCGCCTTGGTGGAAATGACTTCATTGAAAAACACCTTGTCCTCAATCGAAAGCCGGCGCACATCGGAGCCTGATATGCCCTCAACCTCGCGCACCACGGCAGCGGCAGCGCCAACGATCAGTTTCTCGGCCTTTACCGGCTGCATGGCCAGCACGGAAAATGACAAAATCAGCCCAAAATGTATAAATCCCGCCTGCATCACTGGCACCTGTAAAACATGAGCCGCCGGTGGCGCGCCCCCGGCGAAAATCACCCGCAGATTGAATATTAAAACCGGAATCGCTGCTTAAAAAAAAACCTTTAGAGCCATGATTATATACCAATCTTAGATTATACCTACATGGTAAATCAGGCTTCACTATGGTTAACAGCACAGAGTGTGCCAATTAACACACAATAAACACAATTTATAACAAAATGAAGTTCATACTAAATAAAGCTGGCGCCCCGATGGGGGGCCAAGTCATGCTTCAGGCCTGACGGGCGATTCACATGCCTGCACAGTCTGTTTCAATTCGGGTTTGGGAACAATGGAGCAAGCGTCGCCAATGTACGCAAGGGTACGTGAGGGCGACCGGCAGCCCATTTTTTTTGTTCCCAGAATAATCCTGATATTAATCGCCCTTTTAGTTGGCATCCATGTGATGCGCGGCCTTATTTCGCCTGCATATAACCAGTTCACACTTAATATGTTCGGCATCTTGCCGGCGCGATATATGCCGGACATTGTGTCGGCGTTTCCTGGCGGCGTCTGGTCCGCCATCCCATCCTTCATTACCTATGCTTTTCTGCATGCTGACTATACCCATCTGGCGATAAATAGCGCCTGGCTGCTGGCGTTTGGAACCGCCGTCGTGCGTAAAATCGAAACTGCCCGGTTTTTATCGCTATACCTGATCTGTGCGGCCAGTGCGGCGCTTGTGCATGTGGTGGCGGATATGGGCGGGTTGACGCCGATGATCGGGGCCTCTGGCGCCATTTCGGGCATGATGGGGGCCGCTTTCCGATTTCCGCTTGAGGATGTTATGGGGGGGCGAAAGCAGGATCTTGGCCCCGAAGGCCGCAGGCCGATCCGTCTGCTACCGCTTTATGATCGCAGTTTTCTGTCGATGAGCGGGATATGGCTGCTGGTGAATGCCATTTTCGGGCTAAGCGGCATCCAGGTTGGCGAAGTTGTTATGCTGATCGCCTGGGATGCCCATATAGGCGGCTTTGTCACCGGAGCCGTGCTGATCGGCGTATTTGTAAAAAATAAAAAAGTGACCGGCGTCACTGGCGCTTAATATTTTTTATACTTCGATCTGATAATAACTATATAGAGCGGTAACGTCATAACGTCATTCTGAAACGGGATTTACTGAAAATGAGTTATCTGGATAGAGCCGCTTATTCCGGCGCGGGCGGGGACAGTCTGGCCGGGAAACCCTTGCGGGTGCGGCTGCTTTATGCATTAGGTGTCGGCGTGCTTGGCTATTTCACCTTTAATGCCCTTGTCCTGCTGGCCATTGTGCAATTTGTCTACTACGCCGTGCACAAGTCAAAAAATGAGGAAATCGCACATTTTTGCGAAAATTTGCTGAGCTATCTCGGCGAAGTGCTTGCGTTCATGGTGTTTCTCAAGGACACGCCGCCCTTTCCGTTCGCGCCGTTTCCTGGCAACGAAACCGGCAGCCGCTGACCTGCTTTCCACACTGAAATTTCAACCGGCTTGAACGGCTGCGATGACATTTGCGCAGCCTTCAGCTATGAACAGTGTGTGATTCCACAGACCATATATCAGCGAAGGGGCCGGTCCATTCATGACTGCAATCATTGACATTAAAGGCCGTGAAATTCTCGACAGCCGGGGCAATCCGACGGTTGAAGTCGATGTCATTCTGGAATCCGGCGCCATGGGCCGGGCTGCCGTGCCCTCCGGCGCATCTACCGGCGCGCATGAGGCGGTGGAACTGCGCGATGGCGGCCCGCGCTACAAGGGCAAGGGCGTGCAACAGGCCGTCGCCGCCGTGAATAATGAGCTGTTCGATCTGCTGTCGGGCATGGAATCCGAAGAGCAGATCCTGCTCGACCGGATGATGTGCGATCTGGACGGAACCCCCAATAAATCGCGCCTGGGCGCCAACGCCATTCTGGGCGTGTCGCTGGCCATCGCGAAAGCGACCGCAAACGAGCTGGAGCTGCCGCTGTTCCGTTATGTGGGCGGGCCGCTGGCGCGCACCCTGCCGGTGCCGATGATGAACATCATCAATGGCGGCGCGCATGCCGACAATCCCATCGATATTCAGGAATTCATGATCATGCCGGTGGCAGCAAGCAGCATCGCCGAGGCGGTGCGCATGGGGGCGGAAGTGTTTCACACGCTCAAATCCGGGCTGAAAGATGCGGGCCACAACACCAATGTCGGCGATGAAGGCGGCTTTGCCCCGGCGCTGGGTTCCGCCACCGAAGCGCTTGATTTTATCATGAAGGCGATCGAGAAGGCCGGTTACAAGCCGGGCGCCGATATATATCTGGCGCTGGATGCGGCATCGACCGAATTTTACAAAGACGGGAAATATGTTCTGGCGGGCGAGGGCAAGATGCTGGATAGCGCAGGCATGGTCGCCTATTACGCCGATCTGGTGAAACGCTATCCCATTATTTCGATCGAAGATGGCATGGCCGAGGATGACTGGGCCGGGTGGAAGGCACTGACGGATGCGCTGGGCGCAAAGGTGCAGCTGGTCGGCGATGATTTGTTCGTCACCAATTCGGCGCGGCTGAAAGACGGCATAGCGCGCGGCACCGCCAATTCGATTCTGGTCAAGGTCAACCAGATCGGCAGCCTGACCGAAACGCTGGAGGCGGTCGAGATGGCGCATAAGGCGGGCTATACCGCCGTGATGTCGCACCGTTCCGGCGAAACCGAGGATGCGACCATCGCCGATCTGGCGGTCGCCACCAATTGCGGCCAGATCAAAACCGGCTCGCTGGCGCGCTCCGACCGGGTGGCGAAATATAATCAGCTCATCCGCATTGAGGAAATTCTGGGAACCGCGGCGCGCTATGCCGGAAAATCCATCCTGAAAGGATGATCAGAATACTGATTAAGGTGGTATGATTTCAGGTCTACCCATTGACCCCCTCCCAACCTCCCCCTTTCAGGGGGAGGAGGGCAATTGCCGAAAACTCCTCCCTCTCCCTGTAAGGGAGAGGGGCGGGGTGAGGGTCAATTTTAAAGACGAGATCAAGCGATTCAACTTGAATGCTAGCTGGATTAATTCATGAATATGGAGCCCCGGCCCGCGCCGCGCAGCCACGCCCCCATCGCCCAGCGCGACAGCACGCCGCACCGGGTGGCGGGCATGGTGCTGCGCTATGTCTATCTGATCATCGGGTCGTGGCCGCGGGTGCTGGACCTGTGGTACTGGCCGACCCTGCAAATGGTGATGTGGGGCTTCATCACCTCGTTCCTGCATGAAAATAGCAGTTTTTTCGCGCAGGCCTTTGGCGTGCTACTCGGCGCGGTCATGCTGTGGGACGTGATGTTCCGTGGACAGATGGGTTTTGCGCTGTCCTTTTTTGAGGAAATCTGGTCGCGCAATCTGGGGCATCTGCTAGTCAGCCCGCTGCGCCCGCGCGAATTTATCTATGCGCTGCTGACGATGAGCGTGCTGCGCACGGTGTTTGGCATTTTCCCCGCAACCTTGCTGGCGGTGTGGTTTTTCGGATTTAATGTGTACAGCCTCGGGCTGATGCTGGTGGCGTTTTTTGTCTGCCTGATCATGGCCGGCTGGTCGATGGGGCTGCTGGTGTCGGGGCTGGTGCTGCGTTACGGCATGGGGGCGGAAAGCCTGGCCTGGGCGCTGATTTTCGGCCTGGCGCCGCTGTGCGCGGTGTATTATCCCGTCGCCATCCTGCCCGAATGGGTACAGTGGATTTCCTGGAGCCTGCCGCCTTCCTATGTGTTCGAGGGGATGCGCGCCATCATGATCGATCATAAAATCCGGTATGATCTGCTATTCATGGCGCTGGCGCTGAACGCGGCCTATCTGGCCGCTGCCTGCTGGTGGTTTCTCGCCTGCCTCAAATCCGCGCGCCGCACGGGCAAATTATTGCAGGTGGGCGAATAGCGGGGTTTAGAGCAATTTGTGATCGTATAGAAGCGCACCTATCTCTCAACTTGTCACCCCGGATTTATTCCGGGGTTCAGGAGCCACAAAGTAAAGCTTGTGTTTGGGGCCCTGGCCCCCGCAACAAGTGCGGGGTGACACCGAGTTTGGGGGCTTCAAACTAAAATCATCTCGCTCTAGCTTGCTTCCAGCAGGTCTTCTGTGTCTTTGAGCTGCTGGCTTAACCGGTCGATCTGCTGCATCAATTCCCCGGTGTCCACCGGGAGGCGCATATGCAGATCAAAGGTTGGCAATGTGCCCATGGCGGGAAAATCCGGTATTGAGGGCGGCACCAGCAATATTTTCTGGCAGGGGGTGCTGCCTTGTTCCAGCAAGGCCTTCATGACCATCGGCGCCTGCAGGTCGCCGGTGTTGAAAGTAATGAGCAGCAGATCGGGGGCCAGAATGTCTGCGGCTTCGATAAATTTGCGGCCGCTTTTCATACAGTACAGAGCATGGCCGGACGCTTTGATCATGTCCGTCATCTCTGTCAGATCCAGATCATCGGCGGCCACGCAGATAATATTCAGCCTTTTACCGGAAAGCTGCTGCTGCTGTTTTATTTCCTTTTCAAGAATGGGCATATTGGTCAGGGCTCCATACATTTTCAATAATTGGCGATCCTTATGTTCCTGCATGCGCTGCACCTGCCGTAATTTGGCTTTGACAACCACATGCATCAGCTCAAAATCCACCGGCTTGGTCAGATATTCGTCGGCGCCCAGTTCGCGGCCGGTAATCTGATCCTTGCGGTCCGCAAGCGCGGAAAGAAATAAAAACGGCATATCGGCAAATTCCGGATGATGCGCCCGGATCTCGCCCAGCAGTCCGAGCCCATCCATCATCGGCATGGTAATATCGGAAATCGTCAGATCCGGCCGCTCCCGCAAAATGGCTTCGAGGCCCTCACGCCCATTCTCCGCCTCCACGATTTCATGCCCCTGCATTTCAAGCGCCTCAACAATATCTTCCCGAATTGCCGGCTCGTCTTCGACGCATAGAATCTTTGCCATAGGCCCGCTCTCCAGATCTGCACAGGAAATAATACCTCTTATAGTAGTGTAAATATATTTCAAATAGATTAAAGTAGAGTTAATTAAATATTAATATATTTATGATTGAATTATATTATTAACAACTATTAAAAGTTGAAGGCATGTCAAGCAAAAGACCCGGCTATTTTTTTATTGGACAGATACAGGCCCTAAGCCGCAGATGGTTGAAAAATATCCAGCTGATGCTGGACGCACCCAGGATGCAGGCCCGGCTTCAGGAAATGCAAAAGCATTATGAATCGTTCATGCGCGGAACCGAGAGCGGCGTCTGGGAACTGGATGTCACAACGGATAAATTATATCTCTCCGGGCATTTCAAAAAAATCCTCCGGTGGAGCGATGAAAAAGTCCCCACCACCGGCAAGGGCTATCTTGCGGAAATTCATCCTAAGGATTTACCGGCCGTCACTGAGGTTTTGAACAGCTTCTCTGCCAGTGGCGCAGACACTGTCGAACTGGAATATCGTATTCGCGGCCATTATGGCGAATATCACTGGTTTCAGGGTAAGGCGGTAAGCGAACGGGATGAGAATGGAAAATTGCTGCGCCTTGCCGGATCGATGACTGATATAACCGCCCGGGTGCAGGCCGAAACAGAACTGCGCCGTCACCGGATAAGGCTGGAAAAAAAAGTCGATGCCCAGATCCAGGACATAAAAAATACCGAGGCGCGGCTGACGGCCGCCATCAACGCCATTCAGGATGGTTTCTGTCTGATTGACAGTTCACGGCGCGTGGTAATGTTAAACGAACGCATGCACACACTGCACCCCAATGTGATCCCGCCCGCAAAACCCGGGGATGCGCTCGAAGAGGTTGGCGCAAACCTTGTCAAGTCCGCCATGAGCGAGTTGGAAAAATCAAGGTAGCTGCAATGCTTTGAAAGGCTTCAGCAGGGCATCACTGAAGATGAGATTGAGCGTGCGGATGGGACATGGCTGAAAATCTACCGCGCACAGACCCCCGGCGGCGACATCATCATTCTGCATTCTGATATCACCCGCTATAAACAGCAGGAGGCCGACTTGCAAGCCCAGGCAGTGGAATTGCAACTTGCACTGGAAAAAGAAAAAGAGCTGAATAATACGCACCGGCAATTCGTATTCATGGCGTCACACGAATTTCGCACGCCCTTGGCAATTATTGACGGGTCCACGCAATTATTATGCGCCAATCCACAGGGGCTTACTGCGGAAAGAGTCATAAAGCGGTGTGAGAAAATTCGTAACGCCGTCAGCCGTATGACCAGCCTGATTGACAGCACATTGACCGCGGCGCGTCTGGACGCGGGAATGGTCGAGGTAACGCCTGCACAGTGTGACCTTCGCAAATTGATACAGGAGGTTTGCGAATCCCATCAGGAAATTTCCGCAACCCACCATATATTGTGCAATCTCGCGGAATTACCGGATCATATCATCGCAGATCGTAATGCTTTGGAACGGGTGATGACCAATCTGGTGTCCAATGCCATCAAATATTCGCCGCATAATTGTGAAATTTATGTTCACGGCTGGCGCAATAATGACCGGGTGTTTATCACCGTCACGGATCACGGAATTGGTATTGCCAAAGAAGATCTGCCGCGGATGTTTTCACGATTCTTCCGCGCCCAGACATCCGTTGGCATCGCCGGGACCGGGCTTGGTCTGTGCGTGGCACAGGAATTGGTGCGCTTGCATGGCGGCGAAATTACCGTTGAAAGCCTCGAAGGACAGGGCACAGTCTTTACAGTGACCCTGCCGCTCATCGCAGCACCCGGCGCCAAAATTGAAGCCTCCGCCGCCGCCTAGATTTCGTTCAGTGCTAGATTTCGTTCAGTGTAAGCACATGGCCCGCCAGATATAACGAGCCGCAAACAAGCACCCGTGGCGGCGCCGGGCTGAGGCTGGCAATATCGGCAAGCGCCTGGGGCAGATTGTCCGCTGCATGTGCGGCTAGCCCTGCCTGCCTGGCGGCGTCTGCCAGCGTATCCGCACGCATGATATTTGCTTCGCCGTCCAGGGAAATCGTGCGCACTTCCCGCGCCAGCCCATTGAATGCGGCAAAAAATCCCTGTGTGTCTTTCGTTGTCAGCATTGCGCTAATCAGATAGAGCGGCAGCGGATGGCGTTCTTCCAGTTCAGCCAGCGCGCTGGCGGCCACTGCGGCTGCGGCGGGATTGTGCGCGCCGTCCAGCCATAATTCCGACCCTGCCGGAAGCAGCTGCAATAGCGGGCCGCTGCCCAGCCGCTGCAAACGCGCCGGCCATTCAACGCGGCGCAAGCCCTGCGCGATGGCGTCATTATCAATTCGAAAATCCGCAAGCGCCAGCACCGCCGCAATGGCCGCGCCCGCATTGGCAATCTGATGCTGGCCAACAAGCGCCGGCAAGGGCAGATCAAGCAGTCCGCCGGCATATTGAAACACCATCCGGTCATGCTCCTGGTAACAGGTCCAGTCCTGCCCATAAACCAGCAATGGGGCGCCCAGAAGCGCCGCGCGCGCTTCGATCACCTGCGCGGCATCTGGTTTTTGCGGCCCGATTATGGCGGGCGTTCCGGGCTTCAGGATACCGGCTTTCTCGGCGGCAATTTGGGCCAATGTGTCCCCCAGGAACTGCTGATGGTCCAGATCAACCGGCGTGATCACCGTCACGGCGGCCTGTGTTATGACATTGGTTGTATCCAGACGCCCGCCCAGGCCGACTTCCAGCAGCACGATATCCGCCGGCATTTCCGCAAAGGCGCAAAGAGCGGCAACTGTGGTTATCTCAAAAAAAGTAATCGGATCACCGGCATTGATGCGTTCACATTCCAGCAGGCGCGCGCACAGCTCGGCCTCACTGATCATCTGCCCCGCCAGGCGGATGCGTTCGTGAAAGCGTTGCAGGTGCGGCGATGTATAGACATGCACCCGCAGGCCGGCGCTTTCCAGAATGGCGCGCATAAATGCGGTGGTGGAGCCTTTGCCATTCGTACCCGCCACATGGATGACCGGCGGCAATTTGAGATGGGGGCTGCCCATTTTTTCAAGCAGCCGGGTGATCCGCTGCAAGGACAGATCAATCATTCTGGGATGCATGCCTGTCATGCGCGCCAGAATAGCTGTGCTATCGTCCGGCGGGCGCATGGCTGGCGTTTGATCCGGCATTGGCGCGCCTCTAGGGTCTGACCGGCGGGGCCAGCGCTATCGGATCAAAGGCAATATCTGCTTTGCGTCTTTCGCCGTGCGGCGGCTGAGATTTGTGCATCAGCATCTGCAATATGCGCGACAGGGTCTGACGCAAATCCCTGCGGTGCACAACCAGATCGATCATGCCCTTGTCACGCACCGTTTCGGCGCGCTGAAACCCATCGGGCAGTTTTTCGCGGATCGTTTGCAGGATGACGCGCTGCCCGGCAAACCCGATCAGGGCATTGGGTTCGGCAATATGAATATCCCCAAGCATGGCGTAGGACGCCGTCACGCCCCCGGTGGTTGGATCGGTCAACACCACAATATAGGGCAGGCCCGCCTCGCGCAGCATCTGCACCGCAATCGTTGTGCGCGGCATCTGCATCAGCGACAGCATACCCTCCTGCATGCGTGCGCCGCCTGAGGCCGCAAACACAATCAGCGGCGCGTGAAGCGCCAGGGCCTTATGCGCCGCTGCAATCAGCATTTCTCCCACCGCCATGCCCATCGAGCCGCCCATGAAAGCAAAATCCTGCACCGCCACGACGCACAGCAGATCATCAATATTGCCGCTGGCCGCCAGCATCGCCTCGTCGCGTCCCGTTGTGCGCCTGGCTTCTTTCAGGCGTTCGGGATAGCGTTTCTGATCGCGGAATTTAAGCGGGTCCGCCGTCACATGAACTTCCGGCAGCCAGTCATATTGCGCATTGTCAAACAGCGAATCCAGACGCGCCTTGGGGGACAATTTCAAATGATGATCGCAATTGGGACAGACATTCTGCGCCGCAATCAGATCGCGCTGAAAAACCATCTGGTCACAGGCAGGGCATTTGTCCCACAGGCCCTCGCCCGTGTCGCGTTTGCGGAACACGGCCTGAATCTTGGGGCGGACAACCCGTGTCAGCCAGTTCATGGGTTTGCTTTCCATCCTATGTCTGTTTCCGCCTGTGTCAGTTTCAGCCTGTTTCAGTTCTTTGCCGGTGACAGCTTTACGCCGGTTCCCGCAGCTGGCGGACGCCTGCCGCAAGTCCGGCCACAAATGCATGCACGTCCGCAGCGATGGCGGATGCCGGCTTGCCGGCTTTTCTGGCGGCAGCAATATGATCAATAATCGCTGTTCCGACCACTGCCGCATCGGCAAAACGCGCCACTTCGGCCACATGCGCCGCCGATTTGATGCCGAAGCCCACCGCCACCGGCAGTTTACTGTGCCGCCGGATACGCTTGACCGCTTCATCCACCTGGCCCGCATCCGCGCTTGCGGTTCCGGTGATTCCGGTAATGGACACATAATAGACGAAACCGCTGGTATTGTTAAGCACCGCTGGCAGCCGCCGGTCATCGGTCGTGGGCGTTGCAAGACGGATAAAATTCAGCCCGGCCTTGAGTGCGGGCAGACACAATTCCGTATCTTCTTCCGGCGGCAGATCGACAATGATCAATCCATCCACCCCCGCCGCCACTGCATCCGTGATGAAACGGTCCACGCCATAACGATAAACCGGATTGTAATAGCCCATCAAAATAACCGGCGTATCCGCATCGTCCTTGCGAAAGCGCTGCACCAGTTCCAGCGTGCGGATCATGCTGGCGCCATTGCGCAATGCCTGCAAGCCGGCCGCCTGAATTGAGGGGCCATCCGCCATCGGATCGCTGAACGGCATGCCCAGTTCGATCAGATCGGCGCCCGCCGCAGGCAGGCCGCGCAATATTTCAAAACTGGTTTCATGATCGGGATCCCCCGCAGTGATGAAAGTAATCAACCCGGCGCGCCCCTCGCGGCGCAGCGCCGCGAAGCGCACATCAATACGTGTTTCACTCATGACAATTGCGTTCCCAGCATGCGCGCAACGGCAAAAATATCCTTATCGCCACGCCCGCACATATTCATGCACAGCAGATGATCGCGCGCCAGCCCAGGCGCCAATTTCGCCACATAAGCCAATGCATGCGCCGGTTCCAGCGCGGGAATAATGCCTTCCAGCCTGGTGCAGAGCTGAAACGCCGCCAGCGCCTCATCATCGCCGGCCGACACATAGTTTACGCGCCCCGCCTCGTGCAGCCAGGCATGTTCCGGGCCGATGCCGGGATAATCCAGCCCTGCCGAAATCGAATGCGCATCCGTGATCTGGCCATCTTCATTCTGCAATAAATAAGTACGATTGCCATGCAGCACGCCGGGTTGCCCGCCCGCAATGGATGCCGCATGCAGCCCGGTTTCCAGCCCCTTGCCCGCCGCCTCAACGCCATACATGACGACGCCCGGGTCATCCAGAAACGGGTGGAACAAGCCGATGGCGTTGGAGCCGCCGCCAATACAGGCGACCAGTGAATCCGGCAGCCGCCCTTCACGCTCCAGCATCTGTTGGCGCGTCTCGCGCCCGATCACCGATTGAAAATCACGCACCAGCATCGGATAAGGATGCGGCCCCGCGGCGGTGCCGATAATATAAAACGTGTCCATCACATTGGTCACCCAGTCGCGCAGCGCCTCGTTCATCGCATCTTTCAGCGTGGCGGTGCCGCTGGTGACCGGAACCACTTCCGCCCCCAGCAGCTTCATGCGGAATACATTGGGTTGCTGGCGTTCAATATCCGCCGCGCCCATATAAATCACACAGGGCAATCCAAAGCGTGCGGCAACCGTTGCCGTCGCCACGCCATGCTGACCCGCGCCGGTTTCGGCAATGATGCGGCCCTTTTTCATGCGCCGCGCCAGCAATATCTGGCCCAGGCAATTATTGATTTTGTGCGATCCGGTATGGTTCAGCTCGTCCCGCTTGAAATAGATTTTCGCGCCGCCGAAATATTGCGTCAGACGCTCGGCAAAATATAGCGGGCTGGGCCGGCCGGCATAATGGCACAGCAGATCATCCAGTTCCGCCTGAAATGCCGGATCTTTTTTTGCATCGCTATAGGCGGCCTCCAGCTCAAGGATCAGCGGCATCAGCGTTTCGGCGGCATAACGCCCGCCGAAAATACCAAAATGGCCCTGCGCATCCGGGCCTGAACGAAAACTATTTGGCTTTGCTACGGTCAAAATTTCTATTCCGGTTAAAGGTTTCTGGCAGCCGCGATGAAGCGGCGAATTTTCGCATTATCCTTGATCCCCGGCGCGCTTTCCACGCCGGAAGACACATCTAGCATAGTGGCGCCGCTGATGCGAACAGCCTCGGCAATATTTTCACACGTCAATCCGCCGGCCAGCATCCAGGGCCGGGACCAAGTATAACCCGCGATGAATGTCCAGTCGAATAGCAAGCCATTACCGCCAGGCAAAGCATCCTTCGACAATGGCGGCTTGGCGTCGAACAGCAACATATCACTCACGCTTTCATAGGTTTTGGCGCGGTCTATATCGGCTGCCCCTGCAATGGCGATGGCCTTGATTACCGGCAGTTCAAACCGGGTCCGGATATCGCGCACACGTTCCGGTGTTTCCGCCCCGTGCAGTTGCAGATAATCCAGCGGCGCCTGCGCCAGCACCGCACCGATGGCGGCGTCATCGGCATCCACAAAAAGCCCCACTTTGGCGACGGCAGCAGAAACCAGCCCCGATAAAAGCCGCGCCTGGGACGCCCCAACATATCGCGGCGAGCGGTCATAAAACACGAAGCCAACAAAATCCGCGCCAGCGCCGGCCGCCGCCTTAACGCTTTCCGGGGTGGATAATCCGCATATTTTCACCTTGATCATGGCGCCGCTTATAGCAGAACGCCGCGCAAAACGTCACCCTAATCCTTGGCTGAAAGCGCGGCGCGCTGCTCGATAAAGGCAATCACCTTATCCTGTCCGATGCCCGCGCGCAGATTGGTAAACTCAAACGGGCGCTCCCCGCGCATTTTTCTGGCGTCGCGCTCCATTACCGCCAGATCGGCGCCCACCATAGGGGCCAGATCAATCTTGTTGATGATCAGCAGATCGGAGCGCGTAATGCCCGGGCCGCCCTTGCGCGGAATTTTATCCCCCGCCGACACGTCGATGACATAGAGCGTGAGGTCGGCCAGTTCCGGCGAAAAGGTGGCCGCCAGATTATCGCCGCCGCTTTCAATGAAAATAATATCCAGATCAGGAAAGCGCGCATTCATGCGATCAATGGCGGCCAGATTGATGGAGGCGTCTTCGCGGATGGCGGTATGGGGACAGCCGCCGGTTTCCACCCCGTCAATACGTTCCGGCGGCAGCGCACCGGAACGGGTAAGGAACTGCGCATCTTCCTTGGTGTAAATATCATTGGTGATGGCGGCGATGGAATAGGTATCGCGCATATTCTTGCATAAAATATCCATCAATGCGGTCTTGCCAGAGCCGACAGGGCCGCCGACGCCAATGCGGATAGGGCCGTGAACAGATTTATTCATGAGCGAAACAGCCTCGTATATTGGGTTTCATGCCGGGCGGAACAAAAATCCAGCATCGGTGTTGCGCTGCCAATTTCTGTCAGCGGTAATGATTGGGCCAGCGCCGTGGCGCCGGCAATATCTGCTTCGAGCAGGCGCAACGAAATCTGCCCGTCAGTCTGCCCCAACGGGATCAGCCGCACCCCCGCCGAAATCAGATTGGCGGTAAAGGCATGCAGATAGGCCGCCAGCGCATCCCCTATCTCAATGCCATGCGCATGCGCACTGCACGCAACCGAAAGCGGATAGCTGGGTGTGGTATGATCAAGTTGCAATAGCCCCTTTGACGCCTTGTCTTTTTCTCCCGACCCCCGCCCCAGCCCTTCCCCTTGCAGGGGGAGGGGGTCAAGAGGCGCCGGATGCGGCCAGGCATCCCTGATGGCGCGGGCAAAAGCAGCGCCCTGGGCCTGGGTTTCCAGCGCCAGTTCGGATGTCGGGCGCATGGCGGAGGAAAGTTCAAAAATCTCCGAAAGCAAGTCATGGTCATCTGCATCCAGGGCATGCCAGCATGCCACAAACATCATGGCGTCATGCAGGCCCGAACCAAATCGCAACAGGCTGGCGCACCATGCCACAAGATCATCGCGGGTTTTTATCAGTTCCGCCTCAACAGCATATTCCAGCCCATGCGAATAGCTGAACGCCCCAACAGGAAAAGAAGGCGACAGCCAGGCCAGCAGTCTGTGTAAAGATGAACTAGTGGTCATGGTCATGGTCATGGCTGTGATCATGGCTGTGCGCGGGCGCGCCATCATAGGCGCCGGGTTCCGGTGCAAAAATATCCTGCCTGCGCTCTACCCTGCCGCCCAGATCGCGCACCATATGTTCGATGACATGATCGTAACGCAAGCGCAGACAGCCTGTTTCCAGCACCTGCACCGGCAAATGCCGGTTGCCCAGATGCCATGCGATACGGATCGCCGCAGCCGTATGGGCGGCGGCAATATCCATCACATCCTCGTTTGCCGCGCGCACCAGCACATAACGCCCATCGTCCAGCAACAGGCCGTCACCATCGCAAAGACGTTCCGCGCGCGCCAGATCAAGCATAAAATCGCCGTGCGCCTGATCAAGGCTCAGCCGCACCCGCCGCCGGTAGCGGTCATCAAAGCCCAGCGTGACGCAGGCCGCAGCCTCAGCGCTGGGCCAGTGACCCGCCGGTAAAACCTGTATGGCGCGGGGTAATGCCATGCTCAAAACAGAAAATAACGTTGCGCCATCGGCAACACGGATGCAGGCGCACAGCTCAGCACTTCGCCATCGGCGCGCACTTCATAGGTTTCGGGATCAACCTCGATTTTTGGCAGCGCATGATTATGGATCATCTGCGCTTTGCCAATGGCGCGAATATTTTTCACCGGCAGAATCTCGCTTTGCAAACCCAACTGGCCCGCAAGCCCGCTCGATACTGCCGCCTGTGACAGGAAACTGAACCGGCTGGCGGTGCGCGCGCGCCCGAATGCGCCAAACATCGGGCGGAAATAAACCGGCTGCGGTGTCGGGATGGAGGCGTTGGGATCGCCCATCAGCGCAGCGGTGATGGTTCCGGCCTTCAGCACCAGATCGGGCTTGACGCCGAAAAAGGCCGGTTTCCACAAGACCAGATCAGCGAATTTTCCGGTCTCGATCGATCCCACATAGCTGGAAATGCCATGCGCCAGCGCGGGATTAATGGTGTATTTGGCGATATAACGCCGTACACGGAAATTATCATTGCCGCCGGTTTCTTCCGGCAGCGGCCCGCGCTGTTTGCGCATTTTATCCGCCGTCTGCCAGGTGCGGATGATCACCTCGCCGATACGGCCCATGGCCTGGCTGTCGCTTGCCAGAATACTGATTGCGCCAATATCATGCAGGATGTCTTCGGCGGCAATGGTTTCGCGCCGGATTCGGCTTTCGGCGAAGGCCACATCTTCGGGAATATTGGGGTCTAGATGGTGGCACACCATCAGCATGTCGAGATGTTCATCAATCGTGTTCACGGTGAACGGGCGTGTCGGATTGGTGGAAGACGGGATCACATTGGCGACACCGCACACTTTGATAATATCCGGCGCATGGCCGCCGCCTGCACCCTCGGTATGGAAGGCGTGAATATTACGGCCCTTGAAAGCGGCGATGCTGTTTTCGACAAAACCGGATTCATTCAGCGTGTCGGTATGAATGGTGACGGCAGTATCGGTTTCTTCGGCAACATTCAGACAGGTGTCAATGGCGGCAGGCGTCGTGCCCCAGTCCTCGTGCAGTTTCAGCCCGCAGGCGCCGGCCGCAATCTGTTCATGCAGCCCGCCCGGCAGCGTTGCATTGCCCTTGCCGAAAAATCCGATATTGATGGGCAGCGCGTCTGCCGCCTGCAACATGCGCGCCAGATGAAACGCGCCAGACGTGCAGGTGGTGGCGTTGGTGCCTTCGGCGGGGCCGGTGCCGCCGCCCATCAATGTGGTCACGCCGCTATATAACGCATCTTCGATCTGCTGCGGGCAGATGAAATGAATATGCACGTCAATGCCGCCCGCCGTCAGAATGCGCCCCTCGCCTGCAATAATCTCCGTACCCGGACCAATTACGATATTCACCCCCGGCTGCACATCCGGATTGCCGGCCTTGCCAATGCCGGCAATACGCCCGTCGCGAATGCCAACATCAGCCTTGATGATGCCCCAATGGTCAATGATCAGCGCATTGGTGATCACTGTATCCATCGCGCCCTGCGCGCGGGTCATCTGGGACTGGCCCATGCCGTCGCGGATAACCTTACCGCCGCCGAATTTAACCTCTTCGCCGTAAATGGTCCGGTCTTCCTCGACCTCGATGATCAGATCGGTGTCAGCAAGCCGCACTCTGTCGCCTTTGGTCGGGCCATACATGGCGGCATAGGCGTCCCGGGTGATTTTGAATGCCATGACTCAGTTTCCCAGTTTGCCGTTGATGCGGCCATTAAATCCGTACACGGTGCGCGCGCCCTGATAGGCAACTAGGTTCACATCGCGGGTCTGGCCCGGCTCAAAACGCACCGCCGTGCCGGCGGGAATATCCAGCCGCATGCCGCGCGCCGCCTCGCGGTCAAAATCCAGCGCCGCATTGGTTTCATAAAAATGATAATGCGATCCCACCTGAATCGGCCGGTCGCCGCGATTGGCGACGGTGAGGATGATCACCGCGCGGCCCGCATTCAGTTCGATCGAACCGCCAGCGCAGATAATTTCTCCGGGTTTCATGGGCCGTGCTCCTATCGGATGGGTTCGTGAACGGTGACCAGCTTGGTGCCGTCGGGAAATGTCGCCTCGACCTGTATGTCATGGATCATTTCGGCTATGCCATCCATCACCTGCGCACGGGAAATCACGGTGGCGCCGTCGCGCATCAGTTCGGCAACAGTGCGCCCGTCGCGCGCGCCCTCGACCACATAATCGGTGATCAGCGCGATGGCTTCGGGATAGTTCAGCTTCACGCCGCGTTCCAGCCGGCGGCGCGCCACCATCGCCGCCATGGCGATCAGCAATTTGTCCTTTTCACGCGGCGTCAGATTCATGGCTTGCGCTTCCTTTCCTATACATGCCAGATGCGCGGCAGAACCGCAGGCAAACCAGCCGCCTGATGCCGGAACGCGGCCCAGAACTGCCCCAGGCCCGCGCGAAGCGCCCGCGGTTCTAACGCCAGCCAGCGCATCACCAGCACCCCATTCACGCAACTTGCCGAAGCCAGCACCCCATCGCCACAGGCCTGCTGCAAGCCGCGCGCCGGTTCAAGATAATCCGCGGCGCCACTGCCTGCAAAGACCAATGTGGCCAGTGCGCGCGCACCGTTCAGGCCCGCTTTGGCGTTTCCAGCCGCAGCAAAATTTCCATCCATGCGCAGCGCATCGGCCCAGATCAAATGCCCGTCCAGACGCACTTCCCAGGCGTCACGCAGATAACCCTGCGTCACCGTTTCACCGCTGGCGATGCGGCCCAGCACCAGAAATTCACCCGCCAGCATGCGCGCGCCAGGCGCCAGATGCAGGCGGGTGGTGCGGCGCAACCGCGCGCCGTTAAAAAAAATCGTTTCCTGCGGCAACCATTCCGCCCAGGCATTCTGGCCCGCATGCAGATCAACAGAAATATGGGCTGTATCGCCGGCCGAGCGATATACTTTTTCCGCCGCCGATGCGACACACAGCGCCGCCGCATGTTCGCCTACGCAAAAATTTATATCCAGCCTGTCGCCCGCGATCAACCCGCCCGACATGTTCACCAAGGTTGCCTGCGCCGCGTCACCCTCGGCCGGTTTGGAAAACAGCACCCGTAACGGATCGTGGTGCGCAAGATGCGCCAGGCGTGTGATCCCGCCGCTGCACGCATAGCGGATATCGGCAACTCCCCGCACTTCCTGGCGCCATGCCGGCGCGGCATGGTGTTCAGACGGTAAGATGGCGGCGGACATCTTGTTCATTCATGGCCTCAGACGTGCCGGACAGCACCACTTCGCCGCGCACCATGACGATGAACTCATCAGCCAGGTCGCGCGCGAATTCAAAATATTGTTCCACCAGCACTATCGCCATATCGCCGCGATCCCGCAAGATGCCGATGACATTGGCAATGTCCTTGATGATCGAAGGCTGAATGCCCTCGGTCGGCTCGTCCAGCAGCAACAGGCGCGGGCGCATGACCAGCGCGCGGGCAATCGCCAGCTGCTGCTGCTGGCCGCCGCTTAAATCACCACCCCGCCGGCGCAGCATGTCTTTCAGAACAGGAAACAGATCATAGGTTTCAGCGGGAATGAACCGCTCGGCCCTGGGCAGCGCCGCAAACCCGGTTTGCAGATTTTCCTCAACCGTCAGCAGCGGGAAAATCTCCCGTCCTTGCGGCACAAAGGCAATGCCGCGCCGGGCGCGTTCATAGGGGGCCAGCCTCGTAATATCGGTATCTTCCCAGGCAATGGCGCCCGCGCCTGCCGCCTGCTGTCCTGCAATGGCGCGCAGCAGGCTGGTTTTACCCACCCCATTGCGCCCCATAATGCAAGTGACCGCCCCCTTGCGCGCGGCCAGATTCACGCCGCGCAAAATCTGGCTGGCGCCATAATAGAGATCAATATTTTTTACTGCCAACATGCGCTAGCGCCCCAGATACACTTCAATGACGCGCTGATCCGCCTGCACTTTGTCAAGCGAGCCTTCGGCCAGCACGGAGCCTTCGTGCAGCACGGTGACATAGGTATTCAGACGGCGGACAAATTCCATGTCATGCTCCACCACGATAACACTGTGATCCCTGGCGATGGCGCGCAGCAGATCCGCCGTCTGTTCGGTTTCGCTATCTGTCATGCCCGCCACCGGTTCATCCACCAGCAGCAATTCGGGATCCTGCATCAGCAGCATGCCTATTTCCAGCCATTGTTTCTGGCCGTGGCTGAGCGATCCGGCCTGCATGGCGGCGCGATCCGTCAGCGAAACAATATGCAGCACTTCCTCAATGCGGATGCGCTGCGCGGCGTTCAGGCGGAAAAACAGCGAGGCGCGCGCGCGCCGGTCGCATTTCAGCGCCAGTTCCAGATTTTCAAACACGCTGAGATTTTCAAAAATCGTCGGCTTCTGAAATTTGCGGCCAATGCCCAGATTGGCGATGGCGGCTTCATCCATTTTGCGCAGATCAATATCGCCATTGAAAAACACCTGGCCTTCATCGGCGCGGGTTTTACCGGTAATGACATCCATCATGGTGGTTTTGCCCGCCCCGTTAGGGCCGATAATGGCGCGCATTTCGCCCGCATGCACCACCAGGCTGAGATTGTTCAACGCCTTGAAGCCGTCAAAGCTGACGCTGACGCCATCCAGATACAGCATGACATCCTTGTGGGCGGTGCTCATGTGCCTTTCCCCGCGTAAAGAAATTTGAGCGGGCCATGCCGCAGCCGCCGCAGATCAAGCTGATTGACCAGCCCGACAATGCCTTTGGGCAAAAACAATGTAACCGCAACAAACAGCCCGCCCAGCATGAACAGCCACATTTCGGGCACCGCGCCGGTGAAATAGCTTTTGGCGTAATTCACCAGCCCTGCCCCCAGCGCCGCGCCGAACAATGTGCCGCGCCCGCCCACCGCCACCCAGATCACCGCCTCGATGGAATTTCCCGGCGTGAATTCGGTTGGGTTGATGATACCCACCTGCGGCACATAGAGCGCGCCCGCAACACCCGCCAGCATGGCGGAAAAGGTAAACACAAACAATTTGTAATACTGCACCTGATAGCCCAGAAACCGCACCCTGCTCTCAGAATCGCGAATGGCTTCCAGAATGCGGCCAAGCTTCGAGCGCACAATCATGGCGCATAGCAGATAGCCTCCCGCCAGCGCCAGCGCGCTTAATGCAAACAGCGCGTTGCGTGTTGCATCCGCCTGCAAATCAAAACCCAGAATGTCCTTGAAATCGGTCAGGCCATTATTGCCGCCAAAGCCCATATCATTACGGAAAAACGCCAGCATCAGCGCATAGGTCATGGCCTGGGTGATGATCGAAAGATAAACGCCTGTCACCCGGCTGCGAAACGCAAACCAGCCAAACAAAAAAGCCAGCGCGCCCGGAACCATCACCACCATCAATATGGCATAGGTAAAACTGTCAAAGCCATACCAGGCCCAGGGCAGTTCACTCCAGTTCAGAAACACCATGAAATCCGGCAGCTCCGCATTGCCATAGACGCCGCGCGTGCCGATCTGGCGCATCATATACATGCCCATGGCATAGCCGCCGAGGCCAAAAAACGCCCCATGCCCCAGACTTAATATCCCGCAATAGCCCCATACCAGATCCACGCTCAGCGCTAGCAATGCATAGCAGACATATTTTCCCATCAGGCTGACCAGATAGGTTGGTACATGAAAAAACGAATCCGCCGGAACATACAGATTAAGCAACGGCACCAGAACCGCTGCGCCCAGCGTCAGCGCCAGCAGAATTTTTCCGCCCAGCGGCAGTGAAAGAATGAAACCCTGATTTACCGGCATGATCAGTTCTCCACCGCGCGGCCCTTTAGCGCGAACATGCCGCGCGGGCGATACTGAATGAACAGAATCAGCGCAATCAGAATGAAAATCTTGCCCAGCACCGCGCCTGCAAACGGTTCCAGAAATTTATTCACCAGACCGAGGCTCATGGCGCCAAAAAATGTGCCCAGCAAATTGCCGACACCGCCAAACACCACCACCATAAAACTATCAACAATATAGCTTTGTCCCAGATTGGGGCTGACATTGTCGATCTGGCTCAGCGCCACACCGGCAATGCCCGCAATGCCGGAACCCAGACCAAAGGTCAGCGCATCGACCGTGCCGGTGCGGATGCCCATGCTATTGGCCATGGCGCGGTTCTGCGTCACCGCGCGCATGCGCAGGCCAAGTGAGGTTTTGCGCATCACCAGCACCAGCAGGCCGAGCACCAGCAGCGAGAAAATAATAATCGCCAGCCGGTTATAGGTCAGCGCCAGACCGCTATCAAATTCCAGCGCGCCGCTCATCCAGCCTGGCGTGCCAACCTCTTTATTCGTGGGGCCAAAGATAGAGCGCACGCTTTGCTGCAAAATCAGGCTGACGCCCCAGGTGGCCAGCAGGGTTTCCAATGGCCGCCCATACAAAAACCGGATAATGCCCCGTTCAATGGCAATGCCCACCAGGCCCGACACCATGAAAGCGGCGGGAATGGCGATAAACAGCGAAGCGTCAAACAGCCCCGGCCAGGTGGTGCGGATCACTTCCTGCACCATGAAAGTGGTATAGGCGCCGATCATCACCATTTCGCCATGCGCCATATTGATAATGCCCATCACGCCGAAGGTAATGGCCAGCCCGATTGCCGCCAGCAGCAGCACTGAACCAAGGCTAAGGCCGTGAAATAGCGCCTCGGCCATGCCCCAGAATTCCAGGCGGCTTTCCACGCCCGCCAGCGCCTTTGCGGCGGCGGCGCGCACCGTCTCGTCGCTTTGTTGCATCGCCGTGTTGAGTATCGCCTTCACATCCTGATCGGTAAAGCTGCCCAGCGTTTCAATCGCTTTCAGGCGCACCTGCACATCGCTGGACTGATCCAGATGAATGCCCGCAAGGGCGCGCTGCATGCGGCGCGCCACTGCCGCATCACTTTCTTTGGCCAATGCGGTTTCCAGCAGCGGGATGCTTTCCGGCGCGGCGTTTTTGAAAATATCGTCCGCCGCGCGTTTGCGCAATATTGGATCGGGGCCAAGCAATGTCATGCCGCCCAGCGCGCCACGCAGCCGCGTGCGGATGGCGTTGGTGATATTGGCCTTGGTCATTTCTTCCGGGGTGACGCTGCCGCCGGACGCCCCGGTCAGCGGATGTTTCAGATCAAATCCGGTTGCGGTTTCACTGGTGATCCAGATCGTCCCATCTGATTTGCGGCTATATAAATTTCCATTCAGCAGCGCCTCCAGCGGCGCAATCACCGCCACATCCCCGGTTGCGGTCAGCGCGTCGATAGCTTCGCTCTGTGTGCTGCGGCTTTTATCCGCAAGCTTCTGGATCAGAGCAGGCAGATCAGCTTGCGCCACCGCGGGCGGAGATATCATCAGTAGGAAGATTAAAACCAGAAAATTTTTCAACATGTAAAAGGCTGCTTTTTATATGGAAGGGTCAGACCTATGCCCCGACCCCCCTCCCAACCTCCCCCTTGCAGGGGAAGGAGGAGCGCGCAGGCGCCGCCGCATACTACTCCCTCCCCCTGAAAGGGGGAGGGATGGGGTGGGGGTAAAAGCGCCCCCGGGCTTAGATATATCAGCGGAAGACGAAATTATCACCCGCCCAGTTAGTTCACCGTAAATTTCGGCTTTTCGCAATTGCCGCATACCCAGGGGAAGGTCCAGTCTGCCGTCAGTTTTTTGCTTTCGGGGATGAAATCGGACCAGGCATCGCCGACAATCGGGCCATCGGTCCGCCAGACGATGTCAAACTGGCCATTGGACTGAATTTCGCCGATCATCACCGGCTTGGACAGATGATGATTGGTGTTCATCACGCTGTCAAAGCCGCCGGGAGCCTTGACTTTCTGGCCATACATGGCCTGGCGCACGGCATCCACATCGGTAGTGCCCGCCTGCTCAACCGCCTGCACCCACATTTTGAAGCCGATATAATGGGCTTCCATCGGGTCATTGGTGACGCGCTTGGGGTTCTTGATGAAGGTCTGCCACTGCTTGATGAATTCGGCATTCTTTGGCGAGTCCACTGACATGAAATAATTCCATGCAGCCAGATGGCCGACCAGCGGCGTGGTGTCGAGACCAGCCAGTTCTTCTTCACCAACCGAGAAGGCGACGACCGGAATATCTTCCGCCTTGATGCCCTGATTGCCCAGTTCCTTGTAGAACGGCACATTGGCGTCGCCATTGATGGTGGAAACCACCGCCGTCTTCTTGCCTTCAGATGCGAATTTCTTCACATTTGTTACAATCGTCTGCCAGTCGGAATGGCCGAACGGCGTATATTCTTCCATGATGTCAGCTTCGGCCACGCCCTTGGCTTTCAGAAATGCGCGCAGAATCTTGTTGGTGGTGCGGGGATAGACATAGTCCGTACCCAGAAGAACCCAGCGCTTTGCTTCGCCGCCATCCTTGCTCATCAGATATTCCACCGCCGGGATCGCCTGCTGGTTTGGCGCAGCGCCCGTGTAGAACACATTGCGCGAGGATTCCTCGCCTTCATACTGCACCGGATAGAACAGCAGCCCGTTCAGTTCCTCAAACACCGGCAGCACCGACTTGCGTGACACAGAGGTCCAGCAGCCAAACACCACATCGGTCTTTTTGACCTCCAGCAGCTCGCGCGCCTTTTCCGCAAACAGCGGCCAGTTGGAGGCCGGATCAACGACAACGGCCTCAAGCTTCTTGCCCAGCAGGCCGCCCTTCTTGTTCTGATCGTCGATCATCATCAAAATTGTGTCTTTCAGCGTTGTTTCGCTGATCGCCATGGTACCGGAAAGTGAATGCAGCACACCGACCTTAATTGTATCATCGGCAGCTTTTGCGCTACTGACGCCAATCCCCAAAATTGCAGCCACCATTGCTGCTTTGTGCAAAAAACTTTTCATACTAGCTCCCCTTTAGGTTTGAAGGATCCTCTTCAAAGGGTTAATTAAGCAAAAGCTATGCCAGCGATGCTCACACGGGATGTCCGTATAGATGCATCGGTCTGACCCATTTTATGCATTTTTTTTAGGCATTTATGCGTGTAACGCCTTAATTATAGGCATATTGGCCGGGAAAATCTGTGCACCTCCCGCCATCCGGCCATGCCCGGATCAGGCTTTTGCGGATTGGGTGCGAAAACGCAGCGCGCCCAGCAACAGAATGCTTATCATCACCATCTCGGCAATCATCGGCGTAAAAGCGGTTGGTGTAACCCCATCCATCACCAGTCCGATGGCGCGGCCCGAAAGGGCAATGGCGAACATGCCAAGCGCCACCAGCAGCGGCGCGGCACATAACTTCCAGGTGCCATAGAATGCCAGAAAAGACGCTGTGAGAAAAAAGCTCGAAAAATCGGCACGTAAGGTTGCAAGCCCCTGAACGCCATCAGGCGAGAGAAAAAACAGGGCCGCCATGGGCGCCGGGCTGAACAGGAATCCAATACCGAGACTGAGGTTGAACAGGCCAACAAGCCCAATCAAACTACGCAGGATAATATTCAAAATGCTGCCCCCCCTTTTTTTTGAAGTCTATAGCAGCATGCCCGCGTAGGCCGGTCAATATTCCGGCCTGAAACAATGCAACTGATCTGGGAAACCCTTACCGCTTCAATCCATCACCACCGGCCTCTGATCCGCAGGGAGGCCGTCAGCTTTATTCCGCCGCTTTGGCCGCCGCTTGCGCCTTGCTGACGCCCGCGACCGCAAAATTGGCGGCGGGCACTTCACGAATAATCACACGTATGGTGTCGCGCGGCGCATTCAGGGCGCGTTCTGCGCCATCCGTCAATTCGCTGATAAGCAGGTTTTTATCCGCTGCCGTGCGGCCTTCGAGCAGGGTCACGTCAATAATGGGCATGCTGGCCTCCTTAAATAACGGATATGCTGACAAATCCAAGATTTTGCAGCGTCGCGCGTACAGTTTCGCCGGGCGATAGCGCATGCGCCGCAGTAAGACCGCCCGACATCACAATATCGCCGGCTTGCAGGCTTTCGCCGGCCTCGGCCGCCAGCCGCGCCGCAGCCACAAGCGCGCGCACCGGATTGCCCAGAATGGCGGCGGTCGAGGCTGTTTCAATGACGCTGCCATTTACCTCCAGCACCACGCCAAGATTGGTCAGATCCTGGTCCGGCCTGCACCAGGATCCCACCACCAGACCGGCAGCAGATGAATTATCCGCCACCACATCGTTCAGCGTAAATTTGAAATCCCTGTAGCGGCTATCGACCAGTTCCATGGCGGGCGCAACGCCATCCACTGCGGACATAGCCTGCGCCGCCGTGACTTTCCCGGACAATGGTTTGCCGATCAGAAACGCAAGTTCCGGCTCCAGGCGCGGATGAATATAGGCATCGCGCGCCAGAACGCCGCCTTCTTCCAGCAGCATGGCGTCCGTCAGACGCCCCCAGGACATTTGATTTACCCCGACCTGCAACATTTTGGCGCGGCTGGTCAGCCCCATTTTCATGCCAATGCGCCTTTCGCCGCGCTGCTGACGGCGGTGCACAAGCAGCGACTGAATGGCATAGGCATCCGCCAGCGTCAAAGCGGGATGTTCCAGCGTGATTTGCGGCATCGCCTTTTTCGCCAGCATGGCGGCATCAAGACGTTCGGCAAGACCAGTATGCAGCGCGTTCATCGCAACCTATTCTCCAGCTTCAAAAATTGCACGCACGGAACCAAGCCCGTTAATCCGGGCTTCCATCACGTCACCGGCTTTCACCGTGGCCATCGGCCCAAGCGCGCCGGTCAAAATCACATCACCCTCGCGGAACGGACGGCCCTCGCGCGCCATCACCTGCGCCAGCCAGTGCGCCGCACTGACCGGATTGCCGAGGCACGCCACGCCAGCCCCCACCGAAAGCTGTTCGCCACGGCATTCCATCACCATGCCGCAATAGCGCAGATCAATATTTTCCAGCTTGCGCGGTTCCGCGCCCAGCACAAACACCCCCGCCGATGCATTATCTGCAATCGTGTCCCACACGCGAATATCCCAGTTGGCGATGCGGCTGGCCACCACCTCGATCGCGGGCAGCGCATAATCAATCGCCCGGATCATTTCCGCCATGGTGATGTCCGGCTGATCAATATCGCGGCCAATGATCATGGCGATTTCGGCCTCGACTTTCGGCTGCAATACTTTTTTCAGGCTGATCGGCTGGCCTTCCGGCACATCCATATCGGCGAACAGCATGCCGTAATCCGGCTGATCGACGCCCAATTGTTTTTGTACAGACAAAGAGGTCAGCCCCGCCTTACGTCCCACCAGACGGCGGCCGCGCGCCAGCCAATATTCGGTGTTGACGTTTTGCACCGCATAGGCGCCGTCCAGCCCGCCCGCCGAAATCATATCGCGCAAAGGCGGGCATGGCGTGGCGGTTTCATGCGCGTGGCGTAAAATGCCCGCCGCTTTTTCAATGACGCCGGGGTTGAGTTTTTCTGTCATCTTGTTTTATCCAGCCAAGCCGTTTTTGATAAAAGCAGTGACCAGCCGGTTGAAGCTGGCCATGCGCTCGATCTGCACCCAATGGCCGCAATCGCCAAAATGCACCGCGTCGGCGCGTTTGATCAGCCGGTTGAGCTGAACGGAAACATCAAGCGGAATGACCTGATCTTCCTTGCCATGCAGGATCAGCACTTCGTGCGGCAGCGCCGCAATCTGTGCGGGATCGCTGGCCAGCATGGTGATATGTTTCTGGCGCGGCGTTTCGCCAAACATGGCGGAATAGGCCTCGATCACGCCGGGCCGGATGCTGGCCTCATAGCGCGACTGTATCAGATCATCTGTCAGGCGCGACTGGTCATTGGCAAGATATTGCACGGACCGCTTCATGCCTTCGAATGAAGGTGTGTAGCCCCAGACATAATCCAGCGCCTCGGTGATAGGAAAGGAAAGCCCCGCCGCCCCCATCAGGACCGCACGATCCACCCTGTCAGGATGCGCAATCATGAAGGCCAGCGTTAGCGCGCCGCCAAATGAATTGCCTACAAAGGAAACCTTGTCCAGTTTCAGCGCGTCCAGTAACGCCGCCAGATGCCGTACCCACACCGCTTTGTCGCGGATCGGCGCAGTGGGCCATTCGGTATAGCCAAAGCCCAGCATGTCCGGCGCAATGACGCGAAAATGTTCGCCCAGTACCGGCATGTTCAACCGCCAATTGGCATAGGCGGACACGCCCGGCCCCGAACCATGAATCAATAGCAGCGGCGAACCTGAACCAACATCATGATAGTTGGTCCTGATCCCGCCTGCGATAATGCTTTTTCCAACTTCGGGCTGCGCAGTGCTCATATCATTTCCTCAATAAAACCGGCGCCTGCCGACATCGAGCCGGCCATACGCATGGCGTTCAGAATCATTTTATGATCGGCAATGCCCTTGCCGGCAATGTCAAAAGCCGTGCCGTGGGCGACCGTCATGCTGAGATAAGGCGGGCCGACAATGACCGCGCAATTGCCGGAAAAACCCCAGGTCTTGATGGCGATATGGCCCTGATCATGATACATGGCCAGCACCGCATCATATTTGCCCTCGACACATTGCCGGAAAACCGCATCCGGGCTTAGCGGCCCCTCGGCATTGATACCTTTGGCCTGCGCATGTTTGACGCCGGGCGCCAGCGATTCAGTGTCTTCCTTTCCCTGGGCATGCGGATTGAGCCCCGCCACGCCGATGCGCGGATTGGCCATACCCCATTTGGTGAAAGTATCATGCAGGGTTTGCAGCGCCGACGCAGTGAGATCTGCCGAGATCGTGTCGCATACCTTGCGCAAGGGCATGTGATCGGTCAAATGCATCACCCGCAACGGGCCGGACAGCAGTAACAGATAGCTTTCGCCAGGCGTGACCGGCATGATCACATCCAGCGCCTTTGCCATTTTCAGCGAGCCGGAGCTGACCGGCGCAAATACGGTCGCCGCCACTTCGCCATTTCGCGCCATCTGTTCGGCTCTTTTGAGCCAGGCGGCGTTGGCGCGTCCGCCGGATTCGCTGTCCTTGCCGGTCTGGAAATCAGCGGGATCAAGCGCCCCGTCATCCAGAATGTCGATAATTTGCGGGTTATCACTCAGCCCGTCCAGGCCATTGACGACCCGTACCGTGGCTTGCACCTTTGCGATCTCCACCCCCTTGCGCATGGCGTGGGCGCTGCCGATCAGCACCGGGCGTGATAATTTATGCACCTCGCCTGTTACCCAGGCCTTGGCGACAATTTCCGGGCCGATGCCTGCCGGATCGCCGATTGTTGTCGCCACGAACGGGCGTGATTTGGCGGTACTGGACATGGTCTTTCTCCTTCAATTGGACAATTGCTCCGTCTCCGGAGCATCAATCAGATCATATAAATATCAAGAACCGTGTCGGCGATGTCATTCAGCACATACGCCTTGCGGCTGGCGATGCGCCAGCCATCGGCATGCGGTATCAGTTCATATTCCGCCCAGCCATAATAGGTGATGGTGGCGTTTTCCTTGCAGGAATTAACCGTCCAGTTGGTGCGCACATGCACCCGGCCGCTTTTTTCCTCAATATGTAAAATCTGCGAAACATGCGAGGTGCGCGCGGGCGCATTGGATGCGGAGGCGGAACGCCCGGTGCGAATGCGAAATATCCGGTCTTCCAGCCCGCCCCGGTTGCTATAATAAATCAGCGATATTTCACGCTGCGGGTCCAGTGTCGGTTTGCCGTCATCATCCCAGGCCGGAACCCAATATACAGAATCTTCCGTATACAGATCAATCCAGGCATCCCAATTCCTGGTGTCAAGATACAGCGCCTCAAGCCCCAGAAACCGGCTGACAGAGGCCCAAAGATCAGCAGGCGCGCTCATTGCCCGGCCAGTTCCCGCTCCAGCGCGATATTCATGCGCGCCAGCCAGTCTTCATGAATGGCCAGATACAGGCCCTCATCGGCTTTTTCGATGCCGGTCATGCGCGCGTCAAAACCCAGCGTCTGGCCATCTTCATTGACCCCCTTGATCCAGCGCCCAGCCCCCCGCGACACATCGTTATAGCGCGAAGCGCGGCCTTTGAAGCCAATCTGGCAGTTGTTGAATTCCGTCAAATCATCCGGTGTCGCCATGCCGCTGGCGTTGAAGAAATCCTCATACTGACGAATGCGCAAAGTGCGCGCTGCATCGCTTTCACCCACAGGCGCAATGCAATAAGTGGTGATTTCGGTTTCATCCACCGAGACTGGGCGGATAATGCGGATCTGCGTGCTGGTCTGGTCCATCAAAAACACATTGGGAAACAGCAGCATATTGCGCAAGCGGTTGCACATCCAATAGGTGCGCTCGGGTCCGTATTTTTTCTGGAAATCCTCATAGAATTCATAATTCGGGCGGTCTTTATAATTGTTGTAATCCAGCCATAAAACCGTATGGCCGTGATCAAAGGCAAAAAAGCCGCCGCCGCCTTTTTTGTTCAGGGCCGCAAGATCGACCACCTTGGTGTCGTTCTTTGATTCGCCCGCCGTCCGGCGCGTGACGGTCATCATGTAATTGCCATGCACGGGGCCGAGATGGTAGCCATCGAGGCCGTTTTCCATCTGGAGCTTCCAGTTTCCCTTATAGGTATAGCGCGTGACGCCGCGCAAAACTTCGTGCTTGCCGGTAGGTGACTGTTCCACAAACAGATCAATAAACGCCTTTGCACCCGCCAGATAGTCATTCAGCGGCACAACATCCGGGTTAAGACTTGCGAAGATAAAGCCCCGGTAGGAGGCTATGCGGGCAACGGGGGGAAGACCGAAATTTTTCAGGTCAAAGCTTTCGGGATAGGCCCCGTCTTTTTGATCGGTCACATTCACCAGCGCGCCGCCGCTGTCATAGCACCAGCCGTGAAAGCCGCAGGCAAAGATTTTCCTGTTACCGGATTTTTCCCGGCAAACGCGAGCGCCGCGATGCGAACATACATTTAGATAAGCGCCGATCTCTCTATCGGCCTTGCGGGTCAAAATCACCGGCTGGCGGCCAATACAGGTGGTCAGAAAATCATGCGGATTGGCGATCTGGCTTTCATGCGCGACGAATATCCAGTTACCCTCGAAGATATATTTCATCTCCAGTTCAAAAATCGTCTCATCCAGAAACACTTCGCGGTCGAGCTTATATTCCTGATTGACCGGGTCATGCACCACCAGGCCGGAAATGCGGTCTTTTAAGTGATGTAATCTTTCCGCTGCGATAGAGCCTCCGGACATAGGCGATTTGCTCCCTGACTTGATCTCGTTCCCCCAAGCGCCAACAGCCATTCCGGCGGCCAGCTCCATTTCCCAAAGCCTATCAGGGCTTGGCCAAGCGCTACAACACGTTTCGCAAGCAGCACTTATTCCCCGGATTTCCGTATGGCAGAAGCTTAAGCCATGACCGGCAAGCCGGGGGCGCTGGCCGGCTCAAACCGGAATCCCGCCCGCTACCGCGTTTCTACATCCGGGAAGGTGCGGGCAGCGGGGCTGGCACGTCTGGCGCGGTTATATTCCATCTGCTCGCGGGTCAGCTGAAAGCCGATCAGAATTTCATATCCCAGGCCATCCGCGTCTTCGGGAACCGTAAACTCAATATCGTCATATTCTTCCGCGAAGAAAATTTCAGCCCTGTCCGATTTGAATTTCGCCGTTGAACGCTGAATGGTTTTGCTGAGAATCGTGCCATCGGGCGCCAGCAGGGTCACAAAATATTGATACTCATAGGCGTTTTGCGTGGCCGCCGGCCCGGGTTTCGCCCGCGCCTCATAACGGATGGCCGCCTTCATCTCGCCATTTTCCAACGCGCATTCAAGCAGATGGACACGCATAAATTCCCCATCGCCAAAAACGCGCAGCGACGCCGCATCCGACAGCACCCCGGCGGCGGGGCAAACCAGGGGCTCAAGCCCGATCTCCTCATCCGTGCTGCATGAGGCGGCCATCAAAAGCAGCGCGCCAGCCAGCGCAACGCGAAATTTCACATTCATATGTTCAGAATATCACTTATGTTCAAAATATCACTTTGCCGGCATTATCCAGGCTCGGCGCATGATCAGCCCGGCGCGGAACAGCCTGGTTACAGCTTGTTATGGGTGCCATCGCACATAGGCGATTTACTGGTTTTCTTGCAGGCGCAGAAGAAAACCTTGCGGTCCGCCTCGGCTTTATAGGCCACCGGGGTGAAGCTGCTGCCTTTGTGCGCGCCATCGCAAAAGGGCTGGGCCGCAGATTTGCCACAGGCGCACCAGAAATAATTCTTGCCAGACACCACATCAACGGCAATAGGTTGCTTTGCGGCGATCACGGGCTCTTCCATAGCGTACTCCTTCAGGGGCTTGTGCGATTCCAAGATTGGCGGATAGTCTAGTGGCAAATCCTGAATGAAGCAAATGGCCAAACCGGCATTAAAGATATTTCTGGCGGCGCCGCGCGGCTTTTGCGCAGGCGTGGATCGCGCGATTCAAATCGTCGAAAAAGTGCTGCAAAAATATGGCGCGCCGGTGTTTGTACGCCATGAGATTGTACATAACCGGCATGTGGTGCAGACGCTGGAGGCACGCGGCGCCATCTTTGTAGACGAGCTGGACCAGGTGCCTCCGGACCGTCCGGTCGTCTTCTCGGCGCATGGCGTGCCGAAATCCGTCCCCGAAATGGCCCATAAACAGAATCTGTTCTTTATCGACGCCACCTGCCCGCTGGTTTCCAAAGTGCATATTGAGGCCCAGCGCCATCATACCATGGGCAATGAAATTGTGCTGGTTGGGCATGCCGGGCATCCCGAGGTCATCGGCACCATGGGACAACTGCCCGAAGGGGCCGTGACATTGCTGGAAACCGTTGCCGATGCCGCCAATTTTCAGCCCCGTGACGCCACGCGTCTTGCCTATATTACGCAAACCACACTTTCGGTGGATGACACCGCTGAAATCCTGTCGGTGTTGCGCCAACGCTTTCCCGGTTTAACCGGCCCCCCGCGTGAGGATATTTGCTACGCCACCAGTAACCGTCAGGCCGCCGTCAAGGCCATCGCCGCGCGTTGCGACACGCTGCTTGTACTGGGCGCGCCGAACTCGTCCAATTCCATGCGCCTGGTCGAAGTGGCCCTGCGCGCCGGTTGCCGTCAGGCCTTTCTGGTGCAGAATGCCGGTGAGCTTGATTTTACCAGATACACCGGCATGGCAACGCTGGGCGTCACTGCGGGTGCGTCAGCGCCGGAAATTCTGGTGCAACAGGTGCTTGACGCCTTTGCCCTGCACTATGACACGCAAATTGAAGAGGTTGCCGTGACCCATGAGGACATAGAATTCAAACTTCCCCGCATATTGCTGGACTAGCCCCTATTCGGATCAGATAATTTAGCGCAAGGTACCACGAATGGCGGTTTACACCGAAGTTTCGGATGATGAATTGGACGCCTTTATCGCTGAATATGACATTGGCGAAGTCATTTCCTGTAAAGGTGTGGCCGAAGGCGTTGAGAACAGCAATTATATGCTGCGCACCGATGGCGGCGACGGCACCTATTTTCTGACTTTATACGAAAAACGGGTGTCGCCTGCGGACCTGCCTTATTTTATCGGCCTGATGGAATATCTGGCGGGGCGCAATATTTCCTGCCCGCTGCCAGTGCATGGCCGTGACGGGCAGGCCTTGCGCACACTGGCCGGCCGGCCCGCCGCCATTGTGACATTTCTCGACGGCATCTCGGTGCGCCGCCCAAGACCGCAGCATTGCGCCAGTCTGGGAGAGGGGCTGGCGCACTTGCATCTGGCCGGCCTGGATTTTCCGATGCGGCGGGATAATGATTTATCGGTGCAGCAATGGCGTCCGCTGTTCAGGCGCTCTGCGGCGCGCGCCGATGAGATCGCCGCCGGTCTAGCCGCCGAACTGGATGCGGAATTGCAGCTGCTGGAAAACCAATGGCCCGGCAAGCTGCCAAGCGGCGTCATTCACGCCGATGCATTTCCCGATAATGTATTTTTTCTGCATGACCGCCTGAGCGGATTTATTGATTTTTATTTCGCCTGTAATGACATGCTGGCCTATGACATTGCCATATGCCTCAATGCCTGGTGTTTTGAGGCGGATGGCGCCTTCAATATTACCAAGGCGCGGCTGATGCTGGCCGCCTATCAGTCGGTCCGGCCGCTGACGGCGGGCGAGCTATCTGCCTTGCCGCTGCTGGCGCGCGGCGCGGCGCTGCGGTTTCTGCTAACCCGTATGCATGACTGGCTGTTCCCGGTTAACGGGGCGCTGGTAAAGCCAAAAAATCCTGTCGAATATCTGCTGAAGCTGCGCTTTCATAAGGATATTACCGGCCCGCGCGCCTATGGCATTGATCCATGAGCCTTCACCCTTCTGATCGCGTGGATATTTATACCGACGGCGCCTGTTCGGGAAACCCCGGCCCCGGAGGATGGGGGGCGTTGCTGATTTATGCCGGTACCGAAAAGGAATTATCCGGCGGGGCGGAAGACACAACGAATAATCGCATGGAAATGATGGCGGCGATTGAGGCGTTAAAAGCCCTGAAGCGCCCATGCCAGGTTCATCTGCATACGGATTCAGCCTATTTGCGCGATGGCATCACGAAATGGATTCATGGCTGGAAGCGCAATGGCTGGCGGACGGCCGATAAAAAACCGGTCAAGAATCAGGACTTGTGGCTGCAACTGCTAGCGCTGATCGAATCTCAGAAAGTGACCTGGCACTGGGTGAAGGGGCATTCAGGACATCCGGAGAATGAACGCGCCGATAGTCTGGCCAATCAGGGCATGGCGCAGTTCAAACGCTAGACCATGATGACATTAGATCGAATCACATCCCCCACCACGTCATTGCTGTAAGAGTCAGACAATTCGCTGACAAGATTGTGGTGTTAATGTACTTAAAAAAAACGCTGTCACCCCGCACTTGTTGCGGGGTCCAGGGTTACAAACTCAGGCCTTCATTTGAGTCTCCTGGACCCCGGAATAAATCCGGGGTGACACTCTTTTTTTAGTCTTCGAACCTTCACTTAACCCAGGTTTCTTGTCAGCGAATTATTTGACTTCTACAATTGCGAGCCGAAGGCGAAGCAATCCAGGAGCCGCACGGCAAAGTCTGAGTTTGTGGCGTCTGGATTGCCACGCCGCTTCGCGGCTCGCAATGACGGTGTAGATGGATTTTGAACAAACCTGATGTCATAACGCTCTAAGGTGCCATCACTGCGGCGCTGCCTGACGCTTAATGAACCGCGCCGCCGCCTGTGCTATCGGTGCTGAGGGCGGAACGCATGCCTGTAAACATTGATTTTATGACTGAGGCTTCATACCTCTCGGCCCGGCCATTATGGCTGAACCGCAACCAGACATCCACGACCAGAACCAGAGAGCAATTGCAGGCCCCAAGGGTCCAGTATTTTTCCACTGCGGTTTGCAAAAAGTTACGGAATGGCACGGGATTGCCTTCCTCAATCAGCGCATTATACGCCTGGTCGCACTCCTGCAGGATTGACTGTGTATTTTTATAGGCGTTGCGCAGCCGGTTCTGAATATCCTTTCGGAACATCATGATGCCTTCGCGTTCGCCGCCGACCAGCTTGCGAATATCAATCGGGATGGAATTGTCGGATTGCAGAAAAGTCAACAGCTCCGCGATGCGCGGCCTGATGCTCTGCAATTGATACTGATAGTAAGACACGCCTTTCCAGGCGCCGAACACTTCAGGAATGGCCGAGGCATCAATACGGAAGGCGGCAATGAAGGCGGATGCGTCTGTGGAATTGGAATCCCAGATACCGTCAATGAAGGACTGGGTCCGCTTTTCAGCATCGGTGGGCGAGAGGCCGGCATAAGCACGCGCAACGATCGGGCGTACCCGCTGCTCAATGACAGTGCGAACTTCCGCTTCTTCCTCTTTGACGACATTCAGATATTGCGGATTAATCGTAACGTGCTTGTCAGCCAAGACCGATTTCAACAGAAACGGATCAAAAGAGGGCACACCCTCCAGGATGTGCAGAAGCGCCAGATCGTTTGCATGCGCTGCATTATCGGCAATATTAATGCCGCAATGATGTTTCATGAGCTCGGCATATTTTGGCTGCCCCATGAAAATGGCGTGGCCGCCGAGATCCGGCTCTTCGAAGACCTTGGGAACATAAATGGCGGTCTGGATAGGGCGATTGCCGCCCTTGTTCTGCGGCGGGACAGGACGGAACTGCATGTCCCTTTGCCCCTTCAAGGCCTTGTCAAGCGCGAAGCAGGGCTGCTTGAAGATGATTGTCTGATTCAGCTCTTCGCTTTGAAACATGCGTTCTTCTGGTTTCAGTTCGCGCGAAATATCAAGCACACGAAACGAAACCGCCGAGCTGGCCTGTAGAATATTAGCTAATGGGATCGACACCGTCGCTGCCTTCAATATCTGATAAGGCAGGCATGATGAACGAATAAAATTAGCAAATGCTGAATAAGCCCCCGGTTAGCGGTAAAACCCTGACCGGGGGCAGATCTCTTAAAGCTGCGTTAACATCGTGTCCGCGCCGCTTTTGACGGCGCCGGAGGGCGCATCCTCAATATTGAGCTGTTTGACAACGCCATCCACAACCAGCATGGAATAGCGCTTTGAACGCAGGCCAAGGCCCATTTTGGAGAGGTCCAGATCCAGCCCCAGCGCCTTGCTGAACGTCCCGCTGCCATCGGCCAGCATGAGAACCTTGTCGCCGGCATTGCGATCCTTGCCCCAGGCCCCCATGACGAAGGCGTCATTAACCGACAGGCAGGCAATCGTATCAACCCCTTTAGCCTTTATAGCGCCTGCTTTTTCAATGAAACCCGGCAGATGCTGATTGGAGCAGGTCGGGGTAAAAGCGCCCGGCACGGCAAACAATACCACTTTCTTGCCGCCAAACAGTTCTGCGGTTGTGATGGGTGCGGGGCCCTTTTCTGTCATATGCATCAGGGTGGATTCAGGTATCTTGTCTCCAACATTGATCGTCATCTTCAGTCTCCCTTGGTGAACGCTGTAATTTTTCTCCGCCAGACTACTCTGTTCCGGCCTGTTTCGCCAGTTTCACTTGCGTTTCAATCGCAAATTCCCTGTCAACCAGCGTGAGGGTGGCTGTCTGGCCTGCCGGATGCGCCTCTTTATCCAGAAAGACCACCGTCAGCCTGAAATGCGCACGGCGGCGGCCATCCATATAGCTTATTTCCGGGGCCGAGAATATCAGGTCGGCAACCCCGTCCACAAACAGATCGGGTGAAACGAACCCGGCATCGGCTTCGGCGTCAATGTGCAACGCGGCGGTCTGGTTTGTTTGCGTGATATAGGAAGCGATGATCCGGGCCGGACTGGCGTCATGCTGCGGCACAGGAACCGTGTCGAGGGCGGCCTGCAGCGCCGCCAGATTCCCGCTGGCCTTTGCCGGGCCAGGCGGTATGTGCAGCGTCAGATCAGCCTGCTCCGGCACACATATGTCCCGGCACACGGCATAGTCCACCCGAAGCGCCAGATTGACCGGTTTGGCGGTGTCCAGTGGCTGCACGAAAAACGGAAATGTCACCGGCCCGTCATAGCCGTAGGATTCCTGCCCCTGCAAATTCTGCCGTTTTGGCACAGGCCATTTGATTTCAGGCAGCGCGGCATTTTCATGCGTCTGAAATAAAAATACCGGCGGCAGGCCGCTTTCACCCGGCGCCCGCCAATAGGTTTTCCAGCCGGGCTGAGGTTCAATACGGACACCCAGCAGCAGAGGCTCTCCCCCGCCCACGGCCGAAGCCGCACCAAGCAATTCTATGCGGGAAAAAGACGGTTCCGCATTCGCCCCCGGCGTCAGAAACAGACATGCGGAAAAAACAGCCCTATGCAGGACGTCCCGCTTCAAGGCGCAAGCTCAAGATAAAGCAAATCGCGCGCCGCTATGCCGGGATCGCCCGGCAGTGTGACCCCCGGCAGCGCGGCGTAAAGCCGCTGCAACGCCCCGCGCTGCACCTCTGTTATGGCAAATCCGCGTTTTTGCAAAAAGCCGATGGCGCGCAAATTATTGTTGGCGATCTGCACGGTTACGCTGCGGCAGCCTTCCGAACGGGCGAGCGCGATCACGGCCTGCAACAGTGCATCGCCGTGCCCCTGTCCGGGATGCGCGCTGTCCAGACAGACAAGATGACACTGATCCCCCGTGATCAGAAAACTGGCCAGCCCCGCCAGGCCGCCTGCGCGCCGGGCAGCGAACCCGGCAAGCCCGCTTGCATCCACCAGACCGGCAGGGCCCGGCAGATGCGGCGTGCCAAAGCGCGCCAGAAGATAAGTTTCAATTTCCTGACGCGCGGTTTGCTTCAGGCGCGACAGGTGCAGTGCTGCGCCCTCAATCTCCTGCAATATTTCCGCGCGATTGCCATCCAGTTCCGGCGGCGCGCCCCTGGTCAGCGGATCGGCAAAAGCCGACAGCTTGATAGGGTTCCCGGCCATATGCAATGTGCCCGCCAAACGATCCTGCGCGGTGACGACCATATTGCGCGCCTTGATCTGCGGGTCGGCAAGTATCTGCGCGACATTATTGATGGGTCCGGCAGGGACGCCGCGTTCATGCAGCCGGTGAAGCCAGTGCGCCACACTGTCCTTTGCCAGCGCCGCTTCAAAACACTGTTTCAGGGCCTCGACATTCTGGTTGCGCAGCGGTCCGCTGACAAAGCGCTGGTCATCCTGCAATGCCTGCAACCCCAAAGCATCCAGCGCCAGATGAAACAGCTTGTCATTTCCCGCTGCAATGATCACATGGCCATCCTGCGCCGCATAGGCTTCAAAAGGCGTAATCGAGGGATGGCGCGCGCCAAGCGGCCCCGGAATTTCTCCCGTCGTGAAATAGCGCACGATAGCGTTTTCCAGAATGGCCAGCTGGCAGTCCAGCATGGCGACATCGACCTTGAGACCCTTGCCGCTGATCGTGCGATGATGCAGCGCCGCCAGGATTCCAATGGATGTAAACAGCCCGGCGGTAATATCGCCAATCGAACTTCCGACGCGCGTAGGCGGCCCTCCCGGATGGCCGGTCAGGCTCATAATCCCGCCCATGCCCTGCACCACCATGTCATAGGCCGGACGATCCGAATAGGGGCCGCTATGGCCAAAACCGCTGGTTGCCGCATAGATCAGATGCGGAAAGCGCGCATGCAGCGCCTCCCACCCATAGCCAAGCTTTTCCATGGCGCCGGCGCGGAAATTTTCCACCAGAATATCCGCCTGCGCCAGCAGCCGTTCAAAAATCTCCCTGTCCGCAGGCGCTTTCAGATCCAGCGCAATCGAGCGCTTGCCACGGTTCAGCGACATAAAATAGGCGGAACGATCGCCAATGAAGGGGCCAAAGGCGCGCGCATCATCGCCGCCTGAAGGTGTTTCCACCTTGGTTACCGCCGCACCAAGATCAAGCAGGTTCATCGTGCAATAAGGCCCTGCCAGAACCCGTGACAGATCAAGCACCCTGATCCCGGATAAAGGCCCGCACTGTTGTGGCATGTTTTCATCCGTGCCGGACATGCAGTCTAATCCCCCTGATCCGGATCGGATGGCAGGCGCAGCCCGTCAAATTTGCGGCCCTGTTTTTCATTTGCATCACGTGCCAGAGCGCGTTCGCGCCGGGGCATCCCGAATTTTACGTTATTCTCGGCGGCTTTTTTCAGCCCCGCCCGCTTGGCCCGCTGTTTGCGCGCTTTATTAAGATTGACGATCTCGGTCATAGCGACATTATCTACGTTGCGATAAAGTCCGAGTATAGCACAAGGAACAGATTCGGCACATGCGGCCATCACGCAAATTCAAACGTCCCGCAGCCCGTTTTACCAGGCTGGCGGTAGGGTTCTCTATACTCATTACCGTCCTGGCCGGGCTGGCATTGATCGTTCCAGGCTATATTGACTGGAACAGCTACAAAAGTGAAATTGAAACCCAGGCCAGTGCGCTGTTTGGCCGCCAGGTCAAAATTAATGGTGCGATCGGGTTCAGACTGTTACCGCGTCCGGAATTGTCGCTATCGGAGGTGACGCTTGCCAGTATCGCAGGCGCACAGGACGCTGTGCTGCTGGATCTGGCGCGGCTGGAAACGCATCTTAGCGTGCTGCCGCTTTTCTCCGGAAAGTTCGAAGTGGCGAATATTCGCCTTATCAAGCCGGTGTTGAAGCTGGAGACGCTGCCGGATGGCCAGGCAAGCTGGCCCTGGCAGGATGGTGCTGTGGCGTCCGGCAATCCCGACATCCGCTTTGATCAGATCGTGATTGAACATGGCAGTCTGCATTACAGCAATCAAATGACCGGCGGCAAGTTGCGGCTGGATGATATCAACACCCGGCTTACGGCCGGTTCGCTGCGCGGGCCCTTCGCCGCCGCTGGATCTGTGACGCTTCAGGAAGTTCCCGTTCGCTTTGACGCCACGCTGGGCGAGATTAAAACAGACCGGCAGACCGCCCTTGAGGTCAAGGCGCAGCTGGACGGGGATACTGCTCTGAATTTTTCCGGCAAACTGTCCGCGCAGCAGCACCTCACCGGAAATTTTCATAGTGCGGGCGCTGATCTGACGGCGCTGACGGCGGCGATGGCGCGTTTTGGTATAGCCGCATTTGCGCGGGCGCGGCCCGATTTCCTGCGTCTGCCCTACAGGCTGGATGGGGGCATTTCGCTCGCACCCAGCCACATCATGCTCGATAAATTGAAACTGGCTATCGGGGAAAATACCATAACCGGCAGCCTGTCCCGGGATACCAGTGACGCACCGTTTTTCGAAATCATTGCATCCGCATCCAGCCTTGATCTGGACACGCTGCCCGCAACCGCCAAAATCCCGTTAACGGATACGGGCGCGCCTGCTGCTGAATATTCTGGCGGGCTCGAAATTCCACAGGATTTGCAGGGCGTGATACGCCTGAACGCGAAGGCGGTAAAATTAAATGGCAGTCATATCCGCGATGTGACCATGACCGCCACACTGTCCGGCGGCGCAGTGGCCATAGAAGAGGCCAGCGCCAGTCTGCCGGGCAATACTGCAACAAAATTGTCCGGCACGCTGACGGCGCCGGATGGACAGCCCGGATTTTCCGGCAGGCTTGATGTGAACGCCCAGAATTTGCGCGCCCTGCTGGGCTGGCTTGACATCAGCCTGCCGGATTTGCCGGAGCGCAGCCTGAATCGCGCCACATTGACGGGGCTTGTTGAATTTTCGCCTTCGCAGCTGGACATGCAGAAGATTGACGCTGAAATAGATTCTTCCAGGATAACAGCCAGTCTGGCGCTGGCGCTGCGCGACCGGCCGGCGCTTGGCATGAATATTCACATTGATCAGCTGAATGCGGATAATTATCTGCCTATGCCGCCCGGAACGCAGGCAACTGCGCCGGGTACGGATCAATCCGGACCGGACATGTCCGCGCGCTGGACGGCGGCGCGGCAATTGACGCAATCCTATGACAGCAATTTCAAACTATCCGTTGATCAGCTTGTCTATCGCGGTATTCCCGTTACCGGCGTAAAAACCGAGGGGGCGCTGATCGGCGGCACGCTCGCCGTCAATAATTTCAGCATAACGGATATAGCCGGTTCTGCGATCAGCCTCAGCGGCATTTACAGTAATTTTCTGTCACAGCCGGAGGGAGAGCTGAATATCCGGATTGCGTCAAATAATCTGGACGGGCTTGCGAATACGCTGGACTTTTCCCTGCCGCTGCCGGGAGCGCAATTGGGTAAATCCCTGATCGACACCAGACTGCTGCTTGTCAATGCCGCGCTGGAAGCGCAAAGCACGCTTCAATTCGGGGAAACCAGAATTCTGCTGAACGGCACCGCGGCAGGAATTGCGCCAGGCATCGCCGCTGCAACAGGCCAACCGGTGGCCATCAAGGGGCAGGTATCCCTTACCAATCCCAGCCTGAAAAAATTCGCCGCTCATGCCGGCTGGGTGCTTGCCCCGGCCCCCGCGGAAGAGGACGCAGGCATAAATCTGACTGCGGACATTACCGGAACCGCCAGTGAAATCAGCCTGTCGCCATTGGCCGGCGCCATCGGAACGGTTCCCCTGCATGGCGCGGCGCAATGGCTGTATGGCGCAGACAGGCCTGCGCTTAAGGCGGAAATATCGGCGGGCGAAATTCTGCTGGAAAATTTCTCCGGCGCGGAAGAAACCGGCACGGGGACGCGCATTTCCAAAAACCAGCAAGTGCCCTGGTCGGGCATCCCGTTTGATTTCGCCTGGCTGGACAAGTTTGACGTGGCGCTGAAGATGGACGCCGTCAGATTTGCCTGGCGCGGGTTCGATATCCTTAAACCATCCGCCCTGTTTTCCGCAGACGCCGCCAAAATTGAACTGCAACAGTTTACAGGCACGCTGTTAGGCGGCCAGACACAGTTCAAAGCCACGCTGGATCGCGCCCCGGCCGCGCCGCAATTTCACGCCGCATGGCAATTGCGCGGTGTGGATCTGGCCCCGGTGGTCATGACACTTACCGGCGATCCGGCACTTGCCGGCCAGCTGGATTTTTCCGGCGAGGTGAAGGGGGCTGGCATCACCAGTTTTGCCATCGCCTCCAGTCTTGAGGGGCAAGGCCAGATCACCGCAAGCAATGGGTTTATTCAGGGCCTGGATCTGCCCGCCTTTGGCGCGCGGCTGGAAAGTCTGGAACGCGCTGCTGATTTTGCAGGCATGGCCCAGAGCGTGCTGCATGCGGGCAAAACCCCCTATCAGCGCATCCATATGCCCTTTACCATCAGCAATGGCGTAGCGCAGAGCATGCAAGCCGTGCTCACAATAGACACGGTGACCGGAGGTTTAAACGCCACTATTGATCTGCCGCGCTACTGGCTGAATGCGGAATCCAGCCTGACGTTGAATGCCCATATGCAGGCGCCGCCACTGGGCCTTGCCTATATCGGCCCGCTGAATGCGCCGCAATTTTCGGTCCGCACCGACCGGCTGGAAAACCATTTCACGCAGGGGCTGGTATCGAAAAGCCTGCAAAGGGTGATCAGCAACAGAAGCGCACCGGCGGAATCCGCGGTGGCGGAACCTGCGCCGCCTCCCGCTGCCCCGCAAGCGGCCCCACAGCCGGCGCCGTCCGTTATTCCCGCAGAAAAGGAGGAAAATCCTGTAAAGAAATTCTTCAATAGTATAATTGAGCCTGGTCCCGGGAAAAAAGATCAATGAAACGCATATTAATTTTATTATTGCTGCTGATCGCAATCCCGCCGCTGGGTCTGGGATTGCTGTTTTTTTCCGCCCTGCAGGATAATCCGGCGGTGGTCAAGCGCGCCGCAATGGCCAATACAGAGAATGCCGAGCGCGTAAAAATGCTGGTGAACAAATACCGCTCCAACGCCTTATCCAGCGAAGGCATGGCGGAATTACCCATTACCGGACAGGATCTGGAAAGCATTATTGCTTTCGCTGTTCGCGGCCTGCCAACGGCCCGCGCCGATGCGCAAATCAATGCGGAAGGTCTGGATGCAAGGCTGACCATAGCCCTGCCCGCCAATCCGGCCGGCCGCTATCTGAATCTCGGCTTTGGCATTATGCCTTCGGACCAGGGGGTCATTCTTGAATATGTCTCATTCGGGGATCATGTTTTTTCCGCCCAGTATCTGGTGCCCGCGCTAAGCTGGGGTCTTGATCTGATATTGGGCCCGGGAAGCGGCGATACGCTGACCAGCATTATCAGCAAGGTGCGCTTCGCGGATGATAAAATGTTTTTGACCGTGGCGCCCGGTCAGGATCGTTCGGATAAACTGTCTCAAAGACTGAACAGCCTGTTTGACAGAATAAAAGACAATGAACAATTGCGCATCGCCGATCCTGAAATTGTTCAGATTTATTTTTCCCGTTTGCAGGAGGTGGCGGCGGAGGTGCGGGGAGGATATGTTTCACTTACGCAATATATTCGCCCGGTATTCGAACTGGCGGTCAGCCGCAGCGGTTCAGCCGGGGCGCAGGCCGTAACCGAAAATCAGGCGGCGATCATGGCGCTGGCGATTTATTTTGGCGATTCAAGAATGAAAAAAATGGTCGCTGCAACCGGGCAGAATTATTTTGGCGGCTCAAGGCTGGGCAGCCATAATGTTACCGTGAAGCGCCGCCACGATCTGGTGCAGCACTATCTGACATCCGCAGGCCTGCAAATTGCCGCAGGTGTCGGGGTTGCCAACGCCATCGGCGAATTCAAGGAAATCGCCGACACCTTGCGCGGCGGCAGCGGTTTCAGCTTTTCCGACATTGCCGGTGACCGTGCCGGGGTTGTGCTGGCTGAACAGGCTTCCGATATTAAAATCGCCCTTCGCATTCAGCAAAAATTGTCCAGGGTGAAAAACGAAGATGAATTTTTTCCTGACATTAACGGCCTGCCGGACAATTTGACGCAACAGGAATTTGAACGGCGTTTCGGCGACGTTGAAAGCGCGCTTTATCTGGAATTACTGGCCGATATCGAACGGCGCATTGTGCAAACACCGGTTTACGGAGGCGGCTGATGGTGCTGACACTGCCCATCGACATTACCACTGTAAAGGGCTTCATGGACCCCCAGGAAGGCGCTGCCCTGCTGCAGGCGGCGCTTGATATTTCGCATCTTGGGCCGGTGATGGAAATCGGGTCTTACTGCGGTAAATCCACCGTCTATCTGGGCGCCGCGTGCAAGGCGCGCGGCGCATTGCTGTTTGCGCTCGACCATCATCGCGGTTCAGAGGAAAACCAGCCCGGCTGGGAACATCACGACCCGGATACCTGGGACACGCGCGCCGGCGCAATGGATACGATGCCGTTTTTCCGCGACACATTGCGGCGCGCGCAACTGGAAGACACCGTGGTCGCGATTGTCACCAAATCACGGCTGGCGGCGCGCCATTGGAATATGCCGCTGTCCATGCTGTTCATTGATGGCGGCCACGCGCTGGATATGGCGCTGGCGGATTATCGCGGCTTCAGCCCGCATGTCATGCAGGGCGGCATCCTGGCCATTCACGATATATTCCCCGATCCGGAAGATGGCGGCCAGGCGCCATACGAAATTTACAAACTGGCGCTTGCGTCCGGGATGTTCGAGGAATTAGCGATGGTAAAATCGCTTGGCCTGCTGCGCCGCATTCTCGTCTAGCACATCAAGAAACAGCCGCGATGCGGGCGTTACGCCGCATAATGCGTCAGCCGCCAGCAGCACTGCTCCCGCTGTCCAGGCCGGCATTTCCTCCGGCCACGGAACATTTTCCGCAATCTGGTATCCCATCCAGTAGGCGCCGCTGTCATGGCGGTATTTGTGCACCCAGCTGAACAGTTCCATTGCCCGCACCGGCTGCCCCGTAGTCAGCAGCGCCAGCACCAGTTCGCATGTTTCGGCAACAGTTATCCAGGGCTCGTCGGAAACGCAGCGGCAGCCATGCCCGCTTTCGACAAAAATATTCCACTTGCCTGAAAGCCGCGACAATGCCGCATCCCCGCGCAGCGCGCCCGAAAGCACCGGATAATACCAGTCCATCGAATAGCGCTCCTTGGATTCCCAGGTGCGGTCGAAGCGATGCGGCTTATGACGCAACGCATCGCCCAGCCGCGCCCGCGCCGCCGCCCATTCGTGGAATGGTTCGTGCAATTCGCGCGCGATATAAATAGCGCATTCAAGACTTTTATAGATGGAGGAACAGCCGGTGGTCAGCGCATCATCCGCTTCGCGGCTGTCCCATGCCGCCCAGCGGATTTCGCCATGTTCCGATTGCAGCGACAGCACAAACGCCATCGCCTGCGAAACGGCGGGCCACATGCGCGCCAAGAAAACGCGGTCTTTACTGACCAGAAAATGATGCCATACGCCCACTGCGATATAGGCGCAAAAATTGCTGTCGCGCACCGGCGGTTCGCCAGCAGGGGCGTCGCCGTCAAAGGTGGCCTTGACCAGATCAATGGGAACAGACGCGCCAAGCTCACCCCACCAGGAACCATCCGCCAACTGATTATCAATCAGCCAGTCATAGGCCCTGATGGCTTCGTCCCAATGCCCCAGAATACTGAGCCCCATAGCCGCTTCAACATGATTCCAGGGGTCCACCACACCGCCGTCAAACCAGGGTATCGCCCCATCGGCGCGTTGCAGGCTCAAAATCCGCGACGCGGTGCCATCAAAGAAATTAGGCGGAAACTGCCCCCTGGCCAGATATAATTTTTCCATAATAGCGTTTCCTATTTGACCCTGGCGAAATACATCACGACACTTTTTCCCATGACCGGGCTGGTCAATTTATCGAGCAGGCGGGTTAATACTGGCCGCTGAAGAATGTCCCATTCCAGAAAACGCCTGTACAGCCGCACCAGGCGGGATGTTTCTTTGCGGTCCCACAGCGCGCATTGCAGCCACCAGTATGGCGAATGCAGCCCATGCGCCCAATGCCGGCGTGTAAACCGCATGCCACGGCGTTCAATATCCCGGCGCAAAACACCGGAGCGGAAAATGCGGATATGGCCGCCCGGAGAGTTTGCATAGCCGCCGGGGCTGAGCTGCCAGCATATCCATTCAGGCCAGGTGCGCGGCACGCTGACCGCCAGCGTGCCGCCTGGTTTCAGCACGCGCCGCACCTCGTCCAGCGCGCTTTGATAATCGGGAATATGTTCGAGCACTTCCGAACACAGCACCACATCAAAACAGCCATCCGGAAACGGCAATGCAAGCGCGCTCGCCTGGGCTAAACTGCATATGCGTTGCGGATTGGATTCCAGATCGGGATACTGCTCCAGCGCCTGCCTTGCCTTGAGCATGTCCGCATAACCGAGATCAATACCCACCGCATGCAGGCGTTTGGCGTAATATAGCGCATGCAGATGCCGCCCCTCACCGCATCCCAGATCCAGCACGGTGTCGCCGTCGGAAATATCCAGCCGCTCAATTTCGATGGTGCGCATGGCGGTCCAGCATTCTGTAATAATATTCCGTCAGATTTTGCGCGCATAGCGGCCAGCTGAATTCGCGTACAATGCGTTCGCGGCCAAGCGGACCCAGCATTTCGCGCCGCGCGGGGTCACGCAGCAGCCCGGCAATGGCGTCCGCCAGCGCACCCGCATCGCCCGCCGGCACAATGACGCCCGCATCGCCGACAACTTCTGGCAGCGCGCCGCCCGTCGTTGCGACCAGCGGCACCCCGCAAGCCATGGCCTCGCCCGCCGGAAACCCAAACCCTTCATAGAGCGATGGGCTGACCGCCACGGTTGTTTCGGCGTAAAGCCTGCGGATTTCATCATCCGTTACGCCTGATACAAAGCGCACCTTCGATTTAATGCCCAATTTATCAAGCAGCCTTTCGGTTGGCCCGCTGCGCAATTTTCCCACCACTACCAGTTCCAGATCCGGAAATTGCTTCAGCAGAATGGCGTAGGCCTGCACCAGATAGACCAGCCCTTTCAGCGCCACATCCGCGCTGGCGGTCGCCATCAGACGGTTGGGAAGGCGGGTTATTTCCGGCATCGGGCGGAATGTTTCGCAATCAATGCCTTCGAAAATAATTTCCATCTGTTCGGGCTTTACGCCGAACTGCGCCATCAGATCGCGATGCGTGGATCTGGACACGGCAATGATGTTGGGCAATTGCCGGGCGACACGAATCTGCATATTGACAAACCGGTGCCACCGCCATGACAGAAATTTGTAAAATAGATTTGTCTGCGCCGCGATGGCCAGCTTGCGATCCATGGTAATCGGATGATGAATGATGCTGACGACAGGAAGGCCCATGCGCTGCAAATCCAGCAGCCCCGGACAGATGGTTTGATTATCATGCACCAGGTCATATTCATGCACCCGGTCCTTCATATAATCCGCCAGCCTGCGGCCAAAAGTGTAGATTTCGGGAAAGCCGCCGGAGGTGTGAATAATATATTCAATCCAGTCCACAGGATTTTTCCAACGCTCCTTTGGCAAGCCCAGCAAGGGTCTGGCTTGGGCGTATAAATCCAGCGATGGCAATTTGATCAGGCCGACGCGCGGATCCAGATGCGGATAGGGCGGGCCCGAAATCACGTCAACCTTATGGCCCAGATCAACCAGGGCCCGGCTGAAATGGCGCATATAGACCCCCTGCCCCCCTGTATACGGATCGCTGCGGTAACTGGGCAGCAGGATGCGCAAAGGCCTGTCGCGATGCGGCAAATGGGCGCCAAGCGCCTGCTGGCGCATACCGGGCGTAAGGGGGTCAATATTCATCGTCTATCCTAAAAATGAACAAAATTGTTCATATTCGATACAAAATCAAGTCCGGGATTGCGCCGGAGGCTGTTAATTCATGGTTGCCGGTGGAATATCAGCAGTTTCCGGCGGATTTCCACCTGGCCCCGCCTGATGGTGATGCAGCCGCCATAACCGCCCCTCGCGAATAAAGACATTGGTGGCGACCAGATACCCGCCCTCCAGCGCCTCATGACACAGCACATAGCCGCTATCCCCCAGAATGACCCCCTGCGGCGCCACACAGCGCAGATCGGGCGGACGCGGCCCCAAAAAAATAGAACGGAAACTTTCCAGCACGGCAATCCGGCCAATCACCGGGTTCCATCCTGGATGGGTACAACTGATGGAAGGCGAATTGGCCCATATTTCTTCCAACCCCTTCATATCGCGCGCAGCAAAGCAGCGATAGAAAAAATCATTGGCGAACAGCAGGCTTTGCGTATCGCTCATGGCTTCTATCCTTTCATCATGCGAAGCGCCGTTTCTTCCAGCAGGTAATGACGCAGTTTCCGGTTCCAGAAAGCTTTCCCCATAAAGCTTTTAATTGCCATCATACTTTATTGTCAGGCAGCGCGTGGATGAATATCCAAAAGCGCCAGCATGGCAGCGCGTTCAGGGCCCAGCGGCGGGCCAAGCAGACCGGCATTTCGCCGCCGCCCGCGCAGCAGATAGCGCGTGATACGCAGAAGAATATCCGGATCCTGCAAGGCGAAATTGGGATTTTCAAGCATGTGAAAACCGCGCATCAGCGCCCGCATGACCTTGATATCCCCGCGCGAGGCAGGCCGTATCCCCTCCTCGAAAAATTTCCGGGTCAGCCGGGCGCGCAGGCTGGGCTTATATTCCCCGTTACGCAGCGCATCGGCACGGCGGATGGATTGCAGGTCCTGTTTAACCATCAGATCATAATAGGGCCGGATTTCACGGCGCAGCATCATATCAAGCAGCATCGCCCTTTCAAAGGCATTGGCGCTGCCGGAGCAGATCTCCGCCAGCAAATGCGCCTGCAAAAACCCCGCTGAACAGCCCCGGCCATAGAGCGGATTGCTGCAAACCGCCGCATCGCCAATGACAAATAAATTTAACGCCACGGGATTGCCCTGCACGCAAAAATGCCGCCAATGGCTGCGCAGACCACCCATGACGAAGACGGGCGACATGGGTTGCGATCTGTCCTGATCCGTCCAGGGCGCCACACCCGGAAGCAATGCACAGATCCGGTCAAAAATTTCAGCATCGCGGATTGCGTCACACAGTTCCGCCTCAATTTCCGGCGCCGCAAGCGTCAGCGAAAACCATCCATTGTCGGCGCGGAAGACGCCATATTTAATATAATCCAGATCGCCAACAGTTGGATGAATGTTGCGCGGCGGTTCCTGCATGCCGGGGCGCAGCCGGTAATGCCGGGTAAAATAGATTATGCCGGCAGGCGCCGTTTCCTCGGCAACCGCAATGCCTGCTTTTTCCAGCCAGGCGCGGCTGCGCGAGCCGCGGCCGGATGCATCTATTGTCAGATCCGCATATAGTTGACTGACACCGTCTGGCGTTTCAACCTCGACACCTTTAACGCAAACTGTGCTTGCCTGTGTGTCCAAAAGAAATCCTGTTGCCCTGTGCGACGGCATGATTGCGACATTGGGCATGGCCGCCACGTGACGGCGCAGCACCAGTTCCAGCGTAACCCTCCGGCTGGAGACAAAACTGAGATCGGCGTCCTGCGGTTCCGTGACATAGGCGGACAGCAGGCTTGATGGCAGGCCATCCCTGAATTCAAGAATGCGGCATCCGGCCAGTTTCATTTCGTCAAGCAAAGCCGGATAATGATCACGCATCAGATTGGTAAGGCGCGACAGAAAAACATGGCTGTGGCGTATCTGGGCGGCGCCGCGCCGCGCCCAATTCAAAAACGCATCTTCGGGACCGCCTTCCGGCGGCGGCGCATCGCGTTCAAGCAGGCGGACATGCCAGCCTTTGACGCCCATCGCCAGCGCAAGCGCCAGCCCGGTAATCCCTGCCCCGATAATTATTATTTTTTCATCTGCGCCCGCGCGCTGCATCTGACCGGATTCCATCAATCGCCAATTTTCGGGAACAGGCTGGCGCGCAACCAGCCCAGCCAGCTATTATTGCGCGTCATATATCTATCCATTGACGCCTCCCATCGGATGAATTCATCCGGCGGCAGATGAAACAGGCTGGCGCGAATTTTGATTTCACGTTCCGGATCAAGCTGTTTCACCACTTTGGCCGGGTTGCCCGCCACCACACAATTGGCCGGCACGTCATGAACCACAACGGCCCTGGCGCCGATGATGGCGTTCTCACCGATGGTTACACCCTTGGCGACAAAGGCATTATCCCCGAACCACACATTATTTCCGACAGTTATGGGACGGCTCGCGCCGATGGATTTGGTCCGGTCGTAAATATCATGCCAGTCCGCATCCGTCAGATAAACCCCATAGGCGAACATGCAATTATCGCCAATGCTGATACGGCTGGCCGATGACAGGCGCACTCCCGGGCATATCAGACAGTGATCGCCGATGCTGATTTCGCCTTTACCGTCTTCGCCGCTCCATACGCAAAGCTGCACCGGCGCAAAAAACGCCGACAGCAGATGCAGGTTTTTCCCCGCGGTGATGGGTTCCCCGAAAATGCTTACGCTCCACGGGCTGAGAATTTTATGACCGGCGCCGATGCGGTCAAATGACGGAAGCAAAAAATGCCGCGCCCAGACATCTGATAAAATGGCCGCCATACGTTTCAATAAATATGGCCGGTGTTCCTTGCGCATAGTTCAGCCGCCATGAAAGATTGCAATAACAGTGGCAGCACACTAGATCAAACCGGTGTCAAATTGAAACAGAAGCTTTTACACCGCTTTTTTGATCATACTGCGATTGGGTCAAATCGTTTTGCTTTACTTATTGTCATTACCCGGCTTGTCCGGGTAATCCATGCCATACTCAGAGGTCTGGGCCTGTGGTTCTGGATTGCCCGGACAAGCCGGGCAATGACACTGAGAGAGTCAGGAGTAATCAAAACGGCCTTGAAACCGCTCATGCAGTTTCCATTTCCCTGGCCACCCGCCTTTCGCGCCCGCTATAATCTTTTAGAACCCGGCGCCTGCGGCAGGGTCCGAAATAGCTCTTTACCCGGACAAATGGCCGGGGCCTGTTTATTATCGACATCAGCCGCAGATAAATGGCGTTTGCGGACACGGGCTTGGCCAGAAATTCGGTTACACCTGCATCGCGGGCGCGGTAGACACGGTTGCGGCCGGAATAGCTGGTCAGAAAGATGATAGGCACATACGGATTGGGGCTGTCACTGGCTTTGCGTACATGCTCTGTGAACTCTATGCCGTCAATGCCCGGCATTTCCCAGTCAACGATAATGATGTCCGGATTATAGGCGCGCATGGCCTCGAAGCCTTCTGCCCCGTCACTGGCCTCATAGACATATTGAATACCGAGCGAATGCAGGATTGTATTCACAATCTTGCGCATATTGGTGTGATCATCGACAACTAAAACGGCAAGCCGGTTCAGCCCAGTGTCCGCCGCGCTAAAATTCACCGTCATGACAGCGCCTTACGCCCAGAACATCCCCATGCTTGGTTGTAATTTGATTTTTATAAAACCATAGCGTGAATAACAATAAGTTAACGCCGCGCGGAACCCCAGTAATTATAGCCCATAATACGCGGGGTGCCGGGCAGATACATGCTCTGCACATCATTGATCTGGAACCCGGCGCTTTCAATCAGCCTGGGGATGGCGCGGTTGATATTGCAGCCGCCGCCAATGGGCTTCCAGATCGGGTTAAGCCGGTTCTGCCATTTGGCAACCGGGGCGTCGGGCGCAATGCCATGTTCGCAAAATAACAGCTGCCCGTCAGGCCGCAGCACCCGCAACATGCCGCGCAGCGCCGTCAGCGCGTCCGGAATGGTGCAAAGCGTAAATGTCGTCACAACCGTATCGACGCTTTTGTCTTCCAGTGGAATATTTTCACCGGGAAGATCAATAAATTCCACCTTGAACAGCGCCTTGGCCACACGGTCCGCCGCCAGGGCCCGCATTTCATCCGATGGCTCCAGCGCATACAGCATTTCCACCTGCGCCGGGTCATAATAAGGAATATTATGCCCCGCACCCGATCCGATTTCGAGAATCCGGCCACGCGCCAGCGGCACCACTTTGGCGCGCTGACGCATGATGGGTTTAGCCCCGCAGGCGCAGTTGATCAGTTTCGGCAGAAAATATTTTTCATACAGTCCCATCGCACAGACCCTTCACGGTTTTCCGGTTTTTTTTATTGCGTGGCATGGAAGCAGGACCGCGCTCATTGCGCGGTCTTGAGTTGGGACCACGCTTATTGCGCGGTCTTAAATTGGGACCGCGCTTATTGCGCGGTCCAGCCGCCATCAATCACCAGTTCCGCGCCGGTGATGAACGAAGCTTCGTCCGAACACAGGAAAAGCGATCCATTGGCGATTTCCACCGGCTTGCCAAAACGTCCCATCGGAGTTTTAGAAAAAATATCGTCGATGGCTTCTTTGGGCAGGGTTTTCGCCAGCGGAGTGGCGATAATGCCGGGATGCACCGAATTGATACGGATGCCCTTGGTGGCATATTCCAGCGCCGCAGCCTTGGTCATCAGCCGCACCGCGCCCTTGGAGGCGTGATAGGACAGCATGCCAGGGCTGCCAATAATTCCGTAGACGGAAGATATATTGACAATCGCGCCGCCGCCCGCCTTCAGCATTTCCGGGATCGCGGTTTTCATGCCATACCACACGCCTTTCTGATTGACGGCGATGGTTTTGTCCCAGCTGGCCTCGCTTTCCGTGGTGACCCCGCCCATCATGCCGATGCCGGCATTGTTGACCAGCGTGGTCAGCTTGCCATACAGATTGACGGCCTTTTTAACGGCGTCATTCCAGCTTGCTTCGCTGGACACATCCAGATTGGTGAAGGCCGCCTGGCCGCCGCTATTGGTGATGCCAATCGCGTCGGCCACATCCTTGCCCATTTTTTCCTGAATGTCGCCGATCAGCACTTTCGCGCCCTCCGCTGCGAAGGCGTGGGCATGCGCCTCGCCGATGCCGCTGGCGCCGCCGCTGATCAGAACAACTTTTCCTTCGAGTCTTCCTGCCATGACTGGCTCCTATTTCTTGAAATAGTTTAGCGGATTATTGGTGGTCAGCGTTTTAATCTGATCATCGGGAATACCGGCCTTGCGCATGGCAGGGAGGATGTTGCGTGAAATATGCGCGAAATTCCAGTTTGGCGATCCTTTCATCATGCCCGCCAGCACCCCGGTATCACGCCCGCGCCAGCAATGCAGCGCGTCATGCGACATCATGATACGGTCAAAGCCAACGCCGAGCAGGCCGATCAGCGATGCCAGCCGCATTTTGTCGGAACAGATCGTCTCAATACCGAAACGGTCAAAGCCCAGCCATGCGCCGCGTTGCAGAATTTCGAAATAATAGCGCATATCGCCAACGCCACAGGCATGGCCGATCATCACCTTGTTGAAGTCAACGCCTTCTTCGGCAAAAATGTCGAGCGTCTTGCTGCCATAGGGTTCGGTTTCGTCATTATGGCACAGGATCGGCACGCCGGTTTTGCGATGCGCACGCGCAGCAGCACGCAGGCATTTCTGCTCTGCCGCGGTAACGCCCTGCCCCGGCGCGGTGATGCCGGGAATGCCGCCGGTCGCCACCTTGATGATGCCTGCCTTGATTCCGGTCCTGCCAATGCCTTCCTGAATTTCGTGGGTATAGACTTCGGCAATGCCGTCTATATCCATCAGACGGAAATGCTGCGGAATGCCCAGCGCATCATTATACAGCCCGGTCGCCACGATCACATTGACGCCGGATTTTTGCGATACTTCGGCGGCAAATTCGGGATCGCGGCCCAGTTCCATCGGGCAGGGATCGACGATGCTGCGCACGCCAAGCTCCTTGATCTCTTTCATCTTTTCCACGGCAGTGGAAATTTCTTTTTTGCGATCCACATCGCGCGGATCCAGTTCCCAGCCGGGCCAGCCGACCGAAAGATGCTCATGCACCAAGGTAAAACCCAAATCCTCCGGCTTGATCGCGCCGGTTGCCGAATTTACAGTCATGTCAGTCCTCCCTGTTAAGTGTGGGTTGGTTTATTATTGCGCGGTCCAGCCGCCGTCGATGACCAGTTCGGCGCCGGTGATGAATGACGCTTCGTCCGTGCACAGGAACAGGGAGCCATAGGCGATTTCTTCGGGTTTCCCGAAGCGGGACATCGGGGTTTTGGCGTGAATGCCCTTCACCAGCGCCTCGACTTCCGGGCCGCCGCCGGAAAAGGTTTTGGTCAGGATCGGGGTTTCGATAATGCCGGGATGCACCGAATTGATACGGATACCCTTGGTGGCATAGTCCAGCGCCGCCGCCTTTGACATCAGCCGCACCGCGCCCTTGGAGGCGTGATAGGACAGCATGTCCGGGCTGCCAATAATTCCGTAAACGGAAGAAATATTGACAATCGCGCCGCCGCCCGCCTTCAGCATTTCCGGGATCGCGGCTTTCATGCCATACCACACGCCCTTCTGATTGACGGCGATGGTTTTATCCCAGCTTGCCTCGCTTTCCGTGGTGACGCCGCCGACAATGGCGATGCCCGCATTATTGATCAGCGTGGTCAGCTTGCCATACAGATTGACGGCTTTTTTGACCGCGTCGTTCCAGCTTTTTTCGCTGGTGACATCCAGATTTGTGTAGGCCGCCTGGCCGCCGCTATTGGTGATGCCGATGGCGTCCGCCACTTCCTGGCCCATCTGGTCCTGAATGTCTCCGATCAGAATTTTTGCGCCTTCGGCTGCGAATGTGCGGGCATGCGCCGCGCCTATGCCGCTGGCGCCGCCCGTAATGAGAACCACTTTTCCTTCGAGTCTTCCGGCCATGTGAGTTTTCCTATTTCTTGAAATAGCTGCGAGGGTTATTGGTCGTGAGCGCGGTAATTTTTTCTTCCGAAACGCCGGCCGCGCGCATCTGCGGCAGAATATTGCGCGAAATATGCGCGAAATTCCATTTCGGATTGCCCTTCAGCATGGCGCTGAAACCGCCGCCCGCGCGCCCGCGCAGGCAATGCACCGCGTCGTGCGACAGCATGATGCGGTCATAGCCGACCGCCAGCAGCCCCATCAGGCCCGCCAGCCGCAATTTGTCGGACGCAATCGATTCCAGGCCAAACCGGTCAAAGCCGAGCCAGGCGCCGCGATCCAGAATGTCGAAATAATATTTCAGATCGCCCACACCGCAGGCATGCCCGATCAGCACCTTGTTGAAATCGACGCCTTCCTCGGCCATGACATCCAGCACCTGACGGCCATAAGGTTCGACCTCGCTATTATGGCACAGGATTGGCGCGCCAGTGGCCTTTGACGCTTTGGCGGCGGCGCGCAGGGTCAGCATTTCCGCCTTGCTAATGGCGTTGCTGCTTTCTGTCATGCCGGGTATGCCGCCGGTCGCCACCTTGATAATCCCGGCCTTGATACCGGTCTTGCCAATGCCTTCGGTCAGTTCGCGCGTATAGATTTCAGCGATGGTGTCGGCATCCATCAGACGGAAATGCTGCGGAATGCCCAGCGCCTCATTATACAGGCCGGTGGCGATAATTACCTGCATGCCGGATTTTTCGGCGCATTCGGCGGCAAACTCCGGATCGCGGCCCAGTTCCATCGGGCACGGATCAACAAAGCTTTTGACACCCAGATCCCTGATTTCCTTAAGCTTGACCACCGCACTGGCCACTTCGTCCTTGCGGTTGAAATCATCGGGGTCCAGTTCCCATCCCGGCATGCCCGCAGACAGATGTTCATGGATAAGTGTAAAACCCAGATCTTCTGCCTTAACCGTGCCCGTAACTGTATTGATCGACATGATGCTCCTCCCTGCCAGACTGTTATTATTATTCCGCTCACTAACTTGCTGTGGATCGGATAAATATGCAAATGTTTATGTTATAGCTGTGCAGCACAGCATGGAGGGCGCAAATGAGCAAGAGCGAACTGGACGGTATTGAGCGGCAATTTACCGGCATCACCGAGCGCGGGCTGGAAGATTTGCGCAGCCGTATCGGCGTGCGTATCGAGGACACGCTGGAGCCCTGGTGCCATGAAGCCACCCGCGACAATATCCGTCATTATGCGCATGGCATCGGTGACGATAATCCGCTGTGGTGCGATCCGGACTATGCGGCAACGACACCGTATAAGGGCATTATTGCGCCGCCCAGTTTTCTGTTTGCCTGCGACCGGATTATTTCAGGCTATGTCGGCGGCCTGCCTGGGGTGCACGCCATGTGGGCGGGGGCGGATTTCACCTGGCACAAAACCATCCGCCGCAATGATGCGCTGCGCACCGAAGCCTGGCTGAAGGATCTGATCCCCCACGAAACCCGCTTTTCCGGCATGGCCATTCAGCAAATCTATCATGTGAATTTCTACAATCAGCATGATGAACTGTTATGCGAGGCCGATAGCTGGTGTTTCCGCACTGACCGCGATATTGCGCGCGAACGCGGCACCAAATATGACGCGGTCAAGGCTGCGGCGCCCAAAGTTTACAGCGATGCGGAACTGGTGGAAATTTACCGCCATTACGCGCAGGAAGAAGTGCGCGGCAGCCGCCCCCGCTATTTCGAAGATGTGCAGGCGGGTGACAAAATTCCCACCATCGTCAAGGGGCCGATGACGGTGACCGGTTTTATCGCCTATGCGCAGGGTTGGGGCGGGCTCTATATTCGCGCCAACAAGCTGAACTGGCGGCAAATTCACAAACATCCGGGACTTGGCATCAAGAACCGTTTCGGCATTCCCGATTGCCCGGAACGTGTGCATTGGGAAAGCGAGTTCGCCGCCACCGTCGGCGCGCCGGAGGCCTATGATTACGGGCCGGAACGGTTTTCCTGGCTGACGCATCATCTGACCAACTGGATGGGCGATGCGGGTTTTCTGCGGCAGGCCAGGGCGCAGATCCGCCGCCATAATCCGGTCGGCGATGTGCTGTATATTAACGGGTCCGTCACCGGCAAGCGTCAGATTAATGGCGAGAATATTATTGATATTGAACAGCGGGCGGAGAATCAGGACGGCGAATTATCCATTTTTGGCACCGCGCAGGTGCGCCTGCCAGGAAAATAACCATCCTCTTCGCATGCAGGCCAGACCGCTATTAGCGGATTTCCGATTTATTGGGGTTCATGCCGCTAAAGCGGACGACGGAGACTTCTTTTGCATGCAACGCCTCGGCGCGCACGGCCCAGCGATTGGATTCGAACGCCAGCGCACGGCGTAAATCCGACTGCCTTTCCGGATCCGTTTCCTCCGCAATCAGGCTTTCCATGTTCTGTTTCAGGCCGCGAAAGCCATTGGCAATCATGGTGCAATATTGTTCGGTCAGATCCTCTGTAACCCGCAGATCAAGACCTGCCGCTGCAAATGCGGCGGCATATTTTTCTTTGCTCCAGAAATTGCTGGTCTGCCCATCCGCCTGGTTCCATTTGGAAAGCTCTGAATTCTGACCTCCCGGATCGTTGGTCACATAATTGATAATAAAAAACTGGCCCTGCGGTTTCAGCCCGCTTTGGATTTCCTTTATCAGCCGCTGCTTGTCCTTTATGTGATGCATCATTTCCTTGGAAAAAATACAATCAAATTTGTGTTTGGGAATTTCGATCGCTTCAGGATCAAATTTGAGGACCGGAACTTTTTTTGCCATGCCCTGCATGACCGATTGCTCCATACCGGCGGTAACATGCTCGTCTATGGCTTCATAAGCGGTGATCCAGATGCCATAGGCATGGTTGATGGCGCGTGAAGGCCCGCCCAGACCGGCGCCGATATCAAGCATGCTCATTTCCGCGTTTAACCCCAGACGGCCCGCAAGTCCGGTAATAAATTCGGCTGTGCCAGGGGTAAGATTGCCGTGCCCCCACAATGCCTGCGAGACAATGGCGCGCGCAGAAATTTCCTGTTTCCTGCTTCGTGGCGCGATCACTTGCGTTTTGGACGAAGTAGCAACAGGCCGCGATGGCGGCAGGATATTGGGTATATCGCCGTTCCACCAATGAATAAAATTGGTCTTATATGCCTCCAGCCTGTCGCGGTAGGCCGCCAGCGCGTCGCTGGCAGCGTCCCCTATGCCGGCAAGCCATGCGCCCAGTCTTCCCCTGATACCCGGGTGCATTTCAGCCGATTCGTCTGCCATATTTCAAGCCCGTGATTGTCTCCCGTCCGCCCTGCCATGGGTTGGCAGTATCAAACAATTACGCAACTTTCTGGATACTAATTACACAGTTTATTACATAATTGTTAAAAGGAGATTAACCAGACCGCTTACGGCACGTCAGCCCTGCGGTGCGGTTACAAATTCAGCAATGTCACGCCAGACATTTTCCGCCTGCAAGTCACGCAGTAACATGTGATAGCCCTTGGGATAGAAGATCACCTGCTTGGGCTGCACAAGGACGGCGGCCAGCGCCGCGACAGGTTCTCCCGGTATGATTTCATCGCGCTCGCCGTAAGTCAGTAATACCGGGCCGCGAACATTTTTGGCCGCACGAAAACCAGTTTCCATTTGCGAAACCAGGCCATATAGCGCATCGGTCCGGGTCTCGTGAATGATCAACGGATCGCGGCTCAATGCCCGCAGCATTTCAATATTATCAGACGGCACAATGCCTAGGTTGCCGCCCGTCATTTTATTGCCCCGGACGGTATGGGCAGCAAGCCATAATACCCCCCTATAGACCGGATTAAGCTTCGACCAGCCCCACACGGCGGGGGCCACCAGAATGAGGCCATCCATCTCTCCAGGGCTGGCTGACCCCGCCAGTTCAAGCGCTACGGCGCCCCCCATGCTCATGCCCAGCAGAAAAATCTTCTGTCCGGGATGCGCCTGACGCACTAGCCGGAGCATCTGCCGGGCATCCTGCGCCAGCACGCCCGCGCCCGGCCAAATACCGCGATGCGGCGCGCCGCCAAAGCCACGCTGATCATAGGCGTAAGTCGTTATCGCCTGCCGCATCCACCAGGCGGCGGCCGCATCAAATTCGCTGCTATAATCATTGAAGCCATGCAAGGCCACAATCACCGCCTTTGGCGCCGGGGCCGCGTGAACCCGCAACGGCAGACGCACGCCATCCGCCGTAATATAGGCGCCGCCTTCAATAGCGGGCTGCATGCGATTGAGCCCGGTTTTTTGGGTGAGCGGCGCACACGCCGCCATCTGCGCCGCCAGAACCAGCGCCCCCAGGCATTTCAGGCCTGCAAGCAAAGGCGGTGTCAGTTTCGCATCCGCCCGTTTAATCATAATGCGTTTCCCGTGCGGCAGGCGTGCTGCGCTCATGCAGCGCTGCGCAACCCCTCGGCCTGCGCCATCAGGCGCGGCACCCTTACCGGATAATCCAGCAGCATCTGCGCAAAGGCCTTGCCCTGGGGATCGTTGCGCAGGCTGGCGGCCCCGCCGCCGCCAAGAATGTCCTCCAGCAGAAAATTCAGCGCACATATCCCCGGCACTTCATAGCGATGCACCTTGCCCTGCAAAATATGCGCGAAATAATCCGCCACGGTTTTTTCCGTCAGCGCCGCACGGATATAGGGCAGATATTCCGGCTTGCGCGCAATAACGCCGATATTGGAATGATTGCCCTTATCGCCGCTGCGGCCATAGGCCAGTGTCACCAATGGCACTTCAACCATTTCCGCCATTGGCGCGGGCGCGTCCATGCTGTGCGGGCGCAATATCAATCTGGCGTCGAAGCCGCCTTTAACAGGCACATCCACCGGGATGGTTTCATTGCCCATGTGAACTTCAACCTGGATCTCGCGCTTGGGCGTAAGGCAGGAAAACAGCCGCACCACCGGTGATGTTTTCGGGCGGTTGCCGGACATGCCGCAGGTTCCCGGCGACATCGCGGTGGCGGCGGAAGTGGATTCGCGCACCAGCATGTCCAGCGCCTTCGGGTTTTCATGTTTGGCGGCCAGCTTCAGAACCACTTCGCGCGCCGCGCGCGCCCGGCTGTGCGGGCCATAGCTGGCCTCCGCACCCACGACTTCGATGCTGGTTTCGCTGAAATCCGGCATATTCATCTCCCGGAACATTCGGCTGCACCGTTTGAAAATCGCCTCGCCGGTTTTTTCCGCTTTCAGGGCGGCGTCAATTCCGCCGATGGTGTGATACATGCCCAGACGGTATCCGTCTTCAAAAGTGGCGGAAGTTTTATAACTGTCCGTAGGCGGAAGACCTTTGGCGCCGCTGACGCGCACTTTGTCCTTGCCGGTTTCCTCAATCGTGACGGTGGAGAAATCGCAGCTGACATCCGGCAGCAGATAGGCCTGCGGGTCGCCGATTTCATACAGCATCTGTTCGGCGACGGTGCCGAAGCTGACCAGCCCGCCGGTATTATCCGGCTTGGACAGCACAAAACTTCCATCGGGCGACACTTCGGCGATGGGAAAGCCGATATTGTCCCAATCCGGCGACAGATGCCAGTCGGTGTGGATGCCGCCCGTTGCCTGCGCGCCGCATTCGAGGATATGACCCGCCAGACTGCCCGCGGAAAGACGGTCATATTCATCCAGCTTCCAGCCAAATTCATGCATGCAGGCGCCCAGGGTCACGGCGCTGTCGACACAGCGCCCGGTGATGACGATGTCAGCGCCCCTGTCCAGCGCCGCTGCAATTCCAGGCGCGCCCAGATAGGCGTTCATCGACATCAGCTTCGGCGGCATTTCAGCGCCGTTGAACATTTCCCTTACGCCGGCCTTGCGCATCGCGTCCGCCCGGCCGAGAATATCATCGCCGGTCACCACGGCCACTTTCAGTTTGAGGCCCAACTCGTCAACCAGCGCCTGCGCCGCGCGGCCGCATGAAACCGGATTAACCCCGCCTGCGTTGGAGATGATCCTGATGCCCTGGCGCGCCACTTCGGGCAGGATGCCGCGCAACACGCCGGAGACGAAATCCAGCGCATAGCCCTGTTCGGGATTTTTCGCCCGGGCGCGGGCCAGAATCGACATGGTGATCTCGGCAAGATAATCAAATACCAGATAATCGACATTGCCGCTGCGCACCAGCTGCTGCGCGCCCAGGCTGGTATCGCCCCAGAACCCGGTGGCGCCGCCGATGCGGATAGTCTTTTTACCGCTCATCTCCCGCTTCTCCCCATGCCGGCCGTATAATCGCGCCGCGTATGAATTTTACCGGACGATAATCGCACAGACTGCGGCCGGGGTCAAAGCGGGGACAGGCAATTGCGGGCGCGCGCACGGGCTTACCCATTGTCGCCGCTGAAGCGGAAAACGGCGATGGCGCCAGAATGCAGGGCTTCCTTGGAGAAGAAACAGTTAATTTTACGCACCTGTTTCTGCGCCGTCGCGGGGTCGAAATGGGTGATGGGCACCTTTTCGCCCCAAACCATGCATAATGGATTGTTCCATGCCCGCAGCAGCGATACCGGCTTCCCATTCCAGCGCCGTCACCCAGATCCCATAAGCCGCAATGATCGCCCGGGACGGGCCGCCCAGACCCGCGCCCAATGTCCCGAAAGAGACGAATTGCCTTATGCCATTGAAGGGCATAGGGTTCCCGGATCATCATTTCCAGCCTTTCCCGGTAACTTATGTCCCAGCCTTCTGACGCCGCTGTCAAGCGGCCGGCCCTGTTTGCAAGCCTGGTCCTGGCGCTGTGCTTCTTTCTGTCGCTGCTTGCGGCGGGTATGAACCTGTCTTTTTCCGTATTCCTGTTGCCGCTGGAGGCCGCCCTTTCGGCCGGGCGCGGCGAGGTTTCCAGCATTATCTCTGTTGCCATGCTGCTGAGCGGGCTGATGTCGCCCATAACCGGCGGCCTGATGGAACGGCTTGGGCCCAGGGTGCTGTATCCTATCGGACTGACCCTGTTCGCGGGTGCCTATGCCGCCGCTTCCGTAGCGCAAAATATTACCATGCTGTATCTGTCGTTGGGCCTGATGGCGGGCGTCGCCATTGCCTGTATCGGTCCTGTGCCTGCCGCGGTTCTGATCAATCGCTGGTATCATGCGCGGGTGGGAACGGCCATGGGCGTGATCTATTCCGCCAGCGGGGTGGGCACGCTGATTATTTCACCCGCCGCGGCATTATTGATTGCGCGATATGACTGGCGGGCCACCTATCAGATTTACGCGATTATCCTGGCATTGCTGGTTCCCATCATGCTGATCCTGCCCTGGCGGAAAATCCGCGCGGGGCACCCTTCCTACCGGCAATTTCATCGCGACAAGGCCGATCCGAAATCGGCACTGGAAAGCGGCATATGGACGCTGTCGCGCGCCGTGCGGACCGCGCCTTTCTGGGGCATGGCGGCGATATTTTTCTTTACCGGCGCGGGCGTGATGGCCGTGATGATCCATTCCGTCAGCTTCATGATTGAAGCCGGGGTGGAGCCGATGCACGCGGCCGCCGCATTTGGTTTTATCGGGCTGCTCAGCCCCATTGGCATTATCGGTTTTGGCACACTGGGTGACCGTATCGGCCCGCGCCGCGCGGTCCTGTTGAGCTATATTCTCAGCCTAACATCGGTATTCAGCCTGTTTTTGATCAAATATTACCCCTCGGTCATCGCTATTCCGCTGCTGGTGCTGAGTGTTGGCCTGTCGATGGGCGCGCGCGGCCCCACGGTTTCGGTCATGGCGTCGCGCATTTTCAGCGGGCCAAATTTTGGAAGGATCTATGGCGCCATCAGCATGGCGGGCGGCGTTGGGGCGGCGCTCGGTTCCTGGATGGGCGGCCTGTTACAGGATATATTTCACACTTCGGACGCCTTGCTGGTATTTTCAGCTATTATGATCCTGTGCAGCCTATCGCCGTTCAGCGTGATCCAGGCCCTGCGCCGGCAATAGGGATTTTATGACCAGACTAGGCGTACTTGATCAATCCCCGATCCGCGATGGCGGCAGCGCCGCACAGGCGCTGGCCGAAAGTGTCGCGCTGGCCAAAGCCTGCGAGGGCTTTGGCTATCACCGCTATTGGGTGGCGGAACATCACAACACCGCCAGCTTTGCGGGATCGGCGCCGGAAATTCTGATCGGCAAGATCGCAGGCGAAACCACGCGCATCCGTGTGGGCGCAGGCGGCGTCATGCTGCCGCATTACAGCCCGCTCAAGGTTGCGGAATGTTTCAAAATGCTGGAGGCGCTCTATCCCGGGCGGATTGATCTGGGGCTGGGGCGCGCGCCCGGCACCGATCCGCGCACCTCGGCCGCACTGCAACCCGGCCCCAAAGCCTATCCGATTGACGTGTTCCCGCAACAGATCGAATTGCTGCAACAGTTCCTGGCCGATAATTTTCCGCCCGAACATCCCTATCAGGGCATTCACGCCATGCCGCTGATCCAGACACTGCCCGAAAGCTGGATGCTGGGCTCCAGCGTGCAGGGCGCGCTCTATGCCGCTCAATTCGGCCTGCCTTATTGCCATGCGCATTTCATCACGCCGGAACAATCCGAAGCATCGGTTGACGCCTATCGCCGCAACTTCAAGCCCTCCGCGGGACTGGCGCAGCCCTATGCGGCGCTCGGCGTGAATGCGCTGGCGGCGGACACCGCAGAAGCGGCGCAGCATATTGCCAAGCCGCGTAATCTGTGGGTGACGCAATTGCTGCTCGGCTCACGCGGGCGTTTCATCAGCCCGGAACAGGTGGACGCGCACCCCTTCACCCTGTCCGAACAGGGATTATATGACAGCGTCCGCCAGCGCGGCATCACCGGCACGGGTGCGCAATGCGCGGAACGGCTGAACGCACTGGGCGCGCGGCACGGCGTGGATGAATTTATCCTGCTGACCATCACCCATGCCCATGCCGACCGCGTGCGGTCGTACGAGCTGATCGCCGCGGCGTTCGGAATTTAAGCCGCAGCACTTGGCCGCACCGAAACCGTGGCGTGCCAGCGTTTCAGATTTTGCAGCGTGTCCGGCATTTTAAGCGCGCCGGTATTGGCGCCAAAATCAATCGCGCATAGCGCGGTGATGTCCGCAATTGAAAATTCCGCGCCCGCTATAAATTCGCGCTTGCCCAGTTCCGCATCGAAAATTTTCATGCCGTTCAGCGCGCGCGCCCGCGATGTTTCGGCCCAGGCGGCGTTCTGATTGGATTCCAGCCCCTTGCCAATTTCGGTGCCGTGGCGAAATGCGTGCGTGATGGGAAACATCAGCTCGAACTCCGCCGAACGCTGCCACATTTCCACAAACACCTGTTCCAGGGCGTCGCGGCCAAACAGCGGCGGGCTCGGATGCATTCCTTCTATATAGCGGCAGATGGCAACCGATTCCGAAATCATCCTGCCATCATCCAGCTCCAGCACCGGCACACGCGCAAACGGATTTTTTGCAACAAAACCTGCGGCGCGCTGTTCGCCCTTCATCAGCACCACCTGCTCCGTGGGAATGCTGACGCCTTTTTCGGCGAGAAATATCCGCACCCGGCGCGGATTGGGGGCCGGTTTATAATCATACAGTTTCATTGCGCTTTCCTTCAGTTCATACCGCGTTCAGCATGGCCGGTCCGGCCAATGATTGCACCGGTCCTATGGTGCATGCGCGCCCGCAGCAGCCGCCCGCTTCCGCTGCCGCCGGCGATGCTTGACCTGCTGGGCCGGCTGGGGCAAAGAATAGACCATCTCAACACCAAAAACATACATCTCAGCAGAAAAGGAGCCTTCCATGACCATCAGGTTTGACGGAAAAGTGGCAATCATTACGGGCGCGGGCGGCGGTCTCGGGCGTTCACATGCGCTGGCGCTGGCCAAACTGGGCGCCAAAGTCGTCGTTAATGATTTAGGGGGAAATGTGGACGGCACCGGCGGCTCAAGCCAGGCAGCCGAAAAAGTCGTTGCGGAAATCAAGGCGGCGGGCGGCGAGGCTATCGCCAATGGCTCCAGCATCACCGACAGAAAGGGTGTCGAAAATCTGGTCAAGCAGACCATGGATGCTTATGGCCGGGTCGATTTGCTTGTGAATAATGCAGGCATTTTACGTGACAAGAGCTTTGCCAAGGTCAGCCTGGATGATTTTCAACTGATTGTCGATGTGCATCTGATGGGCGCGGTCAATGTGACCAAAGCCGTCTGGCCTATCATGATCGAACAGAATTATGGCCGCATCGTCATGGTGACATCCGGCAGCGGGCTGTTTGGCAATTTCGGCCAGACTAATTACGCCGCCGCCAAACTGGGCCAGGTCGGGCTGATGAACGCGCTGAAACAGGAAGGCCGCAAATATAACATCAAGGTCAATACGCTGGCCCCCATCGCCGCCACCCGCATGACCGAAAGCATTATGCCGCCCCAGGCGCTGGAGGCGCTGAAGCCGGAACTGGTGACGCCTGCGGTATTGTTCATGCTGAGCGAAGACGCCCCATCGGGCGCCATCATTACGGCGGGCGCGGGCTTCTTTGCAGCCGTTAAAACCATTGAGGCGCAGGGAATGCATATACCAGGCGCTGTCAGCGCCGATGACGTCGCCGCGAATTGGGACAGGATCAGCGACTTCACCAACCCTGTCACCTATGAAAGCGTCAATGACGGCACCGCCCGCGTTTTCAAGCTGTTGCAGAAATAATAATCGCCACTGGCAATAAAAAGGCCCCGGTAAACGGGGCCTTTTTTGTTTCCTGAATGCGCGTTAAGCAATCAGTGCATGCGGGAAATCGCGCGCGCTTCTTCTTCGGTCAGCGGCTTGCGCTTCAGCGGCCACAGATATTCCAGCGCCGCGACCATGGCGGGCAGCAGGGTAATCGCGCCAATCATGTTGACGACAAACATGAAGGTCAGCAGCAGGCCCATATCCGCCTGGAATTTCAACTCAGAGAAAATCCAGGTGGAGACGCCGATCGCCAGCGTGCCGCCGGTGAACATGGTGGCGGAGCCCACATCGTTCAGCGCCTGCAAATAGGCCTCATGCGGGCTGACGCCCATGCGCATATAGCGTTGCATCCGGTTATATTCGTAAATGCCGTAATCGACGCCGATACCCACAGCAATGGCCAGCACCGGCAGCGTCGAAATTTTAAGGCCGATGCCCGCGCCATTCAGGAACCAGTTGCCGATAATCGTGGACAGCACCAGCGGCACCACACAACAGATCGCGCCACGCCATTCACGATAGACAAAGATCACCAGCACCATCACCACGGCATACACATAGAGCAGCATCGGAATTTCCGAATGCTCCACCACCTGGTTAGTCGCCGAAACGATCGTCACATTGCCTGTGCCAATGCGCAATTTCACATCGTCAGACTTGTTGGCCGGATTGGCGATAAAATCTTCCGCCACCTTTACCACGCGCTTCACGGTTTCTGCCTTGGTATCGGCAAGATAAACATGCGTCGGCAGAATCGAGCATTGCGTATCCAGCAAGCCGGTGCCGCTTTCGATACCGGATGTGGCCTGGGCCAGTGCCGAGCTGGCGCGCGGCAGGGCATTCATTTTCAGATGCCCTTCCTGCCAGAGCGCATTGGAGTTTTTGGCGATTTCCGTAAGCCCAAGGGTCGAGACAACGCCCGGAACATTCAGCATTTCCCAGGCCAGCCGGTCCAGAAAATCCATAACGCCATAATCAATACACGCCGCCTTCGGCGTTTCAGCAATGATGGTGAGCACGTTCAGGCCCAGCCCGAAATTCTCGGCGATGAAACGGCTGTCGGAATTATAGCGCGAATCAGGATGCAACTCTCCCGCCCCCGCATGCACGTCGCCGATCTGGCGCTTGGAGCCCTGGATGAACCCGAATATCCCCAGCACAATGCAGAAGCCAATAAATATAAAGGCGTTTCTCGGCAGAGCAATTTTGGCCAGATAGGGCCATGCGCGGGCGCGTGAATCCATCGCGGCTTTCACCTTGGGCCCATATTCCGGACCCGGCGCAATAAAGGACACCAGAAGCGGCAGCATGATAAGGTTGGAGACAATCTTTAAGCCGACGCCAATCGAAGAAGTGATGGCCAGTTCCTGAATCATCCCGATAGGAATGATATACAATGTACCAAAGCCCGCCAGGCAGGTCATCAGCGCCACAGCGCCCGGACGCAGCAGGAACGAGAAGGTAACCCGGGCGGCTTTTTCCTTGTCCAGACCGGCGGCGATTTCAGCGCCCACCATGTTAATCTGCTGCACACCATGGCTGACGCCGATAGCGAACACCAGGAACGGCACCAGCACCGCCAGCGGATCAAGCCCGAAACCCATAATGTTCAGAAGGCCGAATTGCCAGATCAGTGAACAGAGCGAGGCGGCAACCGTCACCAAGGTCAGGCGTACCGAGCGGCAATATAACCAGAGCATCACGCAGGTCAGCACAAAAGCCACACCAAAAAAGGTCACCACGCTTCTGGCGCCGTCGGCGATGTCGCCAGTCAGTTTCGCAAAACCAATAATTTTGACATCAACAGTGTCCGAAATATATTTCGCACGGATTTCATTTTCCAGCTTGTACGCCACATCGAAATAATTCAGGCGCTGTTTGGTTTCCGGATTGAAATCCAGCAATTCCGCACGGATCATCGCGGCATTGAATTTGGTTGCTACCAGGCGCCCGACCAGATCGGCCCGCAGGGTATTATCAATGACTTTTTTGATGCCTTCGGGTGTGGGTTTGAAATCGGCAGAAATGACGTCCCCGGCCTCAAGCCCGTCTTCTGTCACTGCGATAAAGCGGGTATTGGGCGTCCAGAGCGATGTGACGGTATGGCGCGCAACACCGGGAATGAAGAAAATATCATCGGTGGCTTGCTTGAGAGTAGCCAAAAAATCCGGTGTCCAGATTTCACCATTTTTGGCTTCAAGCACGACCAGCACGCGGTTGCCGCCGCCAAAAGCCTCGGAATATTGAAAAAATGTATCAATATATTCATGGCCGATAGGCAGCATCTTGCGAAAGCCTGCATCCATATGCAGCTTGGAAGCAAAAAATCCCATAAAAAGAGTCAACAGAAACAGGCTGGATAATATTGCCACTCTGAAGCGGAATACAAAATTCTCAATATCTTTCACGGTGTTCCTCCCAGCGTACTGCGTGCAACCGGCATGTGCTGCCTGTTATTGCCTATGTATATTATTGTAAGTTGTCTGAAACGATGCCGTTTGAATTTACGGCAATGCGCCCTTGACCCCTAGCGGGCCCTACTTATCATGAAAAGCAATTAAAGTTGCAAGCAGAACTATGTCGTCAGCAACATAAATACCTCACTCCCGGATACATAAATCAACTTGTCCAATCCTGTCTCGCGGCCAATAGCCGGGTTATGTTTGATCTTGACATTTTGTCGGCAAGCCACGATCACCAAGGCAGTAAAATTAAAAACCCAAGCGGAGAGGAACAAAATGGCAAAAATGGTCCCCCTGGAAGAAGGCTATATGGTGATCCCGGAAAATCCGGAATTGCCTTGCAGGCTGATCGGCTCCTACAGCAAGGCTGCAAATAAGACTTACTTTCCAATACGAAAGCTGTGCCCCGTGACCTCCGAACCGGTCGTGGATGTGGAACTGTCCCCGGTCGGTGAATTATATTCCTGGTCCTTTATCATGATGCCAAAAATGGGCAGCCGCGAAAAAGTGCCGGGTTATGGCGTGGGCCAGATCGACCTGCCGGAAGGGGTACGCATTCAGGCCCCGATCGATGGCAAGATGGGTGACTGGAAAATCGGCATGAAAATGCGCCTGACGCCCAATCCTGTCGTCACCGACGAGGATGGCACCCAGTATTGCAGTTTCAAATTTACGCCCGTCTAGGAGAATCAAGCAATGAATAGAGATGTTTACGTAATTGGTGTCGGGATGCACCGGTTCTCCAAGGACCATATTCCCAAACGCGATCTGTATTTTACGGCCGGCACCGAGGCCCTGAAGGATGCAGGCATCAAATTTCGCGATGTAGGCGCTTTATACAATGGTTATATTGGCGGCGGCATGACGGAAGGCATTGGTTTTGCCAAGGATCTGGGCCTGACCGGCGTGCCTGTCACGCATGTGGAAAATGCCTCCGCCACCGGCTCTTCGGCGTTTCGTGAGGCCGTTTGGGCGGTTTCCGGCGGCCAGACCGATGTCGCCATGGCGATTGGCTATGACGATATGCGCCTGATGGGCAATCCCATGAGCCAGCCCGTCAGAGGCAAGAAAAAGCTGCCTTCGATGGAAAATCTCATGTTGCCCGCCGGATTTTTCGCCATGTGGGCACAGCGCCGGATGCATGAAAACGGCACCACCATCGAAACTTTCGCCAAGATTGCAGCCAAAAACTGGAATCATGCGCGCCATAACCCGATGGCGCAACGCCGCGCCGATCATGAAGTGACGGCGGAAGAAGTGCTGGCCTCGGACATGGTTGCCTATCCGCATACCGCCATGATGGCCTGCGCCAGCGGCGCGGGCGCTGCGGGCGCGATTGTCGCCACCGAAGCCTGGGCGAAGAAACACGCCAACGGACGCCCGATGATCAAGGTGCTGGCGTCACAATCGCAATCTGAACATTATGGCGAAGGCCATATCTTCATGGGCGCCGTGGTGGGACCATCTTATTCGACCGAGATCACTGGCAGGCTGGCCTATGAGGAAGCCGGGCTTGGGCCCAAAGATATCGACTTCGTGCATGTACATGACGCTTTCCCGATTGAGGAGTTGATGTATTATGAACTGCTCGGTTTCTGCGGCCCGGGCGAAGGCGACCGGATGCTGGCCGATGGCGAAACCACCTTTGGCGGCAGGGTTCCCTTCTCGCCGGATGGCGGCCTGATCGCGCGCGGTCACCCCGGCGGGCCAACCGGTCTGGCGCAGGTCTGGGACGCAACGCGCCAGTTGCGCGGCCAGCAGGATAAATTCCAGGTCGAAGGCGCACGCACCGGACTTGTCCATATGATGGGCGCAGGCTCCATCTGCATCGTTCACATTCTGCAAAAAGTGTAATGCTTCATTCACAGACGAACTAAAAAAGGCCGGGCATCCCCCGGCCTTTTTTTCAGGGATCGCCAAATGCAACGCAATCTTGCCGCAATGGCCGCCACGCAGTTTGATCTGCTCATTATTGGCGGGGGCATTACGGGCGCCAGCATTGCCTGGGATGCCAGCCTGCGCGGGCTTCGGGTTGCACTGGCGGAAAAGAATGACTTTGCCAGCGCCACGACTTCGGCATCGTCAAAACTTATTCACGGCGGCCTGCGTTATCTGCGCAATTTCGAATTTTCCCTGGTGCGGGAATCTTTACGCGAGCGGCGGATCTGGCTGAACATCGCGCCGCACATGGTGATGCCGTTGCAGTTCATTCTGCCCGCCGCATCGCGCATGCAGCATCTGACATTGCGTGCGGGGCTGGCTTTATATGATGTCCTGGCGTTTGACCGCAACAAGGACATGCAGGCGGACAAATTATTGCCCGGGCATGACGCGCTTTCGCCCGCCCAGGCGGTTGCGGCAGAGCCGCTGCTGAACGGCGCGGCAGATGCGGGTGCGCTGCGCTATTATGACTGCCAGATGCATGCGCCCGAACGCCTGGCGCTGGAATTTCTCGCAGGCGCCGCCGGCAATGGCGCTCAGATCGCCAATTATGCACGGGTAATAGGGCTGAATGGCGCGCCCGGACGGGTAACCGGCGCCCGGCTGCACGACAATATCAGCGGCGCGCAATATGATATCAGCGCAAGCCTGACCATCAATGCCGCTGGGCCCTGGGCCGACGGGATCGGCGCGCTTGCCGGCAAACAGGCCGCAATATGCCTGCAACGCTCCAAGGGCATTCACCTGATAACCCGTTCCCTGTCCAGCCGGGCCATTGCAGTCATCGGCAGGGACGCGCATTTTTTTGTGCTGCCCTGGCGCGGCCATTCAATTCTGGCGACGACAGATACGCCGTACACAGATGATCCGGATAATCTGGCCGTTACAGAGGCCGATATTGCGGAACTTCTCGGCAAGGTGAACGCCGGATTGCCGCAGGCCAGGCTGACCCGTGGCTGCGTATTACACAGTTATGCAGGCCTGCGGCCTCTGGTGGCGGACCCGGCGGATGCGGGCGGGGCGACCTATGGGGCCAGCCGGGGATCGGAAATTTTCGATCACGCCAAAGAAGAAGCCCGTGAAGGATTGATTTCCGCACTGGGCGGCAAATGGACCACGTCGCGCCATCTGGCGGAACAAGTGGTTGACCTGGCCTGCCGCAAACTTGCCCGGCCCGGCCCGCAGTCGCGCACTGCACAGACCCCGCTGATCGGCGCCATGCGCAGCTTTCCGGAATTTCTGGCGGAGGCGAAAGCGCGCCATCGGGCGCTTGACGCCGCGACGGTGGAACATCTGGCGCGCAATTATGGCGCGCGCATGGAAAATATCATGGCGATCATTGCGCAGGACCCCGTCATGGCCGCACCCCTTGCCGGTCATTTGCCGGAAGCGGGCGCGCAAATCCGCTACGCCGCGCGTTTCGAGATGGCGTTAAACCTGGAAGATGCGCTGTTGCGCCGCACCGGACTGTGCACGCTGGGTCACCCAGGTAACGCCGCGCTGCAAAAGGCAGCCGCCATTATGGCGGGCGAACTGGGCTGGGACAGTGAGGAAACCAGCCGGCAGATAAACAGGCTGGACCAGCGCCTGACGGGCCGCCTGTCCTAACACCGCGCGATCACATCATCCAGTTTGATCCGGCCGCCCTGCTGCACCGAGGCATATAGTCCGAAATTATGCTTCCAGTCGCGCACCAGGGTGCGCATGATTTGCGGCGCCTTGCCAAGCCGGCCCTGTTCATGCGTCGTCATGGAACAGCGCGGCACCATATAATCCAGACGCAGGACACTGTCGCCAGCCCGCAGGGTTGCGCCAACAAGATCATCCGATACAAGCGGCGCCGCCAGATCATTCAGCACGATATTGGGCCGGAAGCGCAGCGCATCCACCTCAGCCCCGGATACGGAAGCCTGTATCTGGCGCAGTTCGGACGCGAGGATGATATGAATGACTGCGCCATCAAAATAGGTGCCGGGCACGGTCGCATTGCGCAGCGCCTCGGCCGGGAATTTGGAAAAATCCGGCAGCGTCTCATCGGGCAGCAATCCCAGCACGCCTCTGATATCCGCCTCCATATTTTCCACTGCCACACCCGCCCTGGCAAAGTGCGCCACATCACTGGCCGGACGCAATCCAAACAGCGCCTGTGGCCGGCCAATAAAGTCTGAGACTCTATCCGCGCAGTCCGGCGCCGCCGTGCTGGATGTTTCGCCGGACGGGAAACTCAGCCTGGCATGGCCATCATCCTGCAATGCGGCGGTAATCCGCAGCAGCAGCGGGTTGCGCTTGGCGCTGCTGATTTCATTGCGGCCAAGGTCACGAAACGCCCATATTCTATCCCCCGCGACTCCCGAAACGCCGATCTGCGCCGCCGCCAGCGCCTCACCGCCAAGCGATTTCACCGGATAACGGAATAATCCGCCGACCGTTCCCAACTTGTCTTGCTGTGTCATAAACGGGTGGTCCTTCTTATCGCGTAATTTTGCTATAGTGCAGCGTCAGAAACAGAATGTAGAAAATTTCTGCTCGAAAAGAAGTAACCTGGACACACTAATTTTCAAATAGAGGGTATGGATCATAAAATAAGGAGTGCGCCGATGACGGAGGAAGTGACAGCCCGTCTCCAAACTGCATAGCAGGCCAGCCCCTTGATCGTGATTATTTCTGACCGGCGGGAGCTTGAAAGCTTCGTTCATTAGCTGGGCCTTAGCTTGCCAGATTACGGAATGTGCAAAGAGACCATCCGCAGTTCATTTACCCTGAACATCGGTTTAGTTGATTTTTCTAAAGTGATAAATTCGTCAACCTTCGCTATAATTGCGGCACTTATGTGTAACGCATCAACTGGATGCAAGTCATGATTACATGCAATTTCCAGAGCCTTTTCAGTCAATAACTGAGAGGCGTAAACGTTTTCAGTCGCGCTCGCAAAGAAAGTAGTCATGAAATCAACTTCATCCAGAAGATTATTAAACGTAGGTTTTGATATGGTTTCTAATCGTAAGAAATCGCTGATTACAAACTCTCTCTCTGGATCATCCAAAATAGTTAGCGCCTGATCATACTTCGCCCCTATACCCCTGAATGCCGCTATCAAAATATTTGAATCAATGTAGGTTCGCCGCTTGAGTGTCATAGAACATCTCCGCGTCGGAGCATGACTTCATGCAGAATCTCTTCTTCAGTAAGCAATTGCAAACCTCGAGCAATGGCCCGCTCGCGGATAGCCAGTAGTCGCCTGCCCAACTCAGATTTTGGCGTAAAACTAGGACGCTTTTCCATTAAAGAAATAATAGTGTTAGGCGAACTCATTCTGCGTACAAGGTCCGATGACGTGACAATCACTTTTTCATCTCTAGCCGTAGTAGCTGCCGACCCTTCAATATTTTGGGGCAATAGAAAGATAGAACTGAGGAGCATAGTAATCGCGGCAGTTTCCTTCGCTTTCATGGGAGCCAAGGATCGCTCTAAAGCCGACAAGTGAGAAATGACTGTCATCAGTACTCCGGATCCAGATTTTTAACCGCCGATTCTGTAAGGAGGTTAAAGAACATTTTCTTGTTAACCTTATGTACGCGATCAAGCTGCTTTGAAAAACCCTTCCAAAAATCACCAGAGACATGATCATAGATAGTGTCATTATCAACAAGCACACCGGTTTTTCTTGCCCCCCCCAATAATTGAACATTGGCCGGTGAAACAATCTGTATAATATTCAAAAAGCCCTCTTCAACCACCTCCGTGCGCAAGTGCAGTGGATGCACATCAATGTTCCGTTTGCCCAAGGTAATAGCAATATCCAACTGGGAGATGCCAGGTTCTGCGCTAGAAGGAAGTATATCGATATATTTCATAGAAAAACGCTCTGGCTTAGATATCAAATTTGTTTTTTTAAGTATTTTTACTAAGCTGAGTATTTTTGGACCAAATTCTTCCCAACCTCTGTAAGGCATTATACAACCAAGTGAAACAACTCTATCTCCGATTTGTATAGTATAATGAACGCCCGTTAAACGCACTGTCGGGGCATACATAAAATCTGGATTCATCAGGCGAATTTGCAGTGGAATATTGGCCACTGGCAGTGGCTCAATTGATTGGAACTCCTGGTCAAACTCTGAAAACAATAATCCCGGTAATAATTCAGATACTGATGCCATTTCGCTCGAAAAGCGAAGCTCCCACAAGCTTTCTATCAGCGGCGACTTCCCCAATTTCTTTGGAATCTGCCTAGGCTTAGAATTGGTCATCTTTTAACCGTTTCTTAGGTCTGCGGCGTCAGATTCGCACATATTTCATCCTATTGTCACTAGGCAAACTGCGCTCCAACTACGATTAGAGGCGACATGGCACATTACTGACGCCAAAGATTCGACCTGATAATACCCAGAAAATCCTTTATTTATCCCTTGTTCGCGGCGAACAGTTCGAGGCAGCGGCTCTTGGCCAGTTTGGCGCAGGCTTCGTTATAGTCGGTGCGGCGGTCGGACTGAAAGCCGTGCCCGGCGTCATAGACATAAACCTTCACGTCAGGATGCGCGGCTTCGATCTTGCGCACCGTCGTCATGGGGATGCCTTTGTCATGTTCACCGAAATGCAGGATGGTAGGGCATTTCGGCTTTTCACCGATATAATCCCCAATGCCGCCGCCATAATAGCCCGCCGCCGCCGCAAGCCCGGTGCAGCGGCACGCCGCCAGCCAGGTAACCGTGCCGCCATAGCAATAGCCCGTGACATAGACGGGGCCCGCATTGCGGCCCTTCAGATAATCAATGCCGGTCTGCACATCCTGTATGTTGTTTTCAGCACTGGTTTTGGCGCGCAGCGCCAGCCCCTTTTGGATCGCGTCAGGGGAGTAATCGGCCTGGAAATTCTTTTCCGCGCGGTCATAGAGCGCGGGCGAAATCACCTCCAGCCCGTCTTTCGCCCAGGCGTCGCACACATCCTTGATGTGATCGGTGACGCCGAATATTTCCATCACACAAACCAAGCCGCCCTTGCGCGCGCCCTGTGCCGCGACATGATAATAGTCAATCTCCGCCCCGTCACCGCTTTTCAGTGTGATCATTTTTCCCAGATGCGCCATATGCCGTTCCTCCCCGGTTCGATTATGATCTGCGGCTTACCATGCCCTGGCCGGTAAAACGCAGAACCAGTTCACCTTTCTGATTGAACCCTTCATTGGTGCTGCGGATAATGCCCCATCCCGGGCGCGATTTCATCACCAGTTTTTCCGCCGTGGTGGCCGAGAAGGTAATGACATCGCCGGGCCGCACCGGGGTTGGCCATTGCAGATTGACAAAGCCCGGTGAAGGCCCGTTTTGCGGCTTGGGCCCCGGGCTTTGCGTTTCCGGCTGCGCATATTTCAGATTTTGTTCATTGCGGTGCTTCATCATCGCGCGCATCCAGCAGGCAATGGTGAACCAGCCGCTGGCAATGATGCCGCCGAAATGCGAGGCCGCCGCCGCCGCCGGATCAATATGAAAGGGCTGCGGGTCATATTTGCGGGCGAAGGCGATCATCTCGGCTTCATCCATCTTCCATGCGCCAAGATCAATGCGGTTGCCCAGTTCAATATCTTCCAGCCACTGCGCCATCGCTCAGACCTCCGCGCCGGGATGGCGGCGCGCGAACATCATGCTGCCTTCAATGATCATTTTCACTTCGCCATGCTGATTGGTCATGGTGTGGCGGAATTTCGTCAGCCCCATTTCCGGACGCGACTTTGAAACCCGGCGCTCAAGACATTCGCGCTGCATGGATAAAATCTCACCGGGCCGGACCGGCGCGCGCCATTTACTGTCATCCACCCCCGGCGCGCCCATGCCGGCCGATTGCAGCAGATAATGATCACACATCATGCGCATCGCCATCGCGCAGCTATGCCAGCCGCTGGCGCACAGCCCGCCAATAAAGGTTTTCTTCGCCGCTTCTTCATCTATATGCATCGGCTGGGGATCATATTCGCTGGCGAAGGTGATGATCTCTTCTTTGGTAACGGCATAGGCGCCAAACTTCACCACCTCGCCCGGCACGAAATCTTCCCAGTAATATTTTGGCTCTGTCATGACTTTCCTGTTAAACAAAGTTGACTGATTACGCGGCCCGCAGCGCTTTTTGCACCGCCTTTGGCGCACGCTCGATCACAAGCAGATAGGCGCGAGTTGGCCCCTCGGGCTGACGCTTGCCCTGTTCCCAGTGCCGCAAGGTATTAACGCTAAAACCAAAACAGGCGGCGAATTCTTCCTGGGTCATGCCAAGTTTGTCACGTATCGCGCGGACATTGATCTGCTTTGGAACATGAATGCGATATCTGCTTTTATCAGCCCCGCCACGCGCATAATCGAGCGCCTCCTCAAGTCCTGTGCGGATACTATCTGCAACATTGCGTGTCATCGCCTTGTTCTCCCGTAATTATCCACTATCAGTTTGGTTAAGTGTCTGAAGCTGTTCCTGTCGGCCTGACTCAAATTCGTCTGTTCATTTTTTGCATATGCGGTCAGGATGAAGAGCGGTAAATCCGTACAATGATAAAAATAGATCACTCGCGCCTCGCCCCGTTTACCGCGCCCCTCCAGCCCCCAACGCAGTTTACGAATGCCGCCGGTTCCGGCAATCACCACACCTGCCGCTGTGGTTATATGCCAAATAGTCAATCAGCGCGTCGCGTTCATCTTCGCGTAAAAGCTTGCCCGCAAAGGTCAGAAATTCTGGCGTCTCGACAATAGTGACTGGTAAGGAGCCTTGCATATACTAATCCAATGCACTAGGCGAAGCAAGCGAAAAACCCTCCACTGGATTATAAATAATACTCAATTCGCAAAGCGGAAATGCAGCACGTCGCCGTCGCGCACCACATATTCCTTGCCTTCCAGCCGCATTTTGCCCGCATCCTTGGCGCCATTCTCGCCATTACAGGCAATATAGTCATCATATGCAATGGTTTCGGCGCGGATGAAGCCTTTTTCGAAATCGGTGTGGATGACGCCTGCCGCCTGCGGGGCTTTGGCGCCGCGCGGGACGGTCCAGGCGCGGGTTTCTTTCGGGCCAACAGTGAAAAAAGTCACCAGATCCAGCAGGCCATAGCCTGCAAAAATCACCCGCGCCAATCCTGTCTCCTTGAGGCCGATAGTTTCCAGAAATTCCGCGCGTTCTTCTTTTGGCAGCGCCGACACTTCGGCCTCGATCGCCGCTGATACCACGATGGCTGCGGCATTTTCGGCTTTCGCCTTGGCCGCCACAGCATTGGAATAGGCATTGCCGGTGGCCGCGTCGGCCTCGGAAACATTGCACACATACAGCACCGGCTTGGCGGTAATGAGACCCAGCTGCTCAAACAGCGGGCGCAGATCATCCGGGATACTGGCGGTGCGCGCCGGGCGGCCATCGCGCAGCGCCTCCAATGCGGGTTCCATCACCGCCAGTTGCGCCAGCGCATCCTTGTCCTTGCCCGCAGCTTTTTTGCGCGCGGCATCCACGCGGCGCTCCAGACTTTCCATATCCGACAGCATCAATTCGGTTTCCACCGTTTCGGCGTCGGCAACCGGATCAATCCTGTCATCCACATGGGTGACGTTCGGGTCCTCAAAACAGCGCAGCACGTGAATGATCGCATCGACCTGGCGGATATGCGACAGGAACTGATTGCCCAGCCCCTCGCCCTTTGAAGCGCCGCGCACCAGCCCGGCAATATCGACAAAGGACAGGCGGGTCGGGATGATTTTTGCCGATTTCGCAATCGCGGCCAGCCGGTCGAGACGCGGGTCCGGCACCGGCACATCGCCAACATTGGGTTCGATGGTGCAGAACGGATAGTTCGCGGCTTCGGCCGCCGCCGTTTGCGTCAGCGCATTAAACAAAGTTGACTTGCCCACATTGGGCAGGCCGACAATACCGCATTTGAATCCCATACCGGGTTATTCCTTTTCTGTATTTTTATCTTTAGACGGATTATCTGTACGCGGATTTGGTTTTATCTTCGCCGCTATCCGGCTCTGAAACGCATCATCCTCGCCGCGCGTCAGATATTCCGCGCAATCCGCAATCGCATCAAGCAGGGTGTCCAGCCATTCCGTGTTTTCCTGTTTGGTGAAATCGCTCAATACATAGGGCGTGACTAGATCCTTGTTGCCGGGATGGCCGATACCAATGCGCACCCGGCGGTATTCCAGCCCGATATGCGCATCAATGGAACGCAGGCCGTTATGCCCGCCATTGCCGCCGCCGGTTTTGACGCGCAATTTGCCAGGGGCAAGGTCCAGCTCGTCATGAAAAACCACTATATCGGCCGGCGTCAGTTTGAAAAACCGCATCGCTTCGCCAACAGACTGTCCGGACAGGTTCATGAAAGTCGCGGGCTTCAGACATACCACTTTTTCAGCGGCAATCAGCCCGTCGCGGGTAAGCCCCTGGAAGCGCGGGCGCGGCTGGGACAGCCGGTAACGCACCGCAATCGCATCCACCGCCATCATGCCGGCATTATGGCGGTTATTCAGATATTTCTGACCCGGATTGCCGAGCCCCACCAAGAGCAGCATGGCGCGGCCCCTTTTTTTCAGAGGGCAGAGGACAGAAAACAGAATGGCGCAATATCTATTCCGTCCCCTGCCCTGTGTCTTGCGCTATTTCTTGCCGCCGGATTTGGCGGCGGGCTTCGCAGCAGGCGCTTTTGCGGCGGCGGCAGGCGCCTTGGCGGCAGCGCCGCCTTTAGCGGCAGGCGCAGCTTTCGCCCCAGCCGCAGGCGCCGCAGCAGCGGCAGGCGCTGCGGCTTCGGCGCCAGCTTTTTCGGCAACCGGCGGTGCGACGGTCACAATCGTAAAATCACGCTTGCTTATGGCTGGGCGCACGCCATCCGGCAGTTTGACCGCCGAAATATGCACGCCATCGCCAATGTCGAGCGCGCTGACATCGCACTCAACATGGTCCGGAATATCATCAACCGGGCAGATCAGATCAATTTCGTGGCGCACCACATTCAACACACCGCCCCGCTTGAGGCCCGGCGAAGCAGTTTCACCGGTAAAATGCACCGGGATCAGCACGTGAATGGTGGAGCCTTTGAACAGCCGCATAAAATCAACATGCAGCGGAAAATCCCGCACCGGATCTAGCTGAACGTCACGGGGAATCACCCGAACCGGCTTTCCATCCCCCATATCCAGCATGAATTGATGGCTTAAAAAGCCGCCGCGCTTGAGAATTTGCGTCAAGGCGGCATAATCAACCGAAATCTTCTGGGGCTGATCTGGCCCGCCATAGACTATGCCTGGAACGCGGCCGTCACGGCGGTTGGCTCTGGCGGGGCCTTTGCCTGCGCCCTCACGCTTTTGCGCGGTAATTGTTTGCATCTCTGCCATGAAAATATACCCGGTTGTGCCGCACGGCCCCATTCAGGGGCTGTCCGGTAAAGTAAGGAATAGTGCAAGGGCCGGGTTTTACCCCCGATAGGCGCAGTTATCAAGCGGCATCTGCGCAAAAACCCTAATCGAACAGGCTGGAAACCGACTTTTCTTCCGAAATCCGGCGTATTGCCTCGGCCATCAGCGGGGCAATCGGCAGGGTGCGGATATTGCGGGCGTCGCGTACCGCCGCAGCCGGCTCAATCGTGTCGGTGATAACCAGGCTTTCAAGCTCCGACGCCGCGACGCGGGCAACGGCGGCGCCTGACAGAACACCGTGTGTGACATAGGCGTGCACGCTCTCTGCGCCGTGATCTTTCAATGACTTAGCCGCATTGCAGAGCGTGCCTGCGCTGTCCACGATATCATCCACCATGATGCAGACCCGGCCATCCACCTCGCCGATAATATTCATCACTTCGGATTCGCCCGCGCGTTCGCGGCGTTTATCGACGATGGCCAGATCGCCGTCCAGCCGTTGCGCCAATGCACGGGCGCGCACCACGCCGCCCACGTCCGGAGATACGATCACCGGCTTGACCCCGTTAAAATGATCCCGGATATCTCGGATCAATACCGGGGCGGCGAACAGATTATCGGTCGGAATGTCAAAAAAGCCCTGAATTTGCCCGGCATGCAGATCCATTGTCAGCACCCGGTTGGCGCCCGCCGTGGTGATCATATTGGCCACCAGCTTGGCTGAAATCGGGGCGCGCGGCACTGTCTTGCGGTCCTGCCTTGCATAGCCGAAATAGGGCACCACCGCCGTGATCCGCCGCGCGGATGCGCGGTGCAGCGCATCAATGCAGATCAGCAGTTCCATCAGATGATCATTGGCGGGAAACGAGGTGGACTGGATGACGAAAACATCCTCGCCACGCACATTTTCCTGAATTTCCACATAGACTTCCATGTCGGCAAAGCGCCGCACGGTCGCACGGGTAAGCGGCAGATGCAGGTGAGCGCCTATGGCCTCTGCCAGGGGAATATTGCTGTTGCCCGCAAGCAGCTTCATGGGTGCATCCTTATGCGCTGGTGGATCCGCGCCTTGTAACAAGCTTGACACAAGAAGTAAATATTTGGCGCGGGATCAGGATTAAGGGGGTGGCGCTGGCTTTTGCGTCCCGTCCGGCGGCTGGCGCGCCTGAAAATCCTGTAACAGGGGGATGATGCCTTCGGCAGCGCCTGCTGCGGCACTATAGGCGACCTCGCCCCAATTACCCTCCAGCCGCCCTTTGGCCACCGGATTGGATTGATCAATCCGCCCGATCTCGACGCCTTGCGGGTCCAGTACCCGCCAGTTCAGATTTACCAGTTGCTCGGCGGCATTCAGATCACTCAAAAGGATCTGCCCTTCGATGCGGAGCACCCCCGCGCTGTGCGCCGCCACCACGGTCATGCCTGAAGCGCCCAGCGCCCGGCGCAGCGCCAGCGGCAGCGTCTTGCCGCCATCCCCCGGCGCATTGGCGATATCCGGCACGAACAGGCTCAGATTTTCCTGATGCGCCACCCCTTTGCCAGCCAGCCTTGCATTCAGGAATGTCGCGGCCTGCACACTCAGGGCGCGCAGCACTTCCGGGCGCAACGGCGTATGCGCTGTGGCGTCAAATGGCACGGCATGCTGTACGCTGAAACTGTCCAGCGATTCGGCGGCGGGGGTGAGCAGCGCCCAGTCAATGCGGATTACGCCATTTTCCACCCGCGCCGTGCCGCGCAGAATATGCGCGCCGGATAATTTTTTGCCCGAAACCGCCGGAATATCCTGTTCCTGAAGCGCATCCGCCAGCGCTGCGGCCAGTGCCGCGCCAGTTTCGGGCGCAACCCCTTCGGGCTGCTCTATCTCGACAGAGGCCTGTTCGATTATGGTGTGCAACAGCCCCGCATCTCTCGGCATGACCGCATAAGGCAGCGGCGGCTGCTGCCCGCCATTGCATGCAGCCAGCGCCAGCGGACCCAATATTATTAGTAGGCGGATCAACCGGCTCACGGGACCAGCGCGATCACGGAAATACCGCGCCCATAATCCCCCTCGCCGCGATGGGTGGTGCGGCGAAAACTGAAAAAACGCGCCTCGTCCTGATAGGTGCACAGATCAAGATTTTTCACAGCCCCAATCCCGGCGCGTTCAAGCCGGGCGGCGACATAGGACGCCAGTGAAAACTGGCGCTTTCCAGGGCTGGCGGATTTCGCAAAATAAGCGCCGGATGATGGATCAGCGGCCAGATAGTTCTGCTCAAAGTCCGCCCCTACTTCATAGGCAGCCTGGGAAATACAGGGCCCGATGGCCGCCATAATGGCCTGGCGCTCCGCGCCCATCTGCACCATTGCGCTGATCACCGCTTCGCCAATGCCAGATAGCGCGCCTTTCCATCCGGAATGGGCGGCGCCGATTATTCCGGACCCGGGATCGGCAAACAGAATGGGTGTACAATCCGCGCTTAGCACCGAAAGCCCAATGCCCGCCAGGTCTGTTACCAGGCCGTCCGCCTGCGGACGCAATACCGCATCTTCGCGGGTTCGGATGACATGCACCGCACAGCCATGCACCTGATGCACGCCGGCCAGTTTATCAATGCCCAGCGCCGCCGCGGCCCGGTCACGGTTCTGGCGGACATTCTCCGGCGCATCCCCCGATCCCAGGCCGCAATTCAGCGCGGCGTAAATGCCTGTTGACACACCCCCCTGCCGGGTAAAAAAACCATGCCTGATCCTGTCATCAAAAGGCAGGACATCCGAGGTCAGATATGAAATTTTCTCAGTCATGGATACACGCCTCAAATCCGGGCGAGACGGCAAGCACCGGGTGACGCAGAGCCAGCGCCTTGAACAAGTGCCCCATTTGATCTGTTGCGGTCAACCGCTGAAATGCGGAATGGATCGCGTCCTGTTCAGCCGGGGAAGCATTTTGCGCCAGACGCTGCGCCAGCATGGCAAGGCCGAGTTGTAACAGAAACCGCCCCTGCGGCAAGGGCCCATCCGTCAGACAGCCCGCGCGCTGCGCCGTTGCCGCTAGGCTTTGAAAATCCACATGGGCAGTCAAATCCGCCTCGCCGGGATTTTGCAGCGGATCGCAAAAACTGTGCCCGCGCACCGCCTGAAAACTGTCGCCGGGCGCAGTTTTTTCCGGTCCGTAATCAATGATCAGACCCGCCCCGCCACAGGCGCAAATATGCGCCGCCAGGCTTTCAATGATCGCCAGCCCGGCCGGGCACAGTTCAGCGATAGCGCCCGCCGCCGCCGCACGCAGTGCGGGCGCAAAGACAGTATCATCGCCCAGCGCCACAGGCGACAGGGTAAAACATAACTGATCTGTATCCGGATCAATCGTCACCATGCGTTCATGCCAGCCGCCCGGCAAGCGCTGAAACTGCCGGATCGGCAACGCGTCAAAAAATTCATTGGCAATGAAAATTGCGGGCAGCGGCGGCAGATCCGCCACATGATCATGCCATGTCACAGCGCGCCCGATCGCAGCCTTCTGGGTTTCTCGCAGCGCGCGGCTGGTTTCCACCAGATGCAGCTGCGCAGCGTTCAGAAAATCCGGCGCCACACGCGCCGCGCGCAGCGCATCGGCCATCAGTGTCCCGCGCCCCGGCCCCAGTTCACACAGCATGAACAAAGACGGGCTGCCCATATCGCGCCAGCGCTGCACACACCACAGGCCGATCAGCTCGCCAAACATCTGGCTGATCTCCGGCGCGGTGATAAAATCCCCGGCCGCGCCGAACGGGCTTTGGCGCTGATAATAGCCGAGCTCCGGATGTCCCAGTGTCAGCCCCATATAGGTCGCCAGCGAGACCGGCCCCTGATCACGGATGATAATCCGGATATGGCGCAACAATGCGTTCATGCAGCGGGTTTGCGCATTGCCAGTGCGATTAATCCCGCGCCGCCAAGCACCAGCGGCAGCGACAGGACCATGCCCATGGTCACCCCCCCGGCCAGAAATCCGATATGGGCGTCGGGTTCGCGGAACATTTCCACAAAGATGCGTGATGCCCCATACCACATCCCGAAAATGCCCGTGATCAGCCAAGGCCGCGACAGCGCCCTGGTGAACTGCCCCAGCACATAGAGCAGCAGCAGCAGCGCCAGACCTTCCAGTCCCGCTTCATATAATTGACTGGGATGGCGCGGCAGCGGCCCCCCATTGGGAAATACCATCCCGATAGGCGACGTGGTGACCCGGCCCCATAATTCGCCATTGATGAAATTGGCCAGACGCCCGAACAGCAGACCGATCGGCACAACGCTGGCCACCAGATCGGCAAAGCTGCCAAGCGCAATGGCGTTGCGGCGGGTGAAGATCAAAATCGCCAGCGACACCCCGATCAGCCCGCCATGAAACGACATGCCGCCCTGCCAGACGAAAAAAATCTCGCCGGGATTGTACAAATAATACACCGGTTTATAAAACAGCACATAGCCCAGCCGTCCGCCAAGAATAATGCCGAGCGTCACCCAGGTGACAAAATCGCCGACAAGTTCCGGTGTTACGGGCGCCTTGCCCTGCGGCCACAGCGCTTCCCGGCGCACCAGCCACACTGCATAGGCCCAGCCCAGCAGAATCCCGCCCAGATAGGCCAGCGCATACCAGCGAATGGCCAGCGGACCGATCTGAAGGGCGACAGGGTCGATAATGGGAAATTCCAGCATTCTACAAGCCCATTCAATCTGTGCTATGGTGTCGCGAAACCACCATATGCCGTCACGGGGTCCCATATGCAAACCGAAAACCGCTTTCTCGACGATCTGGCCAAGCTGATGCTGAACGCCGCCGGCGCCGCCCAGGGCATGAAGGAGGAAATGGACACTTTATTGCGCCAGCGTCTGGAACGCTGGCTTGAAAGCATGAACCTGGTGCCGCGCGAAGAATTTGACGCCGTGCGCGCCATGGCCGCCGAAGCGCGGGCGGAAAATCTCCGGCTCGAAGCCCGCATTGCCGCGCTGGAGGCGGCGCAAAAACCCGCCAAACCGCGCAAGTCTGATATGGGCGCCGCGCAATAGTGCAATTTAGCGCGGCTACTTGCCGCCGCTGCGGAATTTATGCGCGGGGTACACGCCCAGAATTTTCAGGTGCGAGGAGAAAAACTCCAGTTCCTCAAACGCCAGGCGCAAGGAACGCTGGGCCGGGTGACCATCCACATCGGCATAAAATTGCGTGGCGTTGAACGAGCCGTCCAATTGATAGCTTTCCAGCTTGGTCATATTGACCCCATTGGTGGCGAAGCCCCCCAGTGCCTTGAACAGAGCGGCCGGCACATTGCGCACCTGAAACACAAAGCTGGTGATCAGCGGACTCGCTTCGGGCGCAGGTTCAAGCGGTTCTTTCGACATGATCAGAAAGCGCGTGGTGTTGTTATCCATATCCTCGACATTGGCGCGCAGAATATCCAGGCCGTAAATTTCCGCTGCCAGCGTGGGAGCCAGCGCCGCTGCGGTTGGATCCCCGGCTTCTGCAACCTGACGCGCTGATCCCGCCGTGTCGGCGGCGGAAATCTGCGTCAGCTTCAATTCATTGATCAGCTTGCGGCACTGGCCAAGGGCTGGCAGCTGGCTGCGCACCGTTTTGAGGCCCGCCAGCGTCGCGCCCCTTATCCCCAGCAATTGATGATGCACCCGCAGGAAATGCTCGCCATTGATATAGAGTCCGGATTCCGGCAGCAGATGGTGAATATCGGCCACCCGGCCAGACACCGAATTTTCCACCGGAATCATGCCCAGCCGGGCGCGGCCCTGCGCGACCGCGGCAAAGGCCTCTTCGAATGTTGGGCAGGCCAGCGCCGTCATGCCGGGAAAGGCTTCCTTGCAGGCCATTTGCGAATTGTTGCCTGGCTCGCCCTGAAAGGCGATGGTGTTTGCGGCGCCTTCGGGCGCGGGGTTTCTGGTCATATGGTTTTACCTAAAATTTGACGGGCGCGTTCCAGATCGGCCTGTGTGTCCACGCCAAGCGGCACACTGTTCACACAGACGGCGGCGATTTTCATCCCGGCTTCCATGGCGCGCAATTGCTCCAGCCTTTCACGTTTTTCCAGCACCGATTGCGGCAGCGTAACAAAGCGTTCCAGCGCGGAACGCCGGTACGCATAAATACCAATATGATGATAGTGCGGCCCTTCGCCAGAAGGAATTGCGGCGCGGCTGAAATATAGCGCCCGCCCGATACGCGCAGGCCCCATCTGTTTGACCGGAAAGGACATTACGGCCTTGACCACATTCGGGTCATGCACCTCGTCAGGCCGGGTGATTTCTGCGACCAGGGTCGCTATATCCACCGCCGGATCGGCCAAGGGCAGTAAAACCGCGCCAATATCTTCGGGCGGCAATGTTGGCAAATCCCCCTGAAGGTTGATCACACATTCATGGTACTGGCGCGGATCAAGCTGCTTCAGCGCCTGGGCTATCCGGTCCGTGCCGGTGCTGAGCGCGGGATCGGTCAACACCGCCTCGCCGCCTGCCGCCTGGATGACATCCGCGATTTCCTGTTCGGCCGCCGCAACCAGCACCCGGCCCACTCCGGATTCCATCGCACGGCGCCAGACATGCACGATCATCGGCTGCCCGTTTATATCGGCCAATGGCTTGTTTGGCAGCCTTGCCGCCCCCATCCGGGCGGGGATGACTATGATCGGATTAGCGGGTTGCACGGGGGCGGGTTCCTGACTGGTACAATAAAGTTCCTTATACGTCTTGCGCCCTGTAGACGATAGCGGCTAATGTCCCGCGTCGTTACCAGCAAGGCGGAATGTCATGGATTCGTTCACACTTAACAAAATCGCCGGGGCCATTTTAGGCACTTTTCTTCTCTTGTTCGCCATCAGCCTGGCCAGCGAGCAAATTTTTCCCGAACCCGAATCACATGGCGCCGAACAGGCCGCAGCCGAAGCCCCGGCTGATAGCGCCGCACCAGCCGGAGCCGATGCCCCTGCTGCTGCGGACGGGCTGAGCCTGGCTGCCGCACTGGCCGCCGGCAATGCGGATAATGGCGCCAAGGTCTTCAAGAAATGCGCCGCCTGTCATGCCGTGGAAGCGGCGGCAGGCAACAAAGTTGGTCCAAATCTGCACGGCATTGTTGGCCGCAAGGTGGCGTCGGCAGATGGCTTTGCCTATTCACCGGCCATGTCCGGCCATGGCGGGGAATGGACAGATGAACGCCTGGACGCCTATCTGACCAATCCCAAGCTGGCCGTTCCGGGCAATAAAATGGCCTTTGCCGGCCTGAAAAAACAGGCGGAACGCGCCGATCTGATTTTGTATCTGCGCGCCAGCAGCCCCAAAGCACCGCCATTACCGAAGCAATAGCAGGCCGTACCCCTTAACATATGATAGGCCCATGCGAAAAATTGCCGGATGCCTGATTGCGCTTTTGCTGATCGCCTCCGGTGATGCGCTGGCGCAAGACAGCCGGACTTCACATGGCCTGTCGCTGTTTGGCGATCTGAAATATCCTGCCGGTTTCAAACAGTTTGACTATGTCAATGCAGCCGCCCCTAAAGGCGGCACCCTGCGCATGGCGGCAATTGGCGGCTTTGACAGCCTGAACCCGTTTATCCTGAAAGGCGAGGCAGCGGCAGGCGCCGCGCAGATCTATGATACGCTGCTCATCTCATCCTTTGATGAAGCGGGCGCCGAATATGGCCTGCTGGCGGAATCTGTCACGGCGGCCAGGGATTATTCCTGGGTTGAATTCACCCTGCGCGACGGGGCGCGCTGGCATGACGGCAAACCGGTGACGCCTGAAGATGTGGTGTTCAGCTTCAACATTCTGCGCAGCAAGGGCGCGCCGCTCTATCGTTTCTATTACGCCAATGTGAAAAGCGCCGTCAAAACAGGTGTAAACAAAGTGCGATTTGAATTTGATTCTGCGGGCAATCGCGAATTGCCTTTGATCATGGGGCAATTGCCGATCCTGCCCGCGCATTACTGGAACGGCCGGGATTTCGAGGCGACGACGCTGGAGCCGCCTTTGGGCAGCGGCCCCTATCGCATCAGCAAGGTCGTGGCCAACCGCAGTCTCATACTGGAACGGGTAAAGGATTATTGGGGCAAGGACCTGGCCGTAAAAGTTGGCACGCATAATTTCGATCAGATCATATTTGAATATTACCGCGATGACACCGTGGCGCTGGAAGCGTTCAAGGCGAACAATTTCGATGTGCGTTTTGAAAGCAGCGCCAAAAACTGGGCCACAGCCTATGATTTTCCGGCCGTCAAACAGGGCAAGGTGGTGCTTGCCGGATTGAAAGACCGCAATGCCGAACCGATGCAGGGATTTTTGTTCAACACCAGGCGCGGGAAATTTTCTGATCCCCGCGTGCGCCAGGCGTTCAATTTTGCATTTGATTTTGAATGGGCGAACAAGAACCTGTTCTATGGCCAATATGCCCGCACCAGCAGCTATTTCCAGAATTCGGAGCTGGCGGCCGCAGCGCTTCCCGATGCCGCCGAACTGGCTTTGCTGGAACCCTATCGCGCGCAACTGCCGCCGGAAGTTTTCACCACAATTTATCAGACACCTGTCACCGATGGCGGCGGCGAGAACCGCAAAAATCTGCGCGAGGCGCAGCGCCTGTTGGCAGAGGCCGGCTGGCAGGTGCAGGACGGCGTGCTGACCCATAGCGCCAGCGGCGAAAAAATGCAGGTCGAGTTTTTACTGGATCAGCCGAATTTCGAACGTGTCGTGTCACCCTATATACGCAGTCTGGAACGGCTGGGCGTCAAGGCCACGATCCGCATGATCGACACCGCCCAATATAAAAACCGCACCGACGCCTATGATTTCGACATTGTGGTCGGCGGGGTCGCCAATTCGCTGTCACCCGGTAATGAGCAACGCGAATATTGGAGCAGCGCCAGCGCGGAACGTCCCGGCGGCCGCAATCTGGCGGGGGTTAAAAATCCGGTGGTGGATGCGCTGGTTGACAGGATCATCTTTGCGGAAAACCGCGCCGCTCTGATCACCGCCAGCCGCGCCTTGGACCGGGTTTTGCTCTGGGGGCATTATCTGGTGCCGCAATGGCATACGCCGGTAACGCGCACTGCCTATTGGGATGTGATCGATTATCCGCGCCCCACGCCCGACTATAATATCGGCTTTCCCGATCTGTGGTGGTACAAGGGTGCCAAGGCCAATTAACCCGGGCGCCCAATGCGAATTTTATTTAGATTAATTCATTCCTCCTCCCCACCCCAACCCCTCCCCATCAAGGGGAGGGGCTTTGCCAGCGAGTTCTGTTCTTCTCCCTCCCCCTCGTGGGGAGGGCCGGGGTGGGGGGCTTTGCAATATATTACCTTCATCCTGCTAATATTCCTCACGCTCCCCGCACACGCCCAGCCGCGTCACGGCCTGTCGGCGTTTGGCGATCTGAAATATCCCGAAAACTTCACACATTTTGATTATGTGAACCCGCAAGCGCCGGCGGGCGGGCAGATTTCGCTGATCGGCACATCGGGCGTTACCTCCTTTGACAGTTTGAACGCCTATATCCTGAAAGGGCAGCCCGCCGAAGGTTTGAACCTGTTGTTCGACACGCTGATGGTGCGCGCAATGGATGAACCCGATGCGATGTATGGTCTGCTGGCCAGCACGGCCGAGATTTCCGATGACCGAAAAATAGTGACTTTCACTTTGCGCCCAGAGGCGCGCTTTCACGATGGTGCGCCGGTTACCGCCGCCGATATAGTGTTCAGTTTTGATGTGCTGAAAAAAGATGGCCACCCCTTTATCCGCCTGCCCCTGCGCGATGTGATCCGGGCAGAGGCTGTTGACTCGCATCAGGTAAGGTTCGTGTTTGACGGCACGGAAACCCGCGACCTGCCGATGATCGTGGCCGAACTGCCGGTATTTTCCAAAGCCTATTATACGGCGCATGATTTTACCGCAACCACAATAGAGCCGCCATTGGGCAGCGGCCCCTACAGGGTGCAGGATGTTCAGCTGGGCCGCTCTATTACCTATGCGCGCAATCCCGATTATTGGGGCTGGAATTTGCCGGTCAATCACGGGCGGTTTAATTTCGCCGCCATCCGCTATGATTTTTTCAAGGACCGTTCCGTGGCGTTCGAGGCGTTCAAAGCGGGCGCCTATGACATGCGTGAGGAATTCACCTCTAAAACCTGGGCTACGGAATATGATTTTCCGGCCCGGCGCGACGGGCGCGTGGTGCGCGCCACCCTGCCCGACGAAAATCCGTCCGGTGTGCAGGGATTTTTTATCAATCTTCGGCGCGAAAAATTCAGCGATGTCCGGGTGCGCCAAGCGCTGGATCTAGCGTTTGATTTCGAATGGGCCAACCGGAATTTATTCTATGGTCTCTATGACCGCACGGACAGTTATTTTGAAAATTCCACGCTGGCGGCATCCGGCCCGCCCACGCCGGGTGAGCTGAAACTGCTGGAGCCATTTCGCGCCACCCTGCCCGCGTCTGTTTTTGGTCCGGCCTATACGCCGCCCAAAACCAATGGCAGCGGTAATTTGCGCGAGGAACTGAAAGCCGCAGGCGCGCTGCTCGATGCGGCAGGCTGGCGTATAAAGGATGGCAAGCGGGTGAATGATAGGGGCGCGCCGCTTGATATCGAATTTCTGAATTATGAAGTTACGTTTGAGCGCATTATCGGCCCCTATATCCGCAATCTGAAACGCCTTGGCATTGACGCCAGGGTGCGCACCGTCGATCCCTCGCAATATGAGGCGCGCGTCGAAGCGTTTGATTTCGACATCACCACATCGCGCTATGTACAGCGCAATACGCCCGGCATCGAGCTGCGCGGCTATTTCTCATCCGCCGCCGCGGCGCAACCCGGCAGCCGCAATATTGCGGGCATTACCGATCTGGTGGTGGATGCGCTGACCGAGGCGGTGATCGGCGCCCCGGACCGCACGGCGCTGACCCATGCGAGCCGGGCGCTCGACCGGGTGTTGCGCGCGCACCATTACTGGGTGCCGCAATGGTACAAGGGCGCGCATACTCTTGCCTGGTGGGACCGTTTCGGCCGCCCGTCCGTAACGCCCAAATATGATACGGGCGTCATCGACACCTGGTGGGTGGACCCCGCAAAATCCGCGCGCATTGACGCCGGAAAGGCCAATTAATGGCGCGTTATATCGGTTATCGCGTGCTGCTGATGATCCCGACTCTGTTCGGCATCATGCTGATCAATTTTCTGCTGGTGCAGTTTGCGCCCGGCGGCCCGGTGGAACGCATCATCGCACAGGTTCAGGGTACGGATGTTTCCGCAACGGCGCGTTTTTCGGGCGGCGGCGGCGAACTGAGCGGAGGCGCCGCGCGCACACAGAATTTCGACACCGGCGCCAACAGCAAATACCGGGGCGCACAGGGGCTGGACCCGGAATTCATCAAGGAATTGGAAAAACAGTTCGGGTTTGACAAGCCGGCCCATGAACGCTTCGGCAAAATGCTGTGGGGCTATCTGCGCTTTGATTTTGGGGAAAGCTATTTCCGCGATGTCAGCGTGATCTCGCTGATCAGGGAGAAAATGCCGGTCTCCATTTCGCTTGGCCTGTGGACGACATTGCTGGCCTATCTGATCTCCATTCCGCTGGGGGTGCGCAAGGCGGTGCGTGACGGCAGCCGGTTTGACGTATGGACCAGCGCGGTGATCATTATCGGTTACGCCATCCCCGGTTTCCTGTTCGCGGTGCTGCTGATCATTCTGTTTGCGGGCGGCAGTTTTCTGGATCTGTTTCCGTTGCGCGGCATTGTGTCCGAAAACTGGGAGGCGCTTTCATGGCCGATGCGCATCGCCGATTATTTCTGGCATCTGGCGCTGCCCATCACCGCGATGCTGATCGGCGGTTTTGCCACCACCACGCTGCTGACCAAAAATTCCTTTCTGGACGAGATCAGAAAACAATATGTGGTGACGGCGCGCGCCAAAGGGCTGAGCGAGCGCGAAGTGCTGTACGGGCATGTGTTCCGCAACGCCATGCTGATTGTGATATCGGGATTTCCCGGCGCGTTTATCGGCATTTTCTTCGCCAATTCGCTGCTGATTGAAACGATATTTTCGCTGGATGGGTTGGGCCTTCTATCATTCGAGTCGATTATCAACCGCGATTATCCGGTGGTGTTCGGCACGCTGTATATATTTTCGCTGATGGGCCTGGTGATTGCGTTGATCAGTGATCTGATCTATGCGTGGGTGGATCCGCGCATTGATTTCGCCAGCCGCGAGGTATGAGCATGACCCCGATCGGGCGCAGGCGCTGGCAGAATTTCAGGGCGAACAGGCGCGGCTACTGGTCCACATGGGTGTTTCTGGCGCTGTTTTTCGTGACGCTGTTTGCGGAACTGATCGCCAATGACCGGCCGCTGCTGCTGCGCTATGACGGGGATTATTATTTTCCGGCCTTAATCAGCTATCCCGAAACGGCCTTTGGCGGCGATTTCGAAACCGCAGCCGATTACCGTGATCCGTTTCTGAAGGATCTGATCGCAGCCAAAGACGGACGCATCTGGTGGGCGCCGGTCCGTTACAGCTATGACACTATCAATCTGGATTTGCCGGTTCCGGCGCCCGCGCCGCCATCGGCGGATAATTGGCTGGGTACGGATGATCAGGCGCGCGATGTGATGGCGCGGCTGATTTACGGGTTCCGGATTTCGGTGCTGTTCGGCCTGACGCTGACGATTTTTTCGTCGGTCATCGGCGTTATTGCAGGCGCAGTGCAGGGTTATTTCGGCGGCTGGGTTGATCTGGGATTTCAGCGTTTTATCGAGGTGTGGACATCGGTGCCGATCATTTATCTGCTGATCATACTGGCCGCCGTGATTGAGCCGAATTTCTGGATATTGCTTGGTATCATGCTGGCCTTCAGCTGGATCGCGCTGGTGCCGGTGGTGCGGGCGGAATTTCTGCGGGCGCGCAATTTCGAATATGTGCGCGCGGCGCGCGCGCTGGGCGTCGGCAATATCACCATCATGTGGCGGCATATGCTGCCCAACGCCATGGTGGCGGCGCTGACCTTCATGCCATTTATTCTGAACGGTTCGATCACCACGCTGACCTCGCTTGATTTTCTGGGTTTCGGCCTGCCGCCCGGTTCGCCGTCACTGGGCGAATTGCTGGCGCAGGGGAAAAACAATATTCAGGCGCCCTGGCTGGGAATCACCGCTTTTTCGGTTATCGCAGTGATGCTGAGCCTGCTGGTGTTTGTGGGCGAGGCGGTACGCGATGCCTTTGATCCGCGCAAATCTCTGGGCGCGAAATGAGCGGCGAAGCCTTATTACAGGTGCGCGACCTGTCGGTGGCGTTCAAGACTGACGGGCGGGATAGTTTGGCGCTGGATCGCGCATCGTTCACACTGGAAAAAGGTAAAACGCTGGCGCTGGTCGGCGAATCGGGTTCCGGAAAATCCATCACGGCGCTCAGCATTCTGCAATTGCTGCCCTATCCGGCGGCCAGCCATCCGTCCGGTTCGATCCTCTTTAACGGGCAGGAACTGATGGGCGCTGACGAAGCCAGCCTGCGCAAGGTGCGCGGCAACCGCGTTTCCATGGTGTTTCAGGAACCGATGACCAGCCTTAATCCGCTGCATCCGATTTTGCGCCAGGTCGGCGAGGTGCTGGAACTGCACAAGGGCTATCGCGGCGCGCAGATTGAGGCGCGGGTGCTGGAACTGCTGCATATGGTGGGATTGCGCAATGCCCAGGCGCGGCTGGGCGCCTATCCACATGAACTTTCGGGCGGCGAGCGTCAGCGTGTGATGATCGCCATGGCGCTGGCCAATGAGCCGGACCTGTTTATCGCCGATGAACCCACTACCGCGCTTGATGTCACCGTACAGGCGCAAATACTGGAATTGTTGCAGCGTCTGCAAAAACAGCTGGGCATGTCTATGCTGCTGATTACGCATGATCTGGGCATTGTGCGCAAAATGGCGGATAATGTCTGTGTCATGCTGGGCGGCAAAATTATCGAGGCCGGGCAGGTAACACAGCTATTCGATCATCCGCGTGAAGACTATACGCGGCATCTGATCGAATCCGAGCCCAGGGGACGCCCGCAACCCGTCCCGCCTGATGCGCCGGTGGTGCTGAACGCGGATGATATGAAAGTATGGTTCCCGCTCAAACGCCGCCTGTTCAGCCGGGAGCAGAATTATATCAAGGCGGTGGATGGCATTTCATTATCGGTTCGGGCTGGCGAAACGCTGGGCATTGTGGGCGAATCCGGTTCGGGAAAGACCACGCTGGGCCTGGCCATTCTGCGCCTGATTGCGTCACAGGGTTTGATCCGCTATGCGGGCAATCCGATCCACGGCCTGAACAGCAAGCAGATGCGGCCATTGCGCAAACATATGCAGATCGTGTTTCAGGATCCTTATGGCTCGCTCAGCCCGCGCCTGTCCGTGGGGCAGATTATCTCCGAAGGATTGCAGGTGCATGGAAAACGTCTGTGTACGGAGGAACAGCGCCGGATTGTCGCCAATGCGCTAACTGAGGTGGGGCTTGATCCCGCCACACAGGACCGTTACCCGCATGAATTTTCCGGCGGCCAGCGCCAGCGCATCGCCATTGCGCGCGCCATGGCGATGCAACCGCGCCTGGTCGTGCTGGATGAACCGACCAGCGCGCTGGACATGACCGTGCAGGCGCAGATCGTCGATCTGCTGCGAAATTTGCAGGCGCGTCATGGTCTGGCCTATCTGTTTATCAGCCATGACCTGAAAGTGGTGCGCGCCATGGCCAATCAGGTGATCGTCATGCAGTCGGGCCGTGTCGTCGAACAGGGCGCGGCGGACATGATCTTCGATCATCCGCAGACGGATTATACAAAAGCCCTTATGGCCGCCGCATTTTCGCTGGAGGCGGTGCATACCGGCGCGGTACGGGTTTAGACGGCGCGCGCCATAGCCGGGGGGATCAGCTGCATCCCGGCGGGCAGGCGCGGCGGACTGGCGGGATGATAGCGGATATGCTGCAATTGCGAGGCGGAGATATTTCCCGCCCTGGACAGATCAGCGGCGCCAAATTCATCATCCGACAATATTGCGCCCGTCAAGTCCGCGCCACGCAAACTGGCCCCGGAAAAGTCGGCCCCCGAAAGCAACGCGCCGCGTAAATCGGCGCCGCGAAAATTCACGCCGCTGAAATTCACACCGCGCAGATCGGATCCCGACAGATTGGCATGTTCCAGATGAAACCGCGACAGATTGGCGTCCGGCAATTCCAGCCCGGCAAGATTGGTGCGCCGCAGATCGGCCAGATTGCGCATCGGCTCACCCGGCGCCAGCGTGCGTGACAGCACGGCGATGGCCGCCACCACGTCATAGCCGGGACGGGCGCCGGATTTTCCCGCCGCTTCGCCCGCCCATTGCTGTACATAACCGGCAAGCGTGCCCGTACAGGCCTGCAAATCGCCCCCGTGCCGGACCAGACGTTCCAGCGCCAGAATGCCGCCAATACGCACCGTCGCCTGCGAATGGCCCAGATAATCCAGCGCCGCAAGAAACGGATCGGCCGGCGCGGCTTCAGGCGGTGCAGGCTCTGGCGGCGCGGGGGGAAGCGGCGTCATATCCATCGGCACGGATTCTGCGCCGGGGGATGCAGCGGCAGACAGTGAAGGATCAGAAAAGAAAAATCTGGCCATAATACCAAGGCATAAACACAGCACACCGGCAATGAACCAGCCCAGAAGTTTCAGACCCGGTTCAGACAATACCCCGGCAGGCAGACGGACAGGGCCCAGACTATAACCCGCACCAATGCCCAGCAGGACAGCCCCGGTAAACCAGGCTTTGCCGTCGTGACCTGAAAGACGCAATATATCACGCCCCATTCGCATAAGGTTTCAACGCCGCATAAATGACCCGGTTGACAGGCGTTGGCACACCCGCTTTTTCGCCCAGCCGCACAATGGCGCCCGAAAGCCAGTCCACCTCCAGCCGCCGGCCATGTTCCAGATCTTCAAGCAAGGAGGGTTTCAGTTCGGGCGCCATGCCCTCGGTGCGGCGCACCAGGGCCTCGCTAAGCCCTTGCGGTATGTTCACGCCCATGGCGTGCGCAACCGCCTCGGCTTCACGCAACGCATCGCGTAACAGTTCCAGCGTGGCAGGTTCAGCGCGCACCACGCCAATCGGCGCCCTGGTCAGCGCCATAACCCCGGAATAGCCTGCCACCAATACAAATTTAGACCATAGACTACCCATAATGTCCGCATTGAAGCGTGCTTCGACATTGGTGCTGGCGAAGGCATTGATCAGCGACTGGGCGCGCGCGCTCAGCTTCCCGTCCAGCTCCCCAAAATCAATATGGCCCGTGGCGCCGACATGCCGGATCAGGCCGGGCTGCACAATATTGGCTGAAACATAAGACGCTCCCGGCAATATTCTGGCTTTGTCAATTTCCGGCGCCAGCATATCCACGACTTCAACGCCGTTCTGCAAGGTCAGCACGAAACTTTGCGGGCCAAGCAACGATGCCAGCAATGGCTTCGCGCCGGCGACATCATATAATTTTACGCAAAACAGCACGGCGTCCACCGGACCAATGCTGGCCGCGTCATTGCCCACATGAATGGGATTGAGCGAAAAATCCCCATCCGGCGATTGCACAGTCAAGCCGGTGGCGCGCAGCCCCTCCAGCGTGCGCCCGCGGGCAATAAATGCCACGTCATGCCCCGCCAGCGCCAGCTTGCCGCCGAAATAGGCCCCCATGCCTCCCGCCCCAAAGACAGCAAATTTCATTCTCTTTATCCCCAACCGGTCTTTCGGGGAAGTTTAGCATGGTGCAAGGTGGCTGGCCAAACTGGAATCTGCCTTAGCGCCGCACAGACGCTTGCGCGGCGGGGGCATGGCTGACAGGCGCGCCATGTGGCGCTCAGACGGCGGGGCCGCGCAATCTGGCTTTCAGCCGGTTTTGTATAACGCTCACCAGTTCGCTTTCAATACCCGCCGGGCAGCGCGACACAAACCATAAAAGCAGCAAGGCGCTGGCGTAAATCGCTCCGCCTGCCGCACAGCGTATCGCCAGCCGCACCGATACCGGCATATCCATGTCCGGCGGCAGCACATATAACAGCGCGCCTGACATGATGGCGGCCGCCAGCACCGGACGCCAGAACGCCTTGACAGTTTCTATAAAACGCACAGACAAAGTGATCTGTACCATGAACAGCGCCACAGGAAGCAGCGCCGCTGTCGTTGCCAGCCGCACCCAGGCAATGTCCGTCGTACTGTCAAACTGATCTCTGAACCAGAACAGCGCGCCCGTAAATGCCGCCAGTTGCAGACAGATGATCCAGGCCGAAAGCCGGGATTTTCCAATCGCCTGTAACGCGAGGCCGGCCGTCGAAATTAACGCGGTAAGCCCGGACGCCAGCGAGATCAGCACCACTACGGAAACCATCGGTATCCACTGCTGGCCATAAATCAGCCGCACCGCATCGCCCGCAACCAGCGCAAAGCCGATACTGACGGGCAGGCATACGGCGACAGCAGCTGAAAAAATTTTAATATAGGCATCCGCCAGCGCCGATGGCTGATCAAGCAGCCGCGCATAGGCAGGAAACAGCGCACGGTCCATGACCGAGAATAATTCGACCGTCGGCATGCGCGCCAATTCCGTTCCTACATGATAATGGCCGATCTCTGCGGCCTTGCCGAATGCGGGGATAAAGAAATAATCCACCCTCATGGTTCCGAAGATGGCAAGTTTTTCGAGTATGACCCAACCCGAAAACGACCAGACCTCATAAAGTTTTTTGAAACACAGGCGCGGCCTGTAGGGGTGCAAAAAATAACTGGCAATCAACATGCTGCCATGTCCGACAACCGCCCCGATCACCAGCGCCCAATAATTACGCAGATAGAACGCCAGAATAATAGTGATGACTGCCGGAATGCTTTTTTCAAGAATGTTATAATTGAAATTCTTGGTGAAATTGAATTCTTTGGAATATAGCGCTATGCCGATATTCTCAAAACCGATAATCATCACACGGACAGACATGATCTGAACAAGGAGCAAGGCTTTGGGTTCGTTGAAATATTGCGCAACCAGCGGGGCCGACGCAAATACCGCCAGGCCCAGCGCAATATTAACCAGGATCGAGGCCGTCCAGGCGGAATCCAGAAACTCCCGGTCTAAATTCTGCTTGCGGATAACGGCAAGGTTTTGCGCCTCACGCCCCAGTGTCTCCGCCAGACTGATCACCAGCATGCAAATCGCGACCAGGCCAAAATCTTCCGGCGCCAGCAGCCGCGCTAAAATGACCGTGCTGACGATACCGATGCTGCGCACAGACCAGCGGCTGAGATAGATCCACAGGCTGCCGCGCATGACCGCCTGACGGAGATTGACGTCTTTCTGCGCGAAGGGATCCACTGGCAATTCTGAATTCATATTATTTCCAAATGGCGATGGCAGGGCCTGCAAAAAATTAAACCGCTGCTGCCCGCCTGAATAACAGATGATTGGTTAAGGAATGCAAATCAGTTGCAGGCCAGTCCGCCCATTTTACAGATCAGCGACCAGCTTTTTTCATCGACAGGCGTGACCGATAGCCGCGACTGGCGCACCAGGGCCATATCAGCCAGGCGCGGTTCCGCCTTGATCTGCGCCAGGGTCACGGGATTTGGCAGCGGCTTGACGGCGCGCACCGTGACCAGGCCAAAACGCCCGCTATCATCGGTGGGATCGGGATGATGCTCGCGGATCACCTCAACAATGCCGACTATGCGTTTTTCATCCACCGAATGATAGAAAAAACCCAGATCGCCCTTGCGCATGGCTTTCATATTATTGTTGGCCTGATAGTTGCGCACGCCGTTCCACGGCTCGCCCGCCGCGCCGCGTTTGACCTGGGCGTCCCACGACCAGGCGCCCGGCTCGGATTTGAACAGCCAATAGGCCACAGGATTATTTCGCCAGCGCGGGATTGCCGACGGTCCAGCGGAACGGGCGGATGTCGATACTGCCAAACAGGCCTGCCTTTGTATACGGATCTGCGTCCGACCAGGCCCTTGCCTCGCTCAGCGTATCCAGCTCCAGCACCAGCACGCTGCCTGCCATGGTCTCATTATCATCGCCCAGAATGGGACCGCCAAGACGCACGCAGGTAGAATTTTTAACATAATCCAGATGCGCCTGCCGGTTGGCGAGCCGCAAATCCAGGCTGGCTGGCTTGTCTTTACAATAAAGGATGAAATACATGTCCGCTCTCCCGCAGAAGCTATGTCAGGATGACTCGCTGGTCACTGGCCGCGCCAGCAATTCCAGTATTACAGTATCAATTGCCGCGCCCTGATTCAAAATTGCATCGACCGCGGCGCAGATCGGCATCTCCACCCCGGCCTGAGCGGCAAGCTGAACTGCGGCGCCCGCCGTGCTTGCCCCCTCCAGAACGCCTTTCGCACTGGCCAGAATTTGCGCAAGGCTTTCACCCTGCCCCAGACGCAGCCCCAAATTGAAATTACGCGACTGGCGGCTGTTACAGGAAAGCGCCAGATCGCCCAGCCCGGATAATCCCATCAAAGTCTGGGCCTGCCCGCCAAGTTTTACCGCCAGGCGGGTCATCTCGGTCAAGCCCCGTGTCATTAACGCCGCCCGCGCGCTTTCGCCCAGCCCTCTGCCCTCGGTGATGCCGCAGGCGATGGCAATGACATTTTTGAGCGCGCCGCCGATTTCAACACCAATGACATCCTGCGACAGATAAGGCCGGAAGCTTTGCGTCCCCAGGGTCTGGACCAGATCAATGCCAGTTTGCCTGCCGGCGCAAGCCAGCGTTACAGCCGTCGGCAGCCCCTGCATGATATCGGCCGCAAAGCTGGGTCCGGAAAGCACGGCAAAGGGATGCGCCGGGGCGATATCCGCGGCAATCTGATGCATTAACATATTAGTGCCGGTTTCAACGCCTTTGGCGCATATCAGCAGCGGCGCATCCGGCCGCAGCCAGGGCGCAAACAGGCCCAGCGTCTGGCGCACGGATTGCGCGGGCGTTACGGCCAGAACGGCGTCAGCCTCCCGGGCAGAAGCAGGATCAAGTGTGGCCGAGATGGAATCCGGCAGAAGGGCCCCTGGCAGATAGACCGAATTGGTATGCAGCCGATTGATTTCCTGCGCAATGGCTGGGTTCCTGACCCAGATATGCACGCTGCGCCCCGCGCGCGCCGCCACACAGGCCAGCGCCGTGCCGAATCCCCCGCCGCCAAGGATCATGATATTCTGAAACCCGGTCATGGGGCAGAACAAATATAGAAAGTTGGCAGCCTCGTACCCATATGACTAAATGATTAGTTGATTGTTCAGTGTTTACGATTATGATCGTGACTGGAGGAAACGTGTCAATGATAATGCCCGTAGAAACGGATATACGCACGAAAATTATCCGTGCGGCCTATAATCTTATTACGCGCTATGGCTATGGCAAGACCACCATGGCCGAGCTGGCGCAGGCCTGTGGCATGTCGCCGGGCAATTTATACCGCTATTTCCCCGGAAAACTGGATATTGCCGAGCAGCTGGCCCAGAACGCCTTTGATGAAGAACTGGCCGCCTTGCGTGAAGTCGTTCGAAAGCAAGGGCTCAGCGCCGCTGAACGGCTGAAGGTGTTTTTTTGCACCCAGCTTCATGTGACCTATGCCAAATTGAGCGAAGATCCAAAAATTTTCGAGATTGCCGAAATCATCAAGCGCGAGCGCCCGCAGCTTTCCAATCAGAATCTGGCGCGCATACGGGCACTGCTGGCCGAAATTCTGTCTGCCGGGAATGCCAGTGGTGAATTTGATATCCCCGATGTCGTTGCCGCCGCGGAAATGATTCAATGCGCCACCATGAAATATCACTATCCGCAATTATTCTCTAGTTTGCCGATGAATGAGTTGGAGCGCGAGTTGCGCGGGGTTATCAGCTTGATTTTACAGGGTATTTCAAATAGTAAAGCCGCTGCGGCCACGCCCAGGACGGCCGCGCAAAGCTGATTTTCAGCCCCCGCTCGCTACCTTAAAAAATATTTTTTGTTCCGTTCATTTATTTTTCAGCCTTGCAGAATTGCCACGGGCCCGCTTGGCGGCCTGCCTCCCTTAAAAAATAATCTAATTAAATCAATAATTTAAAATGCTATTCGCAGCAGTGATGCGCACCCCCCTTACCCGCCCCGCATTTGTCACAAAAAAAAAGCATTTCCGTAGTAAATATTTTTCATTTCATTCATTGTTTTTTTAAATGACCTCCCTTATATTCAGTTCATGGCAGCAAGCGCTGCACCGCACAATTTAGAAAACGACACTGGAGGGTGACATGTTTGGAGAATTCTCACATCTGAATGCCGATGAAATTTTTGGGAAAATTCTCGGTTTTGGCATCTCTGTCTATGCAATCGCGCTGTTGGCGCAGGTGCTTCAGAGCTACAGCCTGGTCTAGGACCAGCAGAATTTGCGGCAACGCAACATGGAAGGAGCAAGAAAATGAAACAGTATTTCGTTCAGAAGCAGGTTGAAGGGTGGGCAATCGTCGCGGGACGCGCGGCACTGGTGGTCTATGCCTTTGCCGCTCTTTTGCAGGTTACAGGCGGGGTTGTTGCCTGAAAGGCGGCAGCCATTTGATAGGAGGAGTGCGTGTGATGACGCAGCTATTGTTGAAATTCGGTGAACTGGCCCGCGCGGCATTACCCGCGATCCTTGGTGGGCTGTTGTGGAGTTATCTGGCCGCCGCGATGTTGTACGGCGCCGTTCAGGCCTGACGGTCTGGAAGTTACCCTTCGCGTTGCCTCCTCCCCCCTCAGGCTCGAAGGAGACTCTAACGCCGGTATGGAAGCCCCATACCGGCGTTTTTTTTGCGCATGAAATTATTCGCGCACTAATTTGCAGGAATGATTACAGGACACGGCGGCTGCCAAATTGCGCTAGCCGTAAATGGCTGCGTTTGATAGGCTCCCCGCTAATCGGGCCGAAAACAGGATGGCCCGTTTACATCATTAACAATCAGGAAAGACGGAGAATAACATGGCCGCCAAGACACTCGAAGACTGGCAGAAATTGCGCGATAATCTGAACTACCGTAACCAGGCCTTTATTGACGGCAAATATGTTGACGCGGTTTCCGGGAAAACCTTTGAAGACACCAGCCCTATTGATGGGCGTGTGCTGGTCAAAGTGGCCGAATGCGACAAGGAAGATGTGGATATAGCGGTAAAAGCTGCACGGCGCGCTTTTGAGGCCGGTAAATGGTCAGAAGCTGCCCCTGCCTATCGCAAGTCGGTATTACTGAAACTGGCGGCGCTGGTGCGTGAAAATTCGGACGAGCTGGCCTTGCTGGAAACCCTGGATATGGGCAAGCCTGTGACCCAGGCCAAAAATGTCGATATGCATGGCGTGGCCAACAATTTTCAATGGTATGGCGAAGCCATCGACAAGATCTATGATGAGATCGCGCCCACTGGCCCGGCTGGCCTTGGTATGATCACCCGTGAACCCCTGGGCGTGATCGGCGCAGTGGTGCCGTGGAATTTCCCGCTGATGATGGCGGCATGGAAATTGGCGCCGATGCTGGCCACCGGCAACAGCGTTGTGCTGAAGCCTGCCGAACAGAGCCCGCTGACCGCCATCCGTCTGGCGGAACTGGCGATGCAGGCGGGCATTCCCGAAGGCGTGCTGAACGTGCTGCCGGGCTTTGGCGAAACCGCCGGTCAGGCGCTGGGAATGCATATGGATGTGGACGCGATTTCCTTCACCGGCTCGACCGAGGTTGGCAAATATTTCCTGCAATATTCCGGAAAGTCCAACATGAAGGCGATCTGGCTGGAATGTGGCGGCAAATCCCCCAACATCATCATGAAAGATGCGCCCGATCTGAACGCTGCGGCGCAGGCCGCCGGCATGGCGATCTTCTTCAATTCGGGTCAGGTCTGCCTGGCCAGCTCGCGCCTGCTGGTCGAAGAAGGCATCAAGGACGAGTTCCTGGAAAAAGTAAAAGCCGTTGGCCAGTTCATGCAGCCGGGCGATCCGCTGGATCCCAAAACCATGATGGGCACCATGGTCGACAAGTCGCAGACCAAGCGCGTGATGGGCTATATCGAAGCCGGTCAGAAAGAAGGCGCCAAACTGGTGCTGGGCGGCAAGCAGGTGCGCCAGAACACCGGCGGTGAATATATCGAACCGACCATTTTCGACAATGTGAAGAACGATATGAAGATTGCGCAGGAAGAAATCTTTGGCCCCGTGCTGTCCACGCTGACCTTCAAGGACACGGAAGAGGCGCTGAAAATCGCCAATGATTCGATCTATGGCCTGTATGCCAATCTGTGGACCAATGATCTGACCAAGGCGCACAAAATGGCCCGCAAAATCCGGGCCGGTTCAGTGAACATCAACAATACCGGCGGCGGCGGGCTGGTCATGCCGTTCGGCGGCTACAAGCAGTCCGGCATTGGCCGCGATGGTTCGCTGCATGCGCTCGACAAATTCACCCAGATGAAAGCGACCTATATCGCGCTGGGCTGAACCTGATCCGGCGCCGGTTTTCCGGCATCCCGATTCGGGTAGCGAAGCGAAACCGGCCGGTTTCGCTTCGCCGGCCCCCGTAATGCCGGGGGAGAAACTGTTAAATCCAGCGCCAAGCAATGAATTTCCCCATTGCCCAGAACAGATATACATGCCCGCGCTATTTGCGTTTATCCAGAATAGAAACGGCGATAATAATATCAATATCCGTTCCATTGTGCGAAAGCGGCGCAAAACAGGATTCTATGCCCTGAAAATCCTGTCCCGGAAGTGCGGCATGCGGCGCATAGGTGCGTATTGGCGCGCGCGCCTCCAGCACCCGTTCGATACCCTGTTTAACACGGTCAAAGACCACCGGCGGCAATATGGAAAGGGGCTGCCCCCGCATATCGCCTTTGCCAAATATATTGGACAAAATGGTGCCAACCAGCCGGATGCGGTATTCCGCCCCGCTTTCCCCCACATCATGCATATGCATCCAGGGCAATAGCGGCGTTAGCTCACCTGGTTTAATGTCCGCCCGGCCGGGAAATTGGCGCAGGCCCCGCTTGTCATTCCAGTAAGCCAGAAAATCATGCAGCTCTGTGCGGACAAAATCCAGATTAGTATCGCAGAGGAAGATAGTGTCATCTGCTGGCGGCATGGATTCCTTGATCCGTTTTTCCCGAGACCATGTTCACTATCAGGACGCCAGATACTGACATCCGGCGTCGCGCTCCAGCGAATCGCTCTGTTCAGTTTATCAAAAACTTCCCAGTGTTAAATTTTAAAAAATAATCAGGGCGGAAACAGGCGGGCAATCGGAAATGAACAAAGCCTGCGCGGGGGAAGCATGTGTCCGGTATAGACCCAGTGACCCGTGGCTGGGGTGCCAGGATTCGAACCTGGGAATGGCGGCATCAAAAGCCGCTGCCTTACCACTTGGCGACACCCCAAAAGCGGGACAGGGCGCGTTCTGCCGCGCACCTGAATGCGGCGCAACATATCCTTACCGCTGGCGCAGCGCAATCTTAGAGGTGCAGCTGACATGAAATAGATGTGTATGGCGGCGGCGCCTTCAGGCAGATCACCGGCATTCCGGCGCCCTGGCTTTTCGCGGCTGTTTTTTTCGCGGCTGTTTAATGCCGGTTTATCTTTATATTGGATATTGGCATGCTGATTTCGCTATGGTGTTTCCTGACTGTGGCAGCGGGTGGCGCGCTCTATCCCCGCCTTCTACGTCTGCGCCCAGTTTGAGAGTGCACATGCGGGTATTGCATATCATCACCGGTCTGGGTGTCGGCGGCGCGGAAAATATGCTTGACCGGCTGTTGGGGGCGCTTGACAGCACACGGGTCACTAATCATGTGATTGCCCTGAAACAAAGCGGGCCCATCGGCGATGCAATTGCCGCACGCGGTATTCCCGTGGAGGTGATGGGGCTGGACGATTTTATGCCGCGCACGCTGATGCCATTCCGGCTGGCGCGGCGAATCGCACGCATCAAACCGGATATTATCCAGACCTGGCTGTATCATGCCGATCTGATTGGCGCCATCGCCGCCCGGCTGGCAAACCCGTTTGGGGCCTCTGTGCCGGTGGCCTGGGGCGTGCGCCAGTCGGTGGTGAACCCGGCCCTGCTGAAGCCTGCCACCTGGCGCGTCATACGCGCGGCGGCAGTAGCGTCGCGTTACCTGCCGCAACGCATCGTGGTTAATGCCAGCGCCTCCATCGCCAGCCATGCGGCGCTTGGATATGACAGCAGTAAATTCATCCTTATACCGAACGGATTTGACTGTGACCGCTTCCAGCCGGACAGCACGGCCAGGGCGCATCTGCGTCAGAAACTGGGGATACCAGCGAACACCATCCTGGTTGGGCTGGCGGGAAGGTTTGACCCGCACAAAGATTATCCCGGATTTATTGCCGCCGCCCACGCCATAAGCCTGCAACAAGGCGGGCAAAGTCCGGACATTGCATTCATGGCCTGTGGAGAAGGGGTGGAGCCGGGCAATCCCGCAATCGCTGCCCTGCTAGCGCAGTATGAGACGGCGCCCAAGATGCATTTTCTGGGCCGTCAAAGTGAAATGCCGGCATTCTGGTCAGCGCTGGATATTGCAGTTTCGGCATCCGTGGGGGAAGGTTTTTCCAATTCCATCGGCGAGGCCATGGCCTGTGCCGTTCCCTGCATCGTCACCGATGTGGGGGATTCGGCCCGGGTGGTTGCCGATTGCGGATGTGTCATACCCCCCGGTCAGCCCCAGGCCCTGGCCCGGGCCATTCGGGAACTGGCCGTCTGGCCCGCGGAAAAACGAAAAAGCCTGGGACAAAACGCCCGAAGGCGCATACAAGATAAATATAGTCTGACCCAGGCAGCGGATTCGTTTTTGAACCTGTGGGCGGGCATGTTGAACCAAAAAGCAAACTGAAATTATATCCAGAACGAAGCATGGCCATATTAGTTACCGGCGCAGCAGGCTTTATTGGCGCGCATGTTTCGCATGCGTTGCTGGCGCGTGGCGCGCAGGTGATCGGCGTTGATAATCTGAGCGCCTATTATCGGGTCCAGTTAAAACGTGACCGTCTGGCCCTGCTTCAGGCCAGGCCGGGATTCCGCTTTCTGGAACTGGATATATCGGACCGCACTGCTTTCAATGCGGCCCTGCGCGGCGAAACCATTTCCAGCGTTATACACCTGGCGGCACAGGCGGGCGTGCGCTATTCCATCGATCACCCCTTCACCTATACAGAGGCGAATGTCACGGGGCATCTGGTCATACTGGAATTTTGCCGCCATCTGCAAGGGCTGCAACATCTTGTCTATGCGTCATCCAGTTCGGTTTATGGCGGCAATGAGAAGCTGCCCTTTTCAGAAAGCGATCCGGTGGACCGGCCCATATCGCTTTATGCCGCCACCAAAAAATCCTGCGAATTGATGAGCCATACTTATTCGCATCTGTACAGGCTGCCACAGACCGGCCTGCGGTTTTTTACCGTATATGGACCCTGGGGCAGGCCGGATATGGCGCTTTGGATATTCACCGAGGCCATATTGGCGGGCAAGCCCATCCGGGTGTTCAACCATGGCAATATGAAGCGCGATTTTACTTTTATAGACGACATTGTCTCAGGCGTTATTGCCTGTCTGGACAGCCCCCCGGCAGATGATGGAAACGCCGCGCCGCACCGCATTTACAATATCGGCAATCACCGCGCTGAAAAGCTGACTTATATGATTGAGGTGCTGGAAAAGGCGCTGGGCCGCAAGGCCAGATTAAATTTCGAGCCGATGCAGCCGGGCGATGTGGCGGAAACCTATGCCGATATCACCGCCATTCAGCGTGACCACGGATTTGTACCCAGCACCAGCATTGATGCGGGCATTCCGCGTTTCGTGGAATGGTACAAACACTATCACCGGATCAATGACTGACCGGCGCCAGACCCTATTCGGATCAGATGGATTAGCCGTTGGCTAAGCCATCTGATCCGAATAGGGTCGATCTAATAATTTAGCATTTCCATAATTTGCGAAGCGCTGGAAAATGGAGACGCCTGTGCGCCCTGATCCAGTATGGCGCTCATGCCTGCATGCACCCGCGCCAGCCCGCGCTGGCCGAACTGTTCGCGCACCATCTCTGCAAGCCATTGCCGCGTCTGACGGGTGCGGATGCGTGCGCCCTCTCCGGTTTGCGCAAGCCATTCCCGGTGCCGGTCAATTTCGCCCACCAGTTCATCTATCCCATCCTGGCGCGCCGCGCTTAGCAGCAATACCGGCGCCATCCATTGGCCGGGGCCAATTTCCGAAAGCCCCAGCGCGCCCTCCACATCCGCCCTGGCGCTGCGCGCGGCGGCGCTCATATCGGATTTCGTCACCACGGCAATATGCGGAACTTCCATGATGCCGGCCTTCATGAATTGCAGGCTGTCGCCGGATGCGGGCTGAATGCAGAAAATCACCGTGTCGGAAACATCCGCGACATCGGTTTCCGACTGGCCGATGCCGACCGTTTCGATCAGCACCACATCATAGACGGCGCGCATCAAAATCATCGCAGGCAATGTCAGCGCCGCCAGCCCGCCCAGCCGCTCGCGCGCCGCCATGGAGCGCACAAAGACGCCGGCATCTTCCGGATCTGTTGACAGCCGCGTGCGATCCCCCAAAAGCGCCCCGCCGGTTTTGCGCGATGTCGGATCAACCGCAATGACGCCAACCGTGCGCCCCTGGCGCCGCCAGATTTTCAGCAACGCATTGATAAGTGTGGATTTGCCGACGCCGGGCGGGCCTGTCAGCCCAATCACATGGGCGCGCGCCGCATTTGCGGCCGCATCCAGCAGCGCCAGCACCGCCGGATCCTCCATAGTCTGTTCAACCGCCGCCAGCGCGCGCGCCATGACGGCCTTGCCGCCGCTGCGTAATTCAATGAACGATGGAATGTCCGGCTTCACGGTATAACCCGCTCAGCCATCTTCCTGCTGCACCGCCAGCACCGCATGGGCTGCCGCCAGCCGCGCAATGGGCACCCGGAACGGCGAACAGGACACATAATCCAGGCCAATGGCATGACAGAATTGCACCGATGCAGGATCGCCGCCATGTTCGCCGCATATGCCAAGCTTCAAATTGGCGCGCGCAGCCCGGCCGCGTTTTACGGCAATCTGCACAAGCTCGCCCACACCTTCCTGATCCAGGCTGACAAACGGGTCCTGGGTAAAAATTCCCGCCTTCAGATAATCTTTCAGGAAACTTCCGGAATCATCGCGGCTGATGCCATAGGTGGTCTGGGTCAGATCATTGGTGCCGAAGCTGAAAAATTCCGCCTCCGCCGCAATTTCACCGGCGCGAAGCGCTGCGCGCGGCAATTCGATCATGGTGCCGATCTGATAGATCAGTTGGGCGCCGGTTTCCTTCGCTACTGCATCGGCAATGCCAACAATGCGCGATTTCAAAAGCGACAATTCCTTGCCGGTCGCAATCAGCGGCACCATGATTTCGGGATGCACGGCCGTGCCAGTGGATTTTTCTGCTGCGATCGCGGCTTCAAAAATGGCGCGGGCCTGCATTTCATAAATTTCCGGATAGGAAACACCCAGCCGCGCGCCGCGGTGACCCAGCATGGGATTGCTTTCTTCCAGCTCATGCGCCCTGGCGTGCACTTTTTGCACATCGCATTTCAGCGCTGCCGCCACCTGCGCAAATTCAATTTCGCTTTTGGGCAGAAATTCATGCAGCGGCGGGTCAAGCAGGCGGATCGTCACCGGCAGACCCGACATGATTTCAAACAACGCCGTAAAATCATCCCGCTGCATCGGCAGAATTTTCGCCAGCGCGGCGCGGCGTCCGGCCTCATCACCGGCCAGGATCATCTCACGCACCGCAATGATGCGATCGGCGTTGAAAAACATATGCTCGGTACGGCACAGGCCAATGCCCTCTGCGCCAAAACGCCGCGCGGTGCGCGCATCTTCCGGGGTTTCCGCATTAGCGCGCACTTTCAGACGGCGGATCGTATCGGCCCAGCCCATCAGTTCGCCGAAATCACCGCTCATTTCCGGCTGCACCGTCGGCACCGTTCCCAGGATAACTTCACCTGTGCTGCCGTCGAGCGTGATCATATCGCCTTCGCGCACGGTTTCGCCTTCCACCATGAAAATGCCGGCCTTGTAATCAATACGCACCGCGCCCGCGCCCGACACACAGGGCCGCCCCATGCCGCGCGCCACCACTGCGGCATGGCTGGTCATGCCGCCGCGGCTGGTCAGAATGCCCGCCGCCACATGCATGCCATGAATATCTTCCGGGCTGGTTTCCGTCCGTACAAGGATAACTGATTGACCAAGGGCGGCGCGTTGCTCGGCCTTTTCCGGCGTGAACACCACTTCGCCGGTGGCGGCCCCCGGTGATGCGGGCAGACCCTTGGTCAGCACCTTGCGCGGCGCGGCCGGGTCCAGGCTTGGATGCAGCAATTGATCAAGCGATGCCGGGTCAATGCGCGCCACCGCCTCACGCTGATCAATTAGCCCTTCGCGCGCCATATCCACGGCGATTTTCAGCGCCGCCTTGGTGGTGCGCTTTCCCGCGCGGGTTTGCAGCATCCACAGCCGGCCTTTTTCGACCGTGAATTCGATATCCTGCATGTCGCGGTAATGCGCTTCCAGCCTGCGGTAAATATCGCATAGTTCACGATACACAACAGGCATGGTTTCTTCCAGCGAAGGCTTGGTGTCAGCGGCGCGTTCGCGCGCGGCGCGGGTCAGATATTGCGGTGTGCGAATGCCCGCCACCACATCCTCGCCCTGCGCATTGATCAGATATTCGCCGTAAAATTCATTTTCGCCGGTCGATGGATTGCGGGTAAAGGCGACGCCGGTTGCGCTATCTTCGCCCATATTGCCGAACACCATGGCCTGCACATTGACCGCCGTGCCCCATTCATCGGGAATGGAATGAATGCGGCGATAGGTTTTTGCGCGCGCGGAATCCCACGAACCGAACACGGCGCCGATGGCGCCCCATAATTGCGCATGCACATCCTGGGGAAAGGGCGCATCCAGTTCACGCTGCACGATTTCCTTGTAGGTCTCTACCAGTTCACGCCAGTCTTCCGCACCCAGATCAATATCCTGGGTTACGCCCAGCCCGTTTTTATGCTCGTCCAGCGCATCCTCAAACAGATAATGATCCACCCCCAGCACGACATCGCAATACATCTGAATAAAGCGGCGGTAACTGTCATAGGCAAAGCGCACATCACCCGATTCCGCCGCCAGGCCGGCCGCCGTTTCGTCATTCAGCCCCAGATTCAACACCGTATCCATCATGCCCGGCATCGAGGCGCGTGCGCCCGACCGGATCGACAGCAATAGCGGGCTGGCCGCATCGCCAAAGCGCCGCCCCACATGGGCCTCGATCTGGGCCAGCGCCGCCCGGACCTGCGCATCCAGCCCATCGGGATATTTTTTCTGATTATCGTAAAATGCGGTGCAGACTTCGGTCGTCAGCGTGAAGCCCGGCGGCACCGGCAGCCCCAGGCTGCTCATCTCCGCCAGATTGGCGCCTTTGCCGCCCAGCAGATTGCGCAACTTCGCCGCGCCCTCGGCCTTGCCAGCGCCGAATGTGTACACCCATTTTACCGGCACGTCTTTTACCGGCACGTCGGTTTTTGTGGACATGGGTTACCCTTCTATCTTTGAAAAATCCGCCACTGATTCCAATGTACTGCGTATCTGGGACAATAGCAGCAGCCGGTTAACACGCAGTTCCGCATCATCCGCATTCACCGTAACCTTGTCAAAAAATGCGTCAACCGGGGCGCGCAGCCGCGCCATTGCTGACATGGCGGCGGTGAAATCCTCACGCCTGACCGCGTCATCGGCCTCTGCCGCCGCTTCCGAAATCCGGTCAAACAGCGCGCGCTCTTCTTCCTGGCGGAAGGCCGCCGGATCGGCATGGCGGTTATAGCTATTGGCGTCGCGCTTTTCCTCGATACGCAGAATATTCACCGCCCGCTTATAAGCCGCCAGCAGATTGGCCCCGTCATCGGAGCGCACAAACACATCCAGCGCATCTGCGCGCGCCACCAGCAGCACCAGATCATCCTGGCCGCCCAGCGCAAACACCGCATCAACCAGATCGTGCCGCATCCCCTTTTCTCGCAAATGCACCTTCAGCCGGTCGGCGAAGAAGGCGAGGAGATCGTCCGCCTGCGCGCCAAATAATGGCGCAAGATTCAGGCGCAATCCATTTTCCAGAATCATCCGGATCACCCCAAGCGCCGCGCGGCGCAGCGCATAGGGGTCCTTCGACCCTGTGGGCTTTTCGTCAATTCCCCAGAATTGCAACAGCGTATCAATCTTGTCGGCCATCGCAACGGCAATGGATAACGGCACAGAAGGACAGGCGTCCGACGGCCCGGCTGGCGAATAATGATCGCGGATGGCCTGCGCCACCTCTGCGCGTTCGCCATCCGCCAGCGCATAATAACGCCCCATAATGCCCTGCAATTCCGGAAATTCTCCTACCATCTGCGTCACCAGATCGCATTTGGCGAGTTTCGCCGCGCGCTCCGCATGGGCTTTGTCCGCACCCGGAATAAATTGGGTCAGCATTCCGGCCAGCGCCGCATTGCGGTCCACTTTTTCGCGCACACTGCCAAGGCGCGCATGGAACACCATGTCTTTCAGACCTTCGAGGCGTTTCTCCAGCGTTTCCCTGCAATCCTGATCCCAGAAGAATTTTGCGTCCGACAGGCGCGCGGCCAGCACGCGCTGATTGCCTTCGGTGATTTTCGTTCCCCCGTCGGCGGCCAGCAGATTGGCCACCACAATAAATCGCGGCGCAAATTTTCCGTCTTTGCCGCGCAGCGAAAAATATTTCTGATGCGTGCGCATGGCGGTGCGCAGCACCTCCGGCGGCACTTCCAGAAATGCCTCGTCAAATTTCCCCAGCAGCGCGGTTGGCCATTCATTCAGGCCCGCCACCTCATCCAGCAGCGCCTCATCGGGAATAAGCTCCAGCCCATCGGCGGCCGCCAGCGCCGTGGCCTGTTGCAGAATGCGCGCCTTGCGATCCGCCGCATCAAGACACACAAACGCCTTTTCCAGCGCCGCGCGATAGTCATCAAAATTCCGCACCCGGATAGTATCGGGCGCCATGAAGCGATGCCCGCGCGTGGTATCGCCCGCCCGCACCCCGTCAATTTCAAACGTCAATGGCGCGCCATCAAACAGGCACAGTAACGAATGCAACGGCCGCACCCAGCGCAGCCCGCCCGCGCCCCAGCGCATACTTTTGGGCCAGGGAAATTCGCGCACGGTTTTTTCAATGATGCCGGGAATAAGTGTTGCCGAGGGCTGCCCTTTGCTGGCGGTGACGGCGAAATAAAATTCGCCCTTGCCGGTGTCGCGCTTCTGCAATTGATCAAGCCGCATCCCGGTGGACGATAGAAAGCCCTGCACCGCCTTTTCCGGCGCATCCACGCGCGGGCCCTTGCGTTCTTCTTCGCGGTCAGGCTGGGTCAATGGCAAACCATCCGCCACCAGGCACAGGCGGCGCGGCGTGACAAAACATTTCGCCGCGTCAAAGGGCAATCCTGCCGCCTTCAGCCCGTCCGATACAAGGCGCTGTAAATCTTCCGCGGCGCGGGCCTGCATCCGCGCAGGAATTTCTTCCGAAAACAGTTCGAGTAACAGTTGCGCCACGGCTATTCCTCCACCGCTTCGCCCTGACTTTTCAGCCAGGAACCGGCGCACCCCTTTGACAAGGCCCGCACCCGGCCAATATAGGCGGCGCGTTCGGTAACGCTGATCACGCCGCGCGCATCGAGCAGATTGAACATATGACTGCATTTCAGCATCTGGTCATAAGCCGGCAGCGTCAGCTTATGGCGCAGTAACGCGGCGCATTCCTTTTCGGCGTCGGCGAAATGGCGCAGCAGAATTTCCGTATCGGCATGTTCAAAATTATAGGCGGAAAATTCCTGCTCCGCCTGCAAAAACACATCGCCATATTTTACGCCCTGCCCGTTGAAGTCCAGATCGTAAACACTGTCCTTACCCTGAACATATTGCGCCAGCCGCTCCAGCCCATAGGTCAGTTCGCCCGAAACCGGCCTGCAATCATAACCGCCGACCTGCTGGAAATAGGTGAACTGGCTGACTTCCATGCCGTCGCACCAGACTTCCCAGCCCAGCCCCCAGGCGCCCAGCGTCGGGTTTTCCCAATCATCCTCAACAAAACGGATATCGTGCAGCGCAGCGTCAATGCCGATGGCATAGAGGCTTTGCAGATACAGATCCTGAATGTCCAGTGGCGAAGGTTTCAGGATCACCTGAAACTGATAATAATGCTGCAACCGGTTGGGATTTTCGCCATAGCGGCCATCCTTTGGACGGCGTGACGGCTGCACATAGGCCGCTTTCCACGGCTTTGATCCCAGCGCGCGCAATGTGGTCGCCGGATGCGAAGTGCCCGCCCCCACTTCCATGTCATAGGGTTGCAGGATAACGCAGCCTTGTTCACTCCAATAGCGTTGCAGCGTGAGAATAATATCCTGAAACGGCAGAGCGGGGCCGTGCGCACTTTTTGAGGCTGAGGACATACAGGGTTCCGGCTTGGAGATGATACTGTGTAGCGGCGCAAACTAAAGCAAACACTGCGCCGTTACTATTTATGATTGTCTTTAAAATCAAGTGCGCCCGCATGGCGGAGCGCCTGTTCGGCGGCCTCGGTATATTTCCGGCCCGGTTCATGCAGAACCAGCCCCTGCAACAGGCATAAGGGGCCGTCATTGCCCTTATAGGCGCGGATAATGATGCGTTTGGCCGGTTTACCAAAACCCGGCCAGAGCGGGAAAATTTCGCAGCCCCCGGCCCGGCCCTTGAATGCTGCCAGAATATCGTCCAGCCGGTCCGCCCGGTGGATCAGGATGATACAGCCCCCTGGCCGCGCCATGGTGACCGCAAATTTGATCCAGTCGCGCAAGGCGGCGCCGCCTTCAATATGGGCGCTGGCCCTGCCCTGATGGGGCGAAGGGCTGCCTGTGCCCGCCGCATCAAAGGGCGGGTTCATCAACACATGATGATAGCTATTGGCGCCAAGCCGGTATGGCGGTGCGGAGATGGAGCCGCAATAGACCTCGATCGCATCGCCCAGCATGTTGCGGGCGGCATTTTGCCGCGCCAGATCAGCCAGTATCGGGTCGATTTCAAGCGCATCGACAGAAACACCCGGCACACGCCGGGCCAGGCACAGACTGGCCGTTCCAACGCCCGCGCCTCCTTCCAGCGCCAATTCGCCCGATTTTGCCGGAACCGCAGCCGCCAAAAGCACCCCGTCTATCCCGGCCCGGTGGCCCATTGCGGGTTGCAGAATCTGCAAACGCCCGCCCAACAGGGCATCATCGGTTATGTCATTCTCAGCCTGACCGGCCATTTCTGTATTCCGCAATCATTTCGTCCGGAACCATAAACTTATTTCGCACCCTCTTCTATAGCCGGGCAAACTCTGTTAGACAGTGCCACTGCGCCCGCCCTTTATCAGGAGAAATTTCTTGGGAGTCGTCGTTCCATTCGACAGTGAGGATTCAGGCGGGGAAAATGCGTTTTCCGCCCTGCGCGAGCTGGTCGCGGACGAAATGGCGCGCACCAATGATTTCATTCTCAACAGGATGCAAAGCCATGTGCGGATGATCCCCGATCTTGCCGGGCATCTGATCAAATCCGGCGGCAAAAGGCTGCGCCCGATGCTGACCCTGGCTGCGATCCGCATGTGCGGCTATCACGGCGAGGACAATGTGCGGCTGGCCGCCAGCGTGGAATTTCTGCATACCGCCACTTTGCTGCATGATGATGTGGTGGATGAAAGCGGCCTGCGCCGGGGGTTATCCACCGCCAATGCTATCTGGGGCAATCAGGCCAGCGTGCTGGTAGGGGACTTCCTGCTTAGCCGGGCTTTTCAGCTAATGGTCGAGATTGGTTCTCTGCGCATTCTGGAAATTCTGTCCAGTGCGGCAGGTGTGATTGTAGAAGGCGAGGTGCTGCAACTGGAGCGCGCCAGCGATATCGCCACCACCGAAGACACTTATCTGCGCATCATTACCGCCAAGACCGCGACATTGTTCGCCGCCGCCTGCCAGACCGCCGCCGTGATCGCCGGACGGCCCGCAATAGAGGAAGAGGCGCTGGAATCCTATGGTAAAAATCTGGGCATCGCCTTTCAGCTTGTAGATGACGCGCTGGATTACGCAGCCAGGCAGGCCAGTTTTGGCAAGACTGTGGGCGATGATTTCCGGGAAGGCAAAATCACTTTACCCGTCGTATTGTCGTTCCGGCGTGGCAATGACATAGAGCGCGCCTTCTGGCGCCGGGTCATGCTGGATGGCCAGCAGGAAGCGGATGATCTGGCCAAGGCCCTGGCCCTTATGCAGCGCCACGGCGCCCTGACAGATACGATCGAGCGCGCCCGCCATTATGGCGATATGGCCCGCGACGCCCTGGCTATTTTCCCGGATTCCATTGAAAAGACCTGCCTTGTCGGCATTGTCGATTTTTGTATCAGCCGCGCACATTAATGGCGGGCGGGGTTGCAGGCCCCGCGCGCAAGCGCTATAACCCGCAACTCACGCAGCGCACATCGGAGTGTAGCTCAGCCTGGTAGAGCACTACGTTCGGGACGTAGGGGCCGGAGGTTCAATTCCTCTCACTCCGACCATGCTTCGCCGGTCTATACCGGACACATAGGTAACACAATGTACCTAAGACATGGGTGACACCCCCGGGCCAAAGGGGTTGTCTATTGGTTGCAGGGTACGTTGTTCCAGATCGATATAACCGAGATCATAGT
>JBMOMX010000025.1:0-15736 GCA_049323435.1 Pseudomonadota bacterium
GGCGGCTTCGGCCTCGGCTGCTTGCCTTTGCGCCGCCTCGGCGCGCGCCGCTTCGTCCTGTGCGGCCCGCAGGCGAAGGGCTTCGTTCTGCGTGGCCTGAGCCGCTGCATCCTGCGCCGCCTGATTTTGTTCCGGAGTGGATAGATAAGTTTCCGCCTGAACTGGCGCGGCGCGCCCCGGATCGGCCTGTGCATCGCCTGCCCGGCCTGGCCCGGCAATGGCGGGGCCCGTCCGTCCGGTTATGTCCTGCGGGGAATGCGGCAATAAAGGATTGATCTGCGGGGGCTGCGGCAATGCGGGATCGCTCTGCGGCGCAACCGGCGCGGGCGGAGGCGGGGCCGCTTCATGACGTTCGCGTTCAAGTTCGCGTTCTGCGTGCCCAGATCTGTCCCTGTGGCCGGTGTCACGCCGCGGGCGCGGCCGGTCATGATCTTCCCAGTAGCCGCGTGTATGCCGTCTTTCGTGCCAATAATGCTCTTCCCGCCAGTCTCTTCTATTGTGCCGGAATTGCTCCTGAATGGCCCATTCCTGCCGCAATCTCAGATGCGTATAATAGGCGTCGCGGGCCTGCTGTTCCTCGATCTGGTTGCGGTATTGCATACGGGCTTCTTCCTCTGCCCGTGCTTGCATGAAGCGGAGGCTGGTCTGGGCAACCGCATTGCCCTGCTGGGCGGAGCGTTGAAACCACTGCATGGCCTGCGCATAATCCTGGCGGACGCCCGTGCCTTCCAGATAGAGAAAAGCCAGATTGGCCTGTGCGTCGGCATGGCCCTGATTGGCGGATTTTTGAAAGTATTGCGCCGCCAATGCGAAATCTTGCCGCACGCCCTTGCCCTCAAGATACAACATGCCAAGATAATTCTGCGCCTCGGCATCGCCCTGATCCGCCGCCCTTTGATACCAGTGCGCCGCCATACCATAATCCTGCGCGACGCCTTTACCCTCTTCATAAAGATAGCCGAGGCTGGTTTGCGCCGGGGCAAACCCCTGTTGCGCGGCCTTTAGATACCAGTGCGCGGCGGCGCTATAATCTTTGGCAACGCCCTCGCCGGTTTCATACATGAAGCCCAGATCCGCCTGGGCCGGCGCATTCCCCTGCTGGGCCAACGGCCGCAGGCTCTGAAAATCCAGAACGGGTTTCGGGGCCGCATTTACAGACGGACCTGCGATCACGGCCGCCGGAAGGCACAGGCCCAGAATAAAGCTTAGCACTGTGATTTTAATCATACTGCGCATCGTCTATCCTTCCCGGCCCGGCCCGGCAAGTGAGGTAACCCTGTCAACATAGGCCTTCATTGCGGCATTTCGGTGGCGGCGCGCCGCTTTGCGTCCTGCGCGCAGACTGTTATAACCTACCCTGACATTGGTTAAGGGCGGGAATATTTTATGGCGTTTGTAAAAGTATGCGCGGCGGCGGACGTGCCGCTGGATCAGGGGCTGCGTGTAGAGCAGGGCCCGGAACCCATTGCAATTTTCAATCTGGACGGCGAATTTTTCGCCATTGGCGACACCTGTACCCATAGCGACTGGCCGCTGTCAGAAGGCTATGTCGAAGACGGCCTGGTGGAATGCACGCTGCATATGGCGCGGTTCTGCATCCGCACCGGCAAGGTGAAAATGTCGCCCGCCTTTGAGCCGGTTAAATATTACCCGGTCCGGCGCGAAGGCGATGATATTCTGGTCGATCTTGAGGGTGGCGCCTACGCATAAGCGGAACACAGAAAAAGGAAAACTGGATGGGCTGGCTGAATGGGCGTGTGGCGTTAATAACCGGTGGTGCTTCCGGCCTTGGCGCGGCGGTGGCGGAGCGTTTTCTGGCCGAGGGTGCGCAGATTGCCGTGCTGGATAAATCGCCGGATAAAATTTCCGAACTGACCGCGCATCTGGGCAAGGGCGTTTGCGCAACCCAGGGCGATGTGCGCGAGCTGAAAGATCATCAGCGCGCAGTTGCCGCGACGGTGGAAAAATTTGGCCATCTGGATATTTTTATCGGCAATGCGGCGATCTGGGATTATGGCGCGAAACTGGTGGACTTGCCCGATGACGCCATTTCGGCGGCGTTTGATGAACTGTTCGCGGTCAACGTCAAAGGCTATCTGCTGGGCGCAAAGGCGGCGCAGCGTGAACTGGTGAAAAGCCAGGGCTGCATGATCTTTACGGTGTCCAATGCGGGCTTTTATCCCGATGGCGGCGGGCCGCTTTATACCGCGTCGAAACATGCGGTGGTGGGCCTGATCAGGCAATTGGCGTTTGAATGCGCCCCCCATGTGCGGGTGAACGGGGTGGCGCCTGGCGCAATTCCTACAGATTTGCGCGGTCCGGCGGCGCTGGGCCTGGCGGAGCGGTCCATCGCCAATGTCCCATTGCGGGAAATGATCAAGGGAAAAATGCCGATTGTGGATTTTCCCGCGCCCGGCGACTATGCTGGAGCCTATGTTCTGCTGGCGTCAAAAGAAAATTCGCGCATGGCGACCGGGACTGTCATAAACTGCGACGGCGGGTTTGCCGCACGCGGGGTGGCCACACCATCAGGGGGCATCAATCTGCCCCAGAAACTAGGGCTATAAGGGAGAAGAAAAATGGCGCAACAAGCGGACGTGAAGGTTGGCAGTTTTGGCTATCTCGGCATTGGCGTCAGCGATATGGACGCCTGGAAGGATTTTGCCGGCAATGTGCTGGGCCTGATGCTGGCGGGCGAGAGCAGCGACGGGGCCACCCTGCTGCGCATGGATGAAATGAGCCGCCGGTTCATGCTGTATCCAAGCGGCGAGGATGACGCGATTTTCTATGGCTATGAAGTGCCCGGCAAGGCGCAACTGGACGCGCTGGAGGCGAAGCTGAACAAGGGCGGCGTTGAAACCCATCGCGCCACCGCAGACGAGAAAAAATCCCGCGCCGTGGTGGATATGATCCATTGCAAAGACCCTTGCGGGATGCGGGTTGAAATTTTCTATGGCCCGAAAGTGGAGTTTGACAAGCCGTTCCATTCGCCGCGTTCCATATCCGGTTTTGTCACCGGCGAGATGGGGCTGGGCCATACTGTGTTATGCGTGCCGGACATTGCGGCGGCGCGGCATTTTTATGAAGATCTGCTGGGCTTTCTGATCAGTGATTTTATCAGCATGGAGCTGGCGCCGAAATTCAGCATTGATCTGACGTTCCTGCATTGCAATCCGCGCCATCACACGCTGGCGCTGGCCCCGATCAAGGCGCCGAAAAAACTGTTCCATTTCATGATCCAACTGGGCAATCTGGACGATATTGGCAGCACCCATGATCTGGTGAAATCACGCGGCATCAAGCTGGGCATGGATCTGGGCAAGCACACCAATGACCATATGGTGTCGTTTTATATGAAATCACCCTCGGGGTTTGAGGTTGAGTATGGCTGGGGCGCGCGCACCATTGATGACGCGACCTGGCATGTCACACAGCACACATCCGGCAGCATCTGGGGCCACAAACCGGGCGCGTAACGTCAAACAACCATACAGCAGGGAGAAGAAAATATGCCGTATACGGAAAAAGACACGAGCAAATTCGTGCAGGCGGGCAAGGTGCGGATGCACTATAATGAGGCGGGTTCCGGCGAGGCGCTGGTGCTCATCCATGGCGGCGGGCCGGGCGCGACCGGCTGGTCCAATTACCGGCGCAATGTCGAGGAACTGTCCAAACATTTCCGCTGCCTGATCATTGACCTGCCGGGATTTGGCAAGACCGACAAGGTGCGCCCCGACACCGGACTGTTCGCATTTTACGCCGAATGCATCAAAAACATGCTGGACGAGCTGAAAATCGACAAGGCGCATTTCATCGGCAATTCGCTGGGCGGCGGCACCACGCTGAAATTCGCGCTGGATTATCCCGATCGCGCCGGGCGGCTGGTGCTGATGGGGCCGGGCGGCTCTGTGCCGCTGCTGACGCCCTGGCCATCTGAAGGCATCAAGCATCTGTTCAATTTCTATGAGGGCGAAGGCCCGACCATGCAGAAGCTGAAAAACTTCATTGAGATCATGGTCGTCGATAAATCCGAATTGACCGAAGAGCTGTATCAGGAGCGTTTCGCCGCCGCGACCGATCCCGAAACCGTCAAGAACCCGCCATTGCGGATGCGCAAGGGTATGCCGCTGGAAGAACTGTGGAAGGAAAATCTGGCGGCCCTGAAGCATGAGGTGCTGCTGATCTGGGGCCGCGAGGACCGGGTGATTCCGCTCGATATGTCGCTGTTCCTGCTCAACCGCATTCAAAAGGCGCAATTGCATGTGTTCCCCAATTGCGGCCATTGGGCGCAGTGGGAAAAGGCGCCCGAGTTCAACCGGATCGTTTCCGGGTTTATCAAGGGCTGAAAAATTTGTGGACTGATTGAATCTTTTCTTACCCCCCCACCCCTATCCCCTCCCCACGAGGGGGAGGGGAAGCGTTTGCGGCGTGCACTGAGCAAAGCCCCTCCTCTTGACCCGGCTACGCCGGAGCGAAGCTCCAGCTTCGCCGAGGCGAGTGGGGAGGGGTTGGGGTGGGGTGAAGAGATGGAAATTCGGGTGCGTTAACTTGATCACAAAGTGGGCTGACATGCCGGGCAAAATTAATGTGGCGATCATCGGGTCCGGCAATATTGGCACGGATCTGATGATCAAAATCCTCAAGCGTTCCAGCATTCTGTCCATCACGGCGATGGCGGGCATTGATCCGCAGTCGGAAGGTCTGGCGATGGCGCGCGAACGCGGTATCGCCACGACGGACAAGGGCGTTGACGGACTGGCGGCGATGCCGGAATTCGCCGCCATCAAAATGGTGTTCGACGCCACCTCGGCGGGCGCGCACGCCAAACACGCGCGCGTCTGCAACGCGGCCGGCAAGATCATGATCGACCTCACCCCCGCCGCCATCGGCCCCTATGTCATTCCGGTGGTGAACAGCGATGCGCATCTGGACGCGATGAATGTGAATATGGTCACCTGTGGCGGCCAGGCGACCATTCCGATGGTGCACGCCATCAGCCGCGTGGCGAAGGTGCATTATGGCGAAATCATCGCCTCGGTCGCCAGCAAATCGGCTGGGCCAGGGACGCGGGCCAATATTGACGAGTTCACCGAAACCACACGGCTGGCGGTGGAAAGGCTGGGCGGCGCGGGGCGTGGCAAGGCAATCATTATTCTTAATCCGGCGGAGCCGCCGCTGATCATGCGCGACACGATTTTCTGCCTGTCGGCGGACGCCGACACCGATGCGATTTCGGCGTCGGTGAAAAAGATGGTCGCCGAGGTGCAGGACTATGTGCCGGGTTACCGGCTGAAGCAGGAAGTGCAGTTTGAGCGTTTCGGCGCCAATAATCCGGTGAAAATTCCCGGCTATGGCGAATTTTCCGGACTGAAATCCTCGGTGTTTCTGGAGGTCGAGGGCGCGGGCGATTATCTGCCGCCCTATGCCGGCAATCTTGATATTATGACCGCCGCCGCGCTGCGCACCGCCGAACGCATCGCTGCGCACCGCTTTATGGATGTGAAAGCATGAACCCGCGCACCACACCCAAACGGCTCTATATCCAGGATGTCACGCTGCGCGACGGGATGCATGCGATCAAGCATCGCTATGGCGTCGATCATGTGATTAAGATCACCAAAGCGCTGGCGGATGCGGGCGTCGACGCGATTGAAGTGGCGCATGGCGACGGGCTGTCCGGCTCCAGCTTCAATTACGGCTTTGGCGCGCATACCGATTGGGAATGGCTGGATGCGGCGCGCGAAAGTCTGGGCGATACGGTGCTGACCGTGCTGCTGGTGCCGGGCATCGGCACGGCGCATGATCTGAATACCGCCTGGGCGCATGGCGTGCGTTCGGTGCGCGTCGCCACCCATTGCACCGAGGCCGATGTCGGCGCGCAGCATATTGCCCATGCGCGCAAGCTGGGCATGGATGTGTCGGGCTTTTTGATGATGTCGCATATGTTGCCGCCCGCCAAACTCGCCGGACAGGCGAAGAAAATGGAAAGCTATGGCGCGAATTGCGTCTATGTGGTGGATAGCGGCGGCGCGCTGCTGATGCATGAGGTGGCGGAACGCTTTGACGCCTATGCCCAGGTGCTGAAGCCTGAAACCGAAATGGGGATGCACGCGCATCACAATCTGTCGGGCGGCGTCGCCAACAGCGTCATCGCCGTGCAGCATGGAGCAAGGCGCATTGACGCCTCGCTCGCCGGCATGGGCGCGGGCGCGGGCAATGCGCCGCTCGAAGTATTCATCGCCTATGCCGACCGCATCGGCTTCGGGCATGGTTGCAACCTGTTCGCGCTGATGGACGCCGCCGAAGAACTGGTGCGCCCGCTACAGGACCGCCCGGTGCAGGTGGACCGTGAAACCCTCACCCTGGGTTATGCGGGCGTCTATTCCAGTTTCCTGCGCCACGCCGAAACCGCCGCCAAAACCTATGGCATCGACACCCGTGACATTCTGGTCGAGCTTGGCCGCCGCCGCATGGTCGGCGGGCAGGAAGACATGATCGTCGATGTGGCGCTGGACTTGCTGGCGCAACGCGGCAAAGACGCGCCGGGGCGCTGACGGCGGCGGCCAAATCGAAACCTGCCAAACCCATTCAGGGTCCATGGGGCCATTTATCCATTGGCTTCTTGAATACGCCTGTCTTAATATCCCCTCAATCAATATGGAATTATCCATCCAAAACACAGAGGGAACGGGACATGTCACAGGCGGCGGTACAGGATTATGACGACAAGGAGCTGGATTTTGAGATTGTCATTATCGGGGCCGGGTTTTCCGGCATTGGCACCGGCATAAGGCTGCTGAAAAACGGCTTTGGCGATTTTGTCATTCTGGAAAAGGCCGAGAGCGCGGGTGGCACCTGGCGCGACAATACCTATCCGGGGCTGGCGGTCGATGTGCCGACGCTCAGCTATTCCTTTTCGTTCGAGCAGAACCCCAACTGGTCCAATCTGTATGCGCCGGGACCGGAGCTGAAGGCCTATGCCGATCATTGCGTCAATAAATATGGCGTGCGGCCGCATATGCGCTATGGCGTCGAGGTGACCAAAACCGTTTATGACGAGGCGCGCAATGTGTGGGTGACGCACACCACCACCGGCAAGACCTTTACCTCGCGCTATATTGTCAGCGCCACCGGCTTTCTGACCCTGCCGAAAATGCCGGACGTGCCGGGGCTGGATAAATTCAAGGGCAAGATCATTCATACCAGCCGCTGGGATCATTCCTATGATTTTGCGGGCAAGGAAGTGGGCTGGATCGGCACCGGCGCGACGAGCATTCAGGCGATCCCGGAAATCGCGGATAAGGTAAAGCATCTGGATGTGTATCAGCGCACGCCGATCTGGCTGCTGCCGAAAAAAGACATGCCGATTCCCACGCGCTTGCAGAACGCCTTCGCCAAAATTCCCGGTGTGCAGCGCGCCGCCCGCATCCTGACGATCATCTTTACAGATATTGTCATGATCAATCTGCTGGTGTTCAACAAATATTTCAAACGCGCGGGCCGCGGCATCGAAAAGATCTGCGTCAATCACATCAAGGCCCAGGTGAAAGACCCGGCCATCGCCGAAAAGCTGATTCCGAAATATGATTTCGGTTGCAAACGGCCCAGTTTCACCAATAAATTCTATCCGGTGTTTAACAATCCCAATGTGGATCTGGTCACCGACAGCATTACGCATATCACCGAAAATGGCATTGTCACCAAGGATGGCAAGGAGCGTAAAATCGATACGCTGGTCGCCGCCACCGGATTTCAGGTGTTTGAAAAAGGCAGCGTGCCCACCTTCAGCATCGTGGGCAAGGGCGGCGTCGCCATCAGCGACTGGTGGGATCAGAACCGTTATCAGGCGTTCGAGGGCGCGACCGTGCCGGGCTATCCGAATTATTTCATGATGTTCGGGCCCTACAGCGTCTGCACCGCATCCTTCTTTGGCATGATTGATACGCAGTCCACGCATCTGGTGCGCTGCCTGAAAGAGGCGCGCCGGCGCAAGGCCAATTATGTCGAGGTGACCAAAGCCGCCAATGACGCCAATTTCGAAAAGGTCAAACGGCGCATGAACACCACCATTTTCAATGCGGGCGACTGCAAACTATCCAACAGCTATTATTTCGACCGGCATGGCGACAATCCGATTATCCGCCCGGTGACCGGCGTTGAAATGTGGCTGAAAAGCCGCTTTTTCAGCATGAGCAATTACAGTTTCGACACGAAATAAATCTATGCGCATTTTGTGATCAGATTGATACGCTCTCTTTCCCATTTTCTCACCCCTCACCCCGGCCCTCTCCCCCAAGGGGAGAGGGAGATATGAGTTCCGGGCGAGTTTCCCTCTCCCCTCGGGGGAGAGGGTCAGGGTGAGGGGGAAGGGAAAAGCGATTCAGTCCGTTCACATAATGCTCTATCAGCCGATCGCGCCCTTTTCGCGCAGGGCGCTGATCGTGGCGGCGTCCTTGCCCAGCACCTCGCGCAGCACCTCATCGGTATGTTCGCCCAGCATCGGCGCGTGGCGTTCAACCTTCCATGCCCCGGTTCCGAATTTCACCGCAGGCGCGGGCGAACGCATAACCACATCGGCCTTGGGGTGATGCACCTCCAGCAGGGATTTCTGCTGAACGATCTGCGGATCAAGATGCAGGCTATCGCGCCGGTTCACAACGCCGCACGGCACGTCTTCGCCATCCAGCAGCGCCATTAATTCCGTGCTGCCATATTTTTGATATTCGCGTTCGATAATTTCCCACAACTCGACCGCGTTTTTACCGCGCGCCGCGATGGTGGCGAATTTTTCATCCGCGGCAATATCCATGCGTTTCATGGCGCGGCAAAAACCCTGCCATTCGGAATCGGAACTGACGATGCTGGTGATATAACCATCCTTTGTGGGGAACACCCGGTACAGATCCGACAGGTTTGGCCGGCCTTCTTTTTCCTCGCCGACATAGATGTAATTGGCCAGCGCATCCGACCACAAAAATTGCAACGCCGAATCCAGCATGGACAGTTTGATATGCTGCCCGCCCTTGCCGCGCGCCTTGGCCAGCAGGCCCGCCGTAATCGCCTGGCACGCGGTCAGCGATGTCACCTTGTCGATCACGATGGTACGCACAATTTCCGGTTTGCCGGTTTTGGGATCGCCCTGCACATCGGTGTAACCGGCGATCGCCTGCACGATCGGGTCGTAAACCCGCTTGTTGGAATAGGGCCCGTCATCGCCAAAGCCGCTGATCGACACATAGACAAGATCGGGATTGATTTTTTTCAGCTGCTCATAACCGATGCCCATGCGTTCGGCAACGCCGGGCCGGTAATTCTGCACAAAGGCGTCGGCCTTGCGCACCAGATCGTAGATCAGCTCCTTGCCCTCGGGTTTGGCGGTATTCACCGTGACCGAGCGTTTATTGCGGTTCAGCACGGCAAATACCGCGCTCATATGGTTGCGGATAATCCCCATATAGCGGATCAGATCGCCAAGGCCGGGCTGTTCGATTTTTATGATATCCGCGCCCTGATCTCCCAGAATCGTGGTCGCAAAGGGCCCCGATACGATGCTGGTCGCATCAATGATTCTGATACCTTCCAATGGTCCTGACATGATCTTTCTCCTCTTGCGGTTTTTATGGTTGCATCCTGCCTGCCAGCCTACTATGGAACACAGGCTGAAAGAATGAAGGCGGAGAACGGACACCGAATCCCGGCTCTCCGTCTTCTGTTTTCTGTTCCGGGCCCGTAGCTCAGTGGTAGAGCATCTGACTTTTAATCAGGGGGTCGATGGTTCGAATCCATCCGGGCTCACCAAATTGCGCCAGTCCGGCCCAGGAACAGTTTAACGCATCCCCAGCCGCCGCATGCCGCCGGGCGTAAACAGTTCCTCATCCATTTCCACATTGAACTGCACCGGCTTTTGCTCGTTGCGCAGCCCCAGCACATGATAGCGCCCCCCCGAAACGTCATAGACAACATCGGAGCCAATAGCGCAGAGCGGCTGATCGTAATAATTGTACAGATGGCCTTCCTGGACACGGGCGATATTTCCGCCCGCGTCATAGAGCGCGGTGGCCAGCACGGTCCAGCTATCCTCGTCAATATACATGCGTCTGCGCGCGGCGATGATATGCGTCTGGCCGGGTTTCAGCTTGCCTTCCACCACCCATGTCCGGTGCAATTCATAACGGATCGGGTCCGGGTTCAGATGGCCCTTATGCAGGATATCCTTATATTTCAGATCCGGCGAGGCCAGCGCAAACGTGTTATAGGGAATGAGTTTTTCCTGCTTGCCCAGAAGCTCCCACTCATAGCGGTCGGCCGCGCCATTAAACACCTGCATATTATCGCTGGTGCGCATCCCCTCGCTGGTGGGGGTCAGGCTGTCATAGCCCAGGCCCATGGTGCGCTTTACCTTGCGTTCGCCGGGCCGGTAATTCCACACCCGGCGCCCTTCCGCCACCTGATCGAGCGTGTTGTGCATGACCATCAGCGAGCCGGCCTGTGAAGACGGGCTGACACCCTGTTTAAGGAAATGGAATATCACATTTTGCAGATCCTCGGTTTTGGCCAGTTCGGGATCGGCATAACGGTATATCCACTGATCCACGGAAACCTGAATCGTGTAATCCCCGCCTCTGGTCGGCGTCGCCTCTGCGGATTCGCGTTTCACCCGGAAGCCCTGAAACCGCATTTCGTGATTCCACAATATTTCGCGCGCCGATTGCGGAATGGGAAAGGGCGACGCCACCGTCGCGCCGGTAAAGCCATTGCCTTCATGCGTCAGTTGCGCATTGACCGCATTGCGCTTGATCGCCTCATACACCACAGGCGGATAGGCGCAGGAGCGGTGGGTGGGGTAGACCTTCAGGAAATAGCTGTCCGGATAGGCCTTCAGCATTTCCTTATGGCCGTCGGTCAATTGCGCGTCATATTTTGCCGCGTCCGCCGCCGTAATTTTGTAAAGCGGCTGATCGGCGGCAAACGGGTCGGGCAGATGTTTGGCCGGGTCAATGGTAATGCCCGGCGGCGGCGCGGCCAGCCCGCCGTCCCAGGCGGGAATGGTTCCCGCCGCATTGCCCGCCTTTTCCGCCCCCATCGGGGTCAGATCGGCGCCCAGCCGGCTGGCCTCTTCCGGCGTAACAGCGGCAAACGCCGCGGCCGTACCCAACATTAACGCCAGCGCCGCGCCATATCCCGTTGTCCGTTTCATATACCGTTCACTCCCCTGCATAATTATTTATTTTTTTGCCACCTGCCACGCGGCAAGTGAATAATCAGCGCACCCCGAGCGCGCGCATCCCGGACGGGCTGAACTTGCTTTGTGCAAAGACCACCTCGAACCTGACTGGTTTTTGCTGATTGCGCATCCCGACAATATGATACCGCCCGCCCTTGATGTCATAGATGACTTCCGAGCCAAGCGCGCAGAGCGGCTGATCATAATAGTTGAATATGTGCCCTTCCTGAATGCGCGATAAATTGTCCGCTGGATTGAACAGGTCGGCGGCCACGGCAATCCAGCTATCTTCATCCAGATATATTTTCCGGCGCGCCGCGATGACATGTGAAAGGCCCGGTTTCAGCTTGCCTTCAATCACCCATGTCCGGTGCAATTCATAGCGCATGAAATCCTGATTCACATGCCCCTTTTGCAGAATATCCTTATACTGATGATCGGACGAGGCAAAACCATTGGTGGTGTAGGGAATGATTTTCTCCATCTTGCCCAGCAGTTCCCAGTCATAGCGGTCGCCCGCGCCGTTAAACAGCTGGAACGTGTCGCTGGTGCGGATGCCTTCACTGGACGGGACGATATTGTCATAGCCGATGCCCATGGTGCGTTTTACCTTGCGCTCTCCTGGGCGGTAATTCCACACCCGGCGCGGTTCGGCCACCTGATCAAGGGTATTGTTGAAAACCGTCATCGCGCCCGAATTTGACGGCGGGCTGTGGCCCTGTTTGAGGAAATAGTAGCTGATATTTTTCATATCCTCGGTATTGGTCATCTCGGGATCGGACCAGCTGTAAATATACTGGTCAACCGCGGTTTCGATGGTGAAATCACCCGAAGCAGTCGGCGTCGCCGAGGCATTGTCGCGCCACACCTTGAAACCGCGATAATTCAGTTCGTGATTCCACAGCACCTCACGCGCCGTTTTCGGTATGGGAAATGACGCCGCCATGGTCGCGCCGGCAACCCCATTGCCATCATTGGTAAGCTGCGCATTCACCGCATTGCGCCGGATCGCCTGATAGACATGATCGGGATAGGCGCAGGCCCGATGCGTTGGAAACACTTTCAAGCGGTAGGTATCGGGATAGGCGGCCATCATGGCCTTTTGCCCATCGGTCAGATTGGCGTCATATTGTGCCATATTGGCGGATGTGACGGTATATAGGGGCTGCTCTGATGCGAACGGATCGGGCAGATGTTTGTCCGGATCAATGGTGACGCCCGGCGGCGGCGCGCTCAGCCCGCCGTCCCAGGCGGGAATGGTTCCCGCCGCATTACCCGCCTTTTCCGCGCCAATGGGTGTCAGATCGGCCCCCAGACGATTGGCTTCCGCCTCTGGCACACCAGCCATGGCCGCCTGTATGCCCAATAATAAACCCGCAATGGCTGAAAGGCTGAACACATGTTTCATGCTGGCGTTACTCCCGCATATTATATTTATTGGTGCGATCATCCTGCTCCGGTCAGTATGACCTCCACGACAGCCATGGTATTGAAAGTGACAATTGTGTGCAATAGGTCTAAGCCGGATGGATGCTACAGTTCCGCCAGACAGTATCGGACAGGAGTATAGACGTGCCAGAAAATTTTGACCTGATCCTGTCCGGCGCGACCCTCGTCAATCATGACGGGCGCGGTATTGCGGATGTAGGGGTGCGCGATGGGCGCACCGCCGCCATAGGCGATCTGCGTCAGGCCAGCGCCGGACGCCGGATCAATGCCAAAGGCCTGCATCTGCTGCCCGGCGTGATCGACAGCCAGGTGCATTTTCGCGAGCCCGGCAATGAACATAAGGAAGATCTGGAAACCGGCAGCCTGGCGGCGGTGATGGGCGGCGTCACCGCCGTGTTCGAGATGCCCAACACCAATCCTGCCACGACCGATGCCGCTGCACTGGCGGACAAGGTGCGCCGCGCCACCGCACGGATGCATTGTGATTTTGCCTTCTATGTCGGCGCTGCGGTGGAAAATACATCGCAGCTGGGCGAACTGGAACGCCTGCCCGGCTGCTGCGGCGTGAAACTGTTCATGGGCGCATCCACCGGCAGCCTGCTGGTGTCCGAGGACGAAGGCGTACGTCAGGTTCTGCGTCATGGACGCCGCCGCGTGGCCATACATTCCGAAGATCAGGCCCGCATGATGGAACGCAAGCATCTGGCGCTGGCCGGACAGGTGGAAACCCATCCGGTCTGGCGCGATGCGCAGTCCGCTATGTTGTCAACCCAGCGTCTATTGCGCATCGCACGCGAAGAACATCGACGGGTGCATGTGCTGCATATTACGACCGCCGAAGAAATTACGCTGCTGGGCGCGCACAAGGATATTGCGACCGTCGAGGTGCTGCCCCAGCATCTGACGCTGGCGGCGCCCGAAGCCTATGCCGAGCTCGGCACACGCGCCCAGATGAACCCGCCCATCCGTGATGCGGTACACCGCACGGGGCTGTGGCAGGGAATTGCATCCGGCATTGTCGACGTGCTGGGTTCCGATCATGCGCCGCATACTCGTCAGGAAAAAGGGCTGAGCGCAGACAGCACGATGCGTTATCCGAATACACCCTCCGGCATGCCCGGGGTGCAGACTCTGGTGCCGGTAATGCTGGATCATGTCGCGGCGGGCAGACTGTCGCTGGAACGTTTTGTCGATCTGACCTCGCATGGCCCCAACCGGATTTTCGGTATTGCCAATAAAGGGCGTCTCGCGGTGGGCTATGATGCGGATTACACGCTGGTGGACCTGAAGGCCGAACAAATGATCACCGATCAGATGATGGCCGGGCGCTGCGACTGGACCCCGTTCCATGGCCGCAAGATCACCGGCTGGCCGATGGGTACAATTATACGCGGTCAGGTGGTGATGTGGGAAGGCGCGCTGGAAACCCCGCATCAGGGCCAGGCCATCCGCTTTCAGGAATGTCTCTGACCCGCGCCGCTCAATGCACTGTCGGCGATCCGTTCAGATCAATTACCAGCCCCGCCACACGGATGGGTTCCGCAATGATCCTGCTGGCGCAGGTAACGCGCACCGAGTGCAGTTTGCCGTCCAGATTGGCCTGCCAGAAATCCAGAAAATGACACAGAACAGGAAATCGCGGGGCAAGATCAAGCCGCTGCCAGACAAAGCTTTGCAGCAACACCGGATGGTCCGGAATATGATACAGAATTTCAGCAGTGGTGGGTCTGTATCCCTGTAACAAAAGTTCAAACTCTGTCATGAACTTCCTCATCACCAAGACATGTATTATAGTAATGCTCTTGCATCAGCCTTACCAGCCGGTTAACGGGGCTCTGCCACTAAAGGAAAAATCATATGCCAGATAATTTCAAGGCCATTTATGTCAGCAAAAGCGACACCGGCCAGTCCGTGGAAATCAAATCCCTGACGGATGCCGATTTTCCAGCCAATGCGGAAGATAATGTAACGGTCGCGGTCGAATATTCGACGGTCAATTACAAGGATGGGCTGGCGCTGACCGGCAAATCGCCGATCATCCGCACCTATCCGATGGCGCCGGGTATTGATCTGGCGGGCACGGTCACGGCATCCCGCGACCCGAATTTCAAGGTCGGCGGCAAGGTGCTGGTGAATGGCTATGGGCTGGGCGAAAATCACTGGGGCGGTTATTCCCAGCGTCAGCGCCTGCCCGGAAAATTTCTGGTGCCGCTGCCTGGCGCGTTCAGCACCGCGCAGGCGATGGCCATCGGCACCGGCGGCTATACCGCTATGCTGTGTGTGCTGGCGCTGGAAAAACAGGGCGTGCGCCCGGATCAGGGAGAAATTCTGGTCACCGGTGCGGCGGGCGGCGTCGGCAGTGTCGCCATCGCCCTGCTGGCCAGGCTGGGCTATAAGGTCGTGGCCTCCACCGGCCGGCTGGACGAGGCGGGCTATCTGAAGGATCTGGGCGCATCCGAGGTCATCGACCGCGCCACTTTGTCCGGCCCCGCCAAGGCGCTGGGCAAGGAGCGCTGGGCCGGTGTCGTGGACGCGGTTGGCAGCACGACACTCGCCAATGCCATCGCCCAAACCAGATATGAAGGCGCCGTTGCCGCCTGTGGTCTGGCCCAGGGTGCGGACCTGCCCGTCAGCGTCATGCCCTTCATTCTGCGCAGTGTAAAACTGATCGGCGTTGATTCCGTTATGGCCCCGATGGCGGCGCGGCTGGAGGCCTGGGCGCGGCTGGCGCGTGATCTGGACCCCGCCAAACTGGCCCTGATCGGCAGCCGGACAATTCCCCTGTCCGCCGTGCCCCAGGCGGCCCAGGATATTCTGGACGGCAAAATCCGTGGCCGGGTCATTGTTGACGTTAATGCCTGAAATAATAGCCGGTTAACTTGACAGGGCGCGTCCCGCACCCCTATATGCGCAAACCCGCACGGCAAGTCCCGGACCCTTGCAGGCCGGGGCGGGTATGCCGTCCTGTTATCCGGATGGCGGAGTAGCTCAGCTGGTTAGAGCAGCGGAATCATAATCCGCGTGTCGGGGGTTCGAATCCCTCCTCCGCTACCAAGACCCGCC
>JBMOMX010000026.1:0-15632 GCA_049323435.1 Pseudomonadota bacterium
CATTCTGACGGCAATACCCACGCCGCGACAGCCCGCTCCGCTGCCATGCTTCCACATGCACCGACCAGTACGCACGCCGCGCCTTGTTCTGGAAATGTTTCGATACCACCGGAGATTCTCCCATGCACGAAAGAACCCCATATGGACCGCCATTGCACTCCCTTACCGATGTGTCAGAACCGGACGCTTACGGGGCGACCATAGGATGGCTAGATAAAAGCGGCTCTCCGGTCGCCATCCAAGCCATTGACATAGCTTGTCTTTCTCCGTGCCGGATGGTCGGGTCGCGTGCCGCTTCAAGGCAGAAGGCTAATGATTCCAATGATGTTTCCGGCACTGTCCGTCCATTCCACCCATCGGACTGGCGCCGATGAGCGGTGACGACAGTGATTTCCGAATCCGGCCAGGGCGTATCCGCAGCAAGGGCGGCGCCACGCCCAAGAGCTTCATCAATCAGGTGCTTCGCGCTGCGAAGAAGGCAGGGCATATCGCCACGCCTTCGAGTGGCAGTGGCAAGCGCGCGCCCGGCTTCGGCCATTCGACCTTCGGGCGCGGGCGGATCGCCTTCAGCCGCAATCGCCTGTTCAGCGCAAGCCGCCGCGTCGTGGTGAAGGCGCGGATCGCGCGCCATCAGGGCCGCGCCTTCCGCTCGGCGCCGCTTTCGGCGCACCTGTCCTATTTGAAGCGCGAGGGCGTCACCCGCGACGGTGAGAAAGCGTGCATGTTCGACGCCGGTACGGACCGCGCCGATGACGCCGCCTTCACTGAGCGCTGCAACGAGGACCGGCATCATTTCCGGTTCATCGTCTCACCGGAAGACGCAGGGGACATGACTGACCTCAAGGCTTTCACACGCGACCTTGCGATACAGATGGAGGCAGACCTCGGCACCAAGCTGGATTGGGTCGCCGTCGATCACTGGAACACGGATAATCCGCACGTCCATCTGCTGGTGCGCGGCGTCGATCAGGACGGCAAAGACCTGGTGATCTCCCGCGACTATATCAGCTATGGCCTGCGCTCGCGCGCCGAAAAACTGGCCGCAATCGAACTCGGTCCCAAGCCGGCGCATGAAGTGCGTTCGGCCCTGGAACGGGAGGTGGGGGCCGAGCGCTGGACGCGCCTTGATGTGGAGATCCACATCGTAGCAGACGAAACCGGATATATCGACTTGCGGCCAGATAATCATGGCTCTGACGATACAGGAACACGCCGTCTGATGATCGGCCGTTTGCAGAAGCTGGAGCGCATGGGGCTCGCCACTTCAGCTGGCCCCGGAGAATGGATGCTCGGCCTGGAGGCGGAACGAAACCTGCGCGATCTCGGCATGCGCGGCGACATCATCAAAACCATGCACCGCGCCTTCACTGAGCGGGGTCATGACCGGGGCATCGGCGATTATGTGATCGAGACCGGCGCGGCGGCCTCACCGGTCATCGGCCGGCTGGTGGACAAAGGCCTGCATGACGAGCTGAGCGGCGAAGCCTATGCCGTGATCGACGGCACGGACGGGCGCGCGCACCATGTGCGCTTCCGCAGCGTTGAAGCCTTCGAGCATTCACCACCCTTCGGCGGCATCGTCGAGGTGCGCCGCTTTGGCGGCGCCGATGGTGAGCGGCCAGCGCTGGTGCTCGCCAATCGCTCGGACTTTGATCTCGACGCCCAGGTCACCGCGCCCGGCGCGACCTGGCTCGATCACCGGCTAGTGGAGCGCGAACCCATGCCGCTCTCCATGGGCGGCTTCGGGCGCGAGGTGCGCGATGCGATGACGGCGCGCACCGAATACCTCGCTGACGAAGGGCTTGCGCGCAGGCAGGGACAGCGCATCATCCTGCAGCGCGACCTGCTCAACACGCTGAGGCAGCGCGAACTCAGTTCTGTGACGGCGAAGCTCTCTGCCGAGACGGGGTTGCCCCACACGCAAGCGGCAACCGGCGAGCATATCGCCGGGACGTACCGCCAACGTCTGACGCTCACCTCTGGCCGCTTCGCCATGATAGAGAGTCTTGGGACAGATGGTGGCCTCGGCTTCCAACTCGTGCCCTGGTCGCCATCGCTGGAGAAACAGCTTGGCCGACATGTAACCGGCATCGCCAAGGGCGGTGGCGGCATCGAATGGGGCTTTGGAAGGAAACGGGGACTCGGGCTATGATCCGTCTTGAATGAGACCATCACGCTATAGGGAGCACCGTCCAAGACAGAGTTCCTTGACGCTCAAGTTCAGCCACAATCCGCGCGATCGCCGTCTGATTCACACCAAAATCGACTATGAAACTGACGCCAAGAATCGTCATGCCCAGGACCAATTCCGATTTGTCAGCGTTTGACCAAGGTGGGGAAAAATGGTGCCCATTATCTTGCTCGTAGCCGAGTATTATCGATTTGAAGTCCCCTTTTCCAGTCCTTACGAACGTTCGTGCCGCTTCAAGGGTAGGTTCACGCATATAGTTCGAGCCATGCCAGTAAGCAGTTGCGCTAAGCCCGACTTTGTAGAGTGCGCGAATGAATTTAGGGTCGTTTCCAAATTCTTGCTGAAAGCTGACTTGCCCAAATGGACCAGTTCTTTCAATTGTGGGGTTCAGTATGCCATTTGATCGATTTGCGGGGTTGAGTTTTCTACCCAAAGCGTCGATTTTACCCGGGCCTGCATTCAGATATAGCTCGGGGCCGTTGGGACCGCGCTTGCCTCCCAAGGCAGCCCAGTTGTTGATTGAAGGAGGTTTTCCGCCTTTTCGCGGAATGCCGAGCATGAATGCGGGAATTTCAAACTGCCGAAGCAACGCATGATCTAGATGCCCCAGAGAGTTGTTGCACGATACGCAGACACAATCCCGAAGCACAAAATTTGGCGGGCACCCAAGTGAATCGGGCAGTATATGTTCGAGAGAAGGTTTGAATTTTGTTTTGCCGCACCAGATGCAGATCGTTGGGAGCGTTTTATCATTTGTCATCGGTTACCTCTGCTCCGACATGATTTGATTTTGTGCGAAAATTCAACCGTTTCCACGCTCGACGAATATTGGCCATTGTGAATGTATAACCTGAGTGCAGATATTGACAGCATTTGCTGTTAAGGATCTGAAGGCTTGTCCGCGACCAAAATACTCTGGGGCCAGATCATTGTCGTCTGCCTGATCGTGCTGTTCACGACCTGGGGCGCGACGCAATGGACGGCGTGGCGGCTTGGCTTTCAGCCGCAGCTTGGCGCTCCGTGGTTTGAGCTTGCAGGGATGCCTTTCTACTATCCGCCAGCCTTCTTCTGGTGGTGGTATTTTTTCGATGCCTATGCGCCGCACATCTTCGTGCAAGGCGCCTGCATCGCCGCGTCCGGCGGCTTCATTTCGATTGCCGTCGCCATCGGCATGTCGGTCTGGCGCGCGCGCGAAGCCAGGAATGTCGAGACCTATGGCTCGGCACGCTGGGCGACGATTGCTGAGGTGAAGGGCGCTGGGCTGCTCGGTCCGGACGGCGTGGTGCTCGGCAAGCTGGGACGGGACTATCTGCGTCATGACGGCCCGGAGCATGTGCTGTGCTTTGCGCCGACCCGCTCGGGCAAGGGCGTCGGGCTGGTGGTTCCGTCGCTGCTGAGTTGGCCCGGCTCAGCCATCGTGCACGATATCAAGGGTGAGAACTGGGAACTGACTTCTGGTTTTCGCGCGCGGCATGGCCGTGTGCTGCTGTTCGATCCGACCAACGCCGCGTCAACCGCCTATAATCCGCTGCTGGAGGTCCGGCGCGGTGAATGGGAAGTACGCGACGTTCAGAACGTCGCCGACGTGCTGGTCGACCCGGAAGGATCGCTGGACCGGCGCAACCATTGGGAGAAGACCAGCCACTCATTGCTGGTCGGGGCGATCCTGCATGTTCTTTATGCGGAGGAAGACAAGACGCTGGCTGGCGTTGCTGGTTTTCTCTCCGATCCCAAACGCCCGATCGAAACCACGCTGCAGGCGATGATGACAACGCCTCATCTTGGGTCGGGCGGGCCGCATCCGGTCGTGGCCTCAACCGCGCGCGAGTTGCTGAACAAGTCTGACAATGAACGCTCAGGCGTGCTCTCCACCGCCATGTCGTTTCTCGGGCTCTATCGCGATCCCGTCGTCGCCCAGGTCACGCGGCGCTGCGACTGGCGCATCACCGACCTGATCGATGGCGATCGGCCGACAACGCTCTACCTGGTGGTGCCGCCGTCCGATATCAGCCGCACCAAGCCGCTGATCCGGCTGGTGCTGAACCAGATCGGACGGCGGCTGACCGAAGACCTGCACGCCAGGAACCGGCGGCATCGCGTGCTGTTGATGCTTGATGAGTTTCCCGCACTCGGCCGGCTCGATTTTTTCGAATCCGCGCTTGCCTTCATGGCGGGCTACGGGCTTAAAGCCTTTTTGATCGCACAGTCGCTCAATCAGATCGAGAAAGCCTATGGCGCCAACAATTCGATCCTCGACAATTGCCATGTGCGGGTGAGCTTCGCCACCAACGACGAGCGCACCGCCAAACGCGTGTCGGATGCGCTGGGCACCGCGACCGAGATGCGGGCGATGAAGAATTACGCCGGCCACCGGCTGTCGCCCTGGCTCGGGCATCTGATGGTTTCCCGTTCGGAGACAGCGCGGCCGCTGCTGACGCCGGGTGAGGTGATGCAACTTCCACCCGCCGACGAGATCGTCATGATCGCGGGCGTTCCGCCGATCCGGGCCAAGAAGGCCCGCTACTTCGAGGACAAGCGATTTACCGAACGGGTTCTGCCGCCCCCAGTGCTTGTGACAAAACAGGCTGCGCCCAGGCCCGGCAGTTGGGCAACGATCATTCCACAGAAACCTTCGGTGGAGTTGCTAGCCGGGATCGAAAAGGCCGGGCAGGACGCCGCCAATAGCGGTCTGCGCCGGGAGCCTGAACTTCCCGATCATGTGGCGATCGTCAAGGAAACCACTGAGCCAAGCCCGCATGAGGAGTTCGCCATGATCGACGACGAGCCGGAGGATACTGGGCGCCAAGCGCGGGTCTTCCGGCAGCAGGCGCGCGGTATCGCCCGCCAGGTATCCATGGATCCCGGCGATGGCATTGAGATGTGAGGAACCACCATGCGTGACCGGATGAATGTCTATTTTCCGCCCGAGATGCTGAAGCAGATCGTTGATCTCGCTGACCGCAAAGGACTGTCGCGTTCGGCGATCGTCGAGGCGGCGGTGGCTTCGTTTCTGTCGCCGGATGCCGCCGACCGCCGCGAGGCGGCCTTCACCCGCCGTCTGGATCGTCTGTCGCGGCAGGTTCAGCGGCTGGAGCGTAATGTTGGCATCTCCACCGAAACACTGGCGCTATTCGTGCGCTTCTGGCTGACCATCACGCCGCCGCTGCCGAACGACGCGCAAGCAGCGGCGCAAGTGAAGGGCCGCGAGCGCTACGAAGGATTCATCGAAGCGCTTGGGCGGCGGCTGCAGAAGGGCCAGAGCCTGCTGCACGAGATACCAGACGATGTCGGGGGCAAAATGCCATGGGAAGACGAAGACGATTCGCCGAAGGAAAGCTGAAATGTGGTATTCTTCGAACATGATTGCTCTCACGCCTGGTACGGACCTTCGCTCCCGCCTGCTCGATCGGATCGATCTCGGTCCGGATGGGGTCTGGGCACCGGGCGACTTCGTCGATCCCGGCAGCCGCGCCGCTATGGACAAGACGCTACAGCGCCTTGTCGCATCATGAGAACTCCGTCGCATCGACCGGGGTCTCTACGACCGGCCCCGCACAAGCAGCTTGACCGGTCGCGTAACCGTACCCGACTATCGGGCTGTCATCAGCTTTCGTCATCTCGCTCTGATAGATGTCGCCTGACCGCTCCACTTCATTCGAATTAACGAGCGCATTCCTCAAACAAAAGAAACGAGGCGATCGGGCCGTTTGGCAAAGTATAATGTCTCTTTTTTTGGGTCGTTTTCGGGTAATTCATTTCCTGAACCGCAGCAGCCGGAGGCCGTTGAACACGACGATCAGGCTGGCGCCCATGTCAGCGAACACGGCCATCCACAGCGTCGCGGCGCCTGAGAAATTGAGCGCCAGGAACAGCGCTTTAATGCCTATGGACAGTGTGATGTTCTGCTTCAAAACGCGGCTGGTCTCCGTCATCCGCCAAGCCCCCGCCACACCGTAGCGCTGGCGCAGTTCTTCGATTGCTTTCAGCTTGTCCTCCGGCAACATACAAGAGGACTAAAAGAAAAATTAAAAGGGGCTACTCTTGCAGTATTTCAAATTGGTTGCTCAAAAGAGTTTAAGCTGTCCTCAAGCGGCTTTAACGATACGCGTGAGGTCATTTTATTCTTTTCATAATGCGAAAAGGGATTATCAAGCTCTTTTATCAGAAAGAGCATGTAGATAAGTAAAAAGCTGATGATGCCAATAGAAAAGAGCGATTCATAAAATGGTTCAATTTTACTTATTAAAAGAGAGAAAATGAGTAAAAAAGTTACAATCTCGGCGACAACATATCCCGCAGGCACGAACGATGTCTCGCGGATTGTATGAATCCTTATGACTTGCCGACGTAAAAAATTCTGTTCCTGTTTAAGACGCACTATAAAGTTTGCCTGCGTCACCTGTTCAAAGGCGAGAAAAAACTTATTAAGACCTTCGATATTGCGCATGAGTTCTTTTGTTCTTTTATCTTTTTGAAACCAGTCCAGCATACATTTGTTGAGCTCTATTAAATACTCAAGGCACTCTTTTGCGACGGGATTTTTCTTATTTTGATAAATAATCTTCACTTCATCAGAGATCGTTTCAAGACTGGCGGCAAGCTCTCCCGGCAAACGCTCGCTTTCCTTATAATCGGTGAGGGTGCCACCAATAAGAAACCCTAGGAGAAATACGTTAGCCGTAACGAGACTTGTGACAAGCGGGCTTAATGAAAAAAATTCAAACCCAAGAAAATGCAACGCGACCTTGAAAAGGGAAATGCCAAAAACAAAAGGAAGCACTCTGAATATCAAGAAATATTTTTCTGTTTGGAATATTTTCATAGTCATCCAGCTTCTTTATACGTCCTCATCTGTTTGTTCACGGTGCTGCGGGCCTTCGGTCAATTCAGTCTCGATTAGCCGCGTGCTCAATATGGAGTTTACCCACTATAAGCCCCTGCAAGGAAACACCCCCCTTTCCTTTTTGTTGCCCTCTTCGAAAAATGGTCGCCTCCACTTTACCAGAATTGAGAGTGCTCCAGTTGCTCGGCAACGAACCAGATTTTTGGGAATGGTTTGCAGGTAATTCATTTCTTAAACCGCAGCAGCCGCAGGCCGTTGAACACGACGATCAGGCTGGCGCCCATGTCGGCGAACACGGCCATCCACAATGTCGCGGCGCCTGAGAAATTGAGCGCCAGGAACAGCGCTTTAATGCCTATGGACAGTGTGATGTTCTGCTTCAAAACGCGGCTGGTCTTGCCGCTCAAGGCAATGAATAGCGGTATGCGGCGCAAGTCGTCCTGCATCAGCGCGACATCGGCGGTTTCAAGCGCGGTGTCGGTGCCTGCTGCGCCCATCGCGAAGCCGATGGAGGATTGGGCCAGCGCGGGCGCATCATTCACCCCGTCGCCCACCATGCCCACCACGCCGTAGCGCTGGTGCAATTCGTCAATTGCTTTCAGTTTATCCTCCGGCAACATATCGCCGTGCACTTCCTCGATACCTACTTGTGCGGCAATAGCGTTGGCGGTGGTCTGATTATCGCCGGTCAGCAGCACGCAATGCACGCCATGGGCTTGCAATTCACTGACCGCCTGTACGCTGGTGTCGCGGATAGTGTCGGCCACCGCGAAGATGCAGAGCGGTTTTTTCGCGCCTGACAGCACCACCACCGTCTTGCCTTGCTTTTCAAGTTTCTCCAGCACCGTTTCCACGTCCGGGCCGCAGATACCGAGTTCCTCAACCAGCCGGTGATTGCCGATATAATAAAGCACGCCTTCCATCACGCCTTTAACGCCGCGGCCCGTGATGGATTCAAAATCGTCCACTGGTAGCAGCTTTTTCCCTGTCTGCTGTTGCTGCCAGTGCGCCACAACCGCCGATGCCACCGGGTGCCCGGAGTGAAAATCCAGGCTGGCCGCCAATTGCAGGCATGTGTCTTCCGGCTGGTTATTAATCGGCGCGATGTCCGTCAGCTTCGGTTTACCATGGGTGAGCGTGCCGGTTTTATCGAGAGCCAGCGCTTTAAGCTTGCGGCCTTGTTCCAGATAGACGCCGCCTTTGATGAGAATGCCGCGCCGCGCCGCCGCTGCCAGGCCGCTGACCACCGTAACCGGCGTAGAGACCACCAGCGCGCACGGACAGGCGATGACCAGCGTCACCAGCGCCTTGTAGAACCACGGTGCAAAGGCCTCGCCAAAAAAAAGCGGCGGCGCGGCGGCAATCAATATGGCCAGTACGACGATAGAGGGCGTGTAATAGCGCGCGAATTGATCGACAAAGCGCTGCGTCGGCGCACGTTCGCTTTGCGCCGCTTGCACGGCGCGGACGATGCGCGCCAGCGTCGTATTGCCTTTATTGGCGGTGACGCGGAATTCAAACTTGCCCCGCTCGTTGATCGTGCCGGCAAAGACCGCATCGCCCGGTTCTTTTTCCACCGGCATGCTCTCGCCGGTGATCGGCGCCTGGTTGACGGTGGACTGGCCGCTGATGATTTTGCCGTCCAGCGGAATTCGCTCGCCGGGCTTTACCCGCACTTCGGCTCCCATCGCCACATCACCCACCACCATCGTCCGCCAACTGCCATCGGGCTGCTTGACGCTGGCCGATTCCGGCGTCATCTCCATCAGGCCGCGGATGGCGTTGCGCGCGCGATCGAGCGAATAGGCTTCGATCAGCTCCGCCAGCGCAAACAGGAATGTCACCACGGCGGCTTCCGGCCATTCGCCGATCAGCATGGCGCCCGCAATGGCGATCATCATCAGAAAATTGATATTGAGCGTGAAAGTTTTTAAGGCGACAAAGCCTTTCTTAATCGTATCGCCGCCGCCCAGCGCAATGGCCAGGACGGAAAGCGCAATCACCAGCGGCGATTGTTCATTGCCTGTCGTCCAGCCGATGATTTCCGCGGCAATGGCCATGACGCCGGATAGTCCCACCAGCCACTTGGTGCGCGTGGAAACGGCGCTTGCGGGGGCGGCGGACGCGCCGCCCTCGCTACCCTGGCGCTCAGGTTCCATATTAAGCTCCTGCAGGGCCGCAAAGACCGGCGCATCGTCTTCCAGGCGGTGCGAGACGGTCAGTTCACGCCGCATCAGGTTAAAGCGCAATTCCTCAATGCCCGCCATGCCCTCCAGACGATTGCGGATCAGGCGCTCCTCGACCGGACAGTCCATCTTTTGGACAATGTACGTGCTTTTCCGGGGCCCCGTGGCGTTAGCGGTCATGGCTGATCCTCTACAATTTTTTGTCCCGTCATTTCCTCGCAGATTTTTTCAATTCTCCGCGCGTGATCCGCGCCGCCCATCCTGCTTTTGCGCTTTTTTGCGGAAATTTTTTCAGCGCAAATATCCGCCAACTCCACCGGCGGTAATTTTTTCTTCGCGCCTGTATCCGCAAGCGCATCCATTTCTCGGCACAGCGCCTTCATATCACTGACTTCCGGATTATAGCTGTGTTCAAGACGCCGCCTTATTCTTACATTTCCCTGCTTGTAGGCGGGGGAGTGGTAAGTCGGCCACTCCGCTTCATTCAAACAGGCGAGCCGAAGCACTTCTTTTCTCTCCTCCGTGTTTGCGCCATGCAATTTTTGATCCAGGCTTTTTGGCGGCTGCGATGCGCAAGCACCCAGCGTCAGGACGGTAATTGCCGCCATCAAGACATTTTTCATAATGTTTCTCCATAACAAAACCTGAACATCACAAATCCTCATGCTCAATGACTTCGCGTGATAGATTAAAGAAGTTGTAGAGGGCAGGCAGTACGAACAGCGTCATGGCGGTGGCGACGATCAGCCCGCCGATCACCACCACCGCCAGCGGCTTTTGCACTTCCGCGCCCGCGCCGGTGGAGATCGCCATCGGCACATAGCCGAGCGACGGCACAAGCGTCGCCATGATCATGGCGCGCAGCCGGTTCAGCGTACCTTCGCGGATCGCCTGCAACTGCGGCAAACCCTCTTGCACCAGTTGATTGATGCTGGTGATCATCACCAGCCCGTTCAGCACCGAGATGCCGGAGAGCGCGATGAATCCCACGCCCGCCGAAATCGAAAACGGCATACCGAGCATCAGCAGCGTGAAGATGCCGCCGACCACCGCCAGCGGGATGCCGGTAAACACCAGCAGCGCCTGCTTGACCGAATTCAACGCGGCGAACAGCAGCAGAAAGATAAAGAAAAAGCAGGCTGGCACCACGATCATCAGGCGGTTGCTGGCTTCCTGCAGATTCTTGAACTGCCCGCCCCATTCCAGCCAGTAACCGGAAGGAACCTTTACCTTGGCATCCATTGCCGCCTGCGCATCTTCCACGAACGAGCCGATATCGCGCCCGCGCACATTCGCCTGTATGACGACGCGCCGTTTGCCGTTCTCGCGGCTGATCTGGTTGGGGCCTTCCACCATTTCGAGCGCCGCCACTTCGCGCAGCGGCAGGTAGCGCGGGCGGCTGTGCGGCGCAGCGTTGCTTTCATCCTCATTTTCTTCTTCCGGCAGCAGAATGGGCAGATTCTCAATGACAGAGAGATCCTGGCGCAATCCATCCGGCAAGCGCACCAGAATATCGAAGCGGCGGTCACCCTGAAACACCAGCCCGGCTTCACGCCCGCCCACGGCGATGGTGATAACGTCAAGCACATCGCTGACATTGAGGCCGTAACGCGCGATGGCGGGACGATCCAGTTTGATTTCCAGAAACGGCAGGCCACTGGTTTGTTCAACCTTGGTATCCGCGGCGCCGCTGATGCCCTGCAATACCTCCATAATCTCAGCGCCGGTCTTTTCCATAACGGCGAAATCGTCGCCATAGAGCTTTACCGCCACGTCCGAGCGCACGCCGGAAATCAGTTCGTTAAAGCGCATCTGGATCGGCTGAGTGAATTCGTAATTATTGCCCGGAACTTTTTCCACCGCTTCCTCGATGCGGCTGATCAGCGCAGGTTTGGAAAGCGATGGATCAGGCCATTCCTCCCGTGGCTTTAGAATAATGAACGTATCGGATACGTTCGGCGGCATGGGATCGGCAGCCATTTCCGCAGTGCCGGTTTTGGAGAAAACGAACGCCACTTCCTTGAAGCCGCTAACAACTCTCTCGACCGCGAACTGCATGTCCTGCGATTCCGACAGCGCCGTGCTGGGGATACGCATGGCATGCATGGCAATATCCTTCTCATCCAGCGTGGGGATGAATTCGCGCCCGAGAAAACTGAACACCGCCATCGAAACGCCAAACAGACCAACCGCAACGGCGCTGGTAAAGCCGGGCCGCACCAGCGCAAAATCAAGGCCCGGAAGGTAAAGGCTTTTGGCCTTTTCCATCATCCCGCCTTCACTTTCCTTTACCCGGCCCTTGACGAAAATGGCGATCATTGCGGGGACAAAAGTGATGGAGAGCAAAAAGGCGGCAACCAGCGCCAGGATGACGGTGATCGCCATCGGCTCGAACATCTTGCCCTCGACGCCGGTGAAGGTCAGCATCGGCACATAGACCAGGATGATGATAGCCTGACCGAACACGATGGGTTTGGTGATCTCGCGGCTTGCCACCATCACTTCGTGCAGCCGCTCCTTCAAATTGAGTTCGCGGCCCAAATGATGCTGTTGCAGCGCCAGCCGATGCAGACAGTTTTCGGTGATGATGATTGCGCCATCGACGATCAACCCAAAATCGAGCGCCCCCAGGCTCATCAGATTGCCGCTGATGCCAAGCCGCACCATGCCGATCGCGGTCATCAGCATCGAAACCGGGATCACCAGCGCCGTGATCATCGCCGCGCGGATATTGCCAAGCACCAGAAACAGCACCGCGATCACCAGCAGCGCACCCTCGCTCAGGTTCGTTTGCACGGTCGCTATCGTGCGATCCACCAGTTGGGTGCGGTTCAACACCGTTTTCGCCTGTATGCCCGGCGGCAGTGATTTCACAATTTCCTTCAGTTTTGTGTCCACGGCCCCGGCAACTATGCGGCTGTTCGCGCCGATCAGCATGAGGGCTGTGCCGACCACGGCTTCCTCACCGTTCTCGCTCGCGGATCCCGTACGAAGCTCCTTGCCGATACCCACTTCCGCCATGTCGCGCAAATAGATCGGCACCCCGCCGCGCGTGGTGACGACGATATCACCGATTTCTTCTGCGGTGCTGATGCGCCCGTCGGCCCGCACCACATAGGATTCGCCGCTCTTTTCGATATAGCCGGCGCCGGCGCTCTGATTGTTTTTCTCCAGCGCCTCGACGATCTGGCTGAAGCTCAGATTGAGCGCCAGCAGTTTTTCCGGATATGGTTGCACATGGTATTGCCGCACATAGCCGCCAATGGCGTCGACGCCGGCCACGCCGGGAACGCCTTTAAGCTGCGGGCGGATAACCCAGTCCTGCACCGTGCGCAAATAGGAGGCCTGCTCCATCCTGCTGTTCAGCTTTTGCCCTTCGGGTGTGAGATAGGCGCCGTCACTCTGCCAGCCGGGTTCGCCGTCTTTGATTGTCTCGCCCTGGCCGCCGGGATTGGTATAGGAGACCGTCCACATATAGATTTCGCCAAGGCCGGTGGAAATCGCACCCATGCGCGGCTCGGCGCCATCGGGCAGCGTTTCCCTGGCTTCACCCAGACGCTCGCCGACCTGTTGGCGGGCGAAATAAATATCCACGTCATCGCGGAAAATGGCCGTCACCTGCGAAAACCCGTTGCGCGAAATGGAGCGGGTGCTTTCCAGTCCAGGAATCCCCGCCAGCGCGGTTTCGACGGGGAACGTCACCTGCTTTTCCACCTCCATCGGCGACAAAGCGGGAGCGGAGGTGTTGATCTGCACCTGATTGTTGGTGATATCCGGCACCGCGTCGATCGGCAGGTTTGTCAGGCTGTAAAATCCGAACGCCGCAATCGCCGCCGTGACCAGCGCGACCATGTAACGGTGCAGCAGAGAAAATCCTAGAATACGTTCGATCATAATGTTGTCCCTTTAGTCCTCGTGCGCTGCGCCAGCCTTGCCGATATCCGCCTTGATCTGAAAACTCTTCTCGCTGACGTAACGCTCGCCCGCTTTCAGACCTTCCAGCACTTCCGCCCATTCGCCATCGCTTGCGCCGGTGCGGACGGGGCGGGTCTCATAACGCTGCCCCTCCTGCACGAACACCACGCTCCTGCCTTCCATGCGCTGAATAGCGGCGATCTTCACCGCGACCGGAACCTGACGTTCGGTAATCACCACATCGCCGCGCACCGTCATGCCGGCCCGCCATACCCCTTCCGGGTTCGGCAGCGTGACGCGCGCCACCACTGTTTGGCTGGAAGCCTCGGCGACCGGCAGCAGCGTGGTGATTGACGCTGCGCCGCTGTGCCCGCCTTCAAAGCTGGTGATTAGAACTTTCTGGCCGGGCTGGATACGGTCGACATCGCGCGGAAAAATATGGAACTCCACCCATAATTCCGAGATATCGGTAATGGTGAACATGGGTGCGTCCCCCGCCACATCGCCGATATTGGTGTTGCGCTGAAGAATGACGCCGCTGATCGGGGATTTGACCGGGTAAACTTGCAGGCTCTCATTGCTTTCGACCGTCGCCAGCACGTCGCCGCTGTTAACACTTTCGCCGGGACCTTTCTTCACCTCGCGCACAATGCCGGGAAAGCGCGCCCGTACCTGCGCCGTTATGTTCTGGTTGAATGTCGTGCGTCCCGTCAATCGGATCGTTTCACGGATGCGCGCACTTGCCGCTTCCTCTGTTTTAATGCCAGCGGCCGCCACGGATTCCACGGAAAGCTCAACGCCTTCATCATGGCCTTCAGCTTTGTCGCCGCCATGTTGTTTTTTGTCTTGCGCTTCATCGCGGCCCTCCCCGGCGGGGTTTTCAGCCGCCGCATCGCCGATGTCTAGTCCGCGCCAGGCAAAGATGCCGCCAGCCAGCGCCAGCGCGAGAACGAATATGATTGGCAAGCGCCTATTCATTTTTTTTCCTCATATGATTGAATATTCCCGCTATGCGCCGCCGTCAGCCGCTCCACTTCGGCACGCCTTGTGTGATAGTTTTTAAGCGCCGCATTGCGTTGACTGCGCGCCTCGAACAGCGTACGCTGGGCGTCCAGCACTTCCAGGTAGGGGAATCTGCCCGCCTGATAACCCTGACGCGACAGCGCGAAGGCTTTTTCAGCGGCAGGCAGGATAGTGGTTTTCAAACTCTCGGCTTCACCATAGGCGGTCTGCATTTCCTGTGCGGCGCGGGTCAGCGCGTTGCCTAAATCCAGCATCAAGGCCTGCTTGTCGTGTTCACTCCTGCGCGCTTCATGCAGGGCTCTGGCGATATTTCCCTGGTTCTTGTTCCAGACGGGAATTGGCAGCGAGACGCCGAACATTAAGGCCTGATCGCTGGTTTCACGAAAATCCCGCACGCCGACACTGACAGTGGGATCGGGAATGGCATTCGCCCGTTCCAGATCCAGAATGGCCCGGGCGCGCGCCGTCACGGCGTCCTGGCGCGCAATGTCGGGAGTTGCGCTCAGCCGTGCGGCTGCATCCATGAGCGCCGCAGGAGACCGGATAGCAAGGAAATCGGCAACGTCAAGACTATAGGAACCCTCCTCCTGGCCCCAAAATGACGCCAGATTTCTCTTGGTTATTTCCAGTTCCCGCACCGCCCTGCTGAAGGCAATTTCACTGGTGGCCAACGCCACCTCGGCTTTGCTTTTCTGAATGAGAGGTTCGGCAGCGGCAGAGACGCGCCTTGAGACGCTTTCCAGCACTTCACCTGCCAGCTTCTTTTGATCCTCGGCCAGCTTCACTTCTTCCTGTGCGGCAACCGCGTCAGCATAAGCGATGGTGACGTCCCGGATCAGATCAAGCTGTACGGCTTCATACTCAAGGCTGCTGATTTCATAGCCCCGGTCGGCTGCGGCCTGACGCGCCGGGCGCTTGCCGCCGAATTCCAGCTGTTGTGAAACACCGAAAGTTATTTCGGCAGAATCCACACCCTTATACGGCCCCCGGCCGGCTAAATTTTCTGCTTCAACGCCAACTTCAGGGTTAGGCCGAACCCCGGCCTGGAGGCGCTCGCCCTTACTTGCCAGCACTACGGAACCTGCCGACTTAAGCCGCGGTGAATAGGACAGCGCGTTTTCAATCACGGCATTCAGGGTAATGACGCCGCCAGTGACCGGCGCTTGCGCCCAACTGGCCTGATAGCCCAACAGCGTGGCGCATATCAGCCACACAAAAGATTTTTGCAACATGAATTTTCCTCGCGGTATCCATCGGTAAAACAGAGGGCGCAAGCATGCGCGAAGTGCCAAGTAGCACCCTGCGCACGGCGTTTGCCGTGGGTCAGTGGATTAAGCGCGAGAGGGTGGTTCGAGGAGCGGGCCTACACTAATAGAGGCCAGATTGGTCTGCTCAGTGATGGTGAAGACTGACAAGGTTTCTTGTACAATCTCTGTTGTTTCAACCGGAGCGTGATCAGCTATACGATGGCCAC
>JBMOMX010000027.1:0-119604 GCA_049323435.1 Pseudomonadota bacterium
ACAAGAAACCTGGGTTAAGTGAAGGTTCGAAGACTAAAAAAAGAGTGTCACCCCGGATTTATTCCGGGGTCCAGGAGTCTCAAATGAAGGCCTGAGTTTGTAACCCTGGACCCCGCAACAAGTGCGGGGTGACAGCATTTTTTAAGTACATTAACGCCACAATCTTGTCAGCGAATTATCTGACTTCTACAGCGATGACGCAGTGCGCGGGACAGATGCCCCGCGCACGTCTTTCATCAATCCTTACGCTGCCTGCTTTTTCAGATGCTCATGCAGGATATGGGTGGCTTCGACGGCGAAGGGGAAGCCGGCATAGGCGGCCAGGGTTACAATCAACTCCTGGATTTCCTCCTTGCTGAGGCCGTGGCGGAAGGCGCCGGGAATGTGGATTTTCAGCTCGTCCTGACGGCCCAGCGCGCCGAGGAAGGAATTGACGATCAGACTGCGGTCACGCTTGGAAAGCTGGGTGCGTTCCCATATATCGCCGAAAATGAAATCGACGGCATAGGTGCCGATGGGCCCCATCTGCTTTTCCAACCCGTTCAGGGTAATGTCGATATTGTCGAACAACTGGCCGCCGGAAAGTTTGGCCAGGCCCGGCGCGGCGCGCTTGCGGCGTTCCGACAGGGACAGCCGGTCCGTCGGCGGCAGTTTGCCGTCCGCGGGCGCATGGCCCATTTCGGCCAGAACTTCATTGGTGACCTTCATGGCGTTCAGGGCGCGCGGAAAGCCGGCATAGCCGCACATATGGTTGAAAATTTCACGGATTTCCTCTGGCGTCAGGCCGTGATTAATGCCGCCGCGCACATGCACCTTCAATTGATCCAGCTGATTCAGCGCGCCAAGAATGGCGATCACTATCAGGCTGCGGTCGCGGCGGCTGATGCCGGGCCGCGACCAGACATCGCCCAGGCAGAAATCTATGACATGCGAGCCCAGCGCGCCGTTCTCATCTTCCAGCCGCTGGGCGGCTTTTTCCGGATCTTTCGTGCCGGTAAGTTTGGCCAATACTTCCAGGCCGCGCGCGCGGCGTTCCGCATGGGTCATATCGCTCATCTGTGTCTCCCCTGTGTGTTTTCTGTTATTGTGGTTGCGAGCCTAGCTTTTTTTTCTGGCGCGGACAAATGGGATTCTTATGATCTGGTTATTGGCGGGCGCGGGCTTTCTGCTGGTTGGATTGCTGTTATTGCGGCTGTTTACACAGGCAGATGCGGTGAAGCTGAGCAAATGGCTGCGCTATTCGGGCGCCGCCACTTTGATGGCGCTGGCCGGACTGCTTGTTTTCGCTGGCCGTTCGGCGGTGGCGGTGGTGATGGCCGGGTGGGCGCTGCTATTATTGCGGCAAAAGAACCCCGCCGCGACGCCCGGCGCGGCCGATCCGCAAACCGGAAGGCCCAAACGGGCAAAATCCGGGCCGTCTCGGGCCGAGGCACTGGAAATATTGGGCCTGCATGCGGATGCCACTCCGGCGGAAATTCGTGACGCCCACCGCCGACTGATGCAAACCTGCCATCCCGATCATGGCGGCTCAAGCTATCTTGCGGCCCGCATCAATGCGGCCAAGGATGTTCTGCTCTCTGGCTAAAAAGTAATGCTCATCACTTGTTAGCCGGCATGCATTATGCCAGAAGCGACGCAGAAATAAGATTAATTCAGATACGCACGAGGCAAGGATGCGCAAAACAGTAAGGAAGGCCGTTTTCCCCGTTGCCGGTCTGGGAACCCGTTTCCTGCCCGCGACCAAGGTCATGCCTAAAGAGATGTTAACGGTCGTTGACAAGCCCTTGATCCAGTATGCTGTCGAAGAGGCAGCCGCGGCCGGAATTGAGGAATTCATCTTTGTCACCAGCCGCGCCAAAAATGTTCTTGAAGATCATTTCGACCGCGCACCGGAGCTTGAAGAGACCCTGGCGCGGCGCGGCAAGGATGAAATGCTGGCGCAGTTGCGCAGCTGGCTGCCCAAGGCGGGCAGCGTCGTTTCAACCCGTCAACAGGAACCGCTGGGGCTGGGCCATGCCGTCTGGTGCGCGCGGGAATTTATCGGCGATGAACCCTTTGCGGTGCTGCTTGTCGATGACCTGATACATTCCAGAATCCCCTGCCTTAAACAGATGGTGGACACCCATCGCGAGACCGGGGGCAGTCTGGTGCTTGTGGAAGATGTGCCGCGCGAATTCACCAATCGCTACGGCATACTGGATGTGGCTTCCGACGATGGCAGATTAGTGAAGGTGAAGGGGTTTGTGGAAAAACCCGATCCGGCCATTGCCCCTTCAACCCTGTCGATCATCGGGCGCTATATATTGGAGCCGCAGATATTTGACTATCTGTCGCGCCAGCAGCGCGGGGCCGGGAACGAAATCCAGCTTACCGACGCCATGGCAGCCATGCTTGCGACCGGAACCTATTATGGTATGCGCTATGAGGGTAATCGCTATGATTGCGGCGACAAGCTTGGATTTCTGAAAGCGAATCTGGCGCTGGGCCTGGAGCGGCCGGATCTGGCCGCCGGATTGCGAGATTTTCTTAAGGAAATCAAACTATAACAGACATGGGGCAATGCCTCTTTTGCCAGTGGCGGCAACCAAATTTACGGAGTGATGGCTGATGCGTGTAACCATGATTGGAACGGGGTATGTTGGGCTGGTTTCCGGCGCGTGTTTTTCTGATTTTGGCCATGACGTGATCTGTGTCGATAAGGATAAATCCAAAATTGAAAGTCTTCTGGCCGGGAAAATGCCGATTTTTGAACCGGGGCTGGATGTTCTGGTTGCCGAAAATGTATCTGCCGGCCGCCTGAGTTTTACCACCGATATTGCTTCGGCCGTGGCCGGTGCGGACGCGGTCTTCATTGCGGTCGGCACACCCAGCCGGCGCGGGGACGGCCATGCCGATCTCAGCTATGTTTTTGCCGCTGCCGAAGAGGTTGCCGCCGCCCTGGAGGGCTATACGGTTGTCGTCACCAAATCGACGGTTCCGGTCGGAACCGGCAGCGAGATTGAAACCCTGATGCGCAAAGCGCGCCCGGATGCGGATTTCGATGTCGCTTCCAACCCGGAATTTTTACGTGAAGGATCGGCCATTGATGATTTCAAGCGCCCTGACCGTATCGTTGTCGGGGCTTCCAGCAGCAGGGCATCCGATGTGCTGCGCCAATTATACCGCCCGCTATACCTGCTGGAAACGCCTGTGCTGGTTACGGCGCGCGAAACGGCGGAACTGATCAAATATGCCGCCAACGCATTTTTGGCCACCAAGATCACCTTCATCAACGAGATGGCGGATATTTGTGAAAAAGTGGGTGCAGATGTCGGTCAGGTCGCCCGTGGTATTGGCCTGGACGGACGCATCGGTAAAAAATTCCTGCATGCGGGGCCTGGCTATGGCGGTTCCTGCTTTCCTAAAGATACGATCGCGCTGGTGCGCACCGCAGAAATGGTTGGCGCGCCCAGTTCCATCGTGAAGGCTGTTGTCGATGCCAATGACCGGCGTAAAAAAGCCATGGCCCATAAGATCATTGCGGCCTGTGGCGGTTCGGTCAGCGGCAAGACCGTCGCGGTGCTGGGCCTCACCTTCAAGCCCAATACGGATGATATGCGCGACGCCCCCAGCCTGGACATTATTCCCGAATTGCAAAAGGCCGGCGCTACCGTGCGCGTGTTCGATCCCGAAGGCATGGAGGAAGCGGGCAAGCTGCTCAAGGATCTGGTATGGTGCGACAGCGCCTATGAAACCATGGGCGGTGCGCATGTGCTGGCAATTGTCACGGAATGGAACGCCTTTCGCGCCCTGGACCTGAAACGCTGCAAGCAATTACTTGCATCCCCGCTGATCGTGGATCTGCGCAATATCTATGATCCCAAAGAGATGGCCGAGGCCGGATTTGACTATCACAGCATAGGCAGGCAGCAGCACCGCCCGGCATAGGCCAGACAGGTTCAGGCGGCAGCCTATCTCAGGGTTCGTGGATCACCCTGAAAGGCCAGCGATTGCGACGGCGCGATCGTCAGGCACTGGAACTTCTTGGAAGTCAGAATCTGGCATGTCTGACGCGCACCACGCTCCGATAGGCCCGTCAGTATCGCGCGATAAAGGGTTTTGCTCGGCCTGGAGACTTTCTGAATAGACACGGTTGCGGGTTTCAGAAGGCTGGGCGCAACCAGCGCCGCCTGCCGCGCTCTTTCATGCGCGCGGGCCTTGACCTGAAATGTGCCAACCTGCACCCCCCATGTTTGCGGCCTGCCTTCGGTGCGGACCGCAACAGCTTTGGTGGAGGGTTTCTTGAGGCTGACCGTCCTGCTTTTTTCAGGCCTGGCAGGCTTTTTCAATTCAGCCACCCGTGAGGATGCGGCAAAAGCTTCCGGTGTGATGCGCGCGAAAGTCTGATCCAGAAGTTTCCGCATCTTCTGATCCCGGCTGCCGGATGTCTGCCCGCCAAGTACGACCGCATAGACGTGACGGCCATCGCGCCGGACCGAAGTTACCAGATTAAAACCCGACGCATTGGTGTAGCCGGTTTTGATCCCGTCAACCCCGCGATAGGTGCCCAGAAGGCGATTGTGATTATTATAGCGGTTCTTGCCCCAGCGGAATTCCGTCGTCGCGAAATAATGCTTTCTTTCCGGAAAATGCGAATAGAGCATCTGCGCCAATATCGCCATATCCCTGGCGGTTGTTACCTGCTGTTCATCCGGCAAGCCCGTGGAATTGCGAAACCGGGTCCGGTGCATGCCCAGCGCCTGCGCTTTTTGAGTCATCATCTGCGCGAAGGCGGGTTCACTGCCGCCGATCGCTTCTGCCAATACAGTCGTGGCGTCATTCGCTGATTTGGTCACGGCGGCTAAAATCGCATCCTCAACCCGGATCGTGCCGCCTGGTTTCAGATAGAGCTTGGTCGGTGATTGCGCGGCGGCGTGCTGCGAGACTTTCAGTTTTTTATCCAAAGTAAGGCGTCCATCGCGCAACGCCTCAAACGTCATATAGAGCGTCATCATTTTGGTTAAAGACGCAGGCCGGTTTTTCAGTTCCGCATTTTCAGAGTGCAACACCGCGCCGGTTTCCGCATCCACGATAATGGAGGCGTACTGACGTGCAGCAGCCGGCAAGGCCAGGCTGAACAGGGCGGCGCTGATACAGGCGCCGATACCCATGACAAACCGAAACAGAGACATAACTCCCCCCCGGGGGGTGCTTTCTAAGTTGAGGCTCATGTGGCTCATGAACTTTCCTTGCTTTGTCTGCCGTCCAAATCGGGCCGTCCGAATCGGGAATGACAGAGACGAACATCCCCCGGGCCGTGGCGCCGGTTTATGTTCCCGATAATCGAGGGATAAACTTACTAAACCCTTTATGATTTATAAGATATTGAATCAGACCACGGATTCGTTTCGAATCACCATGCCCTCAGACTATGGAAAGCCAGATTCCGTGTCTATACATTAAATTGCCTTTATTTGGCTTTGTTTAGTGGCAACACCGTAACGGTATAGTGACCCATTCCCAACGGAATAAATTAGGACAAACCGTGTAAGGCGTTGGTTTAACGGAATATTTAACGGTTATGAATAGGCCGGGGTTTACTGTGATATTATAATCACTTACCTTCTTTCGGCTGCACCGATCATTTTATTTACGGAATGTGTCGGTTAAAAAAAAATTGTGCAGCGCAACATTTAATATCTTGACGCAGGGGGACGGCAGGCTTAAATAGGAAATTGTTGCATCGCAATATGGGTTGTATGCCCCCTGAATTCATGACCGGAGACCAAGCGTATGGCTACGAAATCCAAGACCACGACTGAGAATGACACGAATGAAGTTTTTGACGAAAGCCTGAAAGGCTTTGCCGCTTTCACCGACGCCAATGGCCCGGCTATGGAAGTTTTTCAAAAAAGCGTAGATCGCGCTGTTGATGTGAACAAGGAGAATGTCGAGGCCCTGGTTGAAAGCCTTACCGCCGCCACCAAGGCCCTTGAAGTGCTGAGCGGGGAATCCCTGAGCTTCTCCAGGCAGATTTTTGAGGATGGCATCAAAGCCAGCAAGGCACTGATGGCCGTTAAATCCCCCCAGGAATTCATGACCCTGCATAGCGACTATACCCGCTCTGTTTTTGATCAACTGGTCAATCAGACGACAAAGGTCAATGATCTGGGTATGACTGGCTTGAAAAACACATTTGCCCCCATCAACAAGCGGGTGGGCACCCTGTCCAAAACCGCACAGAAGGCTGGCGCATTTTAATTTCAGCAGAGCCGTCCCGGACAGCGTCATCGGTGGTGCGTGCCGGATATCATGTTGCGTAGCATAATATGGGGGCGGAGCAATCAGCCTCCATATTTTATCCGCTACACGAACAAACTCACTAATGAGTCATTGCCACCGCTGGCTTTTGCCTCGGTTTCCGTGTGCGCCAGAAACTGCCTGATGATTCTGTTCGCATAGCTCGCGTCTTTCAGCTTGCTGAAATTGATCCTGCTCTCCAGCAGTCTGGCTTGTGATTCCACCGGCTGGCGCACAATGGTAAGCGGCAGGCCGGTCGCGTCCAGCACAACGTCGCGCAATACCGGATCGGCAAGAATATCATAAGGCGATTTGATCCTGGGCGCCGCAGACCGGAACCGCAGGGCTGCCCGGACGCCGGGAGATTCATCGTCCAGCCCGCGCTCATAACGGGTTTGGGCAAGTTTGGTTTCAAGCCGGTTTGTGAACGCGGAGCTTTTCAAACCTTTGACGCCATTGAACAGACCGATATCCAGCGCCAATTCACGATAGCGATTATCGTTCACCCGGTTGACCAACGCATTTTTGTCTGCCGGATTGCTGGTCAGAACTTTTTTTACAAAGCCTGCTTTGTTGATTTCTGAATCAAGGTCATAGGCTTCCAGAACCGTCTTCAACAATTTATAGTCTTTGAACAGCGCATCAATCGTATCAACATTGGCTGCGCGGGATTTGAAGGTTTCGATATCCTTCTTGAAAACCGGACTGTTGAGAATGGCCGTCTTCTGTTTTGGTTCAAGACGCGGGTCGGCGAAACGGCGTTCCAGCCTGGCTTCCAGTTTTTGAGCGAAAGCCGCACTTTTAAGTTTCGATAAGCCCTGGTACAGATCAATGTCTTCGGCCAGCTCGCGGTAGCGCACATCACGCACCTGGTTGACCACGGATTTAGGGTCCGACAGCTTGCTGGTCAATATTGTTTTCAGACGATCTAGATTGCCAATATCCGCTTCAAGGCCATAAGCCTTTAATACGGTCGTTAGCAGGCCGGTATTATTGAAAAATGCGCCCTGCGATTGCAGTTTCGCCACATCCGTCTTGAATTTCTCAAGGTCTTTTTTGTAGGGAGCATTGGCTGTGGCCGCGGCCTTGCGCTGCTCGATCCGGTCGATCGCAGTATAGGTGGCAAGAGCCGATACAAGGGCCATAGCAAAATTCCTTCATGGCTGTGCAGCCGGCCTCAATATGCATTAACAACTATTAATTTGCCGTGAACGGATCAGGCTTTCTTGCGGGTGATGGCTTGCCTATACTGGGTTCAGACACAGACAGAAATTAACCCGGAGGTAACCATGGGACCGTTAGCAGGAGTAAGGATTGTCGAACTGGCGGGTATCGGGCCTGCGCCCATGTGCGCCATGCTGCTGGCCGATATGGGGGCCGATATTGTCAGGGTGGACCGCACCGAGGCCGCCGATCTGGGCATGAAGCGGGATCCGAAGGGCGACCTGCTCAATCGTGGCCGCCCCTCTGTCGCTGTGAATTTAAAGTCCCGTGAAGGCGTTGAAACCACCTTGCGGTTGATCGACCAGGCCGACGCCGTAATTGAGGGCTTTCGCCCCGGTGTCATGGAGCGCCTCGGCCTTGGCCCTGACGTGTGCCTGAAGCGCAACCCCAAACTGGTGTTTGGACGGATGACCGGCTGGGGCCAATATGGCCCGCTGGCGCATGCCGCGGGGCATGATATCAACTATATTTCGATTGTGGGCGCGCTGCATGCCATCGGGCCGAAAGGCGGTGCCCCGGTGCCGCCGCTCAATCTGGTGGGTGATTTTGGCGGCGGCGCGCTGTATCTGGCCATGGGTGTGCTGGCCGGCATTATCGAGGCGCGCAGCTCCGGCAAAGGGCAGGTCATCGACTGCGCCATGACCGAGGGCGCGGCGTCGCTGATGACCATCTTCTACGCCATGAAGGCGATGGGGCGGTGGAGCGAAGAACGCGGCACAAATGCCATTGATGGCGGCTCGCATTACTACACCGTGTATGAGACCAAAGACGGGAATTATGTTTCTATCGGCTCCATAGAAGGCAAATTCTATGCGGAACTGCTGGAGAAAACCGGCCTCGACAAGGTGCCAGGACTGCCTGCGCAATCGGAGGCCGATAAATGGCCGGAAATGCGTGAACGCCTGCGCAAAATCTTTCTGACCAAAACCCGTGCTGAGTGGTGCAGCATCATGGAAGGCAGCGATGTCTGCTTTGCCCCCATCCTCAATCTGGAAGAAAGCATGGCGCATCCGCATAATGTGGCGCGCGCCAGCTTCGTCACGGTCGATGGCATTATGCAACCTGCCCCCGCGCCGCGCTTTGATCGCACGAAATGCGAAATTCAAAAACCGCCATCCGTGCCGGGCGAGGACACCGACAGGGCGCTGGCGGCATGGGGCTTCAGCAGCGCCGAAATTGCCGCCCTGCACGCTGCGGGCGCCGTAAAACAGAACCCGCGCGAATAGGAGTGCGGCAATGGGCCCATTGAAAGGCGTGAAAATAGTTGAACTGGCGGGCATCGGGCCTGGGCCGATGTGCGCCATGCTGCTGGCGGATATGGGGGCCGACATTGTCCGGGTTGACCGCACAGAAGACGCCAGGCTAGGCATGGGGCACGATCCAAAGGGTGAACTGCGCAATCGCAGCCGCCCCAATATCGCCGTCAATCTCAAAACGCCCGAAGGGGTTGAAACGGTGTTGCGCCTGATTGATCAGGCGGATGCTTTGATTGAAGGTTATCGCCCTGGCGTGATGGAGCGGCTTGGGCTGGGGCCGGAAATATGTCTGAAGCGTAATCCAAAATTGATCTTTGGACGGATGACCGGCTGGGGGCAGACTGGGCCGCTGGCGCATGTGGCCGGGCACGACATCAACTATATTTCCATTGTTGGCGCGCTGCACGCCATCGGCCCGAAAGACGGGCCGCCGGTCGTGCCGCTAAATCTGGTGGGTGATTTCGGCGGCGGCGGGCTGTATCTGGCGATGGGTTTGCTGGCCGGCATCATCGAGGCGCGGGTATCGGGCAAGGGGCAGGTGATTGACTGCGCCATGACCGAAGGCGCAGCGTCGCTGATGACGATGTTTTATGGCCTCAAGGCTATGGGCCGCTGGAAGGAAAGCCGCGAAAGCAACACGATTGATGGCGGTGCGCATTATTATAATGTGTATCAGACGAAAGACGGCAAATATGTTTCCGTCGGCTGTGGCGAGGCGCGCTTTTACGCGCTGATGCTGGAAAAAATCGGCCTGGGCGAGTCAAAGGATTTGCCGCCGCAACTTGACCAGGCGCAATGGCCCGCCATGAAGGAACGCCTGCGCAAAATCTTTCTGACCAAAACCCGCGACGAATGGGCGGCGCTTATGGAAGGCACGGATGCCTGTTTTTCGCCGGTTCTGAATTTTGAAGAAAGCATCAGGCATCCGCATAATGTGGCGCGCAATGCCTTTGTCACTATTGACGGCTTCACCCAGCCCGCACCCGCGCCGCGTTTTGAGCGCACAAAATCTGAAATCCGCATGCCGCCATCGGTGCAGGGTGAAGACACGGACGTGACGCTGCGGGCCTGGGGGTTCTCTGACAGCGAAATCGCCGCCCTGCATAAAGCGGGCGCCGTGAAGCAGGCGTAATACTTACCCCTCGCGCATAAACCAGTCATAGATCTGCCCATGCTCCTCGCTGCTGGGGTAGGTGTGCGACAGATCGGCGATTTCACTGTAAGTGACGTTGGCCCCCATCGCGCCCAGTGCATCGGCGGTGTCGCGCGCGCTTTTTGCGGTAAACATCCAGTCGAGCGCGCCATGCGTGATATGAATGGGCAAGCCCCTGATACGTTCCGCCGGAAAAAATTCCAGCAGCATCGGATGGAACGACGCCGCCACCGGCGCCAGATGCGTAAATGGCCGGTCCGCCTGCATGCCGCTGATATAAGTGAAAGTGCCGCCATCGCTCATCCCGGTCATCAGGATGCGTGTCTCATCCACGCTCCAGCGCGCGCGCACATAATTCAGCATGCTGATCAAATTGGGCGTATCGGCATCCGGCCCCTGCAACGCCCAGGTGGCGCCGCGCGAACTCGGGCTTATCAGAATGGCGCCCTGGGTGCGCGCGGTGCGCAGCCAGCCCCACAAAAATTCGCGGCCATGTCCGCTGCCGCCATGCAAGGCGAAAATCACCGGGTGTTTGCAGGCGGCGTCATAGCTTTCGGGCACATACAGCGAAAAGCCGCCGCGCGTGTCGCCGCTGGCGCTTTTGCTGTGCATCACGCCGGTATCGGGGTTGCCCGCGCCTTTTTCCAGCCTGTCCAACAGGTCCGCATCCGGACGCGCCCGCACATTCAGAAAAAACCGGCCGATCAGCGGCAGCAATGCGGTTAACGGATACAGCACGTCCTGCGCCTGGGTGGCGTGACGCAGGCCGTAATAGGCTTCCATCAAACCATTTGGCGTGCGCCCTACATTGCGCAGACTTTCATAAGCCTTGCAGACCTGGTCAGCGGCGGTTTCAATCCGGGATTTGACCTGATGCAGATGTTCAGGCCACGGGGCATCCTGCATTGCTGCGATCCCCTCCCGCAGGCCGGCATCACCATGGCCCATCCGCGCCAGCAGTTCTGGCAGATGTGGCGGATGCATATGGCGCGAGATATATGCCAGATCATCCAGCGCCGTGAGCAATGGCGGCAGCGCGGCTGAGAATGCATCAAGCAGTTGTGCGTTCGGATCGTTCATGGAAGCGTATCGCCAGCAGGGTATGATTGAAGCCTACTCCAATCACGGGGAAGCGCAAGCCCCGTTCATAGCTGTGGAAGCCGGCTAAAGACAATATCAGCGCCGGGGCATGACAGGATGAGGGCCCATTGCATTTTGTGATCTGAGTGAAACACACCCCCGGTGTCATTACCCGGCTTGTCCGGGTAATCCATCAAGCGCCTTCGCCGGAGGGATGCGGCTGGCAAAGAAGCCGCCCACAAACGCCTGTGTGCGTGGGGCCCATGGATTGCCCGAATAAATCGGGCAATGACCCCGAGTTTGTTGAGATGTTTCAGTCTGATCACAAACTGCTCTATCGCTTCAGGCAATCACGGAAAGACCTGGATCGGACACAAAAAACGGGGCGCGCCTTGCGGTACGCCCCGATTGAACCTCAACTATTCTATTTTCAGATACGGGCCCGGCGCCGCACCAGCTGGCTGCGGCGAACCAGCTCAATGCCGATCATGCCAAAGCCGAACAGCAACCAGGCCGAGGGTTCCGGAACACTGGCTATCTGATCGCAACGCTGCCAGCGATTATTCGACATATCAATCTCATGGCCAATAAACTGCGCGCAACCCTGCGCATTTTGCAGATTAAGCCTGGTCAGACTGCCCGCGCGCGAAACATAGCGCGACCCAATGCCGGAACCCGGCGCATCATAAAGCCGCGTAGTAGCCTGCGGATTAAAATCGGTGAAATCCCACAAGCCAATACCGCCTAGTACGACATTGCTGAGAGAGATAACCTCGTTGGTTCCCTTGAGCGCATCCGTGAAAAATATGGCGCCCAGCTTATCGATCTTGTGTGTCGAGTTAGGGTTGCCATCTCCCAGCATGATGGAAGAGTTGGAAAACTGGTAGTTTTTCGTCTCCCCGACCAGGCGGAAAATCGCCACGGTGTCTTTGGTGCTTTTCAGAATCCAGTCCGTATTGTTTAGGGTAAATTCATTGCCGCCGGCATTGATATTGATGACCGCAAAACCGTCATTATTGGTGTCTATGGCGTCAAGGTCCGTAACGACAACGCCGTTTGCATCCTTGATATTGCGGTTCACGAAAGCGCTGGCAAAATTTGAACCGGAGCCGGTATGTTCGCCCGTTGTATGCGGCAATCCATTAGCCGTGGTAAAAGAAGATTGCGCAAAAACCGTTTCGGCGGTTAATCCCACAATAAAATCGCGGGTGGCGGCCAGATCCACCACCAATTCCGTTGCTTGTGAATTTGTAAACAGAGACACGCCGTTCGATGCGGTCAATGGCGTATTGGTGTTAGGCGCACTGTCATCAAAGTAGGAATTGCTGCTAGACAAAGCCGTACAGTCGGTCGTTGAGGTGCGGCACTGTATGCCGGTTGTTGCATTCACATCAGAGTTCGAGGTCGCAAACTTTGAAAATCTGCCGACAACTGCCACATTACCGCTGTGATCAATGCCCTCGAACAATGGCCGCGCGCCGGGAAGCCGGTCTACCTCACCGGCAGTCTGACCATTGCCGCCGGCATGGTCAATATCATTCCATCTGTTTCCGCCAAGTGTGGCATTGGCACCCGCATTGCCAGCGAAAACGTCAAACAGGCTGGGAACACCGCCTGCGGGCAGGCTGCCCACACGTTGCGGATGCCCGGAACCGGCTTTAGAAAGCACTTCCTGGTCCGCCCCCAGCTCAGTGTTCGACATGCTGAAGGATTCGAACAAACTATCGCGGGAACCAGAGCCCGTCGCAATCACCAGGTAATCGTTAAGAAGTTCCGACCCGGGAATTACAGCCGCCTGCGCCCCCTGTATCCCAACCGAGATAAAGGCAGCGCCGCCTAACAAAGAAAAGGCCAATTTAGATAAGCGCATCTGAATCACCATTCATAAAATATTTTCAGGCCAGCACAATGTGACGTCATTTTACTTATTCAATCCGGGCATATATTTGCCTAGACTGAAAATTAAATCGAAACTCCGTTATATTCGGAGCCAACTTTTTATAGAATCTGTCTTACCCAACGCTGCGAATCTAGCACATTTTCAACAATAAAAAAGTTATTTCATCACTTATCAGGCAATTTTCTAGGAAATTTGCATTGTTTAGGCCATCCGGTTTCATGCCTCAGCGGCCGCTAAAGCAGGCCATTGCCGGGAGGCGGCGCGTTAACCTTAATAGGATCAGCAAAAGGCAAGTATTCAACCCAATATGGCCCTGGATTAACCTTGCGCGTAAACTATATGCGCGCGGGTTTCAAATGCCTGCACCATGCGCTGAACGGCTTCGGCAAATACCATTTCGATCAACTTCCGGATAATCGGGTTTTCGAACTCGAAATCGATCAAAAAGTCGATTTCACAGCCGCCATCCGGCTGCGGCAGGAAAATCCAGTGGTTAATCAAATGCTTGAAAGGCCCGCGCAGATGGGTCACGTCAATTTTGAGGCCCGCGCGGTCAAGCACCACAAGACTGCGATAGGTGCCCCTGAACGCCTTGTAGCCAATGATCAGATCCGCATGCAGAACATGCTTTCCGTCCTGCGCGACTTCGCTTTGGATAATGCGCGCACCGGCGCACCAGGGTAAAAACTCGGCATAAGAAGGAATGTCCGCGACCAGATCAAACATCTGGGCGGGCGAAAACGGCACGCTGCGCCGTTGCTCATGCCGTGGCATGCGGCGCGCGCCCCAGATGCGCCAGACGGGCTTTGCGCAATCGTTCAAAATCTTCCCCGGCATGGTAGGACGACCGTGTCAGCGGGCTGCTCGAGACCATCAGAAAACCCTTGGCATAGGCGCTTGCCGCCAGGGCCGCAAACTCATCCGGCGTCACAAAACGGTCTATCGGATGGTGCTTGGCGGTTGGCTGCAAATATTGACCGATGGTCAGAAAATCCACATCCGCCGCGCGCAGATCATCCATCACCTGCAACACTTCCTCCCGGCTTTCGCCCAGGCCAACCATGATACCGGATTTGGTGAACATGGCGGGATCAGTTTCCTTGACTTGCTGCAACAGGCGAAGGGAGCTGAAATAGCGCGCGCCCGGACGCACCGAAGGATAAAGCCGCGGCACAGTTTCCAGATTGTGATTATAAACATCCGGGCGGGCGGCAACGACACATTCTACCGCACCTGACTTGCGCAGGAAATCCGGGGTCAGCACCTCAATGCTTGTGGTGGGATTTTTCTCCCGCACCGCGCCAATCACAGCGGCGAAATGCCCAGCCCCGCCATCCGCCAGATCGTCACGGTCCACGGATGTTATCACCACATGCGCAAGCCCCAGCTTTTGCACCGCCGCCGCCACATTGAACGGCTCAAGCATATCCAGCGGCCCCGGCATGCCGGTGCGCACATTGCAAAAGGCGCAGGCGCGGGTGCAGGTGTCGCCCATGATCATCATGGTCGCATGCCCCTTGGCCCAGCATTCGCCGACATTGGGACAGGCCGCTTCTTCACACACGGTAGTCAGATTATTGTCACGCATGATGCGTTTGGTGGCGGCATATTCGGGCGAGTTCGGGGCACGCACCCGCAGCCAGTCCGGCTTGCCACGCCGCACCGGCTGATCCGGCTTGTGCGCCTTTTCCGGGTGGCGGGGTTTATTGTCCATTATGCTGGTCATATACCCTATATATGCGGCGAGACGGGATTTGTCGAATGTGCCGGAAAAGATTAAATAAACTTCTTCATACCGGCTTTCTTTGCAGCCTCTTGCAAATCTGCGTCAAGGGTCGCCAACGGCAGTCCGGATCGCAACGCCAGCTCCAGATAGGATGCGTCCTTAGGCCCCTACTTAAAGTCGCACTGCAAGGCCGCGCCCGCGCCAGCTGAGGCCAGACCGCCGCCGCCAGCGGCCACGCATCTGGTGCCATCCGCAAATTTATGTATGCACATTTGCAGAGCAGAGCCGGAGCCATATGTCACACATTCCGCCGCCGAGCGGGAAACCGGCCCCTGAGCTTGCGCATGATCGCCAAGCGATAGATAAGTCACCGTCAGAATGACGCCCGATGCCACCATAACCGCTGGCATCAGATATTTTGCATATGTCATGATTTTATTTTCTCCATTTTACACTTCAAACAGGCTAACAGATTTTCACATGACCAGAATGGCTAATTCCGAAGCTTTGGCAGGCAAGGCGCTGGTATTGTTTTCCGGCGGTCAGGACTCCACTGTCTGCCTGGCCTGGGCATTGCAACGCTTTGAAAATGTGGAAACTATTGGCTTTGACTATGGCCAGCGGCACCGGGTTGAACTGGAATGCCGCCCCCGGATTTTGCGCCAGTTACGGGAAAATTTCGCCTGGGCAGGCGGATTAGGTGAGGACCATCTGCTTGACCTTGGCGTGCTGGGCGAGATCAGCGCGACCGCGCTGACCCAGGATATGGCGATTGAAATGGCCGCAAATGGCCTGCCCAATACCTTTGTCCCAGGCCGGAATTTGCTGTTTTTAACGCTGGCGGCGGCGGTGGCGTACCGGCGCGGGATCGGCGCGCTGATCGGCGGCATGTGCGAAACCGATTATTCCGGTTATCCGGACTGCCGCAATGATACCATCCAGACGCTGGCCAGCGCGGTTCATCTCGGCATGGACCGTAAATTCGACTTTTTGACGCCCTTGATGTGGCTGGACAAGGCCGCCACCTGGCAGTTGGGCGAAGAGCTGGGCGGCCCGGCCTTCACGGAATTAGTGCGCGAGCATAGCCATAGCTGCTATATGGGCTTGCGTGAACAGCGTTTTGACTGGGGCTATGGCTGCGGCGCATGCCCCGCCTGCCAGTTGCGCGCGAAAGGCCATGCCGCCTGGCAGGGCGTCTAACTGGAAGGAGAATGCCATATGGCTGGACTGGTACAGGGAAAAGTAGCACTGGTGACAGGCGCCGGATCAGGGATCGGGCGCGCTGCGTGTGAGGCATTTGCCCGCGAAGGCGCAAAAGTGCTGGTTACCGATGTCGATGACAAAGGCGGGGCCGAAACCGTCGCCATAATCACGCGCGCGGGTGGCGCCGCTTCGTACTTTCATTGCGATGTCTCGAAGGCGGCCGATGTCGAAGCCTCGGTTGCGGCAGCGGTACAGACCTATGGCAAACTGGATTGCGCCTTCAATAATGCCGGACTGGCCGGAGAGTTCAAACGGCTTGCCGAATCTTCGGAAGAAAATTTTGACCTCAATTACCGGGTCAATCTGAAGGGTGTGTTTCTGGGCATGAAATATCAGATTCTGCAATTTCTGAAACAAGGCACCGGCGGCGCAATTGTCAGCACCGCTTCCATTGCGGGACTGGCCGGTTCCAAACAGGTGGCCGCCTATGGCGCGATGAAGCATGGCGTTGTCGGCCTGACCAAGACCGCCGCGCTGGAATATGCCACCAAAAATATCCGGGTGAATGCGGTCTGCCCCGGCATGATCGAGACGCCCCTGCTGGAGGCGCAACTGGCCGGTAATGAAGGCATGCGCCGCGCCATGATGGCGGCTGAACCGATTGGCCGCTTCGGCGTGCCGATGGAAATCGGCAATACGGTGGTGTGGCTGTGTTCGGATCAGGCGTCATTTGTGACCGGCCATGCCATGCCCGTCGATGGCGGCTTTATGGCCGCCTGATTCAGGTTTCAGATGAGCTACGCCGTAAAGGAAATTTTTTACACGCTTCAGGGCGAAGGGGTGAATGCCGGGCGCCCCGCGGTGTTCTGCCGCTTTGCGGGCTGTAATCTGTGGAGCGGGCGCGAGCAGGACCGCGCCGCCGCGCAATGCCGGTTTTGCGACACCGACTTTGCCGGCACGGATGGGCCGGGCGGCGGCAGATTTGACTCCGCCCAGGCGCTGGCCCATGCGGTTACAGACAAATGGCCCGCCGGCCATACGGCCAGACCCTTTGTTGTATGCACGGGCGGCGAGCCCTTATTGCAACTGGATGCAGAACTGACCGGCGCCCTGCATGCGGCGGGCTTTGAAATCGCCATCGAAACCAATGGCACGATTGCCCCGCCGCCGGGTATTGACTGGATTTGCGTCAGCCCGAAATCAACTGTGGCGCTGCAATTGCGTAAAGGCGACGAGTTGAAACTTGTATTCCCCCAGGAAGATGCGCCGCCGGAAAAATTTGAACAGTTGGATTTCAGATATTTTCAGTTACAGCCTATGGACGGGCCCGATCGCGAGCGCAATACGCAACTGGCGGCGGCCTATTGCCTGGCACATCCAAAATGGCGGCTCAGCCTGCAAACCCACAAGATCATCGGTATTCCATAATGTATGAAATCAGCAAAAAATTCTGTTTTGACGCCGCGCATTTTATGCCGCATATGCAAACGGGGCATGCCTATCGCCATATGCACGGCCATTCGTTCCATGTTGACATTGCGATCCGGGGAACCCCCCAGCCGCAAACCGGATGGATCATGGATTTTGAAGCGCTGGATGCGGTCATTGCCGGGGTGCGCAGCGAACTGGACCACCATGTGCTGAATGAAATTGAAGGCCTGTCGGCGCCGACGCTGGAAAATATCTGCGCCTGGCTGTGGCGGCGGCTGGCCGATACCCTGCCCGGCCTCACGCGCATAACGGTTGCGCGCGAGTCCGTTGGGCAGAGCTGCACACTGACGGCGGCATAGCCATTTTGTGATCGAGTTGATCCATTCGGCTTGATATGTCATTGCGAGGAGCGAAGCGACGCGGCAATCCAGGGGCTAAAAACTCAGGCTTTTCCTTGTGACTCTGGATTGCTTCGCTTCGCTCGCAATGACGAATTTGGAGGGAAAAGTTTCAATATGATCACAAATGCATAGCCATTTACGCGGCGCGCATTTTTTCCAGAAATGCGTCCACCTCGGTTTGCAGTTCATCGCTTTGCCTGGCCAGTCCTTCCGGCGCGCTTAGATCGTTTTCTGATCATATTGATGCACACCCGCAACAAGTGCGGGATGACACCAAGGTTAGGCGATTCAGTCAGATAAAAAAATGGCCTAGAACCTGATTTGCCGCAGCGCCGGTTTCACTGACAACCTGGATTAAGCTTGAAATACTGCTGGAAACTTCCCGCGCACCCTTTGCGGCTTCCTGCACGTCGCGGGCAATTTCCTGTGTTGCAGAGCCCTGCTCATACACCGCCGTATTGCGCCTGTGAATGAGATCGGCGAATGGCCGTTGCTGAATATGCCACACAATATGTGTAACAAGCTGATAAACCTGAATTATCCTGGATTTGGGACGGGGCCGTTCCGGGGAAAACCAGAAAACACGCCAGAAAATGCGCCAATAAACGCGGTGGTACGCCCTAGGGGAGTCGAACCCCTCTTTCCAGGTTGAAAACCTAGCGTCCTAACCGATAGACGAAGGGCGCCCAGGGGCTGATACGGCATCAGCCAGACGCTCGGGGGGTTATATGGTCCGTTTGGCCAAATGGCAAGTGCTTAGGTGACCGCAACTTCATCCCCCTTTATGGAATAGCGCAACGGCCCCGGCCCTTGGCCCCTGCGGGGAAAAGCCCTGGTGGGGGGGGGCCTATATTGCTCTCGGCCCGCCTAGCTGATACACAGCATTCATGCAACAGCCTGTGCGCATCGCCCCGTCGATTCTGTCTGCCGACTTTGCCCGTTTGGGCGAGGAGGTCGCGGCTGTGACCGCCGCCGGGGCGGAATATATTCATATTGATGTGATGGACGGGCATTTCGTACCCAATATCACCCTGGGGCCGGATGTGGTGAAGGCGTTACGCCCGCATTCAGACAGGATTTTCGACGTGCATCTGATGGTGTCGCCGGTGGATGGTTTTCTGGCGGCGTTTGCGGAGGCGGGGGCCGATATTATCACGGTGCATCCCGAGGCAGGACCGCATGTTCACCGCACCATTCAGGAAATCAGGCGGCTGGGAAAAAAAGCCGGGCTGGCGCTGAACCCCGGCACCCCGGTGGCGGCGGCGGAATATCTGTTGCCCGATCTCGATCTGGTGCTGGTGATGAGCGTCAATCCCGGTTTTGGCGGTCAGAAATTTATCCATTCCCAACTGGAAAAAATCCGCGCCCTGCGCCAGCGCATCGACGCGCTGGGCAAAAAGATTGACCTGGAAGTGGATGGCGGCATCAACCAGGAAACGGCGAAACTGGCCATCGCCGCCGGCGCCGATGTGCTGGTGGCGGGTACCGCCACCTTTACGGGCGGGCGGGCCTGCTATGCCGAAAATATCCGGCGCCTGCGCCAGACCGTGTAGCGCCGGTGCTGCGCCCCGCGACCTTAAGCGGCGTCGCGCGTAGCGCCGGGATTGTCGGCTTTCTCACCATCGCAGTGCGCTTTATATCCTTCGGGCGCGAGGTCGCGGCGGCGGCAATGTTTGGCGTGGGAGACGATCTGGATATTTTTCTGATCGCCTATCTCGTGCCTTCGTTTTTATTTTACGCCATTCTTGCCTGTGCCGGGCCCGCGATCATCCCTACACTGATGAATGCGCTGAACAAGGGCGGCATGGAAGGTTTGCGCGCGGCCATTGCCCGCGCCAATGGGGCGGCGCTGCTTGGCTTTTGCGGGCTTGGCCTGCTGGCGGCGCTGGCGTCGTCTTTCTATCTGCCGCTGCTGGCGTCACATTTGACGGCGGATGAAATGGCGCTGGCGCAGCTCTGGCTGATATTGCTGTGCCTTCTGGTGCCGCTGTATGGCGGGGCCGCCCTGTGGACAGCTATTGCCAATGCGCAAGGCAGCCTGGCGGCGCCGGCATGTGTGCCGGTGCTAAGCCCCGCTGTCACCATTTTCATGCTCTATTACCATGCCGGAACTTATGGCGCCTGGGCATTTGTGAACGGCATGCTGTTTGGGGCGGCGCTGGAATTTGCGCTGATGGGCTATCTGCTGTACCGGCGCGGGCTGCTGGTTGCCCCGCAATTTAAATTTTCCGCCAGCGGCGATAGCGGATTTGAGCGCGCCTTTGGAACCCTGTTTGCAGGCGCCGCCATTCTGGGGCTTATTCCCGCCACGGATCAGGCCATGGCGGCCAGTCTTGGTACCGGCGCCATTACCGGAATCATATTTGGCGGCCGTCTGGTTTCGTTGACTGGTTCTGTTGGGGCGCTGGCCCTGGGCGCTGCCGTGCTTCCGGCCTTCGCCCGGCTGACGGCGGCACGTGAATGGGACAGTTTGCGTCAGTTGCTGCGGCGTTGTGTCCTGCTGACGGCGGGGCTTGCCTTTCCGCCTTGCCTGTTTATCTCCTGGTTCAGCCTGCCGATTATCGAAATCATGTTTCAGCGCGGCCAGTTCAGCAGTGCGGACACGTATATGGTCGCGCACATCCAGGCCTGGCATATTCTGCAAATCCCGTTTTATCTGGGCTGGATTGTGCTGGCGCGGGGGCTGGCGGCGCTTGGGCGGAACACGCTGCTGCTGGTTCTGTCTGCGGGCGCAGCAGCGCTGAACGTGATTCTGAATTATTTTTTTATGCAGGCTTATGGCGTGCCGGGCATCGCCGCCGCCACGGCAACTACATTTCTGCTGCTGTTTGCAGTAAGCTATGCGGCGGCCGAATATTATTTTCCGGCGCATTCAGGGAAAGATACGCAGTAAAATGGAAAAGGCAGCTTGCAACCTGTGCGGCGGTACCGATTTGACCCATGTCTATGATCAGCCCGACACGCTGTTTGATGTAACTGACTGGTTTTCGATTGTGGCTTGCGCGCGATGCGGACTTGGCTTTGTAAATCCGCGCCCCGCACAGGCAGAAATGACGCATTATTATCCGCCGCGTTTTTTTAGTGAATTTGAAAATTCCGGCGCGCATCAAAACCGCTATGCCGCGCAGGCTGCTTTGCTGGCGCCCACTGCCGCAAAGGCCAATGGGACATTGCCGCTATTGCTGGATATTGGCTGCGCCAATGGCGATTTTCCGCGCTTTATGCGTGACCGCGGCTGGCAGGTGGAGGGGCTTGAAGTTTCCCCCAACGCCAACGCAATTGACGATTTTCCCGTATACCGCATGCCCCTGCCGGAGCTGGGGTTTGATGCGCCGCGTTATGACGCGATTACGGCCTGGGCGGTGCTGGAACATGTGCACGATCCGCGCGCCTGTTTCGCCAAGGCGGCGGCGCTGCTGAAACCCGGCGGCCAGTTCGCGTTTCTGGTTACGAATTTTGAATCGCTCTCCTCGCGCGCATTGTTCAATGAGGACATTCCCCGGCATCTGTATTTTTTTACGGAAAGCACGTTGCGCGCCTATCTGGCCGGCGCCGGTCTTGAAGTGCAGAAAATTATTTACGGCAATGCGATCTTTGAAATGACGCCGGTGAATATTCTTTATTACGCCTGGGCGAAACTGCGCGGCAGGGTGTTGCGCTGGCAGGACACGCCGGAATCGCGCCATCTTTATCTTCAGCGCACCGGCCAGGCGCGCGGCTTGGGGGCGACACTGCGTTATGCGATGACCCACAAGCTTGCGGCAATCGACCGCTGCGCCGCCATGCTTTACGGGCGCTGGCAGATAATGCGGAAGAATTATGGCATTATTACCGTTGTCGCCGCCAAACCAAAATCATGACAGACGCAAAGCCGATTACCGGGCCGGAATATTGGAACAGATTGTGGATGGCCGGCCGTCCGCTTGACCCCATTGATCCGCACAAAGGCGGGTTGCGCAATTATGCATACCGGCATCTGCACCTTGTGTTTGCGGGCGCGCTGCCGGAAGAAAAACCGCAGGGCAAAAAACTGATCGAACTTGGCTGTGGCGGATCGCGCTGGCTGGCCTATTTTCACCGCACGCATGGCTGTGTGGTTTCGGGCATCGACTATTCACCGCAAGGCTGCGCCGCGGCAAAGGACCTGCTGGATCGCATGGGCATTGAAGGCGATATCCGGCAGGCCGATTTATTTCATCCGCCTGCGGATCAGATTGCGCAGTTTGATTTTGTATTTTCCAACGGCCTGATTGAACATTTTTCGGACACGGCGGCCGCAATATCGGGCTGTGCCGCCTATCTCAAACCGGGCGGATTGATGCTTTCGCTTATACCCAATATGACAGGGCCGCTGGGGCAGTTGCAGCGGATTTTTGACCGCCAGCTATACGAAAAACACATGCCCCTGACATGCGGGCAATTGGCAGGCGCCCACAAGGCGGCGGGGCTGGAGGTGATTTCCAGCCGTTATGTTCTGCTGGCGCATCTGGGCGTGATACAATTTGGCGCGTTGGAGAGATGGCTGGGAAGCCGCACCCTGCAGCCGGTCAAAATCGCACTTTCAGCCCCTATCTGGGGGCTGGCACCCCTGTTCGGTCTGCGGCCCAACCGCCTGACCTCGCCTTTTGTGATCTGCATTGCCCGCAAAGCGCATCAGGCGGCTGCATGAACAGGCCGGCAGGGACGGCCAGACAGGAAACTATCCCGTATGCGCGTAAAGCCTGCTGGTCAGCCGGGCGATTTCGTCCTTCAGATGCAGCTTTTCACGTTTCATTTGGGCGAGTTCGAGGTCATTGCTGCCGGAGTGCCGCAGCTCCGCCGCGATAAGCGCATCCAGGCGGTCATGCTCTTTCTGAAGCGCATCAATATGTGATTCAAGGCTCATTGCCAATCCTCCGTTATGGTTCAGAGTGTCTATTGAAGCATGATTTTCGCCCGAAGTCAGGCAGAATTATTTTGACAATATTTGAGATATTATCATAATTAATTCATGAATGCTGCGTGGATAAAACAAAAACTCAAATTAATGGGCGCCACACAGGAGCAATTGGCGCAGGCGATTGGCCGTGACCGGGCCGTGGTAAGCCGCATTCTACAAGGCAGGCAGCCCTTGCGTCTGGACTGGGCAGAAGCCTTTGCCAGGGTTCTGAAAGTTTCCACCACCGAGCTTCTGCACCATTCGGGAATGGGCCAGGACAGCCCTGCGCCCCCCAGGCCGCGCATGATTATAGGCATCAGTGGCGCCACCGGGGTCATATTTGGCATCAGACTGCTTGAAATACTTAATGATCTCGATATTGAAACCCATCTGGTGATCAGCCGCCCAGGCGCGCTGACCATTGCCGAGGAGACCGATATCAAACTATCCGATATTACCGCCAAGGCCAGCCGCCATTATCGCATTGGCGACATCGCCGCCCCCATCGCCAGCGGTTCTTATCGCACTATGGGGATGATTGTGGCCCCCTGTTCGGTGCGCACCATGGCCGAGATCGCAACGGGCGCAACCTCAAATTTGCTCACGCGGGCGGCAGATGTTGTGCTGAAGGAACGCCGCAAACTGGTTCTGATGGTGCGTGAAACCCCGCTGCATACAGGGCATTTGCGCACCATGACCCAGCTATCGGAGATGGGCGCCATCATCGCCCCCCCGATGCCCGCCTTTTATACCCGGCCTGCCAATCTGATGGATATGGTCGAACATAATCTGGGGCGGGTTCTGGACCTGTTTGACCTGGAAGTCCCGGCGCTGCCGCGATGGGGAAGTTGAGTGCGTAAAAAAAATCTGCGCCGCTCAGTATATGAAAAGAAATTTGTGCTATTCTCGACCCATGGAAGATAAGGAAACCCTGATTATCCGTTTACAGGAATTGCGTCTTGAACATCGGGACCTGGATGCCGCCATTGACGCACTTCAGGACACCGTGCGCTATGACCAATTGCAGATGCAACGGTTGAAAAAAAAGAAACTATTTCTGCGTGATGAAATTGCCCGCATCCAGGATCAGATCTACCCGGACATTATCGCCTGACCGCGGCACAAAAAGAATGAATAGCAATAGAATGAATAGCATATGACAGATCAGATTGGCGCCCAGGAAAGCGGCTCTCGTTCGGGATTTTTTTCCCTCAGGGGTAACCGGATTGCGCGTGCGTTTCGTGACCTGACCGGCGCCGCGCGTATCGCCATCACCAGAACCATTCGTCCCAACCTGCCCGATGATGATTTGAAATGGCTGCGCGCGCGCATCGACGAATGTCTGGCGGCGCGCGGCGGCGAAGTGGCGGCGCGCGCGATTGCTGCGGAAATCGGCCGTTACTATCTGATGATGAACGACACCGGGCGCCAGCGCTTTCTGCATCTGCTGGCGTCGCAGTACGGGGTGGACCATGCGGCGGTCCGTACACTGGCGCTTGAGCTTGAACATGCAACCGGCAACGCACTGATCGCAGCAGAAGAAGCCCTGCGCGATCTGCTGGAATCGCCGCGCCTGCGCATATTGAAGCGTTTTAACGGCGTTGCAGGCGGTGTGAAATTTCTGGTCGATCTGCGCGCCGATTTATTACGGCTGGCGCGCAACGACGCCAGCCTGGCACCGCTGGGGCGGGAACTGCGCATTTTGCTGGCCTCCTGGTTTGACGCGGGGTTTCTGGAATTGCGCAGCATTGGCTGGGATGCGCCTGCCGCACTGCTGGAAAAACTGATTGCCTATGAGGCGGTGCACGAAATCCGATCCTGGAGCGATCTGAAAAACCGGCTTGATTCCGATCGCCGCTGCTTTGCGTTTTTTCATCCCGCAATGCCTGGTGAGCCGCTCATCTTTGTCGAGGTTGCGCTGGTCAATGGCATGGCGGCGAATGTGCAAAAACTTCTGGATGAAACCTCGCCATTAAGGAACGCGGAAGATGCCGACACCGCCATTTTCTATTCTATCTCCAATGCACAGGCAGGTCTGGCGGGCGTCAGTTTCGGCGAATTTCTGATCAAGCGGGTAGTCGGCGAATTGCAGCGGGAGTTTCCAAAACTGAAAACTTTCGCCACCTTGTCACCCATTCCAGGTTTTGCCGCCTGGCTGTCGCAGGCCTGCGCGTCTGGGCGTATCAGCATGCTGCTGCCGGTTGCTGAAACACTGCAAATGACCGCCATTGCTGGTGTGGATCAGGCAGAAGCTGCGCTGGCCGGGCTTCTGGCGGATAAAAGCTGGCCTGACGATCCGCGAAAAAGCATGGCGTTACGCGCCCCTTTAATGCGTCTTTGCGCGCAGTATCTTTTTCATGAGCGCGCACCGGCCGGCAACCGCGCGCTGGACAGTGTTGCGCATTTTCACCTGAGCAATGGCGCGCGGATTGAGCGGCTGAACTGGATGGGCGATCCATCCGGCAAGGGCATGACGCAATCTCACGGCATGATGGTGAATTATCTCTACAGGCTGGGCGATGTCGACAAGAACTATGAGCGCTACACAAATGGCCATATCGCCGCTTCTCCGGCTATCCGGGATTCGTCTGGGTCCGGATTAATCGGGTAACAGGGCCCATCACGCCGCCGCCGGCTGGCATTCCCCCGATTTCAATCAGCGGGCAAACCCCGATCAGCGCGCTGGTCAGGAAAATCTCTGCTGCCGTTGCTAGCATAGCGGGCGCAACCGGCCTTTCATGCACCAATATGTTCTGTGCGGCCCCCGCCTCCATCACCGCCGCGCGCAAGACACCCGGCAGCGCGCCATCTCCGGCAGATGGGGTATATAACGCGCCATCCGCGACGGCAAAAATATTTGCAGCGCTTGCACACGCAATATTTCCCGCGCTATTGCGCATGAGCGCTTCATCCGCCCCGCTCTGCACGGCTTCCCGGCGCGCCAGTATATTGTCAAGATAATTCAGGCTTTTAATCTGTGAACTGATGGAATGCTCGTTTCTTATATGCGAAGAAATAATGGCGCGCATGGTCTGCGGCGCGGGGCCAAGCGGCGCCGCGGTAAGCAGAAATGTCGGCACCGCGTCAGCCGGCGGAGCCACACCGCGCGGGCCAATACCGCGCGTGAGCGTTATCCGCAATGCTGCGCGCCCCGTCAGCAGCCTGTTTTCCCGCAAAACCCGCATCATCATCGCCATGATTTCAATTTTTGGAAATGGCACGGACAGGCCCAATCGCGCGGCGGACCCGAACAGCCGCGCCAGATGGCCCTGGGCGCGCTGCACACTGCCATCCACCGCCAGCAGCGTTTCAAAAATACCGTCACCCAGCAAAAACCCGCGATCCTGCGGATCAATGCGCGCATCCCCAACCGGGCACATTTGACCATTCAGGCAACAGATCATTTTTCAGCCTGCCTTTCAGTATGATTCCAGCGTGCAGCGAGGCGCATAAAATTTTCAAGCAGATCATGCCCGCTTGGCGTCAAAACCGATTCAGGATGAAACTGCACGCCATATAACGGCAAGCTCTGATGCGCCAGGCCCATGATCTCACCATCATCCGCCCGAGCTGTAACCCTGAGCGGCCCCTTCACATCCAGATCAACCGACAGCGAATGATACCGGCCCGCCAGCAGCGGATTGGGCAATCCTTCAAACAGGCCGGTCCCGTCATGCGTGACGGGCGATGCCTTGCCGTGACGCGCCTGACGGGCGCGGCGTACCGTTGCGCCAAAGGCCTGTGCAATCACCTGATGCCCCAGACAAACACCCAGAACGGGGATCGCCGCCCCCAGCTTGCGCACCACATCCAGCGAACATCCGGCCTGATCCGGCCCGCATGGCCCTGGCGACAATATGATAGCCTCGGGGTTCAGGGCCGCAATGGCCGCAACACTGGTCGCGTCATTGCGAACCACGCTGCGCTGATAGCCAAGCTCGCCGGCATAGCGGGCCAGATTGTGAACAAAGCTGTCATAATTGTCGATAAGTAAAATCATTGAACCCCATGCCCGGGAAACGGCAATCCAAAGGCGGTAAAAATCGCGCGCGCCTTGGCAAGGCATTCCGCATATTCCGCCGCCGGTACGGAGTCCGTCACAATACCGCCGCCTGCGTGAAATACCGCCTGCTGCGCATTCATGACAACGGTACGGATCGCAATATTCATCATCATGCTGGCGTCAAAACCTATATATCCAATGCTGCCGCAATAGGGGCCGCGCCGGTGCGGTTCCAGCTCAGCAATCACCTCCATCGCGCGAATTTTTGGCGCGCCGGTTATCGAGCCGCCGGGAAAAGCCGCCCGCAGCACATCTACCGGACCCAAACCAGGACGCAAATCGCCAGTGACAGCAGACACCAGATGATGCACCGAAGCATAGCTTTCCAGATCACATAATACAGGGACTGCGATACTGCCATCCCGGCAGACACGGCTCAGATCATTGCGCAGCAAATCCACAATCATCACATTTTCTGCCCGGTCTTTAGCGCTTGAAATTAACTCCTGCGCCAGCGCCTGGTCCTGTTGCGGCGTTGCGCCGCGCGGGCGTGTGCCTTTAACCGGGCGCGTCTCCACCTTCCCGTCCGAAAGCTTTAAAAAAATTTCGGGCGACGCGGAAGCCAGGGCAAATTCCCCCATCTGCATAAAAGCGGCAAAGGGCGCTGCATTGACCTCACGCAAGCGCCGGTAAAATTCTAAGCGGTTGAAATCCCTATCAAGCGCAATAGCGAAACGCTGCGCGATATTGGCCTGGAATATATCCCCCTCCAGAATATACTCCATAACGCGCCGGATGGTTTTTTCATACGCATCCCGTGAAAAATTTACCGTCCAGCCGGCATGATTCCAGATGTCATGCGCATCGCCCGCCCGCACCGGCGCCAAAGGCGCTGCCCGCGCTGCCGTGATAGCGGCGCGCAACCTTGCAAGACGTTGCGGCCCATCATTTGCGCCCGCATCGCGCGCGACAATCCAGGCGCGGCGCGCACTGACATCAAATGCAATGATCTGATCATAAAAACCCAGCGCAAGATCCGGCAGATGCATATCATCTGCACCTGTGACCGGAACATTTTCCAGAAACCGCCCCAATTCATAGCCAAGAAATCCCGCCGCACCGCCTTGAAACGGGGGTAAGCCTGCCAGATGCGGCAACACGGTGCGCGCCAGTAATTCCTCCAGCCGGGCAAATGGATCGCCTTCGAGCACGCGCCCATCCAGAAATAATTCTCCGTCTCTGGCCAGCAGCGTTTGATACGGCGCCACACATATATAGCTGTAGCGCCCGCGCGCCCCGTCCAGCAGCGCCGAATCCAGCAGCAGCGACCATGCCTGTCCGGCCCATGGCGCAAATGCCTGAATGGGATCGAGATAGTCTATCTCTTCTGCCTGCATGACTTTTGCTCAGAGGCCGCTAGCGGGCCCCGGTTATACGCCCAGCAATCCGTCCCAGCAATGGCGCCAAAGAGGGTAGATTTTGCGCCAGCCGGCCCGCGCGTGCCTTGATTTTTTCAAAGGCCAGCACATTTTCCACGCGCCGCGCAATAAACGCATCCATTACCAGCGTGTCATCGCCGTCATCGCCAAGCCAATGCGTAACCACAGATGTCATGATTACGGCCAGGACGGCCCGTTTGGAATAAAAATTAAAATCCGTAGACTGATCGCCTATGGATCGCCAAATGACATCCACGGTACGATACAGACAGGCCAGCGCGCCGGGCGCATGCATGGGCAGCGCCTGAAGCGCCAATGCCCGGCGCACCGCTTCACGATGCGGGCGCAGCAGGGCAAGATAGATTTTCAGGGATTCGCCAATGCGCTGCGAAATCCTGCCCTGATGCAATCCCCGCCGGGATATTTCATGGGCAAGCGCCGCATCCTGTTTTTTCCAGAAAGCATCCAGAAGCCCCATCACCCCATCGGGAAACGCCAGCAAGGCCAGCCCGGCATCCACCCCGGCCGTATTGACCGCCTTTTCAAAGCAGTGCTGCGACCATCCATCAAATGGCACATCCGGAAGGGCGGCCTCGAGAATTGCGTCTCGAACAGACGCAAGATAATCTGTGGACTGATTATCCTGTGACGGGGTTTCAATGCCGCTCATGCGCCTCCCGCGTCCCGCTGCGCCGCAAGAAAATGGGCTATCTCGGTTTCGAACAGCAACAGGCTGAGATCCTGCATGCGCTGCGGATACAGAATGCCGTCCAGATGGTCACATTCATGCTGCACAACGCGCGCGTGGAATCCGCGCGCCACACGCGAAACCGGCCTGCCCGTCCGGTCCAGCCCGGAATAGCGTATATGGCTGTGCCGCGCCACAGCGCCGCGCAATCCCGGAACCGACAGGCATCCTTCCCATCCGGTCTGCATATCGGGCCCCAGAATTTCAATGACCGGATTGATCAGCACTGTAAGCGGCGCGGTATGATCAAATGCTTCTTCATCCATATCATCACCGGGCGCATCGCTGCGTTCGCCGGGGGCCTGAAAAACTACCAGGCGCAGGGATTGATACACCTGCGGCGCGGCCAGTCCCGCGCCATTGGCGTCGATCATGGTTTCAATCATATCGTCAATCAGCCGCTGAACCTCCGGGTCCAGCGGATCGGTTACGGGCACAGCCGGTTTGCGCAATACCGGATGCCCCATGCGCGCGATTTTCCTGATCGTCATGCCTGTATTATGGCCTTTCGCCATGCCCGGGTAAATATGGATGTTTAATGCTGCAACGCCTTGACAATGTCTTCGACCATTTTCTTGGCGTCTGCAAACAGCATCATGGTGTTATCGCGAAAGAATAATTCATTCTCGACACCTGCATAACCCGAGCCCATGCCGCGCTTGACGAACAGCACTGTGCGGGCTTTTTCCACATCCAGAATTGGCATGCCATAAATGGCGCTGGTCCGGTCGGTTTTCGCCGCCGGGTTGGTCACATCATTGGCGCCAATGACAAAAGCCACATCCGCCGCAGGGAATTGGCTGTTGATATCCTCCAGTTCATAGACATCGTCATAGGACACATTGGCTTCGGCCAGCAGCACATTCATGTGCCCCGGCATGCGTCCCGCCACGGGGTGAATGGCATAGGATATTTTGACACCGTTGCGTTTCAAAATATCGGCCATTTCCCGCAGGGCATGCTGCGCCTGCGCCACCGCCATGCCATAGCCGGGCACGATAATCGCCGATCCTGCATTGCGCAGTATGAAGGCGGCGTCTTCAGCGCTGCCGCGTTTGACCGGGCGTGTCTCGGCAACACCTGACGCAACAGCATTGGTTGCGCCAAAGCCCCCCAGAATGACGCTGAAGAATGACCGGTTCATGCCCTTGCACATGATATAGGAGAGAATGGCGCCGCTTGATCCGACCAGCGCCCCGGTGATGATCAGCGCGCTATTCTCCAGCGTAAAGCCTATGCCCGCCGCCGCCCAGCCGGAATAGGAATTCAGCATCGACACAACTACCGGCATATCCGCCCCGCCAATGGGGATGATCAGCGTCACCCCCAATATCAGCGCCAGCAGCGTCAAGCCCCAGAAGGCGGCATGCGATTCACTCATGTAAAAAACCACCGCCAGCCCGATCAGCGCAAGACCCAGCAGCGCATTAAGCGCATGCTGCCCCCGGAAAATTACAGGCGTGCCCGAAATCAGCTCATGCAGCTTGGCAAACGCCACCAGCGATCCGGTAAAAGTCATCGCGCCGATGGCTGTTCCCAGCGCCATCTCAATCAGGCTCGCCCCCCTGATGCCGCCGGGGACGCCCAGCCCGAAAGCCTGCGGCGTATAAAGCGCCGACGCCGCCACCAGCACCGCCGCGAGGCCGACAAGGCTGTGAAACGCCGCCACCAGTTGCGGCATTGCCGTCATCGGAATGCGCTGCGCAATCAGCGCGCCCGCGCCGCCGCCAATAGCCAATCCCCCCGCGATCAGCCCCCAGCTCAGCGCGTCATTGCTTCCCAAAAGCGAAAGCGTTGTGCCCACCGCTATCGCCATGCCCAGCATGCCGGACTGATTGCCCCGGCGTGATGTTTCGGGCGAAGACAGCCCGCGTAGCGCCAGGATAAATAAAATCCCCGATGCGAGATAGGCCAATGCGGCAAGGTTTGGGTTCACACGCTTTTCCTAAAAAGGAGTCACTCTGTTTTTTGTTTCTTTCTGTACATGCCCAGCATGCGGTGCGTAACCAGAAAACCGCCAAAAATATTCACCGAGGCAAGAATAAGCGCGACAAAGCCCATGCCCTTGGAAACTATTCCGCTGTCCGCAGGCGCATCCGCCATGCTCGCGCCCACCGCCAGCAATGCCCCGACGACAATGACCGAAGAGATGGCGTTGGTAACGGCCATCAGCGGTGTGTGCAGTGCGGGCGTCACGCTCCATACCACAAAATAGCCGACAAAGATCGCCAGCGCGAAAATGGACAGGCGGAAAATAAAGGGATCAACTTCCATGAAATCTTATCGCCTCCGCAATGCTGTCACGCCACTTCCGCCTGCAAGGATGCATGAACGACCTTGCCATCCCGGGTCAGCGCTGTGCCAATTATGATTTCGTCCTGCCAGTCAATATTCATCTCCCCCTGCGCGCCTATATGCGGGCTCAGGAAGTTCAGCAGATTTCTGGCATAGAGCGACGAGGCATCCGAAGCAAGACGCCCCGGCATATTGCGGTAACCGATAATGCTGACGCCGCCAATATCGACGCATTCCCCGGCCTTGCTCAGGCTGCAATTCCCGCCCTGCTCCGCCGCCAGATCGACAATGACGGAACCCGGCCGCATGCTGCGTACCATTTCCTCCGTGATCAGCACCGGGGCCGGGCGCCCCGGAATAAGCGCCGTGCAAATGGCGATATCCTGTTTGGCCAGCGTTTCGGCAATCAGCACGGCCTGTTTGCGCTTGAACTCTTCACTCATTTCACGGGCGTAACCGCCTGCGGTTTCGGCATCCGCCATGGCTTTGCTATCTGTCATGACAAATTTTCCGCCCAGGCTTTCCACCTGTTCCTTGGCCGCCAGACGGACATCGGTGGCGCTTACGATTGCGCCCAGCCGCCTTGCCGTTGCGATGGCCTGCAAGCCCGCAACGCCAGCGCCCATGACCATGACGCGAGCCGGCGCAATCGTGCCCCCCGGTGTCATCATCATAGGCATGGCCCGGCTATAGACATAACAGGCCTCCAGGACTGCGCGGTATCCGGCAAGATTGGATTGCGACGAAAGCACATCCATGGATTGGGCGCGCGTGATTCGCGGCATCAGCTCCATAGCGAAGGCGTCAATATTGCGCGCCGCATAAGCGACAATCCCCGCTCTGTCCTGATAGGGCGACAACATTCCTATCAAGGTGGCGCCGGGCTTGATAAACACAAGATAATCCGCCGACGGACGATTTACCGTGAAAATAATATCCGCCCCATCCAGCGCCGCTTGCGCGGTATCTGCGAGTCTGGCGCCCGCTTGCGCAAACTGCATGTCAGTCATGAAGGCCTTCGCGCCCGCGCCGCGCTCCACACTGACATCAAGCCCCAACGCCACCAGCTTTTTAACGCTTTCCGGCGATGCCGCAACCCGCGTCTCATGCGCTTGATGTTCGCGCAGGATGGCTAGTTTCATGGGCTTAAAATCCAATAGCCAGGCGTCCTGGCCCAGGCCCGCTGCATATGAAGTATTTCAGGTTAGAAAAGCCGCCATCAGGGCCACGATCACAATCACGATAGCCGTGGTCCATTTCGTGAGCGAGATAAATGTCGTCCACATCTCACGGTGTGACGAAATATCCATTTTTCCATGCTCATGCTGCGCTGCCGCCATTTTCTTCGCTCCAATAAACCTGAACAGCCCCGTCCAGTTTCCTGATCTCAGGGCAACCTACACTGCCCCCCATATACTATACCAAGCCCCTAAATCAAACATGCAATACAGGCATTTTTCCATCAGATCAGCACTTTAACGGCAACTTAGCCGCCTATGCCACACCACCCGGTAATGGCCTGTAACCAACAAATACTTGAATTAATTTTCTGGACTTTTTCTATTCAATGCGCAATTCTTACTAGGCAATTGCTTCGTCCCGCAATTGCTTGCGCGCTGTAACAGGTACGCAGGGGTCAATATGCAGCCCCCAAGTGCATATTGACCCCCCTCAGCCTCCCATTTGGCCTTGAAGGCCAAGAAGACCAGGCAGTTGGGCCATATCCGTGAAAATATGGCCGCCAGCGGCGACGAGTCCTGTTAAGTCGCTCTCCGGATCACCCGTATAGGCGAACACATGCATACCAGCGGCCTTTGCCCCCATCACCCCTGGTACGCTATCCTCAATGACTACAGCGCGATTGGGCGCGATCCCCATTTGGGCGGCCGCGTGCAGAAATAGATCCGGGTGCGGCTTGCCGCGCGTTACCATGGTGCTGGAGAAAAGATTCGCACCGAAAAAATCACGCAGCCTGGTCAGGCCCAGTGTCAGTTCCATCTTGTCCGGCGAGCCGGAAGAAGCCACGCATAGCGCAATTTTGGCGGCCTGGATCTGCGCCACCACCGCACGCACGCCGGGAACTGCACTCAAATCCTGCCGGAAAGCCTGATAGGTTTCGGCCTGCAGATTGGCGCGCCAATCCTCCGGCACAGGCCGCCCGATCCAGTGCTGCACTTGCGGGATGATCTGCGCCATGGACAGGCCAACAAATGCCGCGCGCGTATCCGCGACAGAGACCGGATAGCCCAGCCGGGTAATGGCGCGCGCCAATATCGCATTGGCGACCGGCTCAGAGTCCACCAATACGCCATCGCAATCAAAAATCACCAGTTCGGGCCGTTGCGGAAGCGCTGTCATCACATGAAAAGTTTCTGCCCGTTCATATTCCTGTACAGCCTCGCCACCTGTTCGCCATAGCCGTTATACAGCAGCGTGGGCACAGTGCTGCGTGTTCCCAAAGGTTCTTCAACGGCCTGGCTCCAGCGCGGATGATCCACCTCCGGATTGACATTGGCCCAAAAGCCATATTCATCGGCATTGGTCTTTTCCCAGAAACTGACCGGGCGCGTATCCGTCAACGTGAAACGCACAATGGATTTGATCGACTTGAAGCCATATTTCCACGGCAGGGCCAGCCGCAGCGGCGCGCCAAACTGCTTGGCCAGCGGCTTTCCATAAGCCCCTGTGACCAAGAATGCCAGGTCATTCTGCGCTTCTTCCACAGTAACCGCTTCCTGATAGGGCCAGGGATACCAGAATTGCTGCTGCCCGCTGGCGATATCCGGATTCTGAAATGTTTCCATCCGCACATAGCGGGCTTCGGGTTCCGGATCAGCCAGTTTCAGAATTTCCGCCAGCGGAAACCCGGTCCAGGGCACGACCATCGACCAGCGTTCTACGCAGCGATGCCGGTAGATACGTTCCTCCAGCGGCATTTTGCGGATCAGCGTATCAATATCCAGCGTTTGCGGTTTGCGCACCAGCCCGTCAATACGCACCTCCCAGGGCCGGATAGGCAGCGCCTGCGCCGCCTCCCAGATCTGCTTGTGCGAGGCAAATTCATAAAAATTATTATAGGTCGAACTCAGCTTTTCGGCTGTCACCGGCCGGTCAATTGGGCCATAAAGCGCATTGGCTGTTGCCGGATACAGATCTGCCGTCGGATCGCCCGCATCTGCGGCAAATGCACCGCCACTGCCCCCGCCAATGCCAAGTCCAGCGCTCAGGGCCGCGCCAATCGCGCCCTGCATGAACTGACGCCGGTTGGCAAATATATGCTCCGGTGTCACCTGTCTTTCGGGAATTTCCCATCCCTGCCTGCGCTTGATCAGCATTCTGTCCCCTTTGACAATATAGCGGTTCGTTATAGGCCATTTCACATGGATTCGCGCGGATCGCGCCAAAGGTTACATTGGCTGATTTCATGGGCTGATTTCATGCCGCCTTATTATTGTTGCTGGCCACCACCTCATCCGCCAGCCGTCCGGTCAATTCCTGCAAATGATCAAACTGCCAGTTATAGGCGCCAACCCCCTGACTGGCCGAGCGCAATTCGATAATCAGATCATGCAGTTCCGCCTGCGGCAACTGGGCTGATATGCGGTCCCAGCCGGGCCAACCCTCGCGCGTATCAAAGCCCAATATATGGCCGCGCCGTGACGAAACGATCCCATTGACCCTGGCGGTAGCCACATTAGGCACGAAGATTTCGACAAGCACAATCGGCTCCAGCAGGACCGGCGCGCAATTGGGCACTGCTTCCTGCATGGCGATGCGGCCGGCGGTGCGAAAGGCCTGCTCGGAGGAATCGACCGTGTGATAGGAGCCGTCAATCAGCGCAACCGCAATATCCACCAGCGGGAACCCAAGCGGACCGCGCTTCAGATAATCGCGCACGCCCGCCTCCACGCCGGGAATGAAATTGCGCGGCACCACGCCGCCGGTAATTCTGTCTTCAAAAACGAAACCCGATCCTCGTGGCAGCGGTGAAATTTCCAGTACCACATCGCCAAACTGCCCATGCCCTCCGGACTGGCGCTTGTGACGCCCCCTTTGGGTAGCGGATTTGCGGATCGTCTCACAATAGGGCACGCGCGGCACACTGGTTTGCACCGCAAGGCCAAACCGGTTGCGCAGCCTTTCGACCGCGATTGCCAGATGCATTTCGCCCTGGCCATGCAGCAGGATTTCATGCGTGTCCGTTTCATGCGATAGCCGAAGGGACGGGTCTTCTTCGCTGATCCTGTTAATGGCGCCTGTAAGTTTCACTTCATCCTTATGATCGGCCACCGCTACTGCAAGGCTGAACACGGGGCTTAGCTGGCCGCCGCGCTCCAGTTGCGGCACCGCGCCTTTAACCGTTCCAATCGTGTCACCGGTATTGACATGTTCAAGCCGGCCAAGGGCCACCAGCTCGCCCGCCCCTGCAACTGCACATTTGACGGCCTGATGCCCCATCATATGAAACAGGCCGGCCAGCCGGGATGGTTCAGCATTTGCCGAATATACCGTGTCGCCATCACGCAGACTTCCGTTCAGAACCCGCGCCATCGACAATTTTCCGCCATGCGCCGTATGAAAGGTTTTAAGAATCTGGCACACGGCCCCGCTTCCGGCAGGAAGATTTTGGCGCTGCGCCGTCTGGGTAACGCCCGGCACCTCATGGCGCAGGGCTTTCAGCAGGCGCCGCACCCCATTATCATGTTGCGCCGATCCCAGCAGCACCGGAACAATCTGCGCATTGGCGAAATCCCGGCTGAGATTGCCGAACACCTCGTCCCTGGCCGGCGCGATATCGGACAGCAGGTCTTCCATCAGCTTATCGTCATAATCCGCCAGCCGCTCCAGCAGATCATAGCGCGCAGCATGGGCGCGGTCTTCTACACCGCCAGGCATTTCTATGATTTCAGCGGGGGCATGTTCGCGATACACATAGGCGCGCTCCAGCGCCAGATCAACAAAGCCCGAAACAATACCATCGTTCCAGATCGGCACCTGACGCAACACTAGCGGTACGCTGCTTGCCGGTTGCAGCGCGGCAAGCATATCGCGCACCTGCCCCTTGGCCTGATCAATCTTATTGACGAACAGGAAATGGGGGATTTTGCGGCTTTGCAGATAGCGCATATAGGGTTGCAGCGCCAGCAGCTTACCGGCTTCCGGCTCACAAACAATAATGGCCGCATCAATGCCGATGGCGGCATTCAGGCTATCCTGTATGAATTCAATGGAGCCGGGACAATCCACGAAGGTGAACTGATCGCCCAGATACTGGCACGTGGCGAAATTGGCCTCGACACTCATTTTGTGGGCGCGCGCTTCGGCTGCGCTATCGCCAACGGCGCTGCCTTCCGCAACGCTGCCCTTCCTGGCGGTAGCGCCGCATATATGCAGAATACTCTCAAGTAACGTCGTTTTTCCCGAAAGATAAGGGCCAACCAGCGCAATCGCGCGCGGGCCTGGATTGGTACGAAGAACGCCACTGGTCATGACCGGTCCTCCCAATTGTCTGCCATCCTGCAAGCCGTGACGCCATGCTCTCAGGCTATGGGAGAATGTGCAAGCCTTTCGCGCAACTGTCCGAAGATAAAACTGCCGAAATCGCAGCCTAAACGCCAACCACGAGGCGGCTGTTTTTCCCGAATATCTTTTGCGCAATCCATAAAGTCAGACAGCTTATGGCCGTGATGGCGGCAATGAAGATCAGCAGGGACAGCACATGACCCGGGAAAAATTGCGTACCGGTCAAATAATTCTTTCCCATCTTGACGATCTGAAGAAAATATCCATGCACAAAGAAAATGCCGAAACTCGCCGTGCCAACATAGGAAATCCTGGCCAGCATATCCTTGCCGAAAATATCCAGATAATAGACCAGAAGCAGGGCGGTGATCGCCTTGAAGACAAAAATATACTCTATTGGCGCATCGGGCAGCATGACTTCAGCCCAGAAAGCGGCCAGCGCCACTGCGAGCAAAGGCCAATGCCAGGCAATGACATAGCGCGAGACGCTGTCCTTGAATTGCGAACAGAACATGCCGAGAAAATAGATCGGAAACAAATATATCACCTTGCTGACAGGTGAAAAATAGCCGCCGAGATGGGTGATGTCCAAAAACCCGTCACGCCCCAGCATCGCCGACATCAACAGCAAAGGCGGCAACGCGTAATAGGGCCATTTGGCCCGGTCCGCTTTGATCAACAGCGGCGCAAAGACATAAATAATTGAAATGGTCGGCACAAACCAGAATGGCGCCAGATGCTTGCCGGTGATCAGAAACAGAAAAATCTGCATGACAATGTGCTTGTCTTCAAAACCGGCAGGCATTTCCTGGTCCACAAATGTAAGCGAACCAATCAGTGCCGGCACGGATAAAATCAAATAAGGCGTAATGACATTTTTTATTTTTGTGATGTAATAATCTTTTGCATTAAATTTTTTGGATAAATATTGAAAAAGAAATCCTGCAATAAAGAAAAACCAGATGGATGATTCATTGAATAAAGTATCAAAACTTCTAAATAATATTACGTCATTACCCCAGTCAAAATTATGCAGGGAATGGGCGCCAACAATACCAAGGATGGCGACAGTTCTAAAGTTATGAATGTTCGCTAAATACATGTTTTATCCATTTATATTGTACTTATATTGTACTTCTCCGGGGCAGACTCTATTCAATGCGCCGGCCTGCAATGCCTGCAAACTGATCCGGTTCCCAGACTTCCGTAATCTAGCCAGGATACTTAAAAAACAGATAAACGTCCCCAATATTCCGCTAAGGCACCCCATAAAGACAGAAATTGCCTGGGTCACCTGAAGCAATTCCTGTTTATTATCGAACCACCGGGTTCAATCAATACAGGTAAAATTACTCTCTAAAATTTCATATCGCTCCTATGTTACGGATCAGATGGTATCGGCAATGGCGATAGCATCTGATACGAACAGGGTCTGGCAGGCTTCACTATGGCTTAACGCAACCCGGGAGGAAAAAATGACACGATTGCCCCAGCTTGTGCCGGAAATATTAACGCCTGCTCAGCGCAAAATATTCGATGCGATCACACAGGGGGCGCGCATGAAAACCGGCGCTGCCGCGATCGGGGTCAGCCAGGACGCCCCGCAAGGCCTGCCCGGCCCCTTCAACGCCTGGATGTACAGCCCCCAAATCGGAAATCTGGTGCAGGAACTAGGCGCGGCGTTACGTTTTTCCAATTCCCTGCCCAACAATCTGCTTGAAATCGCCGTGCTGATGGTGGGCAAGCACTGGTCGTCGCAATTCGAGTTCTGGGCGCATGCGCGGCTGGCACGGCTGGCGGGGGTTTCCGATGCAGCCATCGAGGCGATCCGCACCGGCACGGAGCCCCGGTTCGACAGACCGGAAGAAGCGCAGACCTATCACTTCGCGCGCGAATTACTTGAGACCAGCCGGGTCAGCGAAAAAACCTATGCAGCAATGGAGGCGCTGGCGGGCAAACAGGGGCTGGTCGATCTGGTCTGCCTGATGGGCTATTACACTCTGGTGTGCATGACGCTGAACTGCTTTCAGGTGGGGCTGCCGGAGGGACAGCAGCTGCCCTTTCCGGAACCCGCCTCCGGATGATGCTGGATGGCGTCACCCTGATCGGCCCGGTCAGCCGGGATTATGTGCGCCTGCCGGGCCGGGCTGAGCGCCAGCAGCCGGGGGGCGCCATATTCTATGCCGGCATGGCCCTGCGCGCGCTGGATGTGCCTGTGGAGATTTTTACGCGGCTGGCAAAAGCGGACGAGGCGGAACTGCTATCGCCCTTGCGTAAGGCAGGCGCATCCGTTACCGCAATGACATCTGCGCACACCACCCGGTTCACCAACCTTTATGGTCCGGGTACGGATGATCGCAGGCAACAGTCCGCCTCGCAGGCCGGCCCCTTTGTCATTGCCGATCTTTCCGCCGTCACCACACAATGGATTTATTTCGGGCCGCTGCTGCAAGACGATATTTCAACGGCGCTGATCCGGCATTTTGCAGATCGCAAATCACATCGCATCGCGCTTGATGCGCAAGGCCTGCTGCGCTGCGTTAAGGGCGGGGCGGTCACGCCCGCTGGCTGGCCGGACCGGTATGAAATCCTGCCATTGATTGATATTCTGAAAGTGGATATGGCGGAAGCGGAACTGATCACCGGTCAAGGCAACCCCGAAATGGCGGCCCGTATTCTGTGCGGGCGCGGCGTGGATCACGCCATTGTCACGCTGGGCGAGACCGGCGCCATTGTGTGCCATCGTGGCGCTCTCATCCGCCAGCCCGCCTGGAGGCCGGCCGGACATGGGGCCGGACATGGGGAATGGCCGGTAGTGGATACAACCGGCTGCGGCGACACCTTTCTGGCGGCCTATCTGGCCTGTGTTATCGCGGGCAAACCGGCGGCGCAGGCGGCCAAGCTCGCGGGTATCGCCGCTGCGCTGAAACTGACCGTTCATGGCCCCTTGCAAGCCAGCCGCGCAGACATCATCCAGCTCGCCGGAGATAATTTCTGACATTAAGCCGCGGGCGCTCTATCCTTCCTGAAACAGGGTGTCGCACAGTTCGCGCGCCAGTTCGCGCGCGTTCATTTTGCCGGGCTTTACCCATTCCAGGGTCCAGTTCATTGCGCCAAACAGATACATGCGCAGCAATGACAGATTTACCTCGGGGCGCACCGCTCCTGCATCCTGCGCGGCGGTTAACAGCTCCCGCCAATATTCGCCATAGGCATTGCGCAACGCCATCTGCCTTTCCTGTATTTCCATCGGGGTCTGACCGAAATTCCGGATATTGGCCGATGAATAATCCCCATATTCATGCAGCATGGCCAGATGCGCCTCCATGGCCGCCAGCAGCCGGGCGCGATGCCCGCACGCCGCCGGCACTGCGTCCACAGCCTTGCGCACGGCGTCAAAAACCAGCCTCAGGCCGATTTCGAGCACTTCTTCGAATAATTGATCCTTTGATTCGAAATAATAATATATGCTTGCCGCGCGCATACTGGCCGCCTGGGCAATGTCATTTACCTTGGTGCCTGCATAACCGCGCTGACGAAACTCCTGCGCTGCAGTGTCCAGAATGCGCTGGCGTGTACGATCTGATTTCAACATTACTGATTGTGTCCACACATGAAGCTTGCAATCAACCCCTAAATCTAATTAGTATTAGAAAATCCTGGCCCGCCCCGAATGGCCGCTTATAATCGGAGAATCCCTATGGTTTACAAGGATATTATTTACGAAGTACGCAATGGTGCAGCCTGGATTCTGATCAACCGCCCGGATGTGTATAACGCCTTTCGCGGCCAGACCGTGGAAGAGCTGATCCACGCCTTCAACAAGGCTGGTTATGACAAGGATATTGGCGTCATCGTGCTGGGCGGCGTGGGCGCGAAGGCGTTCTGCACCGGCGGCGATCAGTCCGTGCATGACGGCAATTATGATGGCCGTGGCATGATCGGCATGCCGGTCGAAGAATTGCACGCCGCCATCCGCGATGTCCCCAAACCCGTTATCGCCCGCGTGCAGGGCTATTCCATCGGCGGCGGTAATGTGCTGGGTGTGCTCTGCGACATGACCATCTGTTCGGAAAGCGCCATTTTTGGCCAGGTCGGCCCGAAAATGGGATCGGTCGATCCCGGCTATGGCACCGCCTATCTGGCGCGCGTGGTGGGCGAGAAAAAAGCCCGCGAAATCTGGTACATGTGCCGGCGTTACAGCGGTCAGGAAGCGGTCGCCATGGGGCTGGCCAATATCTGTGTGCCGGACGCGCAACTGGATGAAGAAGTCCAGAAATGGTGCGACGAAATCATGGAGAAAAGCCCGACAGCACTTACCATCGCCAAACGCTCATTCAATGCGGACAGCGAAAATATTCGCGGCATTGGCAATCAGGGTTTTGTAGCGTTGAAAATGTATTATGATTCCGATGAATCCCGCGAAGGCGTCAGCGCCCTCAACGCCAAGCGCAAGCCTGACTTCCGCAAATTTGTGAAATAAGAACTGCGAAGACAGAAGGAAGCACACATGGATTTTTCATTGTCGTCAGAACAGCGGGCCTTTCAGGAAACTGTTAGCCGCTTTGGCGCGGAAAAACTGGCGCCCTTCTATCAGCAGCGTGAAAAGGACGGCATTGTTCCCAAAAGCCTGCGCAAGGAAATGGGCGAGCTTGGAATGCTGGGCGTTGAGCTGCCGGAAAAATTCGGCGGCATGGGGCTGGATTGCGTCACGGCCGGCATTTCCATCGAACAGGTGGCGAAGGCCGATTTCAATGTTTCCTATGTGCCGCTGCTGACCTCGCTGATGGGCGGGATCATGAAACAGCATCCCGACGAAAGCATCGCCAGCCGCATTATCGGCGATATGTGCACGGGCGAAACGCTGGTGGCGCTGGGCCTGACGGAGCCGCGCGGCGGATCGGATGCGGCGCATCTCATTCTGAAGGCCACCAAAGACGGCAATGGCTATATTCTGAACGGCGAAAAAACCTCCATCTCGCTCGCCGATCAGTCGGACCTGGTGGTGCTGTTTGCGCGCACCAGCGGCACAGACGCCAAGGGTGTGTCGGCGTTTCTGGTGCCGCTTGATCTGCCGGGTGTCAGCCGCACACGCTTTGATGATCTGGGTTCCGGCGCGGTCGGGCGCGGTTCAATCTTTTTCGACGATGTGAAAATCGGGGCGGATGCGCTGATCGGCAAAGAGGGTGAAGGCTTCAAGCTGGTGATGAACGGCTTTGATTACAGCCGCGCGCTGATCGGCCTGATGTGCCTTGGGGCTGCGGCGGCATCGCTGGAGGAAACCTGGCAATATGTTACCGAGCGTCAGGCCTTTGGCAAACCCATCGCCAAATATCAGGGCGTGACCGAACCGCTGGCCGAGGCCGAGACGCTGCTGACCGCAGCACGCCTGCTGTGCTACAAAACGCTGTGGCTGCGCGACCATAATGAGGCGCACACCGCCGAGGCCGCGATGTGCAAATGGTGGGCGCCCAAAACCGCCTTTGATATCATCCATAATTGCATCATCATTAACGGGCATTTCGCCTATAGCAAAGAAATGCCGCATCAGCAGCGGCTGCGTGATGTGCTGGGCCTGCAAATTGGCGACGGCACGCCGCAAATTCAGAAAATGATTATCGCGCGCGAAAAGATCGGCCGCGTCGCCGTCCCGTACTAGCGGCATAAGGAGCAACGCCATGAGTGACGAAGTGGTGCGTATCTGGACCGAAGGCCCCGTAGGGATTATGGAGCTGAACCGGCCTGCCGTGTTCAATTGCCTGGCGCTTTCTGTGATGCAGGCGCTCGATGCGGGAATGCGCAGTTTTGAAGATGGCGAACAGGTGCGCGTCGTGCTGATCCGCTCCACGGGCAAACATTTCTGCACCGGGGCCGATCTCGACGAGGTGTCTGGCAAACGCAGCGATCTTGAGGCGCTGAAGCATTTTATCAGCTATGGCCACAGCGTGCTGCGCGCAATGGAAAATTCCACCCTGCCGGTGATTGTGGCCGTGCAGGGGCTGGCGCTGGCGGGCGGGCTGGAACTGATGATGGCCGCCGACGTGGCCTTCGCCGCCCAAAGCGCGCGTCTGGGCTGCCAGCACGCACAGTTCGGCCTGATCCCCGGCTGGGGCGGCACCCAACGGCTGCCGCGTCTGGTGGGCGAACGCCGGGCCCTTGATCTGATGTTCAGCGCGCGCTGGATCGAAGCGCATGAGGCGCAAAACTGGGGACTGGTGAATTATGTTGTGCCCGATGCGGAACTGCACGCCAAGGCCATGGAATATTGCCAGACGCTTGCGGCGCGCAACGCCAATGGCATCGCCATGATGAAGCGGCTGACCGTACACGGATTATCGGGCAATCTCGATCATGGCCTGGCGCTGGAGGCGGCGGAGGCCCCAGCCGCGCTGATGAGCGATAATGTCACCGAGGGCCTGAACGCATTCCGCGAAAAGCGGCAGCCGAATTTCAAATAATAATAGACGGGAGAGCGAACATGGATCTGGAACTGGCGGGAAAATCGGTCATCGTCACCGGCGGCGCATCGAATATTGGCCGCGCCATTACTTTGGGCTTTGCACGCGAAGGCGCCAAAATTACCATCGCCGAACTGGACACCGCGCAAGGCGAAAAAGTGGCGCAGGAAGCGCTGAAGCTGGGTGCCAAGGACGTGCAGGTGATTAAAACCGATGTCACCAATATGGAACAGGTCAAGGCCATGGTGGACGCCACGGTCAGCAAGTTTGGCGGGGTTGACGCGCTGGTGAATAATGTCGGCTGGGACGATCTGAAATTTTTTATGCAGACAACCCCGGACTTCTGGCAAAAAATCATCCAGATAAACTTTGTCGGCATGCTTAATTGCACCTATAACGTGCTGGAACACATGATCAAGGCCGGTAATGGCGGCTCCATCGTCTCGATCAGCTCCGACGCCAGCCGCCAGGGCGAACCGCGCGAGGCCGTGTACGGCGCCATGAAAGCCGGTGTTAACAGTTTTATGAAAACAATCGCCAAGGAAAATGGCCGTCACGGCATCCGCTGCAATGCGGTATGCCCGGGCGTGACCATTCCCGAGGAAAGTGATGAAGTCGGCACGAACAGCATGTGGGCAAATCCCAACGCCATGTTCACCGAGGAACAGTTCGCCGCCATCGCAAAAAGCCTGCCGCTGCGCAAACTGGGGCGTCCGAAAGACCTGGCGAACGCAGTGGTATTTCTGTCATCGAAAGCCGCAGGCCATGTCACCGGACAGGTGCTGAGCGTCAGCGGCGGCTACAGCATGATTGGATAAGGAATGATGATTTTGGTTTGAATCGCCCCAACCCCGGTGTCACCCCGGATTTATTCCGGGATCCAGGGCCACATAGAAAAGCCTGAGTGCTTGGCCCTGGACCCCGCAACAAGTGCGGGGTGACAGGCCGAAATTGTGGAGAGGACTAACCTAAAATCAACACGATACAGCACGTTTTAATCGCGTATAGGAGAAAACGAAATGCAAAGAGCGGAACAGATCGCACTGTCGGACAGGATGCTTGCCTATAAGGATGCGGACACCCAGACGCTGGCCCCAAAACCTTTTACCAATCCTGTCAGCATTTATACGGATCGCGCGCATTTTGAACGCGAGCGGGAACTGTTTTTCAAACAGATGCCGCTGTTCATGGGGCTGTCCAGCCGCATTTCCAAACCCGGCGATTATTTCACCAATAATTTCACCGGCCAGCCGATCCTGATCATGCGCGGCGAAAATGGCGAATTGAATGCCTTTCTCAATGTCTGCCGCCATCGCGGCACCCGCCTGATGGAAGAAGAATGCGGCAGCGGCAAGCGGCGCTTTTCCTGCCCCTATCATGGCTGGACCTATGACACCGCCGGCAGGCTGGTCAGCATTCTTCAGGAAGAAAGGTTCGGTTCGGTCGATAAGGCGGAGCTTGGCCTTACCCGCCTGCCGGTCGCGGAAAAATACGGGCTGATTTTCGTGCGTCCCGTCCCCGGCGCACCGGTGGATATTGACCGCCAGCTTGGCGGGCTTGGGCCGGAATTCGCCGCCTATGGGTTCGATAAATATGTGAACTACCGCACGGTCACGATGACCTATAATTTCAACTGGAAAATCGTGCAGGACACATTCCTTGAAACCTATCATCTGCCGGTGCTGCACCGGACCACGGTAAATCCGCTGATTGATCCGACCGTCAGCACCTTTGATCCCTATGACCTTAATCTGCGTTTCGCCATCACCCGCCGCAAATTTGAAAAATGGCGCACGGAACCGGTGGAACAGCGCGACGTTCTGTCACAGCTCGCGATCGTTTATATGCTGTTCCCCAATATCACCTTCATCTGGCAGGGTGACCATGCCGAAGCCTGGTGCGCCTATCCCGACAAGGACAAGATCGACAGCACCGTGATCGAATTCACCTTGTTCGCGCCGGAACCCCCGGCCAATGACAGTGTGCGCCGCCATTGGGACAAGAATTTCGACATCGCCATCGCCACCGTGGAAAAAGAAGATTTCCCGATGAGCGAAAAGCTGAATGCGGGATTTTTCACCGGCGCGCAAAAAGAAGTGGTTTACGGGCGCAATGAACCGGCGCTGCAATATTATCATCAAACCCTGCGGCGCGCGATGCAGGGCCTCGACTATTAAGGCAACGGTTAGAACATGTACGGTCCAACCTCACACTCCTATATCTCGCAACGGTTACGGCTGCATTATGTGGACTGGGGCAATGAAGACGCCCCGCCCATGCTGCTGATTCATGGCGGGCGCGACCATTGCCGCAACTGGGACTGGGTGGCCGAGGCGTTCCGCCAGGATTATCACATCATCGCGCCCGATCTGCGCGGGCATGGCGACAGCCAGTGGATGATTGGCGGCGCCTATAGTCTTAATGACTATACCTATGACATTGCGCAACTGATACATCAGACTAAACTGGCGCCGCTGACCATTATCGGTCATTCACTTGGCGGCAATCTGGCGCTGCGCTATACCGGGCTCTATCCCGGTAATGTGAAAAAGGTCGTGGCCATCGAAGGAATGGGGCCGCCGCCTTCCTTTACGCAGCAGATGGCGGATCAAAGCAATATCGAACGGGTGCAGGGCTGGATCGAAGAATTGCGCGGCGCATCAGGCCGCCTGCCGCGCCGCTATGCGACCATCGAGGAAGCCTATGAGCGCATGCAGAAGGAAAACCCAAATCTCAGCCCGGAGCGCGCCTATCATCTGACTGTGCATGGCGTGAACCAGAATGAAGACGGCACCTATAGCTGGAAATTCGACAATTATGTGCGCGTTTTCTCGCCACGCAACATAGAGGCCGAGGCGCTGGACATGCAGAAAATGTGGCAGGCCATCACCTGCCCCACGCTGCTGTTCCGCGGCACCGAAAGCTGGGCCAGCAATCCGCTGGAAGACGGCCGCGCGGCTTTTTTCAAAAATGTCCGGGTCGAAAATATAGAGGGCGCGGGCCACTGGGTGCATCATGACAGGCTGGAGGAATTTTTGCGGCTGACCAAAGAATTTCTGAAAGACTGAGCCTTAATGAAGATCGCCGTTATCCCCGTTACCCCGTTTCAGCAGAACTGCACGCTGATGCTCTGTGAACAGACCATGCAGGGCGCCGTCGTTGATCCCGGCGGCGATATTGATAAAATTCTGGATGCTGTCAGCCAGACCGGCATGACGCTTGAGAAAATTTTTCTCACGCATGGCCATATGGATCATGCAGGCGCAACGGCTGAATTGTCCGAACGCCTGTCACTGCCCATAGAAGGGCCGCATATCGCCGATAAATTCTGGATCGACGGCATTCCCGAACAGTCGCGCCGTTTTGGCCTTGCCCCCGCCAAATCGTTCACGCCGGATCGCTGGCTCAATGATGGCGACAAGGTGCGCTTTGGCGCCATCACGCTGGATGTCTATCACTGCCCCGGCCACACACCCGGCCATGTGGTGTTTTTCGATCCGGTCTCAAAAATCGCCCAGGTCGGCGATGTGCTGTTTCAGAGATCAATCGGGCGTTCGGATTTGCCCGGCGGAGATCACGACACGCTGATCCGGTCGATCAAGCAGAAACTCTGGCCCCTCGGTTCTGATGTGGTATTCGTGCCGGGCCACGGCCCGCTATCCACTTTCGGCGACGAACGCCGCCACAATCCCTTCGTGCGGGATTAGACCAGCGCATTACGCTTTCGATAGCGCGCCAGATCTTCGGGATCAATGGCCGCGCGCACATAGGCCGTGCCATCCTCGCTGTGGCGCAATTCAACAACTTCCGCATGCCGGTGCAACCAGGCCAGATTGGCGCCATCGCCGGCCTTTACGCGCAGATCCACGACCTCGCGCCCTGCCGACAAACACGCAGCAATCGCCGTCAGCAACGCCTCACATCCCGCGCCTGTTACCGCCGAAACGGGAAAAACATTGCGGGCGCGGATCGCGGCATTGCGCACTTCTTCATGACGCTCGGGGTCCAGCAGATCAATCTTGTTCAGCACTTCTATCACCGTCTCCCGGCGCGCCTCCGAAAGACCAAGCCCCTCCAGCACCTGCATCACATCCTGTTTTTGCGCCTGCGATTCAGGATGCGAAACGTCACGGACATGCACGATCAAATCCGCCTCCAGCACCTCTTCCAGCGTGGCGCGGAAGGACGCAATCAGATGCGTCGGCAGATCGGAAATAAATCCTACGGTATCCGAAAAAATCGTGCGCCGCCCGTCCGGCAATGCGATACCGCGCATCGTCGGGTCTAGGGTCGCAAACAGCAGATCATCGGCATAGACCTGTGCGCGCGTCAGCCGGTTGAACAATGTCGATTTTCCTGCATTGGTATATCCAACGAATGCGACAACCGGAAACGGCGTTTTTGCGCGCCCCTTGCGATGCGCCTCGCGGGTGCGGCGCACCTCGTCCAGTTCACGGGTCAGTTTGGCGATACGTTCGGAAATCAGGCGCCGGTCGGTTTCGATCTGGGTTTCGCCCGGCCCGCCCAGAAAGCCCATGCCGCCGCGCTGGCGTTCCAGATGCGTCCAGGACCGCACCAGTCTGCTGCGCTGGTAATTCAGATGCGCCAGTTCAACCTGCAAGCGCCCCTCACGGGTCTGCGCGCGTGCGCCGAAAATTTCCAGAATCAGCCCGGTCCGGTCAATCACCTTCACATCCCAGGCCTTTTCCAGATTGCGCTGCTGCACCGGCGTCAGCGCGCCGTCTACAATCACCACATCCGGCTCAAGACCGGCAATCATTCCCGCCAGTTCCGCCACCTTGCCGGAGCCGAACAGATGCGAGGGATGCGCCTTCGCTACCGGTACCGCAATTTTGAAAGATACGGTAAGTTGAATTGCTTCCGCCAGCCTTGCCGCTTCTTCCAGGCGCGCCTCGGGGGTCCGGGCGCCCGCGCCCATCGCGCCTGTACTGGAAGATTTGAGAAAGGGATGCAGCACCATGGCCTGCCCAGCGCCGGAAGGCTTGATCTTGATCTGGGCCGCGTCTTGATTCTTGTAAATATCCAATCAGGGTCCTACCGGTTAACCGTTTCTATATCCTGCGCGCCGACAAACAATTCCACCGGCACGGAAGGCATGATCGTCGAAATGGCGTGCTTATAGACAAGCTGCGACTGCGAATCGCGGCGCAGCAGAACACAAAAATTATCAAACCAGGTCACAATGCCCTGCAATTTCACGCCGTTTACGAGAAATATCGTCAGGGGCGTCTTGTTCTTGCGGACCGCGTTCAAAAACACATCCTGCAAATTCTGGGACTTTTCAGATGACATGCGCGATGTCCCCATTATTAGTGGTGTAAATCAGTCGAAAGATATCCGGCACAAACACTGCACTGCGCGCCCCTCCTCCGTAAGCCTATGCTACACCTATATTATGTTGCATATGCGAAAAAAGAAGGGGTTTTATTTAAATAATTTCAAGTTTCACAATGTAAGCCTCTCTCAACGCAGCAGAAACCGGGCCCGGCACGCCGCCCGCTATGGGGTGTGCGTCAATTTGCGTTACCGGCATGACAAAATTCGTCGCGCTGGTCAAAAATGCCTCTTTCGCTGCCAGGGCCTGATCCAGACTGAATGGCTGTTCAAATACCCTCAGCCCCAGCTCTGCCGCAAGCATCAGCACTACCCGGCGTGTCACCCCCGGCAATATTTCCTGCCCCAGAGGATGGGTCTGCAAGGCGCCATCCGCCCTGACAATCCAGAAACTGGATGAGGCGCATTCGGTCACCAGGCCGGCATCATTGACAAACAGCGCTTCCGAGGCGCCGGCTTCAGAAGCCTGTTGCTTGGCCAGCATGTTCGGCAGAAGCGCAACACTTTTGATATCCCGCCGTGACCATCGCTGATCTTTGACGCTGATAATCCGCACGCCTTTCAGCGCCTGCGCATGGCGTGCCGCCATATCCACCGGGCGCGCTATCAGCACAAGCGTGGGGCGTATATTGCGCGACGGAAACATGTGGTTACGCGGCGCAACCCCACGGGTGATCTGCAAATAGACCATCCCGCCCGCTAAAATGCGGTTGGCGTGCATAATTTCATCGAGCAGCGCCGAAAGAACCGCGGGCGCAACCGGCCACGCAATGCGTAGTTCCTCCAGCGAACGCGCCAGGCGCTCCATATGCCAGGCGCGATTGGCTATGCGCCCGGCATAGACCGGGAAAACTTCATATACGCCATCGGCAAACTGAAACCCCCGGTCCTCCACATGCACCCGCGCCTGGCTCAGCGGCACATAACGCCCATTTACATAAGCAATCCGGCTCATCGTCTGAATATCCTGTCAGCCACGCCAATAGGCCGGGCTTAGCAATGTCAGCAAGGTCAATACTTCCATCCTGCCGGCAATCATGCCCGCCATCGCCACCGCCCGCGTCGCTTCGGACATGGACGCATAAGGCGACACCGCCCCATCATAAAATAGCGCCGCTGCCGGTCCTGAATTACTGATGGCGGAAATCGCAATGGAAACCGATTGTTCAAAATTCGGTCCAGTCAGGCCGATCAGCACTATGGCCAGGATCAGCACAAAACTGAGCCCGACAAAAACCACCCACACAGCCGCGATCTGGGATTGTTTCACCCCGGCTGCGCCATAACGCATCGTCAGAACCTCATTGGGGCTGATAAGCCGCGCCAGTTCAAGCCATCCCTGCCGGATGACAAGACCAACCCGCATCTGCTTGAAGCCGCCACTGGTCGAACCCGTCGCCCCGCCGACCAGGACCGCAGCAAGCAGTATAACCGCAGCCACCGGGGGCACGCCGGCGAGATTTCCCGTCCAGAAGCCGCTTGTGGTCAGAAACGACACGCCATTGAACAGCGCCCAGTGCAGCGGCCCCACGCCGGATTTGAAATCACTCGCCAGTAATATGGCGGCCACGCCTGCTACCGTGGCTAGAATCGCTGCGCCAAGATAGCGCGCCTCGGGATCCAGCGCATAACCGCGCCAACGGCCATTCGCGGCAGCCCAGTGCAGCGCCAGATTCATTGCGCCCAGTGTCATGAATATCACTGCAACCATTTCAATCAGCGGCGAATTAAAGGCGCCGATCGAGGCGTCGCGGGTACTGAACCCCCCCGTTGAAACTGTGCTCAGCGCATGACAAAACGCATCAAATATCGGCATGCCCGCCGCCCAGTAGGAAAGAAAGCAAAACAGCGTCAGCAGCGAATAAACACCCAACAGCGCGCGCGCAACCTGCCGCAAGCGGCCAAACAGCGACTGGCCATCGCCATGCGGCATGGACACATATTGCATTTGCATGCCGCCAATTCCCAGCATGACGAAAATACCGCCAGCGGCAATCACGGTGTACAAACCGCCCAGCCATTGCAACAGCGCGCGCCATAACAGAATCGCCACCGGCTGGCGATCCAGATGCGTCAACACGGTGGCGCCGCTGGTGGTAAAACCGGACACCGCCTCAAACAAAGCTTTGCCGGGACTGAAAATCACACCCGAAAAATAGATCGGCACGGCTGCAAAAACCGGCAGAATTGTCCACACTATCAGGACCAGCAACAGGCTTCCGCGTTTGGTAAGCTCGTTTTCCTTGCCGCGCAGGCTGATAATCAGCAGACCGGCAAAAAAACCGCATATTGCCGCTGAATTAAAAAATACCAGGCTATGTTCAATATCATTGCCGATCAGGGCGCCGAAGGCGGGGACGAACATCGCCAAACTCATCCCGGCCAGCAACCAGCCAAAAATGCACAATACCGCATCAGCTTTCACGGCCCATCTCCAGCGAATGCGGCATGTCCCGGCCAGCCTTGTTTGCGGCAGGCGGCGTCATGGCTAAAAATATTCAAGACTGACCCGGAACATTTGCTCGACCTTCTTCACCATGCCGGCCAGGGCCAGAATAACCACGCGATCTCCCGTGCGGATAATGGTGTTGCCGCGCGGAATAATAACCTGATCACCCCGGACGATGGCGCCAATCATGATGCCGCGCGGAATTTGCGCCTCGTTCAGCGGCTTGCCGATCACGGTTGCTGTTTCCAGCGCCTCGGCCTCCAGCACCTCCGCCGCGCCATTGAACAGGCTGTACAGGCCGCGAATACGGCCGCGCCGCACATATTGCAATATTCTCGATACGGTCATTGCGCGCGGATCAATAAATACATCAATGCCAAGCGTGCGTATCAGCGGCCCATATCCGGGATTATTTATCAGGGCGATGGCGCGCTGGCAGCCCCCCTGCTTCGCAAGCACCGACGCCAGAATATTAACCTCGTCATCATCCGTCACCGCGACAATGGTTTCGGTCTCGGCGATATTCGCCTCATGCAGAATTCCCAGATCAAGCGCATCGCCATGCAGCACGACCGTGCGCGAAAGCTGATCCGCCGCCGCTTCTGCCCGCTCTTTCCGGTATTCGATAATTTTGACGCGCACAGAAGAATGTTTCTGTTCCAACTCCTTGGCGACAAACATGCCGATATTACCCGCGCCAAGCAGAATAACCCGGCGCGCGGGTTTAACCTGATGGCCAAAAATTTCCAGAACCCGCCGCACCTTTTCCGGCTGGGTAATAAAATATGCCTGGTCCCCGGCGCGCAACTGATCGTCACCGCTGGGCACAAACAGATTTCCATCCCGGCCCACACCGGCAATGATGATGTTCAATTCAGGAAACAGATCCGTCAGTTGACGCAGCGGTGTATTGACCACCGGGCAGTTTTCATCAAGCAAAGTCCCAATCAGCATCACCCGGTCATCGGCAAAAGGCGCCACCTCGAAGGCACCCGGCATTTCAAGACGCCGCAGCACCGCACGGCCGACCTCGACCTCCGGCGAAATGATGACATCAATTGGAAGATGCTCGCGGCTGAATAAATTCAGCCATTGCGGCTGCAGATAATTCTGGGTGCGGACACGCGCCACCTTGACGGGCATGTTGAACAGGGCATGGGCAACCTGACAGGCCACCATATTGACTTCATCATTCTGAGTGACGGCGATAATCATATCAGCGTCCTGCGCGCCCGCCCGCTCAAGCACCTCTGGCAGCGAGGCATGGCCGAGCATGGCCTGTACATCCAGCATATCGCCGATCTTGCGGATCAGTTCCGGATTGTGATCAATGACCGTAACATCATTATGCTCGGCCGCAAGCTGCTTGGCGATGTTGAACCCTACCTGCCCTGCGCCACAAACGATGATTTTCACAGCAGAAATTTTCTCCCATAACTTCAAATACCCGGCTTGCCTGTTCGCCGCAGCCAGCAGGGCGAAGGCTGGAGGGGATCAATGATCGCCAGGCAAGCGGCACGCGCTTCAATATGATCACAAATCGTTCTAAATCATCAGATCGACCCTATCCGGATCAGACGGGATTGCCATCGGCTAATCCGTCTGATCCATATTGGCCTAATGATCCTCCCTGTCATAAACAAGCGCCCCTTCGGATGCGCCATTGACGCCCGAATTGGGATAGGCGCCAAGTGATTTCAGTTTTCGATGCAGCGCCGACCGCTCCATACCGATAAAGGCGGCGGTGCGGGAAATATTTCCGCCAAAGCGATCGATCTGCGCGATCAGATAATCGCGTTCAAACATTTCGCGCGCCTCGCGCAGCGGCAAAGACATGGCGACTTCACTGGACCCGCCGCCGCCGGCCCGCAACAATAGCGGCGTCGCCGCACCAAGCTCCGCCGGCAACATATCTGCGGTAATCGGTTTTTCGGCGTCATCGGGCGCAAAAATCAGCAGCCGTTCGATAACATTGCGCAATTGGCGTACATTTCCGGGCCAATCATAGGTCTGCATGGTTGCAATGGCGTCTTCCGAAAGCCGGCGCGCCGGTGTGCGCAGGCTGGCGGAAAGCCGCTGCATCAGATACGCCGCCAGGACAGGAATATCCTCACGCCGCTCGGACAGCGAGGGAACACGCACGGGCACAACATTCAGCCGGTGAAACAAATCCTCCCGGAACGCGCCGTGCAATATTTTTTCCCGCAGATCAACGCCAGAAGATGAAACCACGCGAACATCCACCTGAACCTGACTGCGTCCGCCGATGCGTTCGAACTTCTGATCAACCAGAATGCGCAAAATCTTGCCCTGGGTTTCCATCGGCATATCGCCGATTTCATCCAGATATAATGTTCCGCCATGGGCGCGCTCAAACAGGCCCGTGGCCGGCAAGCCGCCATTCCCCGCCTCGACGCCGAACAATTCATGCTCCATGCGCTCAGGCGCCATATTGGCCGCATTAACAATGACAAATGGGCCGCCCGAGCGTGCCGATTGCTGGTGCAGCAGCCGCGCGACCACCTCCTTGCCGGAACCCGCAGGCCCGTTGATCAGCACGCGGCTGCCGGTGGCTGCAACCTTGGCGATAATCTGGCGCAAATGATTGGCCGCTGCCGATTCTCCAACAAAATTCGTATCCCCGCCGGACAGCAGGCGCAGTTCGCGGTTTTCCTGCTTCAACCGTGACGCTTCTATCGCGCGGCTGATGGTCACCAGCAAATGATCGGTCTGGAACGGTTTCTCGATAAAATCATAGGCGCCATTCTTGATGGCCGTCACGGCAATCTCCACATTGCCGTGGCCGCTGATCACGACCACCGGCAATTCAGGATCGTCACGATGCAGGCGTTCCATCAATTGCAGCCCGTCGAGCCGCGATCCCTCCAGCCAGATATCCAGCAACACCAGTGAAGGCCGGCGTTTGGCAATCGCCGCCAGCGCTGAATCCGAGCAGGCGGCGGTGCGCGGCTGATATCCCTCATCTTCCAGAATACCGGAGATCAGTTCACATATATCTGCTTCATCATCAACAACTAGAATGTCACGGGACATCAGGCACCTGTACGAAAATGAGGCATGGTTTCTGTAATAATTTCGCCACTGATAACAGATTCGCGGCCATTCGGCACATTAGCAGGATCGTTCCGGATTTGCGGCGGAAATATAATCTGCACATGCGCGCCCGTATCGCCAAAATCCGGAATCCCGCCGGCTTCGCACTCCGCCAGATCCTGTAATACAATCCGCGCTCCATGATCCTCAATGATCTTGCGAACGATAGCCAGGCCAAGGCCGGTTCCCTTTTCACGCGTGGTGACATAAGGCTCCGTCAAGCGGCGGCGGATTTCACGGGGCAGGCCGCAGCCATTATCCAGGACCGACAACAGGATCCGGCCCGCCTTCTCCTCGCTGAGGCGCACCTCGATACGGCCATCGCTTCCATCCATTTTCTTTCGTGTCTCAATGGCTTCACAGGCGTTCTTGATAATATTCACCAGCGCCTGGCTGATCTGCGCACGGTCACAGTAAATCAGCACCGGAAAATCAGGATGCACAAAAACAATATGGGTGTGCGACGCCGCCAACTGCTGCTGAAACACGATCTGGCGTATAATCTCGCAAAGATTTTCCTGGCGTAAAACGGGGGCCGGCATGCGTGCGAAGGATGAAAATTCATCAATCATCCGGCCGATTTCGCGCACCTGCCGGATAATGGTTTCGGTGCAGCGTTCAAATATTTCCGGATCGGTAGTAATTTCCTGACGGTATTTTCTGCGCAGACGTTCTGCGGAAAGTTGAATAGGGGTAAGCGGATTTTTGATTTCATGCGCAATGCGCCTGGCGACATCCGCCCAGGCGGCCGTACGCTGCGCGGACACGAGTTCTGAAATATCATCAAACGTGACCACAAAACCAGCCCGTCCGCTGGCGTCCATGGCGTTAGCCGGCGGTCCGTCGCGTTCGCCTGCATCGCTGACCGTCGCCACCCGCACCAGCAGATTGCGGGCAGCATCACCGCTGCCCAGATTGATTTCGCCTTCGATGATCCGTCCGGGCCAGGCGCGCGCATCAAGCAGCAATGGCTGCATCTCTGGCACCACATTTTCCAGGCTCAGCCCGGCCAAATTTTCACCCCGGCTATCGAGCAGCGCCATCGCGGCCTCATTCGCCAGATTGACCTTCCCATCCGCATCCAGACCAATGACGCCGGAGGTTACGCCGCCCAGCACCGCTTCGGTAAAGCGCCGGCGGCGGTCAAGCTGCAAATTCGCGCCCAGCAATTCGCTGCGCTGCCCTTCCAGTTGCCCAGCCATACGGTTGAAGGACCGGCTCAATGCGGCAATTTCATCATTATTCGGCGAATCCTCGACACGCGCCGTCAGATCTCCATCGCGCAGCCGTTCCGATGCCACCGCCAGACGGCTGATCGGTTCCACCAGCCGGTTGGCCAGCCAGAAGCCAACGGCAATAGCCGCCAGCAGCACCAGCATCGCCAGCGCCAGATAAATCAGCGCGAACGCAATCTGAATACCGCCGCGCTGACCTTCCAGCGCGGCATAATCGCTGGCGGCGCGATGCGCCTGCATGGCGGTATTGAGTACCCTGGGATCGACAAAGCGGCTGACATATAAATAGGCATCAAGAAACCGGTCCAGCCGCAACAATGCGCGCACCTGCGCGTCACGCTCGCTTGCCAGGATCACTACATCCCCTTCAGCCGCCCTGGCAATCGATTCAGCGGTGGGCGGCGAGAAGGTTGCACTCAGGCTCATGCCCGATTTCGCCAGAATTTCGCCGCTGCTGGTCAGAACATAGGCATCGGCAAGCGAGCGCAATTGCGCCTGCTGATTAACAATATTGGCGAATGCGGCGCGGTCCTGATAATAGACCGGCAAAGCGCGGTTGACATCATTGCCCATCGCCAATATTTCGGCGCGAATCATCATTTTATGTTCTTCCACATAGGCTTCGGCAACGCTGACCGATGCGGAAATAACCCGCGACACCCGCTCGCCAAACCAGACCTGGAAGCCAAGATTGATCGTCAGTGTCGAATAAACCGCCATGATAATTGTGGGCGTGATCGCGACCAGCCCGAACAGGATAACCAGCCGCACATGCAGCCGGGATCCGGCGGTACCGCTGCGCCGCGCCATCCACAGCGCGACCAGCCGCCAGGCCACCAGGGTCGCCAGCGCCAGCAACAGCACCAGATCCAGCAGCAAAAAACCCAAAACCAGCTGCGGGCTGGTTTCAAAAGGGGCGAAATCGGAAATAGCCAGATAGGTGGCGATCCCCGACAAAACCGCGGCCAGTCCCAGGCCAAACGTCACCTTGCCGCTGGCGATCGTATCCGCGTGCCGTTCAATAAAGCGGCGCAGGCCCCCGGCAAAATCCATCATCCTGGATTTATTGGGCAGAACCGGAAGATCTGCGCTGCCTTGCCTCTGGGCGTCCATATGCTCACTGCGCCTGTTTGCTGCATGTTGCAATGAAACCTAGCAGGTTGTGGTAAAAAAGCAACGTGATACCCGCCGGGGCCTGTCTCCTGCCCCGGCAGGATAGATCACGTCACATCAAACAGGGCCATCCAGGCCAGCCCCATCCAGGACAGAGCGAAAAGTGAAACCAGCGCCAGCGTGTCTTTCAGCCATATCTGCATTTTCGTTCTCCTTAATTTCGATAAATGTACTCTATATGTTCTGTTAGAGTCAAATAAAAATTCTGAGCCGCCTGAAGATTTTCAATTCAGAGAGATTCAGCCCGCTGCCACAACGCCCTTGTCGAGCCGCAGCACCCGGTCCATACGCGCCGCCAGCGCCGGATTATGGGTGACGATCAGCGCCGCCAGCCCCTCTCCGCGCGCCGCTGCGATCATGGTGGCAAACACTTTGTCCGCTGTTTCGCTGTCCAGATTACCGGTCGGTTCATCCGCCAGCAGCACGGCCGGCCGATTGGCAAAGGCGCGCGCAATGGCGACGCGCTGCTGCTCGCCGCCGGACATTTCGGCGGGCCGGTGTGTGGCGCGCGCGCCCACGCCCAGCATATCCAGCAATTCCTGCGCGCGGGCGGTGGCGCTTGCCTTGTCAAGACCGGCAATGATCTGCGGCATGGCGGCGTTTTCCAGCGCGCTGAATTCAGGCAGCAAATGATGGAACTGATATACAAAGCCGATCTCGTGGCGGCGCGCCAAAGTGCGCGCCTTGTCATTCAGACGCGCGCAATCGCGCCCGTTCAGCAGGACCGCCCCCGATCCAGGATGTTCCAGCAATCCGGCAATATGCAGCAATGTGGATTTGCCAGCGCCCGACGGCGCGATCAACCCCACCACCTCGCCCCGCGCCAGACGCAGCGAAACCCCCTTCAATACCGGCAGCGGCCCCGCCGGCGTGGCGTAAGAATGCTGAATATTCTGTAATTCGAGTGCTACCTGCATCGCGCTCACTCGTACCGCAACGCTTCGACGGGATCGAGCCTGGCCGCACGGAACGCCGGATATAATGTCGCCAGCATCGAAAGCGTCAGCGCCATAATGATCACCGAGGTCACTTCCATCGGGTCCATCTCGGCCGGCATCTGGCTGAGAAAATAAACCTCAGGCGAAAACAGCGCGGTGCCGGTCAGCGTGGAAACCCATTGCCGGATGGTCTCGATATTGGCGCAGAACACGGTGCCAACCAGCACCCCGGCAAGCGATCCCAGCACACCGACACTGGCCCCGCAGATAAAGAATATCCGCATCACGCTGGCGCTGGTCGCGCCCATGGTGCGCAGAATGGCGATATCGTGCCCCTTGTCCTTGACCAGCATGACCAAGCCCGAAATCATATTCAGCGCCGCCACCAGAATGATCAGTGTAAGGATCATGAACATCACATTGCGCTCCACCTGAAGCGCGCTGAAAAAACTGGAGTTGATCTGCTGCCAGTCCACCACATGCACATTCTCACCCGCCGCCTGCCTGACACTTTCGCGCATCTCCAATACCTGATCGGGATCCTTGATCATCACTTCGATCGCGCTGACTGCCGCACCCAACCGGAAATATTTCTGCGCAGCGTCCAGCGGCATAAAAATAAACGTGCTGTCATATTCCGACATGCCCACTTCGAAAACCGCCGCAACCGGATAGGCCAGCACACGGGGCGCGGTGCCGAATGGCGTGGCCGCACCGCGCGGCGATAACAGGGTCAGCGTGTCGCCCGCCCGCACCCCCAGCTTCTGCGCCAGACGCACGCCGATAATGATGCCGCCGGTGCGCGAAAAATCCTCCAGCGTCCCCGACAGAATATGTTCCGCGACCATGCTTTGCTTCGCCAGATCTTCCTGGCGGATGCCGCGCACCAGCGCGCCGCTGGCCGCCCCCTCACGCCCGCTGGCCATCACCTGCCCCTCAATGATCGGGGCCACGCGCACCACCCCATCCACTTTGGCGATCCGTTCGGCGACAGGATCAAACCCTTCCAGCGGCCCGCCAAGCCCCTGCACCACCATATGCCCATTGACCCCCAGAATCCGCGACATCAGATCGATGCGAAAGCCGTTCATCACCGCCATGACGATGATCAGGGTCGCCACCCCCAGCCCGATCCCGATAAAGGAAATCGCGGTAATAACCGATACAAACCCTTCCCGCCGGCGCGAGCGCAGATATCTTCCGGCGACCAGCCATTCAAATGCGGAAAAAGGCGACAGCGTCATATGTGATCGAACCTAAACAGGGTTTCCCCTGAAGCATGATGCGTTCAGGCCGGCGCAGAGCCCGCATGCACTGCCACCCCGGAATAAATCCGGGGTGGCGGCGCATGGAAAGGCAGTAAGTCAAACTGGCCAAAAAGACCCTATAGAAATTTCCCCATCGCCAGCGCCGTGTCGGCCATGCGGTTGGAGAAACCCCATTCATTGTCATACCAGCTCAGTACACGCACCAGCTTGCCGCCGGTAACCTGGGTCTGGTCGAACGCAAAGGTCGAGGACGCCGGATCGTGATTGAAATCAATCGACACATTTTTGGCGCTCGTTGTTCCAAGAATGCCTTTCAGCTTGCCCGTTGAGGCTTTCAGAATGGCGTCGTTGATTTCCTTGATGCTGGTTTCGCGCCCGGCATTGAACACCAGATCGACGACCGACACATTGGGCGTCGGCACGCGAATGGCGGTGCCGTCCAGCTTGCCCGCCAGTTCCGGCAGCACCAGGCCCACGGCCTTGGCCGCACCCGTGGTTGTCGGGATCATCGAAAGCGCGGCGGCGCGCCCGCGATACAGATCGCTATGCATGGTATCCAATGTCGGCTGGTCGCCGGTATAGGCGTGGATGGTGGTCATGAAACCCTGCACGATACCAACCGTTTCATGCAGCACCATCGCCACCGGCGCCAGGCAATTGGTGGTGCAGGAAGCGTTCGAAACAACCGTGTGCGCGGCCGTCAGTTTATCGTGATTGACGCCATACACGACCGTCAGATCGGCATTGGTGGCAGGCGCGGAAATCAGCACCCGCTTGGCGCCGGCGGCCAGATGCTTGGCGGCGTCATCACGGCTGGTGAAAAAGCCGGTGCACTCCATCGCGATGTCGATGTTCATCGCCTTCCAGGGCAGTTTGGCCGGGTCGCGTTCCGCCGTCACCTTGATCGGGCCGGTGCCGCAATCAATACTGTCTTCGGTGGTGGTGACATTTCCGGGAAACCGTCCGTGTACGGAATCAAACCGCAGCAGATGCGCATTGGTTTCCACCGGGCCCAGATCGTTCAGCGCAACAACCTGAATATCCTTGCGGCCGGATTCAATAATGCCGCGCAAAATATTGCGGCCGATACGTCCAAAACCGTTAATTGCTACGCGCAGCGCCATGTGTTTTCTCCCTTGTCTATGCGAGCAGACCGCGCGCTTTTTGCGCAACCGCCTGCGGTGTTAACCCAAAATGCTTATAAAGCTCCTTATAAGGCGCGCTCGCGCCGAAACTATTGACGCCAATCAAGCCGCCTCTGTCACCGACATAGCGTTCCCAGCCATAGGTGCTGGCCGCCTCGATGGAAATGCGCACCGTATCCAGGCCCAGGATTTTGTCACGATAGTCCTGCGGCTGCATGTCGAACAGTTCCAGACAGGGCGCGGAAACGACGCGCGCGCCAATCCCATCCGCCTGCAACAGATCGCGCGCAGCCAGGGCGATTTCAACTTCCGATCCCGTGGCGATCAGCGTGACCTGCGCCTTGCCGGTGGCGGGCAGCAATTCATAGGCCCCGCGCGCACAGAGATTTTCTTCCACATAATCCAGCCGGACCGGGGCGAGATTCTGCCGCGTCAGGCTGATGACGCTGGGGCGGTCTGCGGCATGCAGCGCCAGCTGCCAGCATTCGGCGGTCTCGGTGGCGTCAGCCGGGCGGAACACCAGCAGGTCAGGAATGGCGCGCAAGGACGCCAGATGTTCCACCGGCTGATGCGTCGGCCCATCTTCACCCAAACCGATGGAATCATGCGTCATCACATGAATGACCCGCTGGCGCATCATCGCGGCAAGCCGGATGGACGGACGGCAATAATCGCTGAACACCAGAAAGGTGCCGCTATAGGGAATGAGGCCGCCATGCACAGCCATGCCGTTCATCGCGGCGGCCGAGCCATGTTCGCGGATGCCGTAATAAACATAGCGTCCGCTGAAATCATCCGGCGTGACCGGGTTCATGCCAGCGGATTTAGTGTTCACCGATCCGGTAAGATCGGCCGAGCCGCCAATGGTTTCCGGCACAATGGCGTTAATCACATCCAGCGTGTTTTGCGACGCTTTGCGGGTGGCGACGGTGGGCTTTTCCCCGGCCAGCTTCTGTTTGTAGGCGCTGATCGCGCCGTCAAAAGCGGGCGGCAATTTACCCGACATGCGCCGTTCAAATTCCATGCGCGCTTCGGGTTTCATGGCGGCCAGACGCTGTTTCCACTCCGCCGACTGTTTGGCCCCGCGCCCGCCAAATCTGCGCCAGGCCTTCAGGATCGCGTCCGGAATTTCAAACGGCGGCGCGCTCCAGCCCAGCGTTTCACGCGCGGCGGCAATTTCCTTGTCACCCAGGGGTGATCCATGCACATCAGACGTGCCCTGCTTATTGGGCGCGCCAAAACCGATCTGGGTCTTGCAGGCGATCAGTGTGGGTTTGTCGCTAAGTTTTGCATGTTCCAGCGCATGGGCGATGGCAGCAGGCGAATGCCCATCAATCGCGATCGTGTTCCAGCCATAGGCGCGGATACGCGCCAGCACGTCTTCGCTGGTGGACAGATTGGTCGCGCCATCAATGGTGATGCTGTTATCATCGAACAGCACGATCAGCTTGTTCAGCTTCAGATGCCCGGCCAGGCCCAATGCTTCATGGCTGATGCCTTCCATCAGGCAGCCATCGCCTGCCATCACATAGGTGTAATGATCGACAATCTGCGGGCCGAATTGCGCCGCCAGCAGGCGTTCGGCCATCGCCATGCCAACCGCATTGCCAAGCCCCTGCCCCAGCGGTCCGGTGGTGGTTTCAATGCCCGCCACATGGCCATATTCCGTATGACCGGCGCATAAGCCGCCCAATTGCCGGAAATTAATGATTTCCTGCATCGGCATATCGGCATAGCCGGTCAGATGTAATACCGAATAAAGCAGCATCGAGCCATGCCCGGCCGACAGCACAAAACGGTCGCGGTCCGGCCATTTTGGCTCGGCTGGGTCATATTTCAGAAATTGGGTAAACAGCACGGTCGCCACATCCGCCATGCCCATCGGCATGCCGGGATGACCCGAATTTGCCTTTTGCACCGCATCCATGCTGAGCGCGCGGATGGCATTGGCCATGCTGCGCTGTACGGTTCCCAAAAGCAGGCCGGTCGTGTCCGTTGAATCTGTCATTAGCGCTCTGTTTTGCTCCCTCATGCCAATGCATCTGATTGACCATGTTGCACGCCACGCGTCAAGTGTGGGATGGCCGTAAGCTGGATATTGCTCTTAAGGGGGGTTGGGGCCTAAAGTGATTCCGTGATTATATATAGCGGGAGTTGGCCTTATGACGTCGCTTGAGCAGGCACAGGAACAGTTTTTGCAGGCGATTTCGGGGCTGGAAAGCGCTTTTACGGCGGCTGCGCAACGCCATAAGCAGATGGCCGGTGATCTGGCCGCGCTTCAGGCGCGCCATGCCGCATTGGAGGCGGAACATGCCGCACTGCGTAAATCATACGAAGCCCTGCACAGGCAACAGGCCGCCGCCAGCAAACGTCTGGATGGCGCGATAACCGGCCTGCACGAGGTTTTAGGGGTGTGACCACTCCATATTGAACGAAAAATTGTACGAAAACAGGGGTTTCAGGCAATGGCGCAAGTTTCAGTCAGGGTAAATGGCCGCGAATATGACCTGACCTGCGGGGATGGCGAAGAAGCCCATCTGCGCAAGCTGGCGCAGTATGTAGATGATAAAATCACCGCCCTGCGGGGGTCCGGCGCCAATCTCTCGGATGCGCAATTGCTGCTGATGGCAGGCATTGTGATATCCGATGAATTGAGCGAGGCCACGGGCACGGTTGGTAATTCTGCCGCCGCCATTGACGCGCAGGAACAGGCGCTGGCGGCGCAGCTATCAACCGCAGCAGCACGCCTGGAAGCCATGACCAGCCACTTGAACGGCCTGTAGTATGTGATGACAGACGAAACGGCGGAAATTACCCGGTTGAAAGCTGAAATGCGCCAGGCGCAACGGCGCAAACGGGTCAATCTGTTTAAAAGTTCCGGTTCCGAAATATATACGCAGGCGGCCAGGCGGTTTATCGAGACCGTGGCCATCCCGAAAGGCGGCATAGTGGCCGGTTACTGGCCGCTGAAGGATGAATTTGATTGCCGTCCCTTGCTGGAAATGATTGCGGCTGAGGGCGGACGCCTGGCCTTGCCGGTTGTGGCCGGGGATTCGGGCAAACTGCTATTTCTGGAATGGTCGCCGGGGGCGCCGCTGGCTGAGGCGGGTTTTGGAACCTCGGGGCCAGTGCGCCCCGGCCGGGAGGTGTTGCCGGACATGGTGCTGGTTCCGCTGCTGGCCTTTGACCGGCAGGGTGGCCGGTTAGGCTATGGCGGCGGATTTTATGATCGCAGTCTTACGGCACTGCGGGGTGTGGGAAAGTGTAAATATGCCATCGGGCTTGGCTTTTCCGCGCAGCGCGTGCAGCAGGCGCCAATGGGGCCGTTTGATGCCCGCCTGGACGGGGTTGCAACCGAGACCGGCGTGATCTGGGCACGCCAAATGGCGGATACGAACCGGGCCTGAAAATATCAAGAAAAATTGTTTCGCCATTGGCAGACGCAAATGTGTTTACTATCTCTATCTCGCTCCATTCTGGCAGCCATTCAAAGAGGGTAGATTGATGCAGGCACGGCGGTTTTTAAAACTATTGGCGGCGTCGCTTCTGAGCATCGGCCTGGCGGGCGCAGCGGTTGCGGCGGCGGAAGGTCAGGGCAAAAAGGCTGCTCCGGACATTGATGTGGATGAAGGCGACCGCCTGTTTAAACGCGGTCATTACGAAGAAGCCATGAGCTGGTGGAAAGAAGCCGGCGAAAAAGGCAGCGTCAATGCCCTGTACCGGATCGGCGAAAAATACCGCGACGGCGTTTTGCGTGATAAGGAGGTCGTCGTTGAACGCGATTTTGCTGAAGCGGCAAAATGGCTAACCCGCGCCGCCGAACTGGGCGATGAGCGGGCGCATTTCGATCTGGGCGGGCTGTATGATGATGGGCTGGGCGTTGAACAATCGCTTGAACAGGCGGCGCGCTGGTATCTAGCCGGGGCTGAGCGCGGCCAGATGGCCTGCCAGTATAATATTGCCGTCATGTATGAAGAAGGCGCCGGTGTCGCCAAGGATCCTGTCGCTGCCTATAAGTGGTATTATCTCGCCGCCCAGCAGGGTTTCATAGAGTTTGGCGGCCCTGCCCTGGAAAAACTCAGCCGCGCCATGACCCCCGAACAGGTGCGTGACGCCATCAATATGGCCCGCAATTTTGTCATGAAGCCGATCGTGCGATAGCCCATGCGCAGACAGGCCCATTTTGCCCGGATTGTTCTGCTGACAATTTTGCTGTCTGCTGGCGCCGGTCCGGTGCTGGCCGATCAGGGCAAGGTGCTGTTTGACAAGGGCCACTATGCCGAGGCCATTGCCTGGTGGAAAAACGCCTCGAAGACGGCGCAGGATCATCAGGCTGAATTCCGCCTGGGCGATTATTATGAATCCGGCCTGGCAGAGGCGGAAAATCTTCCCGAAGCCGCCAAATGGTACACCAGGGCGGCCGAGGGCGGCCATGCCGGTGCGCAATTCGCGCTCGGCGCTTTTTACGAGGCCGGGGCAGGCGTTGATGCGCCATCGGCGGAAAAGGCGGCCTTCTGGTACGGCAAATGCGCCATGCGCAATGTCGCCAATTGCCAGTTCAATCTCGGGCGCCTGTTCAGTTCGGGAGAGGCCGCGAAGCAGGATCTGATCGAAGCCTATAAGTGGTACTATCTGTCGGCCAAGAATGGTTTTCTGGAATTTGATGCGGAAGAACTGTCCTCACTGGCGGTGCGGCTGACATCAGATCAAAAACGCGAGGCTGTGCAGCGTGCCGTGGCCTTCAAGCCCATCTCAGAATAGGGTCTAATGCGGGGGTTCAATCCCGGCTTTTCGTTCTTCAAGCTGCCAATAGGCTGCCCATATGCGCTGCGCGACGGTAACAAGCGTGAAGATGCTCAGCACATAAATCGCCACTTCCAGAAATCCCGCCATCAGCGCGATTGAAATCAGCAGCAGCCGCTCAAAACGCGATGCAAAGCCGCTTTTGCCAACAAGGCCCAGCGCCTCGGCGCGCGCGCGGGTATAGCTGACCATAAACGATCCAAGCAGCGCCAGCACGGTCACCGCCGCTGTCACCGCATCGCCGCCGGCCGCGAACAGATAGGCGATCGCGGCGAAAATCACGCCTTCGGCGATGCGGTCAAAATTTGAATCGAGAAAGGCGCCAAATTCCGTGCTCAGCCCGCCGCGCCGCGCCACCGTGCCGTCGAAAAGATCCACAAGGCCCGCGAACAGATAGATGAAACCGCCTAAAAACAGGCCGCCCTGGAGGATGCAAAATGCCGCCAGCAGATTAAGCAACAGTCCAGCGACTGACAGCTTGTTTGGCGTCACCCGGTGGCGGATCAGAAAATCCGCAATCGGGATCAGCGCAAAATCAAAGCTGGCATAGAGTTTTTTGCGAAATTCCTCCATGCCTGTTATGCGGCCCGGCCTCCCTGCACCACACGGTCTTCAATGAGTTTGGTGATTTCGCCATCCGAAAGGCCCAGATGGCGCAGTATGTCCTGATTGTGCTCACCCAGATCCGGCGCATATTCGCGGATATGCGATTGCGAATCGCACATGCGCAGCGGCGTATTGGCCGCCTTGAAGGCCCCCGCGCCGTCCTTGATTTCAACCGAACTTTGACGGAACAGCGCCTGCGGATCATTCAGCGCTTCGTCAATGCTGCGCACCCGGGCGACAGGGCAGCCGCCCGCGCTGATGATTTCTTCGCATTCGGCGGCGGTGCGGTCCTTCGCCCATTCCTCAACCGCATTCAACAGGGAAATCCAGTTCTGCTGGCGTTCCGCAGTGGTCAGGGGAAATTTCTCCAGCCATTCGGGATGGCCGCAGGATTTGCACAGATCGGCAAAATTATTTGGCGACAGCGGATTGACAACAAACATGCCCTGTTTGGATTTGATCGGGCGATAGACCAGGCGCGCCCCCCTGGTCTGGAAATTATGCTCCTGCAATTCATTGGTCAGGGCGTTGTAAATGACATCTGTCATGGCGATGTCGATTTCTTCGCCCTTGCCGGTGCGTTCACGCCGGAACAGGGCGGCCGTGATCGCGGCATTGCCATGAATGCCGGTCATATAGTCGGCGAACGGCACCGAACCATTAACCGGTTTTCCCGGCTCGGCCTGCCAGGTCATCATGGCGGCGTCGAGACCGGCATAGGCGTGAATGATCGGCGCAAACGCCGCCCAATCAGCCGCCGGGCCTTCCTGGCCAAAGCCGGACATGTTGCAGTAGATGATTTTCGGATTGCGCTGTTTCAAATGTTCATAGCCAAGACCGAAATCGCGCATGACCCCGGGACGGAAATTCTGTACGGCGACATCGCTGGTTTCGGCAAGCTTGAGAATCAGATCAACCGCGCGCTTGTCCTTCAGATCCAGACAGATGCTTTTTTTACCGGCGTTCAACTGCCCGAAATAGGAGCTGCGGCCCTTGCGGCGCGGCAGGACGGTGCGCAGCAGATCGCCGATCGGTGCTTCGACCTTTATGACTTCAGCGCCCAGATCCGCCAACAGACGGGTGCAATAGGGGCCGGCAATAACGCCCGTGAAATCTATAACCCGCACACCTTCGAGCGCGCCCGGCGTTACATGCTTTTGAATAGACATCATTCTCCCCCGTTATTTTGGCCAAGCTTATTGCTTCTTGCGCAGATGATGCGGCGAATTCGCGGGCAGGTAAACATATTTTGCGGCATCCGCCGCACATAAAACATTTTCATCCTGGAAAATGTTCATCCGGCCGGAAAGCAAGACAAAAAAAAGCAAGACTGCGAGAGCCTTGCGGATATTGGGTTATTATTATTTCGGCATCCCCGCAAGCGGAGCGCCCAGGGTTGTGAAATCCCGAAGACCCCCGAAGTGGTGAGACGGCAAACGCGCCCCAGGATGTTTCCCCCTAAACTCGGGCCAGCCATACAATGTGGCAACGCCTCTTTATAGCGGGTAATTTATGCGCACATTGACGAAGAGTCACGCAATAAATTGTGACAGACGGATGTTTTTTTGAATTTTTTCTAACAGGTATAAGATTTGTGGATTTTATACCGGTCTGTTTGTGTCTATGACAAGAGGTGTGCCAAAGGGGGAAATCCTGTCTTCTGGTTTCCATTGATTATTAACTGATTGCGTGTAGACAATATTACATGATCGTTCGAACTATAGTGTTATCACTTTTTTTCTTTGCGGCGGCTGGTCCGGCGCGCGCCGCCGCGCCGGAAGTGACGCAGACGTCAAAATGCCGCGAGATTGTCCGCCATGTTCCTGATGCGGATGTAACCTATCGCCCTGGTACGGATAGTGCGGGGGGCAAACCGGTCGTTCCAGCCGATCTGGATGCGGCGGCGCCGATTGGCGTGCCGCAGAATTTCGATATAGAAATCGACGCCGATCTGAGCGGGACAATAGCGGCCCATCAGGAATTGCCCGGCTTTCAACCCCGCGCCAAAATCGGCAAGGTCCAGGTAAAGGATTTGGAAGGCGCGGCCAGTCTGGATTTTGAAGGGCAGCCTTTATATCGCACCGGGCCTGGAACAGCCTCGCCGGAATGCGCTGAATAGCGATTTCAATTGCCGGGCGACTGCTCTAAAAGGCTATATCTGGCGTACAAGCAGGACCATCATGAAACTATCGCAATTCTTTCTGCCCGTATTGAGGGAAGACCCCGCCGAGGCGCAAATCGTGTCGCATCGGCTGATGCTGCGTGCGGGAATGATCCGCCAGATGAGCGCGGGGATTTACGCCTGGCTGCCGCTGGGGTTGCGGGTGCTGCGCAGGATCGAAACGATTGTGCGCGAAGAGCAGAATCGCGCAGGCGCCATCGAGCTGCTTATGCCCACCATTCAGTCCGCCGATCTGTGGCGCGAAAGCGGCCGCTATGAAGATTATGGCAAGGAGATGCTGCGCATCACCGACCGCCATGAGCGCGATATGCTGTATGGCCCGACCAATGAGGAAATGATCACCGATATTTTCCGCAATACGGTGCGTAGCTACCGGGATCTGCCGCGCAATCTGTATCATATTCAATGGAAATTCCGTGACGAAATCCGCCCGCGCTTCGGGGTGATGCGCGGGCGCGAATTTCTGATGAAGGACGCCTATTCGTTCGACATCGATGCGGCCGGCGCGCGGCGTTCCTACAACGCCATGTTCATCGCCTATCTGCGCACCTTTGCCCGCATGGGGTTGAAAGCCATTCCGATGGCCGCCGATACCGGGCCGATTGGCGGCGATCTCAGCCATGAATTTATCATCCTGGCCGACACCGGCGAAAGCGAAGTGTTCTGCCATGCAGATACGCTGGCGCGCGACTGGGCGGCGGAAAATATTGACTATGCGTCGGACTTGCAGCCGCTGGTCGATGGCATGACGGCGCTCTATGCCGCGACGGATGAAAAACATGACACTGCGCGCTATGAAAAGGAAGTGCCCGCTGACAAGCGCTGCCATGCGCGCGGCATCGAGGTCGGGCATATATTTTATTTTGGCACAAAATATTCCGCCGCGATGAACGCCAGGGTGACGGGGCCGGATGGTTCGCTGATCACCGTTGAGATGGGATCCTATGGCATCGGCGTATCGCGTCTGGTGGCGGGCATTATCGAGGCCAGCCACGACGGTAACGGCATCATCTGGCCCGAAGCCGTTGCGCCGTTTGATATTGGCCTGATCAATCTGAAGGCGGGTGATGGGGCCGTGGATGCGGCCTGTACGGATTTATATGCAAAGCTGTGCGCCGCCGGAAAAGACGTGCTGTATGACGATAGCGATGAACGCGCCGGCGCAAAATTCGCCACCATGGATCTGATCGGCCTGCCCTGGCAGGCGATCATCGGCCCGAAGGGCGTGAAGAACGGCGTGGTCGAGGTGAAAAACCGCGCCACCGGCGAACGCCAGGAATTGGGCACAGAGGCCGCACTGGCGCTGCTCACGGTTTGAGCGATTACTGAAATGCGCTAAATTATCAGATGACAAAAGAAAGGGCCGCGCCGGCAAACCGGCGCGGCCCTTTTTTACGCCTGGATTATCAGGCTTCGAACTTGAAGTGCTTCAGCGCTTCACGATCCACAACCGGCGCCCGCTTGGTGCCGTGGGTCAGTTTCACAGAGCCGGTCTTGCGCTCGAACGGATCCATGAGGCCGATCTTTTTGGCATATTCGCGCACTTCCGGGATGACATGTTCACCCAGCAACTGGATGCACCGCATACGGTCTTCATTGCTGACTGGGCCCTGCACCGCAAAGAAGGTGAAGGTGCCGGGGCGGATCACATCCATGATCTGCTTGATTTTGGGGATCACGGATTTTGGCGTGCCAATCAGCAGTTGCAGATTGCGCTGGCCCTTTTCGAAACCTTTGATGAGTTTCTGACGCACGTCATCGAAATTGGTTTCCTTCGCCGGGCCATCATCGCCGCCGCCCATCTTTTCACGGTTGATGCCAAGCCAGCTGCCGCCTGGCTGCTTGGCCAGGTTGCGGATTGCGCCCTTGGAATTATACCCTGGCGGCAGCGTATATTGCGGCGCCGAAAAGGCATTTTGCCCGCCGCCATAAACAAAGCCACGGCCAAGTTCCTGCGCCTTTTCTTCGGTATCCGCCAGGAAGGTGGGCACCAGATAGCCGAAATTTTCCGGCCCCGCCTGATAACCATTCTGGGCGGCCTGTTCCGCATAAAAATCCCACAGATCACACGTAGGCCCAAGCGACGTACCCAGACCAATATAGGGATAGGCATGGTCGGCGCACCACAGCACCGTTTCCGGGCTGAGCACACCGGGGATCCACATTTGCGGGTGCGGTTCCTGATATGGCAGCGCCCAGGGATTCACATGACGGAAATGGAAATGCTTGCCTTCATAGCGCCACGGGCCGGGCTTGGTCCAGGCCTGGATGATGAAGTCATGCGCTTCATTGAACATTTCACGGTTATAGGCGGGGTTGGCATTGTTGAAATATTGCTCAGAGCCTGCGCCGCGCACCCAGCCTGTTACCAGACGGCCGCGTGAGATCAGGTCGATTTCAGCCAGCTCTTCCGCCATACGCAGCGGATGCTTGATCACCGGCAGCGGATTGCCGATCAGAACGATTTTCACCTTCTTGGTGATGCGGGCCAGAATCGCCGCCTCAACATTGAGCACATTGCCCATGCAGAACGGATTGCCGTGATGCTCGTTCAGGCAGACGGCGTCAAAGCCCTGCTCTTCCGCGTAACAGGCTTCGTCCAGATAATGGTTATAATCATCCGAGCCTTTTTTGCGGTCAAAATGCGTGTTCGGCACTGCAAAGAACGCCTTGTTTTTCAGCACGACATCTTCATTGACCCAGCGATAGGGACGTTCGGTGAAGTAAGCTATTTTCATGTCATTTTCCTCTGTCTCGTGTGACGTAAAGCCGGTCCGGGATTCTAACTCCGCGGATTAGCTGGCCAGGAATTGTTTCAGTGCAGCGATGAACTCCGCCGGTTTTTCAATTTCAGGCCGGTGACCCGCCCCCTTGATTTCAACCAGCTTAGCGCTTGGAATTGCCTTTTGATAGGCCTCGACACATCCGCGCGGGGTAAAATTATCCTTGGTCCCCCACACCAGAAGGGTCTTGATCCCCGTCACGCCTTGCAGCAGATGGGGCAGGCTTGGATTGAACATAAAGGGTTCCCATCCGATACGGGCGGTTTCGGCGCGCGCATCCTCAAAATTTTCGAACTGCTCCGGCGTCATCTCGCCACCGTAAATTTTCAGGAACTCCGGCGTCTCAAACGGATCGGCCACCGTCGCGCGCAGATGCGTACGCATCGACATCGCGATAAAGTCGGCAATCACGCCTTCGGTCGGCCTCAGCCCCATGGGGCCAACCAGCGCCATGTGACCAAAAATATCAGGATCGGACGCGGCCATTTCAGCGGCAATGAAAGCGCCGGCGGAAAATGCAACCACGTCAATCTTGTCCAGTTTCAGTTCGCGCAGAACCCGCGCATAATATCCGCCCAGATCCCGGTAGCTGCGAATCCAGTCGATACGCGGAGATTTATCGAAACCAGGCTGGCGCGGGATGATGAATTGACGTTCGCCCGCAAGCGCCTCGTTCCATCCCATCCAGCCGGGGTAACCCAGTTCGTCATGCAGCATTAGCAATGGCTTGCCTGACCCCCCGCGGACAATAGAAAGCTCGAAGCCCCCCAGTTTTTCACTCTTTTCAGTAATGTTAGCCAATGGACTTTCCTCCCTGCTGATGTACTCCGGAATGACCCCCCGGTTGATAATTAGGCTCGCTGTGTCTGCGCCCTGTCTTTACAGACCCGCTGCTTCAGCCGCTAAAAATCTCTTATACGGAATTGAACAGATTTTCGAACAGATGTTCAACTAAAAAAAACACATCTGATCCGAATTGTAGCCTAAGCAGTTGCATCCTCTAAAAGATTTTATTGTGTAAATACACATTTTCGCGGGCGCAGCCGTCAGTTTTTCTCGCCAACGGCACTGTTTCCGGACCAGTCGCGTTTGACGCCGACAAGCATAAGAAACGGCGCCGCGACAAATATGGACGAATAGGTTCCGATAAAAATTCCCCAGATCATTGCGAAGGTAAATCCGCGAATAACTTCTCCTCCAAAAATGAACATCACGATCAGCGCAAGCAGCGTGGTGAAGGATGTCATCGTCGTGCGGCTGAGCGTCTCATTGATCGCCAGATTAAGCAATTCTTCCAGAGGCATTTTTTTGTATTTGCGCAGATTTTCACGCACCCGGTCATAGACCACAACCGTATCATTCATGGAATAACCCACGATAGTCAGAATGGCGGCGATAATCGCCAGATTAAATTCCAGTTGCAGCAATGAAAAAATTCCTATGGTCATGGCGACATCATGCACCAGGGCGATCACAGAGCCGACACCAAACTGCCATTCAAACCGGAACCAGACATAAATCAGCATGGCCGCCACCGCCAGCAGCACGGCCAATATACCGGCATTGACCAGATCGCTGCTGACTTTAGGCCCGACCACTTCTATGCGGCGATAGCTCACCGGCGCGCCATATTCCTTGTCCAGCGCCGCCTTGACATCCGCAACGGCCTGCTGCTGCTGCCCGTCCGCGCTTTGCTCAAGACGGATCAATACGGCATTGTCGCTGCCGAAAGTCTGCGCCTGCACATCTCCCAGTCCCAGGCCTGAAACGATGGTGCGCACACGCGCCACATCGGTGGCGGCCTCAGTGCCGATTTCGATCATCGTGCCGCCGCGAAAATCAATGCCATAATTCAGGCCGGCCGTGAGATACAGCACAATGGACGCAAGGGTCAGCGCGCCGGAGAGGGCAAAGGTGATATTCCGCATGCCGATGAATGGAATATTGGTGTTTGCCGGGACGAGTTTCAGCCGGAACATTCGGGTCTTTCTTTCTTAGGGCCGGTCAGTGCTACACACTGATCTGGCTGGGTCTGCGGCGGCGCAAATATTGTGTGATAATGAACCGGGTCACCGTAACAGCGGTATAGACAGAGGTCACCACCCCGATCATCAGCGTGACAGCAAAGCCGCGCACGGGCCCGGAGCCGACCTGAAACATGATCGCAGTGGCGATGAAGGTCGTGATATTCGCATCCAGAATGGTGCTGTAAGCGCGATCAAAGCCCGCCTGAACGGCGCTGATCGGCGTTTTCCCGTTACCCAGTTCTTCGCGAATACGTTCATAAATAAGCACATTGGCGTCCACCGCCATGCCCATGGTCAGAACGATGCCCGCAATGCCGGGCAATGTCAGGGTTGATTGCAGCACCGTCAGCGCGGCGCTGATCAGAAGGACATTCATCACCAGCGAAATATTGGCAAACATTCCAAACAGGCCATAGCTCAGCACCATATAAATGGCCACGGCCACGAAACCGATCATCGCCGCAACGCGCCCATCGCGTATCGAGTCGGCCCCCAGTTCCGCGCCCACCGTGCGTTCCTCGATGATCAGCAATGGCGCCGGCAGCGCGCCCGCACGCAACAGAATCGCCAGATCATTGGCCTCCTGGAAGGTGAAGCTGCCGCTGATCTGTCCCGAACCGCCCAGAATGGCGGACCGGATAACCGGGGCGCTGACCACCCGCCCATCCAGAACAATGGCGAAAGGCTTGCCGATATTGGCCTTGGTCACCTCCGCAAAGCGCTTGCCGCCGATGGTGTCAAAGCGAAAATTCACGACCGGCTCGCTGGTCTGGCTATCGGTTGAAGGCTGCGCATCGACCAGGTTTTCGCCGCTGACCATGATCTGCTTGCGCACGACAAATTCGGGCGAGCCTGGTTCATCCGATGGCAGAATGTCCGAACCGATCGGCACGCGCCCGGCTTTGGCCTCAGCCGCAGAAACCGTCAGGTCCAGCAGCCGGAAACTGAGCTTGGCGGTTTTTCCGAGCAATTCTTTCAGCCGTTCGGGATTATCAAGCCCCGGCACCTGCACCAGAATACGGTCTTCACCCTGCCGCTGAATGGTGGCTTCGCGGTTTCCCAGTTCGTCGATGCGGCGGCGGACAATTTCGATGGATTGCTGCACGGCGGAAGTGCGCCGCCGGATCAGCGCATCCTCGCTTAAGCGCACCTCAATCAGATCGGGCGCGGGAGAATTGATTTCCAGTTCCGGGGTCTCGCCGCCGATTATTCCCAGTACTGCCACCCCGCCGGCATTCAATTCCTTGATGCGGGCCAGCGCACTGTCGAATTGCCCGGACTCGCGCACCTCTACATTAAGGACTCCATCACGCACGCCGAGTTTTTTATAGCCGATACGTTCCTTGCGCAGGGCCGCGCGCACTTCTTCCGTCAGCGATTGCAGGCGTTCCTGCGTCACTGCCTTTACGTCCACCTCCAGCAGCAGATGCGATCCGCCCTGCAAGTCCAGGCCGAGATTGATCTGTTGTTTGGGCATCCAGTCCGGCAGGCGCGCCAATGTCTCGCTGCTCAACAGATTGGGGGCTGCAATGACCAAGCAGCCAGCTAACAGGATGAAGATAACCGCTATTTTCCAGCGCGCGAAATGCAGCATCTTGTAATCCTAATTATGCCTGATCATTTGGTTTCAGTAGTGACGGGATCACCCTTGGCGCGTACATTTGCCAGCGTGCTGGCAATTATGCGGACCCGGACGCCATCGGCAATTTCCACCAATATTTCCCCATCTTCCTGAACTTTGGTAACCTTGCCGACCAGGCCCCCCGCTGTGACCACGGTATCGCCCCGGCGCACCGCCGCGATCATCGCCTTATGTTCCTTCATGCGTTTCTGCTGCGGGCGAATCATGAAAAAGTAGAAGATGACACCAATCAGGATGAGCGGCATCAGCCCCTCGAAGAGCGACGCGGCGCCACCCGCAGCTTGGGCATAGGCTGGACTGATAATCATTCTGGGCTCCTTAAAGCAACGCGGCGGACTATACCGATCCTGAGCCAACTTGCAAACTACCGGTTGACCGCCGCGTCATCTTGTCATCATGTTCAGCGCACAAACCCGATTATCCTGTGGACCTGCATGACATCTGAAAATATTGCCCCTGTCCTGTTGCGCATTGCCGAGGCGCTGGAACGGCTAAGCCCGCCAAGCCCCCCTGCCCCCGCTCTGTCGGAGGCCGATGGCTTTGTCTGGCACGCCAGCGGCGAACGGCTTGAGCCGGTGCCCCGGATCAGCAGGGTGCCGCTTGAACTGCTGCGCGGCATTGATCATGTGCGCGATCTGCTATTGGAAAATACCCGCCGCTTTGCACTTGGCCTGCCGGCCAATAATACCCTTTTATGGGGCGCGCGCGGCATGGGAAAAAGCTCTCTGGTCAAGGCGGTACACGCACATGTTAATCTTGAAAATCCGGGTGCGCTGGCCCTGATCGAAATTCACCGTGAAGAAATCGACAGTCTGCCGGTCCTGATGGGCCGCCTGCGCGAATCACCCCGGCAGTGCCTGTTATTCTGTGATGATTTGTCGTTCGACGCCGCTGACACCAGCTATAAATCGCTGAAGGCGGTTCTGGAAGGCGGGATCGAAGGGCGGCCAGGCACGGTGCTGTTTTACGCCACTTCCAACCGGCGCCATCTGATGCCGCGCGATATGGTGGATAATGAGCGTTCAACCGCCATCAATCCCTCGGAAGCGGTTGAGGAGAAAGTATCCCTGTCGGACCGATTCGGGTTATGGCTGGGTTTTCATGCATGCAGCCAGCAGGATTATCTGGAGATGATAGCGGGCTATGTCGCCCATTACAGGCTGCCCGCGCCGGAGACGGAATGGCGCGCCGAAGCGATAGAATGGGCCGCCACCCGTGGTGCGCGTTCCGGCCGCGTGGCCTCGCAATATATCCAGCATCTGGCAGGCAGGCTTGGGCAGAAACTCTGATCAAACCTGAATTGGAATTAGGCTAACGCCCCACCAGCAAGGGTTTTGGATTGACCGCCTTGGCGCCGTGGCGCACTTCGAAATGTAGCTGGTCCTGCGCAACGCCGCCGCTGCGCCCCGCGCGGGCGATCTGTTGCCCCCGCTCGACAGTGTCGCCTTTTTTCACCAGCAATTCTGAATTATGGGCATAGGCTGTCACCCAGCCATCCTGATGCCGGATCAATATCAGATTACCATAGCCGCGCAGGCCATTCCCCGCATAGGAGACAGTTCCGCTGCCGGCTGCACGCACCGGGCCATTTGGCGGCATGGCGATATTAATGCCGTCATTATGCAATCCATTCTGCTTGGGCCCAAAATCCGAAAGAATCGGGCCTTTGGCCGGCCACAGAAAACGCATCTGCCGCGCCGCCGGAGAGACTGCGGCAACAGATGCAGTAACGGGTTTTGCAATAGGCGCCGTCACAGTTTCCGCCTTTATGGTCTTGCGGTCCGGCGCAGCCCTCGGAACTAGTGGAATTTTCTCATCCATTTCCAGGATGCTGCTGGTTTGATCTTCGCCTGAATCCTGCAACAGATCCCCGGATTCGGCCGTCACCGGATTTTCCACATGACCGGGCGGTATGCTGACCGGGATATTTTGTCCGCCCCCGCCAGCCGGTTTTTTACCCGGCGCATCCTGTCTGCGGCTTGAAACGGGCGGCGTCAGCGCTTTTGACACTATCTGCGGTTTTGCCGCCATCATCACCGGCGCCGCAGAAGCATCCGGCAGCCGTAAAACCTGACCTGGACGGATAATATAGGGTGGCGTCAGATCATTGGCGGCAATGAGCGCGTCCAGCGCGGTCTGATGATATCTGGAAATGGCGAACAGCGTATCGCCCGGCTTTACCACAATGCCGCCCCGGTCCCCCGCACCGGAAGGATATGCGGGGACCGGCGGCTGCGATGCGCCCCCTATTTCCAGCGGCGCAGGCGTGCTACGCGGGGCGCACGCCCCGATAACCGGCATAAGCGCCACCAACAGAAAAATATTTACAAGAAAGCGGGGCATATGCATTCCACTCGCTTTGCCATTCCACTCGCCTTGCCATTTCGTTCGCGATGCCATTCCGCACGCGCCGCCAGCGCCTATCCCGGCCGTTCGGCCTGGCCCTCAATCGCAATCCCAGGCACCATCGGCACGAAACGCACAGGCAGTAATTCTTCCGTATCATAGCCGGATTCGCTTCGGGTAATGCGCACAATGTTTTGCGTATCATAGGTTGGACCAATCGGGATCAGCATAAACCCGCCCACGGCCAGCTGTTCCAGCAGCAAGGGCGGCGGTTCCTGCGCCGCCGCTGTTACCAGAATGCGCTCAAACGGGGCCTGTTCAGGCCAGCCTTTATAGCCATCGCCGAGGCGTGTTGAGATCGTGTGCAGCCCAAGCTGCGCGAAGCAGGTCTCGGCATTTTGCAGCAGCGCACGATGCCGCTCAATCGTATAGACCCTGCGGCACAAACGCGCCAGCACCGCCGCCTGATAGCCAGAACCTGTGCCGACCTCCAGCACCACCATGCGCTTGTTAAGTTTCAGCTCCTGGCTCATGAAGCCGACAATATAAGGCTGACTGATGGTCTGGCCATGGCCAATCGGCAGCGCGATATTTTCGTATGAACGGTCACGCAGGGCTTCGGGCACAAATATCTCACGCGGGGTGCGTTCAATCGCCACAAGCACGGAACGGTTGGTTATGCCCTGACGGCGCAACTCCATGATCAGTTTTATCTTTTCCTGTTCCAGATTGCGCATGGGGAACATCCTTTCCGGAATTTAGCCCGAAAACACTTTGCGCAGCGAGCGCAGCGTAGGATCATGCGTCAAATCCAGATGCAGCGGCGTCACCGAAATATTGCCCGCATAAATTGCATGCAGATCGGTGCCCGCCGAAGGATTGCTGCGAACACGCTGAAAACCGGTCCAGTAATAGGGTATGCCGCGCCGGTCCACCCGTTTGTCCATTTCCAGCAGCGATTGATCGCGCCGCCCCTGACTGGTGATTTCCACCTTCAGTTTTTTTGCAGCTTCCTCATCGGGGAAATTGATATTGATCAGCACGTCTTTGGCCCAGCCCGCCTTGATCAGCTTACGGATGATCGGCGGCGCGTGATGCTCCGCCGTCGCCCATTTGATCACGGGTGAATCGCTGAACCCCCATGTCTGGCTAAGCGCGATGGATGGAACGCCCAGCACCGTGCCTTCCATGGCCGCCGCGATGGTGCCGGAATAGGTCACGTCATCGGCAATGTTGGCGCCCCGGTTCACCCCCGACAGCAGCAGATCCGGCAATCCGTCTTTCATGATTTCGGCAATCGCCAGCACCACACAATCGGTGGGCGTCCCGGCAACCGCAAATTTGCGTTTGCTGATTTGGCGCAGGCGCAGCGGGTGATGCAGGGTCAGTGAATGCGACGCGCCGCTCTGTTCGGTTTCCGGCGCCACAATCCAGATATCATCGGTCAATTGCCGGGCAATGCGTTCCAGGCATTTCAGCCCAGGCGCATTGATGCCGTCGTCATTCGACAGCAGGATACGCGGTTGAGTTTTGGCGGCCGGGCTCGCTGCTTTCGCCATGTTATTTAATCACTTCCATGCCGCCCATATAGGGACGCAGCACATCCGGCACCACAATAGAACCATCCGCCTGCTGATAATTTTCCAGTATCGCCACCATCGTCCGCCCCACGGCAAGGCCGGAACCATTCAATGTATGAACATAAAGCAGGTTTTTGTCATCTTTGGGGCGGTAGCGCGCCTGCATCCGGCGCGCCTGAAAATCCCCGCATTGCGAGCAGCTTGAAATCTCCCGGAACGCATTCTGCCCCGGCAGCCAGACTTCAAGATCATAGGTCTTGCGCGCAGCAAATCCCATATCGCCGGTGCATAACAGCATCACCCGGTAATGCAGCCCCAGGCGTTTCAGCACTTCCTCCGCACAGGCGGTCATGCGTTCATGCTCGGTATCGGCCTGTTCCGGCGTAACGATGCTGACCATTTCCACCTTGTAAAACTGATGCAACCGGATCATGCCGCGCGTATCGCGCCCGGCCGCACCGGCCTCGGAACGGAAGCAGGGCGTGAAGGCTGTATAACGCAGCGGTAATTCCGCCTCGCTCAAAATGCTTTCACGCACCAGATTTGTCAGCGGCACTTCGGCGGTGGGGATCAGCCACATGTCATTGGTCGTGCGAAACTGGTCGTCGGCAAATTTCGGCAATTGCGCCGTACCGAACATCGCATTATCACGCACCATCAAAGGCGGCGCAATTTCGGTATATCCATAATGCTCTGTATGCAGATCAAGCATGAAGGCTGCCAATGCGCGCTCCAGCTTCGCCAGCACGCCTTTCAGCACCACGAAACGCGCACCGGAAAGTCTGGCGGCCGTCTCGAAATCCATCAGGCCCAGCCCCTCACCCAGGTCAAAATGCTCCTTTGGCGCGAAGGAAAATTGCGGCGGCGCGCCATGACGGCGCACTTCCCTGTTGGATTTTTCATCTGCGCCATGCGGCACATCCGTCAGCGGCAAATTTGGAATACCGCTCAGCAACGTGTCCAGCTCCGCCTGAATTTCCCGCTCGCGCACTTCGCCATCCTGCAGGCGCTGTTTAAGGTCCGCCACCGCATCAATCAGGGTTTGGGCCGCCGTATCATCGCCCTTGCCCTTGGCCGCCCCAATCTGCTTTGAGGCGTCATTGCGCGCCTTCTGCAATTCCTGAAGTTGCGTAACGAAGGCGCGGCGTTGCGCATCCAGCCGCAGCACTTCGCCGGACATCGGGGCCAGCCCGCGCGACTGCAACCCCGCGTCAAACTGTTCCGGGTGCTCGCGGATAAATTTCAGATCGTGCATTGCTTAAAACCAGTCCTGTGGCGATTCGTCTTACTCGGCCTGTGATTCGACTCTTTTACGCTCAATCAATTGCACCAGAAAGATCGAAATCTCATATAGCAGCAGGATCGGCACCGCGAGCGTAATCTGGCTGATCGGATCCGGCGGCGTCAGAACCGCGGCCACCGCAAAAACGCCGACAATGGCATAGCGCCGCTTTTCGCGCAGCACCGCACTGCTGAGAATGCCCACCCGGCCCAGCAGGGTCAGCAGCACCGGCAATTGAAAGCACAGGCCAAAGGCGAAAATAAACGTCATCACCAGGCCAAGATATTCATCCACTTTTGCCTCAAACTGAATGGGCATTCCCAGCCCGCCCGCGCCCCGTTCAAAGCCGAGAAAGAAATTCAGCGCCAATGGCATGACGATATAATAAACCAGCGCCGCCCCCATTATAAACAGCACCGGCGTCGCCGCCAGAAAAGGCATGAAGGCGCGCTTCTCATCCTTGTACAGGCCCGGCGCCACAAAGGCGTATATCTGCACGGCAATAAACGGAAATGAAATGCACAGCGCCGCAAACATGGCGACCTTGACATAGGTGAAAAATATTTCCTGCAGGGCCGTGGCGATCAGCCGTTTATTGCCGCCTGCTGTCGCGTCGGCATAGGGCTGCACCAGAAAGGCGTAAATTTCTTCGGAAAAATAATAACAGACACCGAACGCAATCGTGAAATACACCATTGATTTGATCAGGCGTGACCGCAATTCAATCAAATGATCAAGCAGCGGCGCGCTGCTGGCATCGATCTCGTCCTGGCTCATGCCCCTACGCCCCGGTCAGGGCCGTGGCGCGGGCGGGACATCCTGTTCCAATTGCACAGGCGCAACCGGATCGGCAGGTTTGCCATCAATGCGAAACGGGTCCAAAGGCTGTCTGAAACTGTCAATATCCCTGCGCAATCCGTCAAGTTCCGCCTCGCGTCCGATCTCTTCGATATTATACTGAAATTCGCGCGCCATACGCCGCGCCTTGCCCAGCCAGCGGCCCACAGTGCGCATTAATTGCGGCAGTTCCCGCGGGCCCACAACAATTATCGCTACCACCGCGATCACCAGAAGTTCCTGCCAGCCTACATCAAGCATGGCGGTCAGCTTTTGGGTGCGTCATTATCTTGCTTGATCTGCGGCGGAGCGTCATCATCCGACATTCCCTGACGGAAACTTTTGATGCCCTTGGCGACATCTCCCATCAGATCAGAAATCTTGCCGCGCCCAAACAGCAGCACGACCAGCAAGGCAACGATCAGTATGTGCCACATGCTCAACATTTTGCGAAACCACTCCCGGTTAATAAACAGCAGCCCAAAGACAAAAGCGCGACGGGTTAACGGTGGACCATACCAGCCACAGTGTCACCCCGCACTTGTTGCGGGGTCCAGTGTTCCAAACTCGGTCCTTTGCATGTGACACACTTGCCACGCCGAAGCCAGCATTCTGGCGAAGGCTGTTGGACCCCGGAATAAATCCGGGGTGACAGACCGAGGTTGCTGCATGGGCATACCCAAAAATTATCGCGCTTGCGCGCAGTGTGTCAGAATCCGTGCTGCAACGCAATGAAACGGAATCAGGGATGCGCGTCCGGGCTTCCCTCGCGGCCGCAGCGGCATGGGAATATCAGCGCCGCAGCCGCATCGAAACTGATGGCAATCTGCGCGCCAGCGGGGGGACTCGACACGAGTGGCGCCCGGGCGTGCATGCGCGTGCCATCGGCCAGTTTCAATTCCAGCAGCCTGTCCTGACCTTGTGGGGTCGCGCGCAGGACTGTTGCGCTGGCCTGGTTAGCCGCCGCTCCTACAGGGCCAAATCGTAGCTGTTCGGGACGGATCAGTACTTCGACCCCTGCCCCCTCGGATAGTCCGTTTGCGGCAACATCGCCAAACAGTGTTGCGATGCGTCCGTCAACAACCAGCCCGTGCAGCCGGTTAAAACTGCTGAAAAACTCTGCTGTTTCAGCGTCAACAGGGCTGAAATACAGCGCGTCCGGCGTGCCGGTCTGCACCAGCCGCCCCTTACGCATCAGGGCAATGCGGTCGGCCAGCAGCATGGCTTCTTCCGGGTCATGGGTCACCATCACCGTGGCGGCGCCGCTTTGCGCCAGAATAGCGACGGTCTGTTCGCGCACCTCATCGCGCAGGCGGCGGTCCAGACCGGAAAATGGTTCATCCATCAGCATGATTTTCGGGCGCGGCGCCATGGCGCGCGCCAGCGCTACCCGTTGCTGCTCACCCCCGGAAAGCGTGTGCGGAAAAGACTGCGCATAGCGGGCCATGCCCACCGCTTCCAGCGCCGCCAGGGCCGCGTCATGGCGCGCGGCGCGGGGCATCGCCGACAGTCCGAAAGCCACATTGTGCAGCACATCCAGATGCGGAAACAGCGCATAGTCCTGAAACATCAGCCCGACACTGCGGTTTTCCGGCGCTACAAAGCCAGATTCCCCCGCAACCTCCAACCCATCAATAAACACCTGACCGCTTGTCTGCCGCACCAGCCCGGCAATGATACGCAGTAATGTGGATTTCCCGCAGCCCGATGGCCCCAACAGACAGACAAATTCCCCCGCCGCAATGTCGAGGGACACATCCTCAACCGCCCACACCCGGTGATAGCGGTGCGAAACATGGCGCAGCGACAGACGCGGCGCCATTTGCGGCGCAGTCTCTCTTATCCCCTGTTCTGGTAGTGCTGTAGGCATTGCGCCCTTTATACTTGGCCAACTATCAAGATGACAAAATCATTATACCCGGATAGTTGCAACTAATTATTAATTACCTGATGCGTGTTAATCGGGACAGTTTATATTTATGGCAGGATAATTTTAAGTCGAACCGGCACAAAGTGATTTCTCACCCTTTATCGGCATCCGCCCTGCACGCCAGGGACTGACAATGCCCCGGCGCTCTCACCCTGCGACAGAGGGATTCAGGCTGAAATCATCAGGCTATAAGATTATCCCTCCGCGCTGTCCGGTGCGTCAGCCGTCTCGCGCAGGCCGGGGCCTGCGATGACATTGGAGGGCAGATCCGATGCATCATCCAGTTCTTTCGTCTCGGATCCCCGCCTTAGTTCCGGTAGCGTATCGTTTTCGTCCAGCGGCTCTTCATCTTCCTGCACCGCATCCGGATCGGGCACTGAGACGCGAAAATCGGGAGGCAGGCGCATATCCAGCAGACCCGCGGCCTTGAGTTCCTCAAGACCAGGTAAATCCTTGATGGATTCGAGACCGAAATGTATTTCGAAAGTTTCGGTCGTGCCGAATGTCAGGGGCCTGCCGGGGCTGCGCCGCCGGCCGCGTGGACGTATCCATTCGGTTTCCAGCAGCAGTTCCAATGTACCCTTGCTGACTGACACACCGCGAATATCTTCGATTTCCGCGCGGGTTACCGGCTGATGATAGGCGATGATCGCCAGGGTTTCGATAGCCGCCCGGGACAGGCGCTTTTCGCGCTCGGTTTCCCGGCGCAGCAAAAACGCCAGATCAGGGGCGGTACGAAAGGCCCATTTACCAGCCACCCGCACCAGATTGACACCACGCCGGGCATAATCTTCCACCAGTTCGCCCAATAGCGCCGCCACATCCACCCCGGCAGGCAGACGCAGCGCCAGTGACGCCTCATCCAGCGGCTCTGAGGCGGCAAACAGCAATGCCTCCAGGGTGCGCCGGTGCTGCGGGCTGTCTGGATGCAACAGCGCCACATTTGAAACTTCCGTTTCGTCCAGCCCTGCCTCGCCTGCTTCGCTCATCTGCCAATATCCATGTTGCTGTCAGTCCTCTGCCCTCGGCGTGGCGCGTCCGCGAATATGGATCGGGCCAAAAATCTCGTTCTGCTGAATTTCCGCCTGCCCCATACGGACCATTTCGAGCATGGCGGAGAATGTCGCGGCAAACGCCGAACGCACCGCGCCAGTCTCGCGAAAATCTTCCGGCAGGAAACGTTCCAGCACCGCCCAGTCCGGCGCAGTTCCCAGCAGACGCCGCAGCCGGACCAGCGCCTCTTCCATTGAATAAACCGCTGCCCGCCGGATATGCATGGGTTCTACAACAATCTTGCGGGTACGCCCGTCGGAATAGGCCTTCAGCAATTCGTACCAGGACAGGACATAGTTGGACTTTGTTACCACCCGCACACCTTCCGGCATGCCGCGCGCAAAAACATCCCGGCCAAGCCGGTCGCGGCCCATCAACAGTGCTGCGGCATTGCGCATCGCTTCCAGCCGTTGCAGACGGAAAGAAAGAATTGCCGCCATTTCCTCGCCGCTTGGCCCGTCATCGCCCGGTTCCGGCGGCAGCAACAGCCGCGACTTCAGATAAGCCAGCCATGCCGCCATCACCAGATAATCCGCCGCCAGTTCCAGACGCAACTGCCGGGCATTTTCGATGAACACGATAAATTGTTCCGCCAGCGCCAGAATGGAGATCGACATCAGATCGACCTTCTGGGTGCGCGCCAGATTCAGCAGCACATCCAGCGGCCCTTCAAAACCGTCCAGATCAACGATCATCGCATCATCCTGCTGCGCCGATAGCTGCGCGCCGCCCGGCGCAGCAAGCCCCTTTACGGGCAGCGGCAGAACATTGCCTTCCTCAAAAATGACTTCGTTTCCGGTCAACAATCCTGATCCGTCTTAAGTCTGTAGTGTAAGCCCGTCATGGGTTCAGTTCCCGTATTTCATTTCCATTTCACCCGGCGGCGCCCCGGTCCGAACCCGGCGCCGTGCGGGACTTGATAGCGTCCGGTACAGCTTTACCATTTCGGCATCCATCTTGCCATCAGCAGTAGCGCACCAGGCCCTATGCCCCGGCCAGAAGCCCGTCAAGCTGCGCTTTTGCCGCCACTGCATCGAATTTATCCGGCATCTGCAAATGGGCCAGCGCCGCCGCACACCGCACCATGCCCTTACCGGAAAGTATCGGCGTTTCGCGCAATACTTCCCGCATTTCCGTCATCACGCCACTGCAATGTAAAAGCACATCACAGCCCGCTGCGATAGCCCTGGCGGCGCGCTCGGCGAAACCGCCCTTCAGCGCCTTCATGCCAAGATCGTCGCACATCAGAGCACCCTCAAACCCGATCTCGCCACGAATAATATCGCGGATGATTTTTTCGGAATGGCTGGCAGGTATGTCCCCGTCAATGGCTGAAAATGCAACATGCGCCGTCATGGCCAGCGGCATATCCCGCAATGCCCTGAACGGGGCAAAATCCGTGCGCCGCAATTCGTCCAGACTGACAGTGACCAGCGGCAGATCAAGATGGCTGTCGGCTGCGGCCCGGCCATGCCCGGGAATATGCTTGATCACCGGCAGCACCCCGCCCGCCATCAAGCCTTCGCACTGGGCCCGGCCCAGTTCAGCGACAATCTCCGGGTCCGAGGAAAAGGCCCGGTCGCCAATGATCTGATGCCCGCCAGTGGCTGGCACATCCAGCACCGGCACGCAGTCCACACTAATGCCCAGCGCCGACAGTTCATGCGCCAGCAGCCGGGCGTTCAGCTTGCAAGCCTGACGCGCGACATCGGGCTTCTGCTTTTGATGTAATCGTCCGAAAATGTCCGCCGGAGGGGCCGAACGCCACTGCGGCGGGATCAGACGCGCTACCCGCCCGCCTTCCTGGTCGATCAGCACAGGCGCACCGGGGCGGCCAACACAATCCCTTAAACTATCAACCAGTTCAATTACTTGTTCCGGGGATTTAATATTTCGCGCGAACAAAATAAAGCCCCAGGGGCCGGCATCCCGAAAAAATGCCGCCTCGGCCGGCAGCAGTTCCGTCCCCGCGCATCCAAAAATAACGGCGCGTGCGGTCATCGCGTCTAACGCACTGCGACCAGGCAATCAACGCCCGCCACTTTCAGCGCGGCGCAGCGCTCCACCGCGTCAGTACGTACGGGGAATGGACCGGCCTGAAGACGGAAGAAACGTCCCTTATCCCCTAGATCAGCCTCGCTAACATAATGTTCCAGACTGCCAAGCGCCGCTGTATGCCGGGTCGCCAATAATTTCCAGCCTGCGTCTGCGGCTTCGCGTGACCGGAACGCCCCCAATTGCAGAACGAAGGTCTTGCCATCTGCGCCATTGGGGGCGGGGGCGGCGCCAACCATCGGCCGTGGTTGCAGCGCAGCCTGCGCGGCGGGTGCGTCCGATGGCGGCGCTACCGGGGTTTCAGGCACCGCAGTTTCTGAAGGCATGCCGGCGTCATCCCCTGAGGTGACTTCCGGCGCCGGTTCTGCGGCAACATTATCCTGCGGTTCCGCAGCATCCGGTGTGCGGCCCATGGGATCTGCAATTTCTGGCGCGGCGATATCGGGGGCGCCTTTGGGCGCCACAGGCTTTTCGCCATCGGCGGGTGGTGGAATACGCACGACCTTGGGCTGCCCTTCCGCAGGCATTTCATTATTGTAGGGGGTGATGATGCGCGGCTTTTCCTTGGGCTCTTCGGAGCCGGGCAGGAGCTGTTCCAGGCCGGCGTCATTGCCGTCGATCTTGTCGTAAACCGTCTTGTCCTGATGCGCGAAATTGGTGCCGCCAGGATCGCTTGGCTTGACCTTGATATCCCCGGGTTCCGCCGCAATGACCGGCACGGCGCCCTGCTCCGCCTCTGTCACACCCGCCCTGTAAGCGTACCAGATCACGCCGGAAAAGATCAGCAGCGTCGCAATTCCGATCACCACCAGCGTCCCGGTCATCATGCTGAACCGGGACGGGGGAATATCCAGATCGTCATAGTTTTTTTCCAGCTCGTCTGGATCGTTCAAGTCTTGCGGCATTAGCGCATCTCCTCAACCGGCGTGACGCCAAGTATCTTCAGCGCCCCGGCAATGACCTCTCTGGCCGCGCGAATCAGCGCCAATCGCGCGAGTGTAACATCCTTCTGCTCCGGTACGATAAAACGCAGTTGGGGATTCTCATTGCCCTTGTTCCACAATGCATGAAAAGCCGAGGCCATATCATGCGCAAAAAAGGCGATGCGGTGCGGCTCATGCGCCTGCGCCGCCGTTTCCACCATGCGCGGCCATCCGGCCATTAACCGGATCAGCGCCAGCTCATCCGGGTCCACAAGCGGCGACAGATCCACCCCTTCATCGCGCTTCGAACTTCCGGGGGCCTCGCCCGCCATAGTCTTTGCTAAGCCGGGAAAAATGTCCGCCGCATTTCGCAACACTGAACAGATGCGGGCATGGGCATATTGCACATAGAAAACCGGATTGTCTTTCGATTGCTCGGTCACTTTGGCGAAGTCGAAATCCAGCGGCGCATCATTTTTCCGGTACAGCATCATAAACCGCACCGCGTCGCGCCCAACCTCGTCCACTACTTCACGCAGAGTTACGAAGTTACCGGAACGCTTGGACATTTTTATCTGTTCGCCATTTCGCAACAGGCGCACCAGCTGGCAGATCTTGACGTCGATCTCGCCCTTGCCGCCGGTAAGCGCGGCGATCGCGGCTGTCATGCGTTTGACATAACCACCATGATCAGCCCCGAACACATCAATCATATGCGCATAGCCGCGCTGGAATTTGTCATAATGATAGGCGATATCGGGCGCAAAATAGGTCCAGCTTCCATCCGATTTTTTCAGCGCGCGATCCACATCATCCCCAAACTGGCTGGCGCGAAACAGCGTCTGCGGCCGCGGCTCCCAATCATCCGGGGTTTTGCCTTTTGGAGGCTCCAATACGCCGACATAGATCAATCCCTGAGATTCGAGATGCGCGAGCGTTTTCTCGATTGCGCCGCTTTCATGCAATGCCCGTTCGGAATAAAATTCATCATGCCGAATGCCCAGCGCCGCAAGGTCTTCGCGGATCAGCGCCATCATCGCTTTCAGGGCGGCGTCGCGCACGCGGTGCAGCCAATGCGCCTCCGGCATGGCGCGCAAACTGTCGCCATATTCGGATTTTAACTGCTGTCCCACCGGGATGAGATAGTCGCCGGGATAAAGGCCCTCGGGAATTTCGCCTATGTCCTCGCCCAGCGCCTCGCGATATCGCAAAAAGGCCGAGCGCGCCAGAACGTCCACCTGCGCGCCAGCGTCGTTAATGTAATATTCGCGGCACACCTCGTAACCTGCTGTTTGCATGAGGTTTGCCAGCGCATCCCCAAACACTGCACCGCGTGTGTGCCCGACATGCATCGGCCCGGTCGGGTTGGCCGACACATATTCGATATTAACCCGAAGCCCGGCGCCGATGCTGGATACGCCATAATGCGGTGCCTCAAGTAAAATTCCGGCCAGCAGCCTGTGCCAGTATGCGGGCGTCAGGCGCAGATTGATAAAACCCGGCCCCGCGATTTCAACCGCTGCCACCCCTTCATATTCACGCATTCTGGGGACCAGCATCTCAGCAATCTCGCGCGGCTTCATTCCCGCCGGTTTGGCAAGAACCATGGCCACATTGGTTGACAGATCGCCATGCGCGGGATCGCGTGGAGCCTCGCAGGTTTTACCGGAAGCGGCAAGCTGTCCGGAACTTATCCCGGCAATAGACGCCATACATGTTGCTGTAATTTTGTCGTCAAAGTCTTTGAATATGTTCATGATTTCCTGCATGCGCTGGACCATATTGTGATCAGATTGATACGCCCGCTTTCCCACTTCCTCACCCCACCCCTGACCCCTCCCCATCAAGGGGAGGGGGATTCCTTCAGTCTACTGAGCGCCGTCTCCCTCCCCCTCGTGGGGAGGGGTTAGGGGTGGGGGGAGCGGTTCAGTCAGTTCACAAATTACTCTAGCGCTTGCACGGCGGGTGCGGCGCACAGCAACTATTGTAACGGAAAAGAGGATGGAAAAGCTAAATCTTCAATTGCAGGTCGAACAGGCGCCCATGTTCCTCCATGGCGAAGCGGTCCGTCATGCCGGCCACATAATCACAGACGATGCGTGCGGTGGCTTTACTGCCGGGCTTGCCGCAAAGCAACTGCCATTCAGTAGGCAGCAATTCCGGTTCCGCCAGAAAACGCATGAAGATTTCCTCCAGCACGCGCCTGGCCTGGCTCATCACCCGGTTGACTTTGTAATGCCGGTACATATGCGTGAACAGATAAGCCTTGAGTGCCACAATGTCCTGAGCCATTGCGGGTGAAAAGGCAATCAGCGGCCGCCCCAGTTCGCGCACATGCGCCGCATCAAATACCCGCTCCCGCTTCACATTGCTTCTTGATTGCTCCAGTAAATCATCCACCATCACGCCGATCAGCTCACGCACCGCCTCATTAATCAGACGGCTGCGCGCCACGCCGGGAAAACGCCCCACGGCCTTTTGAAAAATCGGACCGGCAAAGGGGGCCTGGCACATCTGGTCAAAATCCAGCAGGCCGGCCCGCAGCCCGTCGTCAATATCATGCGCACAATAGGCAACATCGTCCGACAATGCGCTGACCTGCGCCTCGGCTGATGGGTAGGCGTGCAATTCCAGATCCTGAAGATCGGCATATTCACGTATCGCCAGCGGCAGCGTGCGTTCAATGCCGGGTCCAGTCAGCGGGCCATTATGCTTGACCAGACCTTCCAGCGTTTCCCAGGTCAGGTTCAACCCGTCAAAGGCGGCATAACGCTGCTCCAGCCGGGTAACGATGCGCAGGGCCTGGGCATTATGGTCAAAGCCGCCAAATTGCTGCATGCACCCGTCCAGCGCCGATTCGCCCGCATGGCCAAATGGGGGGTGGCCCAAATCATGCGCCAGGGCCAGCGCCTCGGCCAGATCTTCGTTCAACCCAAGCGCCCGGCTGATTGAACGGGTAATCTGCGCCACTTCCAGTGAATGGGTCAGCCGGGTGCGGTAATAATCGCCTTCATAATACACAAAAACCTGGGTTTTGTGTTTCATGCGGCGAAACGCACTGCAATGCACGATCCGGTCACGGTCGCGCTGAAAGGCGCTGCGGGTGGCGCTTTCCGGCTCTGCGAACAGCCGGCCACGGCTGGTCTGCGGCAGGCAGGACCAGGGCGCGATTCCCACCCCGGACAGAAATAAAGATTTAGGCTCCATAGTCATCTAGCTTAAATAGCGGGTTTGTTGGCAAAATCACAGAAAATGCATATATAGTATGACATTATGCACAAAACACACGTCAGGCGGTAGCTTCATGACCCAGACACAAACCTCCACGCTCCAGGGTTTGACCATATCCCAAAGCGCCGCACGCCAGATCACCAGGCTGGTAGCGGGCGAGGCGCCGGGAACCATGCTGCGGGTCACCGTATCCGGCGGCGGCTGTTCCGGCTTTCAATATGCCTTCGCCTTTGACAACACCATAACAGAAGATGATCACAGCTTCAGCCGTGACGGTGTGACGGTGATCATCGATACGATCTCGCTTGAATATCTGGCAGGTTCGGAAATCGACTATGTGGACGACCTGATCGGCGCGGCGTTCCGCATCCATAATCCGAAAGCAACGGCCTCTTGCGGCTGCGGAACCTCGTTTGCGGTATAGGGGTGCGTTCAGGAGTTTTGACAATGGCGACAATTCAGATTGAGCTATCCGAAACCACGGCCAAGGCTGCGCTTGATGCGGGCCTGTTGACGCCACAGGCCTTGGAGCGGCTATTAAAAGAAGCCCTGAAGCGGCAGGCTGATACTGAAGCACTGCGTCTGGAAATTCAAAAGGGCATTGACAGCGGCCCCGGCATCCCGGCGGACGAGGTGTTTGACCGCCTGGAAGCCAAGTATCGCGCACTGGCACAGAACCGCCGCGCGTGATGCGGCTGATTGTTACGCCGCTGGCAGAAGCCGACATTGAAGAGATTGGCGACTTCATCGCAATAGATAATCCCGGCCGCGCAGTCAGCTTTGCCGTAGAATTACGCGGCCAATGTCGGAAAATAGCTGCGTCGCCGCACACCTATCGGCTCCGGCCCGAACTGAGAAGTGATATTCGGTCCTGCGTCTATGGTAATTACATCATCTTCTTTACCCATGATGAAGAGGCTGTCCGTGTGCTGCGCGTCCTTCATGGCGCGCGCAATATTGCCGATCTGTTCAATCAGCGGGACGAAGAATAGTTTCAGACCGCATCCAGCACCGGCGTTCCGAAAATATACCAGGCTTTGGCGACTTTGCCGTTAATGACCTCATAGGTGACGATGACGTCGATCGTGCCGGGGCCTTCGGGAAAGGTGCGGGTGACGGTTTCATAATCCACCACCTTGTTGCCCAGCACCATGCGCTGCTTCAGGCGCGCAAACAGATTGGCCTCCTGAAACCGCGCCACATGGCGGGCGCGAATGGCGGCCGCGCCCTCGGCCAGCAATGTCGAGGGATGCTCGAAATACAGCGCGTCGTCGGCCCACATGGCCATAAAGGCCTCAATGTCATGGGCGTTATAGGCATCAAGCTGGGTTTGAATGACTTTTTCAATTTCTGCGGGGCTCATTGATTTTCCAATATGGCTGTGACGTTTTGAACGCTTTTCATTCCAGCAATGGCGCGGCATGTCAATCCGCAAGCTGTCCCTTGCCATATGGATCAAACCAGCCGAGCTTGGCATATCGGCTTTCAGAAAAATGGCATTTCGTATCGTGTGGCTTGACACAGAACGACCGGAGGCGTACATTGCCTCATGAAAATCAGAAACGTGATCCATAAAGGATTGCGCCGGTTCATTGAGGAAAATGATGCTGCGGGCATTCCCGCCGCCGTCGCCCCCAAGCTGCGTAAAATTTTTTCATTTCTGCAAGACATGGAGTCGGAAACGGAACTGCGCACCGTGCCAAGCTGGAAAGCGCATCAGTTAACTGGCGGGCGCAAAGGAACCTGGAGCCTTTTTGTGACCAAGAATTGGCGTCTCACGTTTCGCATCGAACAAACCAGTATCGAAATCATCGATCTCGACTATGAAGATTATCACTAAAAAGGTGAATCATGACGGCCAAGCAAGGAATTCGCATGCAAAGCCCGTCCCATCCCGGCGGGTTTGTCAAAACGGAAATTATTGAGCCGCTTGGACTGTCGGTGACAGCTGCCGCGCTTGTGCTTGGCGTGACGCGCCCTGCGCTTTCCGCTTTTTTAAACGAACGGGCATCGCTTTCGCCGGAAATGGCGTTGCGTATTGAAAAAGCCTTCGGGGTTTCAATGGACACTCTGATGCGGATGCAGACATCATATGATGTAGCCCGGCTGCGCAAACAAAAACCCGCAATTCAGGTGCGGCGCTATATACCCGCATGAAAATAGTCACCTGGAATGTTAATTCACTGAAGGCGCGGCTGGGGCTGGTGCTGGATTATCTGCGCGAGGCAAAGCCCGATGTGGCACTTTTGCAGGAAACTAAATGCACCGATGACGGCTTTCCCGCAATTGAGCTTGAAGAGCTTGGCTACACTATCGCGCGGCATGGGCAGAAAACCTATAATGGCGTGGCGATCCTTTCAAAATATCCCATTGAAGATGTCAGATGCGGCCTTCCGGGCGGCGAGAATGATGATCAGGCACGGTATATAGAGGCCGTGATCAGCTGCCCTGGCCGTCCGGTGCGGGTGGCGTCGATCTATGCGCCAAACGGCAATCCCGTGGAGACGCCAAAATTTGAGTACAAGCTGGACTGGATGCGCCGCCTGCATGGGCATGCGAAAAACCTGCTGGTCCATGAGGAAGCACTGGTTCTTGGCGGAGATTTGAATGTCATCCTCAGCGAGGATGATCTTTATGATCCCCGCGCCTGGGAGGGCGACGCCCTGTACCGGCCGGAAGCGATTACCGCGCTGCGGAGCATTCTGAACCTTGGCCTGACCGACGCCTATCGCGCCTGCCATACCGAACCGCACCGCTACACTTTCTGGGATTATCAAGCCGGCGCCTGGGCCAAGGATCACGGCATTCGCATTGATTATCTGCTATTGTCGCCACAGGCCACGGACCGGCTGAACGCCTGCGCCATCGACAAGCAGGTGCGCGGCTGGGAAAGGCCCTCGGACCATGTGCCGGTCTGGGCTGAGATGGTGGAATAAGCCGATAAAACATGATGACTTTGACGGGAGTACTTTGTTTTTCTCACAAGCCGCACCTGCGCCTTGCGTTGACGCTGATTTTTTACCTGCTTGTTCCCGGTGCGGGGCTGGCCCTGGATGACCGCCCGACCGTAGTGGAGCTTTATACCAGTCAGGGATGCAGCTCCTGTATTATTGCTGACAGGCATATGCAGCAGCTCAGTAAAAGGGAGGAAGTGATCGCACTGACTTTCCCGGTGACTTATTGGGATTATCTGGGCTGGAAGGATACGCTGGCCAAGCCGGAATTTGATGCAAGGCAACGCGCCTACGCAACAGCAGCGGGAAGTGCGGATATCTACACGCCGCAAATCATAATAGACGGCGTATATCGCGAAGTCGGATCAGAGACCGGCGTGATTGACGAAGTGATCACATATCAGACCGGCGCCCGCCCGCCCGCCGTAGGGATTAATCTGTGGCCGGGCCCGCTTGCGATAGCCGTGAATATTGGCGCGGGCACATTGCCGCCCGGCGCGCAATCCGCCAGCATCCGGTTAATCCAATATGACACACGTCAGTTCGTTTCGGTCAAGGCAGGTGAAAATGCGGGCAAGGAACTGGTTTATTTCAATATTGTGCGGTCCATGACCTCGGTCGGCATATGGCAGGGCCAGAGCATGGGGCTTAATCTTCCCATTCGCGATTTTCGCAAGGCCGGATATTCCGGAATCGCCGTGCTGTTACAAGTGGATGATGGCGGCCCCATTCTGGGAGCCGCCAAAATGGATTTCTCAAGGCTGGAAAAATGAGAGTTAACAGAGTCTGAATTTTTCAAACTCAATGTGACGGCCGTCACTTGTTCGTCCATTACGTTTTACCAATACTGTCCCAATCTCAGCCTTCATATGGGCGGGGTTTACCTATTGGGAGATGTAAAATGAATAAACTTTTATCCAATTTTATACGGCCAGTTATGTTGGGCGCCTGCGCCATGGGATTTGCCGCTGCTGCAACGCCTGCCCTGGCCATAATCGCTGTCTCCGAATGGCAGGAGGTGGGGGATGCCGGTGGCATCGGAAACCCACAGGCAACTGCCGGCAATGGCGCCCTGGTTACGATTCGCGGATCGCTTGGCGAATTTATCCCGGAGACGGAAAGCACTGACAATGGAGACGTGTTCACCATTCGCTTTTGCAGCAATTGCGAGTCAGGCTTTGGTGATTTTGAAGCCTTTGCCCGCTTCGACGACGGTGAATTGGCCGAGTTCTTTCCACTTGTTCTGGAACTGTTTTCCGAACAAGGCGAAAGCATAGCTGTTGGAGAGTTTGGGTCTCTGTTCATTGAGGAGCTGGCGGCCGGCATATACCATCTTGGTGTTTTCACCGATATAGGTTTCGATCCGCCTTTCACCCTCACCTTTGATAATTTGAATGTGGACCCTCTTAATCCTCTGAATCCGGCTTCGGTACCGGAACCTGTTACGCTTGGCCTGCTTGGCGCGGGTCTGGCGGGCATTGGCGCATTTCGGCGCCGCAGGGCATAATTCGCCTAAATCCCTCCGCAGAAGAACGGCGGCTTTATTTCAGGCCGCCGTTCTTATTTGTGAGCGAAACGCAAAATAACGGGTTCAGGTCTTGACATGCCAGTTACTTACTCTGTTCTGCTTTGCTGGAAAACTGGTCAAATGTTGATATCATGGTAGAATGCGTTGTAGTGGCAGATTTCCCGCGCCGTCACATTTTACAGGATCGGGTTTTACAGGATTGGCGTGATGGCGAACCACCAGCAGACATTTCTTACGGCCACGGCGCGCGGTTTTGCCGGGCGCTGCCCGAATTGCGGCAAGGGAAAACTGTTTCGCGCTTTTCTGAAGCCGGTTGATGCGTGCGCCCGGTGCGACGAAGCCATCGGTCATATCCGCGCCGATGACGGGCCGGCATGGCTGACCATTCTGATTACCGGGCATGTGGTCGTACCGCTGCTGCTGATGGTGGAACAGCGCACGGCCTGGCCCGTATGGGTGGCCACGAGCTTCTGGTCAGCGCTGGTTGTCGTGCTTGTGCTTATCCTGCTGCCGCGCAGCAAAGGCGCCTTTATCGGGGCGATCTGGCGGACCCAGGCTACGGGCGAGGATAGCGTTTAGAACAGCATCCAGCTAGGATTTCGCAAGCAGCGCCAGCACGGCCTGTGCTGCGCGCTGGCCGGGCGGGGTTTGTCCCGCACCCAGTTCCTGTAAAGCTTTTCGCATGCCGGCGCGTTGGCGTTCGGCCGCCTTTGTTGCGTCCAGCAGCGGCCCCAGTTCGCGCGCCAGACTTTCGGGCGTGCAATCCTGTTGCAGCAGTTCCGGGATCAGGCTTTCATTCAGGATCAGATTGACCAGATTTACATGTGAAATTTTCAGCACGCGGCGCGCAATCATGGCAGTCAGCGGACTGACTTTATAAGCCACCACATGCGGCGTGGCGCAAACTGCGAGTTCAAGCGATACGGTGCCGGAGGCCGCCAGCGCTGCATTGCAGGCGGCAAAGCCCGCCAGTTTCTCCGCATTATCTTCCGTAACGATCACCCGCCCCGGCCAGTTCGCCGCCGCTGCCCGCACCTGGTCCGCCACATGCGGCAGAGTTGCACAGAAGATGTGCAGATCCGGCTGATCGCGTGACAGGCATTGGATCGTATCGCCGAAGGGTTGCAGCAACCGCGACACTTCGCCACCCCTGCTGCCCGGTAAAACACCTAGCAATGGAACATCCGGGGGGATTGCATGACGCTTGCGAAACTCCGCCCCCGCATCAGCGGCGGGAATTCGCCCAACTACCGGATGCCCCACAAAGCTGCACGGCAATCCTTGCGCGATAAACAAAGGCGGCTCGAACGGCAATAGCGCCAGCACCAGATCGACATAGCGGGCGATCTTGCGCGCCCGCCCCCGCCGCCAGGCCCAGATTTGCGGCGCGACATAATGCACGATGGGAATTTGCGGCGCATATTTGCGCACCTGGCGGGCCACACGAAAACAGAAATCCGGGCTGTCAATGGTGATCAGCATATCCGGGCGTGCCTGCAAAGCCAGCCCCACGGTCTGGGCGATACGCAGTTGCAGTTGCGGTAATCTGGGCAGCACTTCGGCAACTCCCATCACCGAAAGATCGGTCATGTCGAACAGGCTTTGATGCCCTGCCCTGGCCATAGCCGGGCCGCCCACACCGAATGCAGCGATGGGCCGCCCGCTTGACTGCGCCAGCGCCTGAAGCAATTCCGCGGCAATGGCGTCACCGGACGGCTCGCCCGCGATCAGCATCAGCCGCAGTGGCGTCTCTGCCATCAGTCCATTTCCCCGGCCCCGTTCAGGCCTACCAAAAACATGCCGCGCGCATCGGCCTCCTGGATCATGGCGCCCGCATCAACCAACAGCGCCCCGCCTGCTTCGAACACGATACCGGCCAGACCTGCCGCCGCCGCCAGATGCAGGGTCGTCACCCCGATGGCCGGCATATCAATACGCCGTTCCTGTCCGGGTTTGGGCAGTTTTATCAGCACGCCGCGCCGCCTGCCGCCGTCCGTGTTTGGGGTTGCGCGCAGGCTTCCGGGTAATTGGGCGCAGCGGGTCAGCATGGCGTCTGTGCCTTCCGCCGCCTCAACCGCCAGAACGACGCCACGGCAGACCACGACCCCCTGCCCGATATCCAGCGCGCCGGTCTGGCGCGCCACATGCAGCGCGCGGGCGATATCCGCCTGATCTTCCGGTCCGGGCGCGATCTGACCCAATTGGCCCGCCGGGGCGGCAATATCCGCCAGCACCTCATGCGCGCCAACCACCCTGAAGCCATGACGTTCAAATTCATTAACAAGGGCGCGTAAAAGCTGATCATCACCGCCCAGCGCCGCCCGGACATAGCGCGGCAGGAACCGCATGCCGCCCCAGTCCAGCTTCAGATGGCGCAGATCGGGCCGCCGCACGGCACCGATAAAGACCACCTCTTCGCAATCATGCTGGCGCAGGGCGCGCATCAGACTGCCCACCGCGCCAATCCCGACCCATTGATGCGGATAGCGGGCGATCTGGGATGCAGCAGCACCCAGTATACCCGCAATAAAGCAGGGCCGCCCCTCGGCCGCGCATTGTTCCGCCAGCATCAGCGGGATCGGTCCGCTGCCTGCAATAATTCCCAGCGGCTTCATTACAGGCCTGGCGCGCGGATGCGCAGGAATGAATCACTGATTTCCTGAAAAGTTCCCATATGCCGAGCCTAGCACAGCCGCCGTCCCATCAAAACGGCTCAGAATTAATCCATTCGGAGAAAATCAGGCATCTTGCCCAACTTTTATTCATATTGCCTGTTAACCGGGCAAATTCGGGATTGTTTCCTGCCCGGCATGGCGGTAACAATCGCAGAAATCAGACTGGTTACGCACTATTGGTAACTGGCACAACACATGCTAATCAATGGCTGTGACGCTTATTTACGGCAACTGGCCAGCCGTTTGTAACAGGAACCCGAACGCACATGAAAAAGATCGAGGCGATCATTAAGCCTTTCAAGTTGGATGAAGTGAAGGAAGCGCTTCACGAAATTGGCTTGCAGGGGATTACGGTACTGGAAGCCAAGGGATTTGGACGTCAGAAAGGACATACAGAACTATATCGCGGGGCTGAATATGTTGTCGATTTTCTGCCCAAGGTGAAAATCGAGATCGTTTTGTCGGATGATATGGTTGAACGCGCCATCGACGCCATCAAGGGCGCCGCCCATACCGGCCGCATTGGCGACGGCAAGCTGTTTGTCAGCAATATCGAGGAAGCCTTGCGTATTCGCACCGGGGAAACCGGCGAAGAAGCGCTGTAACACCACTTTCACAACAGGGAAAATAAAATGTCCGACGTCAATAAACTTATGAAGAACATCAAGGACAACGATGTCAAATTCGTTGATCTGCGTTTTACCGATCCGCGCGGCAAGTGGCAGCATCTGACCATGGATGTGGCTGTATTCGATGAAGACATGCTTGCTGAAGGCATCATGTTTGACGGCTCCTCGATTGCGGGATGGAAGGCCATCAATGAATCCGACATGACGCTGATGCCGGATCTCGGCACGGCGGTAATGGACCCTTTCATGGCGCAAAACACGCTTGTGCTGATTTGCGACATTCTGGAACCTTCAACCGGTCAGGCCTATAGCCGCGACCCGCGTTCCACCGCCAAGGCGGCGGAAGCCTATCTGAAATTTACCGGCCTGGGCGACACCGCCTTTTTCGGCCCGGAAGCTGAATTTTTCGTCTTCGATGATGTCCGTTACAAGGTTGAAATGAACGAAACCAGCTTTTCCATCGACAGCGTGGAAGGCCCGTACAATACCGGTACGAAATATGATGGCGGCAATCTTGCGCATCGCCCCCGCGTCAAGGGCGGCTATTTCCCGGTGCCGCCAATGGATACACTTCAGGACATGCGTTCTGAAATGCTGGCGATCATGCGTGAAATGGGGCTGGACACTGAAAAGCATCACCATGAAGTTGCCCCCAGCCAGCACGAGCTGGGCATGAAATACAGCACCCTGACCAAAATTGCCGACCAGATGCAGATTTACAAATATGTGATCCATCAGGTAGCGGCGAGCTATGGCAAGACCGCCACCTTCATGCCAAAGCCGCTTTATGGCGATAATGGCTCGGGCATGCATGTGCATCAGTCAATCTGGAAAGGCGGCAAGCCGACCTTCGCCGGTTCGGGCTATGCCGATCTGTCGGATACGTGCCTGTATTATATCGGCGGCATCATCAAGCATGCCAAGGCGCTGAACGCGCTGACCAATGCCTCCACCAACAGCTATAAGCGCCTGATCCCGGGGTTTGAAGCGCCGGTGCTGCTGGCCTATTCAGCGCGCAACCGGTCTGCCTCCTGCCGCATTCCATTCGCGCAGAACCCCAAGGCCAAGCGCGTCGAGGTCCGCTTCCCCGATTGCACCGCCAACCCCTATCTGGCGTTTGCCGCGATGCTGATGGCCGGCCTTGACGGCATCGAAAACAAGATCCATCCCGGCGATCCGATGGACAAGGATCTGTACGATCTGCCGCCGGAGGAACTGAAGGAAGTGCCGACAGTGTGCGGCAGCCTGCGCCAGGCGCTGGAATCGCTCGACGCCGACCGCGCCTTCCTGAAAAAGGGCAATGTGTTCAGCGACGAGCAGCTCGATTCCTATATCGATCTGAAAATGGAAGAAGTGTACGCCTTCGAACACACGCCGCATCCGATTGAGTATCAGATGTATTACAGCGTCTGATCAGCCCCTATACGGATCAGATGGGATCGCCAATAGCGATTCCGTCTGATCCGAATTGGGTCTAGCGGCGAACTGATTGCCCGCAGGGCGCGGCGCCGTCCCTTATGTCCATTGCCGGACGCGGCCGGTATCCACATGGACAAAGCCCGATGCCGGGTAATAGCCAACCCCGCCCGCGCGTAAATCCAGGGCAGCCTGGCGTAAATGAGCAAGTTTGCAACCCGGCAGCGCAATGTCGATCGCCTTGCCGCTCATGTGCAGACTGCGATTGGCGACACCACCGCTTCGCGCGCGCAACAAGGAATTGCTTGCGGGCGACCGGTAGCCCGAAATCACATGAAAGGCTTCCTCTGTCCCGATCCGGCGTTGCAGCCTGTGCAGAAGATCAAGCAAAGTGGGATCAATGGCGCTGATCTCATTTGTGCGATGATCGCGCAACAGGCGGTTGATATGACCCAGCGCCTCGGGGATGAATTTTCCATCGGCCCAGAATTCAGTCCGCAGTTTCTCACCTGTATGCAGGTTATAAAAGGCAAGCGCCCTGGGCTTTGCCAGAGCCTGGCCATAAGCAAATGCGCGTTGCGGAACAAGACTGAGCGCCGCCGCGCCTGCCAGCCCTAAAAGGCTGCGGCGATTAAGTGTCTGTGCCGGAGCCGGCGCCGGATTATCTGCTGATTTCACACTACCTCGTCTGGAACTGGTAAACACGATATGCGCTACCGGATAGTATCCGGATGGCATTTTAACAAGTAGTTACTCTGGCACATCCAGCTTGAGAGCGGAGCGCAACAAAGTGTCGCGGCCATATATGTCGTTGCGAAATTGCAACCTGCCCCCGTCATCCACCCAGGCTGTACGGTAAATAATGTGAATTGGCAAGGGCCTGGCGAGTTTAACGATTTCGGGTTTTACGCTGGTCATTGCCTGCGCCAGCCGCCCGGGTGGCCAGTCAGGGGCATTTTCCAGGGCAAATAAAGCCAATTCCACGACCTTGGCGACACGGATGCAGCCGGAACTGAAGTCACGCTGATGTTTGACGAACAACTCCTTATGCGGCGTATCATGCAGATATATCCCAAACGCATTGGTCAGTGAAAAGCGCACACCGCCCAATGCATTGAGGGGGCCAGGCTCCTGGCGGAACCTGAAGCGCAAATTATTCGCGGTGACGCTGCGCCAGTTAATGGCCGCAGGATCCAGTTCTCTGGCATCCGCGCCCCAGCCATCAAAGACGCGAAAACCCTGTTGCCTGAGATAGGCCGGGTCGGCTCTGATCCTGGGCAATATATCCAGCTTCGCCAGCCGGGGCGGCGGGGTCCATGTCGGTGACAGCACGAGATTAACGATCTGATCGCTGAGAACCGGAGTGCGGCGATAGGCGCGGCCCACCACGACGGGGCTGCGGATCACAATTTTGCTGTCATCCACCGCAATCAGTTCGAAGCTGGCAATATTGACCAGCACATAACGCGGCCCGAAATTATCATCGAGCCAGCGTAATCGCTCCATATTGAGAATGATCTGTTTGGCGCGCTCGGCCGGGCCGGCATTCAATGCGCGGCGTGTAGCGCGGCCAACAACACCATCTGCGTCCAGACCATGCCGGGACTGAAAAATTTTGACTGCGGTTTCAAGCGCAGCATCGAATTGATCATCGCCAAAAAGGCCCGGAGACAGATCACCCAGCAGCACCAGTTGCCGCCGCAACGTCCTGACAGTGTCGGCGCGTTGTCCCTTTTCCAGCTTGGGTCCATCGGGTAACAGCGGCCAGTTGCCAGCTCCGGCGCGGATGCGCATTTGCGCCAGAGCATCCCGCAATTGACTGTAACCAGGCGTGGATGGGGCCAGAGCGTGCAACCAGCCTGCAAAATCTGCAGCCTCCATGCCCGCACGCAGCACCGTGTACGGATCAATAATATCTGGCGTGACATACAGTTCCGGATCAATCTCGTGCGGCCTGAGCCGGCCATTTGCGATATCCGAAATATACCGCAGCAATGCAGCCGTGAGCAGCGCATCGGCCGTGGCAATTTGCAGCGGGCTGGCGTCTTTGGCGGGCAGTTGGCGCGCCCCGACGGCATAGTCGGCTGCGCGCAAGCCTTCCTGTCCGGCATGCGCCAGCGCATGCTGCGCTAACCGGGCACTATTCTGCCAATCGCGGCCAGTCCACCATAGCGGCGCATTTTGCCGCAAAGCATAGAGCCGCCGGGCCGCATCCATGTGTGCGGGGGAAAGATCGTGCCGGACCGGAACGGCGCCGCTGATGATCGCCCCAATTTCACGCGCCACCGGATCCCCGGTTGCGGCGGCCGGCGCCGGAAAGACCAGCACCACCGCGAATAGCATAATTACATAGCGCCAGCGCAGCATCATCCCGGCAAAACCATCATTATGCTGCGCCGATCACTATCCCTGGCGTGGCAACTCACGCCGATTTGATTTCGATTTTCTTCTCGGGCTTCACGGCTTCCGGTTTTTTGGGAAGGGTTACCGTAAGAACACCGTTTTTAAAGTTCGCCTGGATTCTATCGGCGTCCACCTCATCAGGCAATGCGAAACTGCGCTCAAAGGCGCCGAAGCTGCGTTCATGCAGATAATAATCCTTTTTCTTCTCCTCTTTTTCTTCTCCTCTTTTTCGTCCCGCTTTTCGCCCTTGATGGTCAGACTGCCATTGATGAGTTTCACCTCGATGTTTTTCTCATCCATGCCGGGCAGTTCGGCGACAACCTCATAGGCTTCGGTTTTATCCATAATATCTACAGCCGGAGTGGCGCCCCAGCTTAGCCCGCGGCGCAGCATAGGCTCGATGTCGCCAAAGGTGCGGCGGAACGGCGAGCGCCAGAAATCCCGGTCGAAATCCTCAAACAGCCGGTCAACTTCACGGCGCAGATTTTCAATCGGACGCCACGCCGGCAAGCCGCGCCCTTCTCCCTTTCCCTCAGTATGTACGGGCAGTTTGGTTCCAGTGTCGGCCATATCCGTTTCTCCTTGTTAGAAGTGGAATGCGGCAAGCCAGGCGGCAAGCCGGGTGAAAGGTACTCGGGACGGCACATATCTGCATTGATTCAGGTCAAATCAATTTCTGGCTTATTCGATAAATTCAGCGGAAACAGGGCAGGATTGTCCGCCGTAATTTTGCGAGATATTTTATGGCCCATAAACAGGTTTTATTCCGGTCCGCAGCCCGTGAAAAAATCCTGCGTGGTGCGGCGCAGCCTGGCGCTATTCCGCCTGTTTATAGCGGCAGGATTTTCTTTCCCGTCACCCCCCAGGGGCGGGGTGACGGGAAAGTGATTCAATCCAGACAGGAATCAGGCTACGCCGCAAATGCGCTTGGCATGGTGCCGCGAATAGCGACGAAAGTATCTGTCGTGAAACCGTTAAAGCTGCTTTGCAGGGCGTTGGAATAGGCGCCGACCCCGCCCACTTCGATCCAGTCGCCCTCGGTAATATCCTTGGGCAGCGCAAATTGATGCGGCACAACATCGTTCGAATCGCAGGTCGGCCCGAACAGGGTGAAGGGGCGCATTTCGTTGGATAAGGGCCCGCTCAGCCGGATGGCCTGCAAGGGCGGACGCATATCGCCATAGACGATTTCCGACAGGCTGCCAAAGATGCCTTCGTTGAGGTAAAGCTGATTGTCCTTGCGCAAATGCACCTGGGTAATCAGTGACGCCGCGTCGGCGACCATGCCGCGGCCCGGTTCACACAATAAGGGCACCTTTCCCAGAAAACCGTACTGGGCGGCGGATTCCCGGATTTGAGCAAAAAACTCCTCCAGCGGCGGGGCCTTGAGCTCTGCATCTGAAACCGGAAAGCCGCCGCCGACATTGACATATTCCGGCGTCACGCCGGCACGCTCAAGCACCCGCGCAACAATTTCAAAGGCCTTGGCATAGGCGGACGCCTTGCGGCACTGACTGCCCACGTGAAACGAAACCGCTGCTTTTGATTTTTGGGCAACCACTTCGCGCAGCAATTCCACCCCCATATCTTCATCGGCGCCGAACTTTGCGGACAAATCAAATGTGGCGACGCCGCCCGGCGTGCGCAGACGCACCTGAATGATATGTCCGGGGCCTGCCACGCTGATCAGCTTTGCCAGCTCGCTTGGATGATCCACGACAAAATCGTTCACGCCATAGACTCGAACCGCACTGTCTATGGCGGCGCGGCTTTTTACCGGATGGTTGAAATAGCAGATTGCATCGTCGAAACGCTCATCGACCAGGGCAATTTCATTGAGCGACGCCGTGTCAAAGTCCCGGATGCCCGCGCCATGCATCGCATCAAGAACAATGCCGTGCGGGTTGCATTTCACGGCATACAGCACCTTGCCCGGAAATCCGGTAAGAAAGCGACCGGCAGTCATGGCAATACGTTCGGGCCAGATACACATGACCGGATAGGATGGCCGCAATGAGGCCAGCATATCCTGAACTGAGGCAAAGCTGGGACTGATCATGGCGGCATACTCCAGACAGAAAAGGGAAACCGCTGTTTACGGTAAGCAAGCCCGGCCCGCAAGCCTTACTCTATGCCTGAACTGAAATGGCCCTGGGCGCCAAGCCGGGCCCTCCTGCATATGGACGAGGATTTGCCCGTGCAGTTTGAGAAATACAGATCCAGATTGCCATCCGGCTTCTGGTTCATCTCATAACAATTGATGGTGCCATAATCGATAACCATGGCCTGAAGACAAAGACTGTCATTCTCCACCCACCATTTGCCGTCGCCTTTCAGGCTCCGGGTGGATGTCACCAGCTTGTGAAAGGTTTTGTAGTGAAAATAGGTCAGCGCCACCCGCATGGTGCCATCGGGGAACAGGTTCAGTTTCACATTCATCAGGCGGTTGCCGGACGGTATATCCAGCCGCCCCGCCAGCAGGTTAAGCGTGCGCCCGGCAGCGGAGGAAGAAATTTGCGCGCCGCTTAATGCATTGCCGGCGCGATTGCGTTTGGATGCTTCGGCATCCCCCCCCTCGCCGCCGCTGCGTTTTTTTGCCGCGGCTTCGGCAGCGGCAGCGGCGGCGGCCTTGGCCGCCTCCGCCTTTTCCTTCGCTACAATATCCTCAGCAGGCGCAACCGGTATGGCGGTTTCCTCTTCGACCAGAGGAACTTCTATCTGTTCCTCTTCCAGCGTTTCGGGCAGGACTTCCTGAATATCCATTTCGGCCCCGGTGATTTCCGCCAATGGGGCGTCATCATCCCCGCGGGACAGTTCAAACACCAGATCCTGGCCGCCGCCCAGCCCAAGCACGCCACTATCCTGGGACGCGAACATCGCCGTCCCCTGCATGGCGAACCAGACAAACCACAGAACATGCAGCAAAAAGGAAATCAGTATGAACAGCGCCAGATGCCGGTGTCCCGGATTCAGCATGCCGCGGGAAGGGTTCACTTCCCCTGCTCCGTCAATATGATGATCTCTTCGACCTGAATCTCCCGCATCTTTTCCATCAGATCAATCAGCGTTTCGGCATTCGCATTCCTGTCAGCCCTGATCTGAACCGAGCGATGCCCCTCCTTCAGAAAAAAACTGCGCAGCATGAAGGGGGCGAACTGCGCCTCGATTACCTGGTCGAACATATAAACAAAGCCATCCGCCCCGACATACATCGTCACCGCCTCGGCGGGTTTGGTTTCGTCAATCGACCCTTCGGGCAGTTCAACTTTTACAGGTTCCGCCGTCTGCATCGTGCCGGTGATCAAAAAGAATGTGATCAGCAGGAAAACCACATTGATAAGCGGCACCAGATATTCATATTCGCGCTTTGGCCGCTCCGGGCCAAAATCAATCATTCGCCGCCCCCATCGGTTGCGGGGGCTAAAATGGCTTCGGCATCCTTCAGTTTTTTCAAGGCGATATTTTTCAGGCCGCTGCTGCGCGCGGCTTCAATCGCGTAAATCAGCGCCTGATTTTTTGCGCCCGGCTCAACCACGATCATCAGGGTGACCTCGGCGGCCTTCAGTTTCAGCTGCTGCATTTCAGCCTTGAGCGCCTCCAGCGGAACCGTGCGCCCATCAATCTGAATGGAATTATCCGGCCGGATATAAACCGGCGTCAGGGTGAAATCCTTTTCGGCTGATTTACGTTCACCCGCTGGGGTCGTAAAACGCAAAACCTGCGTTGTGCCAAATGTATTGATCAGCATAAAGAAGATCAAAAGCAGGAACACAACGTCAATCATGGACGTCATGCTCATTTTCCGGGAACGGCGCAGCGGCTGGTCAAGAATGCTCATGGCTGCCGGGCCCCGCTTATTGGGCAGCCTGGGCGGGTGCAGCGCCGCCTGCGGCCGCGCGCTTTTCCGCGACATTCAGCGCATATACCAGGCGCGCCGAAATATCGCGCATTTCCTGACGGTACTGATCCAGCCGGTTTTCCAGCAGATTAAGAACCGTTACAACGGGAATGGCCACCATCAAGCCCACCTCGGTGGTCAGCAGCGCTTCCCAGATCCCGCCTGCCAGAATGGAGGGGTCTACCTTGCTGCCTGCCACTTCCAATTGCTGAAAAGCGGTGATCATGCCCATCACGGTACCCAGCAGACCCAATAGCGGCGCAACATTGCCGATCACTTCCAGCCAGCGAAAATAGGATTGCATGGCTGTAAGCTCATTTCCGCCCACGCGCCCAAGCTCTTCTTCAATTTCAGCACCCCGGCGCTGGTCGCGCCAGCTGGCGGTAAGTCCCGCTTCCATTAAGCGCGCCAGGGGGCCCTTCTGCTTCAACACGGCATTATGTGCGGCCGCGAAATCCCCCGTCCTGATTAGCTCCATCACCGGATCAATCACTTTGGCGCGCGCACGGGAATTGGAATAAACGCCGGCAAGATAAAACTGTACAATTTTGATAATGATAACCGCCAGCGCCACAACCGAAATTAACAGAAGTACGGCGACGATTGGGCCGCCTCGAAGAATAAGGGGCGCAATCACGCCATTATAAGTTTCAACCAACGCCGCCAGCATGGCACTCCTCCCACCTCAGAAATTACAAGCCGCTACGGAAATACCAGCTAGCTATTTTATTCTATGAACTTGACCATATCCCGGCAATGGGCGCAATGGACAAAACTGGCCACACCGGAGCGCTCTGATCAGGCCAAAGCGCAATAGCCGCCGCGGTGGAACACCAGCGGTTTACCCGCCGCTTCAGGCGCGTCAAATTTACGGACCAGGCCGACATAAATTATATGATCCCCCGCATCGTGGCTGGCCACCTTGTCACAATCAAAAATAGCCACCGCATCAGCGATAATCGGACTTCCGGTCTCCCATGTGGTATAGGCGACGCCATCCATATAGGGCTGGCCTTTTTTTGCGAAACGGCCGGACAATTCCTGATGGCTGGCAGCCAGCACATTGATGGCGAAATGCTTCGCCGCCTCGAATATGGCCAGGCGGTCGGACCCCTTGTCGATGCACCAAAGCACCATCGGCGGGTCCAGCGACACGGAACTGAACGAATTTGCGGTCATGCCGATGACCTTGCCATCCGCGCCCCTGGTGGTGACAAGGGTTACGCCGGTTACAAAATTGCCGAATGCGTTGCGAAGGGCGCGGGTGTCCACTGTCATCTTTACTAATCCCTTTTATGATGAATGATTACTTAATTTATAAGGGCTTATGTGAGGCTGGCGCAATGCCAATATGGTTCTGGCCGGGCTTTGCGCTGCAAACCCGATATTAACCCCCCCGCCCTAGACTGCCCGCACACAATGGCTGGTAATAGCAGGCGGAAATGGCGCAAGGCAAAAACAGCGAAGCTCCAACAATTATAATCAAGAAGATTAAGAAAATTCAGGGCGGCCATCATGGCGGCGCCTGGAAGGTCGCCTATGCCGATTTCGTGACCGCCATGATGGCGTTTTTTCTTATGCTCTGGCTGCTCAGTTCCACCTCCAAGGAACAGAAGGAGGGTATTTCCGAATATTTCAGCGTCACCATGGCCAGTTCCGCATCAGGCGGCGGCGAAGGCATGATGGGCGGCCAAAGCATCAGCAAGGATGATAGCGTTGCCGATGGCACACCCAGCGTTACACTGGAACTGGCCCCGCCCGCGCCACCCCCGGCCAATGAAAGCGAAAATGAAAACGAGGCCCCCCAGCCCGCGTCCGGCGCCGTATCGGCTACATTAAGCACGGCTCCGGATGCGGTTGCCGCCGTCGGCGCCGGTCAAGACACTGCCGGTAAGGGGGGCGCCCATGAACTCATGACCAGTCTTTCCACAGACCGCACCTCAGCCAAGCCGACGGAAGAAGCCCTCAACAAGGCTATTGCCGACCGGGAAATGAAAATATTCGAAAAAGCGGAAAAAGAACTGAAGCAGGCCATCAATGATATTCCGGAACTGGCGCAGCTTGCTGGGCAGCTGATTATTGATCACACGGCCGAGGGCCTGCGTATTCAGCTTGTGGATGAGGCTGACAGGCCGATGTTCAAGGAGGGTTCTTCCGATCCCTATGCCCGTACCCGCGCCATGTTCAAGGAAATAGCCAAGGTCATCAACAAGCTCCCCAACAGGATTGCAATATCGGGGCACACCGACGCCAGCGCCTTTCAGGGTGAGGATGGGTATGGCAATTGGGAATTATCCATGGACAGGGCCATGCTAAGCCGGCGGATGCTGCAACAAACAGGCGTTCCCGACACACGGTTTTCCGAAGTGACGGGCAGGGCCAGCACCGATCCGCTGTTTCCTGATGATCCCTTTCTTTCCGGCAACCGGCGCATATCCATCACGCTGATGCGCGAAGCGCCGGTGCTGCCCCCCAGGTCGCTGGGCGTCGAGTAACCGCTTTTGTACGATCACTCCAGGCACCGGATGATCAAATTTCAATAACCCTTCATAACCGCGTAGAACAACACCAATACGGAACTGGTCATCAAAGCCAAAGCCAGGCCGATAAACAAATTGGATATTTTGCCATTTTTGTATTCGCCCATAATTTTTTTATTATTGCCCACCCTGACAATCATAATGAGAAGCGGCACAGCCGCTACGCCATTGAAAACGGCGGTGAAAACCAGCGCCTTGATAGGGTTGATGCCCAGGAAATTAATGACCAGCCCCGCAAAGGTGGCAAGGATAATAATGCCGTAGAAACCCTTTGCGTCGCCATATTTGCGGTACAATCCCTCTTTCCATCCCAGGGCTTCGCTGATGGCATAGGACGATGAAGCGGCCAGTACCGGCACCGCCAACAGGCCAAGACCAATAATCCCGGCGGAAAAAATCAATTTGGCGATAAATCCGGCATTGGCAAAATTTTGAACCAGCGGTTCGAGAGCCCGCGCGGCGTCGGCTGCTGTTGTGATCTCGGTGCCGCCGCTTTTATACAAAGTGGACGCACACACAATTACGATAAACCAGGCGGTTACGCAGGCAAATGTCATGCCGGCAAAATTATCAATCTGCATATTCAATAAAAACCGTCTGGTGGCTTTCGGATCTTCGCCTATTTGCGCAATATTATTTTGAAATATTTCTTCTTCCACAATTTCAGAGGTGTTCCAAAAAAACAGATAGGGCGAAATGGTTGTGCCCAGCATTCCGACAAAAATATATATAGTCTGAGAATTGATTTGCGGCGTCAGGGTGAATGTATTCCTGAGCACTTCCGCCCAGTCCTGGCCTATGAGAAACGCGGTGACAGGATAGGCCAGCAGCGTTGCGGCCAGCCATTTCAGAATCCTGGCATAGATCGCATAGGTAATAAAAATTTCCAGTATAACGATCAATATGGCGTAAAGAATAACGATGGCCGGGAGCGGCACATCCACAAACAGTTGCGTGGCTGCCGCCATGGCTCCCAAATCCGCCCCGATATTGACCGTGTTCGCGGCAGCGACGAGCCCAACCGACATATAAAGCAATTTTTTATTGTAATTTTCCTTGATTACGGCCGCCAAACCCTTGCCCGTGATTGCGCCGATGCGTCCGCAGCTTTCCTGTACCGCCAGAAGCAGCGGATACATCAGGGGAAATGCCCATAGCAATGAAAACCCAAAGCCCGCGCCAGCCTGTGAATAGGTGGCAATACCCGACGGATCATCATCCGCCGCACCCGTCACCAGACCTGGCCCTAATGCTTTCACAACCCGCTTGAGCAAGCCGGGTTCAGTGTCTCCTGCTTCCGCGTCAGCTACAGGAGGTTTTTTTTCATCCATTTACCCTCCAGTTTTTTTGTTGTCCTGTTGACCAGCCTGATATCGGGCGCCCTCATGCGCGCTTGCTTGACCGCGATACGTTCGTGCGCTGGCTGGTGAATCACGCCGGGCCGGACCATGCGCGATGATGAAGCGGGGATGACGGTTTAATATACCACGACGCTGCGGATGGATTCTCCGCTATGCATCAGATCGAATGCGCGGTTGATATCCGTAAGCGGCATTTTATGGGTAATCAGATCATCAATATTGATCTTACCCTGCATATACCAGTCCACGATTTTGGGCACATCGGTGCGCCCCCTTGCACCGCCAAACGCCGTGCCGCGCCATACGCGCCCGGTGACAAGCTGGAAAGGACGTGTACGGATTTCCTGACCCGCACCGGCCACGCCAATTATTATCGCCTCGCCCCAGCCCTTGTGGCAGCATTCCAGCGCCTGGCGCATGACATCGACATTGCCGATGCATTCAAAACTGTAATCGGCGCCGCCGCCGGTCAGCGACACCAGATAGGGAACCAGATCGCCGCCCACTTCTTTTGGGTTGACGAAATGCGTCATACCAAAACGTTCCGCCTGGGCGCGCCGCGCCGGGTTGACATCCACGCCCACGATCTGCGACGCGCCAACCAGCCGCGCCCCCTGAATGACATTCAGTCCAATACCGCCAAGCCCGAATACGACAACTTTTGATCCCGGCTCCACCTTCGCCGTATTGATTACCGCGCCAATGCCGGTCGTGACACCACAGCCGATATAGCAGATCGTCTCGAACGGCGCGTCCTCGCGCACCTTCGCCAGCGCAATTTCCGGCAGCACCGAAAAATTGGCGAAAGTCGAGCAGCCCATATAATGCAGCACCGGCTTGCCCTTATAGGTGAACCGGCCTGTGCCGTCGGGCATCACGCCGCGCCCCTGTGTTTCGCGGATCGCCTGACACAGATTGGTTTTGGGATTCAGGCAATATTCGCACTGCCTGCATTCCGGCGTGTACAGAGGAATGACATGATCGCCTTTTTTCAGCGATTTCACGCCGGCCCCCACCTCGACGACGATACCCGCCCCTTCATGGCCCAGAATGGCCGGAAACACGCCTTCGGGATCATCCCCGGACAGCGTAAAGGCATCGGTGTGGCAGATTCCGGTTGCCTTGAGTTCAATCATCACTTCGCCTTCTTTGGGGCCGTCCAGCTGAACGGTGACAATCTCCAGCGGCTTGCCGGCCTCAAAGGCAACAGCGGCGCGAACATCCATAGGTATTTCTCCCTAAATTAAATCCTGAAGCCGGCTATAAAGTGTCGCCAATAACAGCAATGGCATACGCAATATCGGCCCGCCTGGAAAAGAACGGTGCGGAATCCGGGAGAAAATGTCGAGTTTTTCCATATCACCCCGAATTGCGTCCGCAATAATTTTTCCGGCAAGACCTGTCAGCGCCACACCCTGCCCGGAAAATCCCTGCGCATAATAGACATTTCCCGGCCTGCGGCCAATATCCGGCAACCGGTTGCGCGAAACATCCACATATCCGCCCCAGGCATGGGTAATGGCTGCGCCTTTCAATTCCGGAAAGGTTGCCAGCAGGCGCTGACGCATTCTTTCCGCCAATGCCACAGGCGGCACGGTGGAATAGCTCACACGGCCGCCAAACAGCATGCGCCAATCCGCCGATAAACGAAAATAATCCAGCACGAAATTCGTATCCGACACGCATACATTATGCGGCAATAATTTCAGGGCGCGTTCCGGGCCCAGCGGTTCTGTCGCAATGATATAGGTGCCAACCGGCATTATCCGGGCGCGCAATTCCGGTTCCAGCGATCCAATATAGGCGTTACAGCAGAGCAGCAGATGCCTGGCGCGAATCTCTCCCCCCGCAGTTTCAGCGATGGCCGGGCTGCCCGCCTGGGCGGGACGGATACGGATAACCCGGCTTTTTTCATATATTCTGACGCCCGCACCACTGGCAGCCGCAGCCAGGCCGCGCGCATATTTCAGCGGATGCATATGCCCGGAGCCCGGATCAAGCAGACCGCCATGAAAACGGGTGCTTTGCACCTGATCGCGGATCGTGTTGCGGTCCAGCAGACGCGGCCTGTCATACCCCAGACCCGCCAGATAAGCCTGTTCAGCGGATAACGCCGCCATATGGCGCGGCCGGGTGGCGGCCAAAACATATCCCGGCCGGAATTCCACATCCATGTCATGGCGCGCGATCCGGTCATGCACAATCTGTACGGCTTCCTGCGAGCACTGCCATAACAGCCGCGCCTGCGTCTGCCCAACCAGCTGCGCAACCTTCGGCATGTCTTTGGCGAAACCGTTAAGCACCTGCCCGCCATTACGTCCCGACGCGCCCCAGCCGATGCGTTCCGCCTCAAGCAGCACAACGCTGTAACCGGCTTCGGCCAGGTTCAGGGCCGCCGAAATTCCCGTATATCCGCCGCCCACGACGCATATATCGCAATCCATCTGTCCCGCATATTGCGGATGCAGATCCGCGGGCCCCATGCTATCCAGATATTGACTGGAGGGGCCGAACTCAGAATCAACCTGGATACCGGATTTCATACAGCTTTATTCTAGCGTAAAACCCGTGTGAATAATAGCAGTAGTAAGTCTGCGGATGAAAGGTAATGATATCCCCCGGCGGCAAAATGTCTTTGGCGGGTTTTCTCAAGATGGGGCTTGCGTGGTAAAGAAAAACGAAAAAAAGAATAATGTCGACCTGACGGTTCCAGAAAATTTCCTGCATATGCGTCAGGATATTTTGCGCTTTGCCGATGTGGACAGCAACGGCCATCTGAACAATGTCAAATTTTTTGAGTTCTGCCAGGAAAGCCGTGTTTCGCTTTTTCGCGCCGTTGGCGCGCATGATGGCGAGGATGGCCGGGCCTGGATGATTGCCGCCCTTTCGATTGAGTTTCTGGGCCAGGTCCATGCGCCTGGCAATATTGAAACTGGTACGCTGGTGCTTAAATTCGGCAACAGTTCCCTGAAATTGGGTCAGGGCATCTTCAATAGCGGCCGTTGCGCCGCCACCGCCGAAATGACCATGGTGCGGGTCGATCTTCAGACCGGCAAGCCCTTCCCGATAGAACCCATTCTCCGGGAGCGGCTGAAAATGCTGGGCGGCAGTGGTTAATGCCAGGGCCGGTATCTTCACCAAAAGACGTTGGCATTGCATTCAGAATACAGGTTAATATACGCGGAAATTTTGAGGGATCCGCCAGGTGACCAAGCCAGCCAATATACCCCGTTTTTACGTGACATCCCCGTCACCCTGCCCCTATCTGGCTGGGCGCGAGGAGCGTAAAATATTCACGCGGCTGGCTGGAGAAGAACCGGGACTGCTGCATGACGCCCTGGCGGATATGGGATTTCGCCGCAGTCAGAACATCGCCTACCGGCCGGCCTGTGTCGGCTGTAACGCCTGCACCTCGGCGCGGGTTCCTGTTGCCGCTTTCACAGCGGGTAAAAGCCTGAACCGCATTTCGCGCAAAAATCAGGATTTACGTCTTGGCTTTGGCGGAACGACAGCCACTATCGAGCAATATCATCTGCTGCGCCGCTATCTGCATGCCCGCCACGGTGATGGCGGCATGGCGGCAATGGATGCGTTTGATTACCAGATGATGGTGGAAGACAGCCCGATCACAACCTATCTGCTGGAGCTTCGCCTGCCTGAAGATGGGGACGATAGCGAGGACGACGGCCGCCTGCTGGCGGCCTGCATCACCGATGTTGTGGGGGATGGCCTGTCCATGGTCTACAGCTTCTTTGATCCAAAGGAACAGCATCGCAGCCTGGGCAGTTACATGATCCTGCGTCATATCGCGCTCGCCCGGGAAATGAAACTGTCCTATGTCTATCTCGGTTACTGGATCGAGGGCAGCCGCAAGATGCACTACAAATCCCGATTCCAGCCGCTTGAACTGCTTGGTCCGGGAGGCTGGGAGATCAGAACACCGGCGCCACTCTGAATCCGGCATTGCCCTGCATGGGCAAGGTCATGTAATCCTCATCATGCTTCAGACAGATAGTGCGCGGACGGGGTGTGTGCGCAGCCAGGGGGAAAGCGATATGATCAACACGCGCAAAAGCAGGCGTTCATTCATCAAGGGTTCCGCAGCCCTGGGGGCCGCCGCCGCCGCATTTTCCGCCCCTGCCATCGCGCAGGGCAAGCGCACCCTGAAAATGGTCACGACCTGGCCCAAAAACCTGCCCGGGCTGGGCATGGCGGCAGAGCATGTCGCCAAGCGCATCAATGAGGCAACCGATGGGCAATTGACGGTCAAGGTCTATGCGGCCGGTGAGCTGGTTGGCGCCTTCGACGTTTTTGACGCCGTATCCAGCGGCAGCGCAGACATGTATCACGGCGCCGAATATTATTTTCAGGGCAAAAGCCCCGCCTTTAATTTCTTTTCCGGCGTGCCCTTCGGATTAACCTCCAACGAGATGAACGCCTGGATTTATTATGGCGGCGGCCAGCAATTGTGGGATGAACTGAGCGCCAAATTTAATCTGAAACCCTTTATGTGCGCCAATACCGGGGTGCAGATGGGCGGCTGGTTCAACCGGGAAATCAATACCATCGAGGATTTCAAGGGTCTGAAAATCCGCATGCCCGGATTGGGCGGCGAAGTGTTGCGGCGGCTGGGCGCGTCCGTGGTCAGTATTCCGGGCGGCGAAATATATACCAGCCTGCAACAGGGCGTGATCGACGCGACCGAATGGGTCGGCCCCTGGAACGACATGATTTTTGGTTTTCACAAGATCGCCAAATTTTATTACTGGCCCGGATTTCATGAACCTGGCTCCACCCTGGCGCTGAGCATCAATCTGGATGTCTGGAATAGCCTGTCAAAAAGCCATCAGTCCATCATTCAAAACGCCTGTGCGGCGCAAAATGATATTACTCTGGCTGAATTCAATGCCAATAACAGCACCGCGCTGTCCATCCTGGTTGAAAAACACAAGGTTGAACTGCGCCGTTTTTCAGACGAGATCATGACGAAAATCGGCGCTGTGTCCGGGGAAGTGATGCGCGAAACCGCGCAGGCCGACGATATCACGCGCCGGGTCTATGAAAGCTATCTTGCCAGCCGCAAGAACTCCATGCGCTGGTCGCAAATTGCCGAAGAAAATTTCTGGGAAGCGCGCCGCTTGCCCTTTAGCTACGAGTAATCCTTCCGTGCAGAAAGCGCTTTATCTCGCCAACCTCATTGACGCCCTGAACCGCAGCATAGGCCGGACCACCGCATGGCTGGCGGCGGTGATGATCGTGGTGCAATTCGCCATTGTCCTGTTACGTTATGTTTTCGGTATCGGAGTGCTGGTATTGCAGGAATCCCTTACTTACATGTTCAGTATGCTGTTCATGCTGGGCGCAGGCTACACGCTGCTGCAAGATGGCCATGTCCGGGTGGATATTTTTTACAGAACCGCAAAAGTCAAGTCCAAGGCGCTGGTCGATTTTCTGGGCAGCGTGTTTTTTCTGATCCCATGCTGCGGGTTGATTCTGATTATTTCCCAGCCTTATGTGGCTGCCTCCTGGGCGGTGCTGGAAGGCTCAAAAGAAACAAGCGGCATTCCCGGCGTTTTCTTACTTAAATCCCTGATACCCGTTTTCGCCATTCTGCTGCTGCTGCAAGGTTTGGCGCTTGCCATCCGCGCTTTTGCTGCATTGCGCAAGAAAGACTAGCCGCATGCAAGTCCGGGAATATATGGACATATTGATGTTTGCCTCGGTCTGCGGGTTTTTGATGGCCGGCTTTCCTGTTGCCTTTACCCTGGGGGGGGCGGCACTGCTGTTTGCTGGGATCGGCTACGCGCTGGGCATTTTCGACTTTTCATTCGTGGGGTTTTTAACCCAGCGTATTTTTGGCGTCATGAGCAATGATGTGCTGCTGGCGGTGCCGTTGTTCGTTTTTATGGGCGTCATGCTGGAACGGTCCCGCGTGGCGGAGGATCTGCTCGAATCCATGGGCAAGCTGTTTGGCAGCCTGCGCGGCGGATTGGGCATATCCGTTTCCATTGTGGGAGCTTTGCTGGCGGCATCCACGGGCATTGTCGGGGCCACTGTTGTCACCATGGGGCTGCTTTCGCTGCCTACCATGTTAAAGCGGGGTTATGATCCCTCACTTACTGCGGGAACAATCTGTGCCGCAGGCACGCTGGGGCAGATTATCCCGCCCTCGATCGTGCTGGTGCTGCTGGGTGATGTGATTTCCAGCGCCTATCAGGCATCGCAACTGGCGCAGGGCGTTTACGCCCCCGAAACCATATCGGTAGGCGATCTTTTTGCGGGCGCCCTGCTGCCCGGCCTGATGCTGGTCGGGTTATATATTCTTTATCAGATCGGCATGGCGGTTTTCCGTCCGGCAAGCTCGCCCGCCCTGCCGCCGGAAGATGTTTATTTTGAGAGGCGCCGCGATCTGTATCTGATGGCGTCCCGCACGCTGCTGCCGCCGGCACTTCTGATCGTTGCGGTTCTGGGGTCGATTTTAAGCGGCATCGCCACACCTACCGAAGCCGCAGCCCTTGGCGCGGTGGGCGCAACATTTCTGGCCGGCTGGCGCATTGAGCGCGGTTCGCCCCTGCCCATCTATGCGGGCGGCGCCGGATTGACCGGCCTGCTGATTCTGGTGCAGTTTTTTGATCTGCGTTATGGCCGGGATTTACCATCCATTACGGATATGCTGGCAATGAGCGCCGCAGCACTTGCCAGCGCGGCGCTGTTATGGGGGTTTGGCGTCTGTTTATGGCGCTGCTATCGCAGCGGCACGCTGGGTGAAGTTTCGCGCTCCACCATGGAAGTCAGTGCGATGGTATTTGTCATTCTGATCGGGGCAGCCTTGTTCAGCCTGGTGTTTCGCGGCTTTGGCGGGGATGAAACCGTTTCCAGCGCACTTTCAAGCATGCCTGGCGGGGTTGTTGGCGCGATGGTCCTTGTGATGGGCGTCATGTTCGCGCTGGGTTTCTTCCTCGATTTTATCGAGATCATTTTTATCGTGGTGCCGCTTGTCGCGCCAGTTCTGCTGGGCATGGGCCTCGACCCGATCTGGCTCGGGGTCATGATGGCGGTTAATCTGCAAACGTCATTTCTGACGCCGCCATTCGGGTTTGCGCTTTTCTATCTGCGCGGCGTGGCGCCGCCGGAAGTTACCACAATGCATATTTACAAGGGGGTTTTCCCATTTGTAATGCTGCAATTGCTGGCGTTGATCCTGCTGGCGCTGTTTCCGCAGACAGCCACCTGGCTTCCTTCCTTGCTGAAATAAACCGGGCATCACGAAAACAATATGAAAAACTTGCAGGCATTTTGGAAAAATCTGGATGAGGCCGCACGGCAGGCTTTTTTTCGCACGGCATTGTGGCTTGTTCTGATTGTCGGCACGGTCTATACGATCGGACAGTCGGGGCTGATCGAAGATCTTACGCCGCTGGCCGTGCGCATCGAGATACCGGAAAAAATAATTTTTCCGAAAAGCAATGCATCGTTCAACCTTCCCGTCAACATAAGCCTGAAAAACAATACGGAACAATCCGCGCAGCTTGAAGTTGCCAATCCCTGCAATATTATCCGCTGGTATATTGCCAGCCTTGACGGCGATTTCATTCAGGCCCCGGCCGCCGAATCCTGCTCCCAGATGGTCATGCGCGCGACATTGCCCGCCGGACAGATTTCCCAGGACGAGATGATGGTGCCACTCGACACCCAGCGCTATCAGCCTGGTGTAGAATACAGACTTATGGTCAGCTATTGGGGCCAGGACGGGAGCATAGACTTCAAAGTCGAGTTCGAATGATCTCAGGAAAATTTGTTGCTGCGTGGAAAACCGCGCGGGGGCAAACGCCCGGCCTGGGCGCGTTTTCCAATCCATTCGAGCAGATTATGTTCGCTTTGCCTGCGCCCTGAACGGTCCTGCCAGCTCAACCCTTCCGCCAGGGTGAAAAGTTTCGCGTCGCTCAGGCCGCCATCCTTGAATCGTTGCAGGATCACGCCTTTGCCGCGCGTCATCACCGGAACTTCATCGCGCGAAAATATCAGCAATTTGCGATTTTCCCCGACCACCGCAACCGTGTCACCGGCTGCTGGCGTACAGATATGCGCTTCGACATCGCCGGATACATTCAGCACCTGTTTGCCATTGCGCGTAGCCGCGACGACTTCCGATTCGGCGACAATAAATCCATGCCCGTCACTTGACGCCACCAGCAGCATACGCTCCGGATCATGGGTCAGGATCGTCACAATGTCATGATCATTATCCAGATCAATCATCAGACGCACCGGCTCGCCATGTCCGCGCCCGCCCGGCAGTTTATCGCAGCGCAAAGTGTAAAACCGGCCATTGGTTGCGAACAGGATAAGACGGTCCGTAGTATAAGTTTGCAGCCAGAAGGCCGGGCCATCCCCATCCTTGTATTTTAATTCCGGATCTTCCGGCACATGCCCTTTGATCGCCCTGATCCAGCCTTTTTGTGAGCACACAACCGTCACCGGCTCGCGTTCGATCATCGCCTCAAATGGAATTTCATCCATCGCCGGGGCATCGGCAATGGTGGTGCGCCGCGCGCCCAGCGCCGTCTTTGGCCCGAATTTCACTTTCAGCGCCTTCAGATCATCGGAAATCTGCGCCCATTGCTTTTCATCCGATTTCAGCAGGCCCGCAAGCAGTTTGCGTTCATCGGACAGCGCCTTATGTTCGCGCCGCAGCGCCATTTCCTCCAGCTTGCGCAACGCACGCAGCCGCATATCAAGGATCGCCTCGGCCTGAATATCCGTCAGCTTGAAGGTCTGAACCAGCTTGGGTTTGGGTTCATCCTCATTGCGGATAATGCGGATAATCTTATCCAGATTGAGAAAGGCGATGATATAGCCATCCAGAACTTCCAGACGGTGCACGATGCGGGCCATGCGATGCTGCGCGCGCCGCACCAGAACTTCCTTGCGGTGATCCAGAAAGGCGCGCAGCGCCTCGCGCAGATCCATCACCCGCGGAACAAGATTGCGGTCCAGCACATTCAGATTCAGCGGAATGCGCACGTCCAGATCGCTGAGCTGAAACAGTTGCTGCATCAGCATTTCCGGCTCGACCGTGCGTGCGCGCGGTTCCAGCACGATGCGGATATCTTCCGCCGATTCATCGCGTATATCGGCCAGAAGCGTCAGTTTGCGGCTGTTGATCAGTTCCGCCACTTTCTCGATCAGCTTGCCCTTCTGCACCTGATAGGGAATCTCGGTAACGACGATCTGATAACCGCTGCGCGTGGTTTTTTCCACTTCCCAGCGGGCGCGCACGCGAAACCCGCCGCGGCCCGTGGCATAGGCTTCCAGAATGCTGGCGCGCGGTTCAATCAAAACGCCGCCGGTGGGAAAATCCGGCCCCGGTATAAAATCCAGCAGCTTTTCAATACCCGCATTGGGATGTTTGATCAGATGCTGCATGGCGTCACACAGTTCCGCCACATTGTGCGGCGGAATGCTGGTGGCCATGCCCACCGCGATACCCGTCGCGCCATTGGCCAGCAGATTGGGGAACGCGGCCGGCAGCACCAGCGGCTCGCTTTCCTCGCCATCATAGGTGTCGCGGAAATCAACCGCGTCTTCGTCAATGCCTTCGAGCAGCGCCTGCGCCACCTCGGTCAGGCGGGTTTCGGTGTAGCGCATGGCGGCGGCGTTATCGCCATCGACATTGCCGAAATTGCCCTGCCCGTCGATCAGCGGATAACGGATGGAAAAATCCTGCGCCAGCCGCACCAGCGCGTCATAGACCGACTGATCGCCATGCGGGTGATATTTGCCGATCACATCGCCCACAACACGGGCGGATTTTTTGAAACCGGACGCCGGATCCAGCCGCAACTGCCGCATCGCATAAAGCAGCCGCCGATGCACCGGTTTCAGCCCGTCGCGCACATCCGGCAGCGCCCGGTGCATGATTGTGGACAGCGCATAGGCCAGATAGCGCTCCGCCAGCGCATCGCCCAGCGGCATGTCGTTTATTTCTGATTCGGGTGTCAGCAGATCACTCATGACGCGCTTATAGCACCGGTTTATTGCTTGTGCAGCCCCATCAGGCTATTGAGACAGGTCTCCGGCCTTCATATAGCGAGAAATACTCCATGCCCTTACGGCAGCGCAAACTTGTCGGATCACTCCTGCTGCTCGTCTGGATGCTGCTATACACCGCGATCTGCGTGCAGATCGCGGTAAGCTGGCTTCCCGATTCGCATCTGGCGCGGCTGATTTTTTATCCGGTCGCCGGAATCTTATGGGTGTTCCCCGCCCGCCCGCTGGTGTTCTGGATGCGGGGGTAATATAAAGTTAAGTGAATCACTGTTGCAAACCAGGGGGGGTGCCAGATGAATTTTTCTCAGGCAGTGAAGTCGGGATTCAAGAATTACGCAACATTTTCAGGCCGCGCCGCGCGGTCGGAATATTGGTATTGGTTTTTGTTTTATACGATTGGCACCTGGAGCGTGCTCCTCTTACAGCTATTAATAGCAGGCCCTTCCAATACCGGCAGCACTGGGCAAGCCTTCGTTATTGTCCAGCTGATGTTTATTCTTGCAACGTTTATACCGGGAATAGCGGTCACTTTCCGCAGACTACATGATCTGGATCGAAGCGCCTGGTGGTTGTTGATCATGCTTATTCCACTCCTTGGTCCGCTCGTATTACTATATTGGATGTGTGTCAGAGGCACCGCCGGATCAAATCGCTTTGGAGACGATCCACTGGCATAGAAGGGATTTTTGGCGTTACCAAAACCGTTTATTTGCGAAGGCTTTGCCGGAGCCGGTTTTTAAGTACTTTTCAAACTCGTAGGCTTTATATTTGTCTTGGAAGGCGTGGTAAGTCACCAATTCCCAAGGTATAAATTTCGCAGTGTGCTTGGATTGACCGGAATTATGGTCGGTAAGACGCTTCTTCAAGTCCGTCGTGATGCCAGCGTATTTTTGTTCGGGGTGACTAATGCTTCTGATCAGATAAACATAGTGCATCAGCCCTCCTTCGCCTTCGCTACGCTTCGGCTTCGTAGCGCATCCTTCGGCCTAACGGTTCCGGATGGCTTCGCCATCCGAAGCCCGTAAGGGCTGAGTAGCCCGACACATAGGTGACATTTCGTACCGGACACATGGGTTACACTTTTTGCTTGATTTGACAAGCGGGAGGTGGAGATGCCGTGGAGTGAGAGTTCGGTTATGGATGAACGCCTTCGTTT
>JBMOMX010000028.1:0-1638 GCA_049323435.1 Pseudomonadota bacterium
CGCCGCCCGCGTCGAAGGCGCAAGCGGCGAGGTGCAGGATCTGGATTAGCGCGAAATGATTTTCGGGTATTTTGCGATCAAGTTGTTACGTAGTCCGCTGTTAAGAAGCCATTTTGAAGTCTGATGTTGGTATTACTGTTGCTCGGATGGCGGCGATGATTTTGCGCAAAAGAAGCTTCAGCCACTTGAGGATGAGGCGGAGGTTGTAGCCAACGGCGCTCATGACGGCGTTGATCTGGTCACCGAGGCGTCCCTTGAGGAAGTTGCGGCCCAGATGACCATCGGTTTTGCAATGGCCGATGACCGGTTCAATGGCGGAGCGCCGCCGCAGTTCCTTCTTGATTTGTCCGTGTACGCCGCGCTTCTGCCCGGAACGGAAGACCCGGTTCGGGTACGGCGCGTCGTGACCGCGATAGCCCTTGTCCACATAGACCCGCTCGATCTCGCGCCCGGTCAGCGCCTCGGTTTCCCCGATCACCTCGCGCAGGGTGTGACCGTCATATGGATTGCCGGGAAGCGCCCTGGCGTGCAGGATGAACTGTCCGCCCCGGCAGCGTTTGTTGGTGGTGGTGAGCGAGACCTTGACGCCGAACTCGTAGGGCGCGCGCGCTTTGCCCTTGCCGATGCACTCGGTCTCCGGCGCATGCCAGGAATACAGCTTCCAGCCGCGCTGGCGCGGCGATTGGCTGCGGATTTGCCGGGCCCTGGACAGGGCAACGGCGAAGACCTCTTGCAGCGCCGCATCACAGCCGGTCTTACGCCCGATGTCGCGGATGATCCGGCCCAGCCGGGTGTGCAGGAACTTGATCCGGCCGTTCATGCGCTTGAACTGCTTGGCGTGGGCATAGCGCCCGGCCATCATCGCCGCTGTCCTGGCGAGCCGCGCATAGGACTGACGCAGCGGTACACCATGCGCCTTCGCCAGTTTGCCCAACTGCCGGATCGCCGTCTCCAGAAGCCCGGCGTCGGTCGGAAAGGCGACGTTCTTGGGCTGCACCGTGGTGTCGATGGTAACCCGCGCCAGATCGCTCTTCTGCAAGGCGCCGGTGTCATGGGCAATGCGCAGGCTTTCCTGCAACAGAATGTCCAGGCGATCACCGATGCGTTTGCGCCAGTGGCTCATGCCAGAGCGTTCATGCGGCAAGGCGTGCTGGAAGAACTCCTCGCCGGTGAAGTACTGGAAATAAGGATCAGACACCCAGCGTTCCCACACCTGCTCATCGGATAAGGCATAGGTATGCTTGAGCAGGAACATGCCGAGCATGAACCGCACCGGCTCCGCCGGACGCCCCCCGCTGGAAAAACATCCCGCCAGTTGCTCGTCCAGCCACGCCCAGTCGATCCTGTCCGCCAGGGCGACGAGTGCGTGCTTCATGTTGATGATCTGGTCGAGACGGGCACGGAACAGATCGTCATGCCGCGCTTTTTGCTGTTGCTTTGGCCGCATTGCATCCCCCTGTATTCGATACCTCAAGGGAATCACAAACCGGCAGAAATTGGAATCCTAAATCGCAAGAAAATGATCATAAAAATCACTGTTTCTTGCAAATCCTGTTACTTCAAATCACCCGAAACACTATGCAAATCAACAATGTAAGAGTTCTTCACAGGGAACTTTTTACTGTGATGTTACGCTTG
>JBMOMX010000029.1:0-107899 GCA_049323435.1 Pseudomonadota bacterium
TAGTACGAGAGGACCGGGGTGAACACACCACTGGTGGTCCGGTTGTCGCGCCAGCGGCACAGCCGGGTAGCTATGTGTGGACGGGATAACCGCTGAAAGCATCTAAGCGGGAAGCCTCCCTCGAAACCAGAATTCCCTGAGAGCCGTGATAGACCATCACGTTGATAGGCCGGGTGTGGAAGCACAGTAATGTGTGTAGCTTACCGGTACTAATCGCTCGACAGGCTTGACCATCTCGCATGGATTTTCCATGTGAACTTATGCACAGTGATCAAACCGGGATATCGGCATGCGGATCAACATCTGCATGTGATGTTCTGTGTACGGAAAATATATGATCTGTGTTTTACAGTGTGTGCACTGGTTCTTGAACAATGCCTGTTTTCGATGACGGCTGTGCAGCCTGATGGCTTGCAGCATATATCGCGGAACAACCCCGCCTTTCGCCGGCCTGGTGGTCCTAGCGAGGAGACATCACCCGATCCCATTTCGAACTCGGCCGTTAAACTCCTCAGCGCCAATGGTACTAAGTCTCAAGGCTTGGGAGAGTAGGTCACTGCCGGGCCTGCGAAGGGCGGGATGTTCCGATGACACAGAAAGCAGCAATTAACCCACTGACATGATGATGCCGCAGCCCCCCGTCTTTTTGGCGGGGGTTTGGCATTTGCAGCATTATGCAAATAGTTTGACGCGGGGTTACCCAGCCCGCCAAGCGGCGCGACGGCAAAACTGCTACCGGGCCGTGCCCGGACTTGAAATTATCGCGGGGTGGAGCAGCCCGGTAGCTCGCCAGGCTCATAACCTGGAGGTCGTTGGTTCAAATCCAACCCCCGCAACCAGTTATAGCGCCGCCAACGCATTGCGTTGACGGCGTTTTGTTTTTTTTGGGTTTCTGACCTGCACCTTAAAATTACCGCATATTCGAACAGGGGCCGTTAACTTGTAGCGGCTGAAAAAGCCTTGCGCAGATGCGCCTGGCAGGCTTGCGGGCTGAACTGGCTGGCGACTGCTTTCGCCTGATGGCCGAGGCGCAGCCGCAGATCAGGGTCGGCGCGCAATTGGCGCAGCCAATGCGCAGCTTCCGCAATATCCGGTTCCGCCCAGTTTTGATCCGGGTAATGATAATTGCCCTGCGGATCACAGGCCGGAACCAGACGGTAAGAAACCGGGCAGGCATTTTGCGCAGTCAAAAAAGCCGCCGTCGCCGACCAGTTGGTGGCGATGACAGGCTTACCCATCAGCATTGCCTCGGCAGCCAGCAGGCCAAACCCTTCCGCGCGATGTAACGACAAAACCGTATCGGCCGCCGCCAGCATGGAAAACACTTGGCTGCGTGTCATGGTCTGCGTTACGATTTTTATGTTTCTGGAATTTGCCGTGGCGGCGCGCAGGCGCCGCGCGCCTTCGGGCCAGGCGTCCTGGTTCTGCATTTTGATGATCAGGCAGGCTTTTGGATCATCGCCAAAGGCACGGCGAAAGGCTGCTACCGCCGCCAGCGGATTTTTCCGCTCAAACCCCGACGCCATATTAAACTGCGTAACCGCAAGAAAACCGTTATCGGCCATCGCCCGCCACGGCGTTGCATCAATGCCATCGGGTAACGGTATCGCATGGGGCATGACGCGCACCATACCCTGAAAATTCTGCTGCACGGCGTTGGCGATAAACTGGCTTGGAGCCCACACTTCATGCACATGCGCGCATCCGATAGCCCAGTCAGATGGCAGCCTTGGCAATTCCCAATGCCAGACACCGATAATATGCTTGCCCTCGGTCAATGCCGGTCCAAGACAGCGCAGCGCATAAGGCACAAACGGCCCGCTAACATGCAGGATCAATGTTCCCGGGCCCGCAATCGCGGGTGGAAAGGGTGAAGGCGCCAGTTCCATACTGCCCAGCAGCGTATGGCTCAGATCCGCAACATTGCATGCAATCCCCGCATCATGCAGGGCGGCAAGATTCAGCCGCGCGGATTCGCCCAATCCGCTTGCCGACTGGAATACGCCCGCCACCGTGACCGGCGGGCGCGCCGCACCAGGATCGGCCAGGGGCCGAAGACCAAAACTGCTGGCCCGCACAAACAGCCAGCGGCGCGGGCGGCGCGGCAGTAATTGCCAGATTTTGCGAATAAAATAGTTTATATCAGTCATATTCCGCCGCTAAAACCGTAACCCGTATAATGTGCATATGAAACAGTCAGAAACACAGTAGCCGGATTATACGCGCAATGAAGATATTTGGAATTGTTGGCTGGAAGAATAGCGGCAAGACGACGCTGGTGGCGGCGCTGGTGCGGGAATTCAGCGCGCGGGGCCTGTCTGTTTCGACGGTGAAGCACGCCCATCACGCTTTTGATCTGGACCGGCCGGGCAAGGATTCTTATTTGCATCGCGATGCGGGCGCGCGCGAAGTGCTGATCGCCTCGCATGACCGCTGGGCTCTGCTGCATGAATTGCGCGGCGCGGCGGAACCGCCGCTGTCTGAATTGCTGCGCCATATGTCGCCGGTTGATCTGGTGCTGGTGGAAGGCTTCAAGCATGGCGGGCACCCCAAACTGGAAGTGCGCCGCCGGGATTCCGCTGGCGGCCCGCTGTCGGAAAGCGATCCGCATATTGTGGCGATCGCCACGGACGATGCGATAAGTGCGGAACAACAACCGGTTTTTGCGCTGGATGATATTACGGGGATTGCGGATTTTATTCTCCAGGCATGAGATGGCGCAGCGGCTGGCGGTGCAGATGCATGGTGTGGATCACGCCCGGGCACCCCGGCGGGGCATGGAATATGACCCGGCGTCCCGCAGCTCAGCGGAACTATAATAATATTACGGTAAGTTTCAGTTCATTTTTATGAGGAATTCATTATGCAACTGTCACCCTTAGGCAACAAAGCCTTACAATATCTTTGAAATTCCTGGTCTGCTCCCGCTCCAACTTGACTTGTTAAGCAGCTGAACCTTAGTGTCTGCGCAGGAATTTCGGATTAACACTGGGAGATTATGAATATGGCTCGTTTATCTATCGCGCTGCCCGCCTTGGCTGGTCTTGCACTTAGCGTCAGCAGCATGGCCCTGGCGCAGGACGCTTCCGGGGGTTCATGGGCAGGGGCTTATGGCGGCCTGCATATTGGCTATGGCGCATCCTCTGACGATGATGTGGACACCACCGGCCAGGCCGCAGTCAATGTGACCAATGTTACGGGCGGCGCACGTCCTGCCAAAGTGTCGCTCGATTCGGACGGTTTCGTGGGCGGCGTGGCGCTGGGTTATAACTGGCAGTCAGGAACTTTGGTCTATGGTCTCGAAGCAGATCTGGACTATACCGATCTGGAAGAAACCCGCACGGTGAATACCGCAACCCTGCCGACCGCTGCGGTGGCGGGACGTCTCAACAACACTTTCACGCAAAGCCTGGATTATCTTGGCACGCTGCGGGCCCGTGTGGGTTACGCCTTTAACGGCGGCGCGACACTGGGCTATGTGACCGGTGGTCTGGCCTATGGCAATGTTGACAATAGCGTGGATATGCGCGGCGTCACCAACCTGCCGCAGTTCGCGGGCTCGGATGACAATACGGAATATGGTTTTGCGCTCGGCGGCGGCTTTGAGCATGCCGTGCAGGGCCCCTGGCGTCTGACGGCCAGCTACCTGTATTATGATCTGGGTAGCGAAACCACCAATGTCGCCGTTATCCCGACGGCTGTTCCGCTTGGCGGCGGCACCGGCTACAATTCGGAATTTGACACCAGCGGCCATCTGATGCGCGTAGGTTTTGGCTACAAATTCTAATCGGTATCACAAATTGTCAAAAAGCCCCCCGGCTGTAATGCCGGGGGTCTGGTGACGGGCGGCGGGGTTTTAATTTCCTGCCCAACCCCATCACCCGGGAAATATAAAAGCCGCTGCCCCTTAACGGGCGGCGGCTTTTTCGTGCGTTGGACCTACCAGAATCTTGCAATCTGGCAGGATCTGCTTGTGGCGGGGGCGGCTTCTGTCTGGATCGGCCTACCGTGCCGTCCAGCCGCCATCGAGGGGCAGGGATGCGCCGGTGATCGAGGCGCCCATATCCGAGCAGAGAAATACCGTCAGCGCGGCCACCTCCTCGACGGTTGCGAATTTTTTGTTGGGTTGCGGGGCCAGCATGACTTTCTCTATGACGTCCTTTTCGGACATGCCATGCGCGCGCGCCTGATCCGGGATCTGCTTTTCCACCAGCGGCGTCCACACATAGCCGGGACAGATTGCGTTGGCGGTCACACCATGTTCGGCGCATTCCAGTGCGGTGACCTTGGTCAGGCCAAGCAAGCCATGCTTGGCGGCCACATAGGCGGATTTAAAGGGCGACGCGACCAGCCCATGCGCGGAAGCGATATTGACGATGCGGCCCCAGCCCCGGTCCATCATGGGCGCGAGGACCGCACGGGTAGTGTGAAACGCGGAACTCAGATTAATGGCGATAAGCTGATCCCATTTTTCCGGCGGAAATCCGCTGATCGGCGATACATGCTGAACGCCTGCATTATTGATCAGAATATCGATGGGCCCAAGTTCCGCCACGGCGCTGGCCATCATGGCCGCAATTGACTGGGGATCGGCCATGTCGGCGGACAGCGCCGCACACTTCACCCCGTGCGCCTTACTGATTTCATCCGTTAACGGAGTTATTTCCTGTTTTGCGCGGCTGCCATTGACGCCAACTGCGCAGCCCTGCGCCGCCAGCGCCCTGGCGATGGCCAGCCCGATACCGCTTGTCGCGCCGGTAACCAGCGCCACCTTGTTTTGCAGCACCATGCCTATTGCGCCGCCTTGCCCGATCCGGCTCTGGCGGCTTCTTCTTCTGCTTCGCGGCGTAATTCGCGTTTCAGGGTTTTGCCGCTGGCGTTGCGCGGGATTACATCGATGAAGCGGACACTGGCGGGCTGCTTGAATTTGGCCAGCCTAGTGCTGCAATGTTTCAGAATGTCCGCTTCGGTGATGTTGGAACCGGGCGCGCGCACCACGCAGGCCTGTCCCGTTTCGCCCCATTTTTCATGCGGCACGCCGATCACGCCGACATCGGCCACGCCCTTGATCTGGAAAATCACGGCTTCCACTTCGGCCGGATAGACATTCTCGCCGCCGGAAATATACATGTCCTTCCAGCGGTCCACGATAAAGACATAACCGTCCTTGTCGTAATGCGCGGCGTCGCCGGTTTTGAACCAGCCGTCATGGAAAGAGGACGCCGTGGCGTCCGGCCGGTTCCAGTAGCCGGGCGTCACCATCGGCCCCCGGCACCAGATCTCGCCCACGACATTGGGTTCGGTGATGTCGTTATTGTTTTCATCGACGATGCGCATTTCGAGATGCAGGCCCGGCAACCCGGCAGAGCCGACCTTCTCCTTGGTCATATGGCTGTCCAGCACAGTGATGATCGGGCTGGTTTCGGTCAAGCCATAAACCTGTTGCAGCGCCAGGCCCTTCGCGGCCCAGGTTTCGAGTAATGTTTTCGCCGCAGGCGCGGCGCCAATACCCGATGAGATGATGCCGGAGAAATCCGCATCGGCAAATTCTTCATGCTGGCTCATGAACAGATACATGGATGGCACGCCAAGGAAGTGCGTAAAACCATGGCCGCTGTCTTTCTTCAGCAGGCGCAGAATTTTTCCGGGATCAAATTCCCGCGCCACAGCCACCGTGCCGCCGGCATGAAAAACCACATTGGCGACACAGTTCAATCCGCCGGTATGAAACAGCGGCATAACCGCAAGATGTTTGCTGTCCATGCCAACACGGGCCGGCGGCCCCAGATTAACGGTGTTCCAGAAGGTCATGCCATGGGTGATCATCGCACCCTTGGGCAGGCCGGTGGTGCCGGACGTGTACATGATCGTCGAAACATCGTCATGCGTCAGATCGCTGGCCCGCGCCGTCAGCTTGCCTGCATTGGCCAGGACGGACTCATATTCACTGGGGCTGCCGTCGAATTTATTTTCAATCAGATGCGGAATTTTGCACAATTTCTGCAAGGTCGCGCCGGTTTCGGCAAAGTCCGGACCCGGAATAAGCACTTTTGGCGCAGCGTCGCCGACGATGAATTCCAGCTCGCTGACCGTCAGCCGCCAGTTCAGCGGCACCCAGATCAACCCCGCCTTGGCGCAGGCGAATTGCATTTCGAACATGTCCGAGCTGTTTTGCGCCAGCACGGCCACCCGGTCGCCTTTGACCAGCCCAAGATTGCCGGTCAGATGCGCTGCCAGCCGCTCGCACCGGTCATTGAATTGGCTGTAGGTAAATTCGCGCTTCGAGTGCAGATCAATCAAAGCGATTTTATCGCCCAGGCGTTTGGTGTGATACATCAGCCAGTCGTAAGCCCGAATTGACATTTGTTGCCTCCCTGTGCGCTTTTAATTTTGCCGGAGTAAAGCAAATTCAGGGCTGTTTCTCAAGCAGAGTATCGCCGTGTCACGGTGTATCCGTCTTGCCGGTAATTGCCCTGCTGAGCAATATGACAGGAAGAATGCCCGCAGCGACAATGCTCAGGCCTGCCAGCGCGCTGTCTTCCAGACGCCCCAGTGACGCAAAAGTATAGACATGTGTCGCCAGAGTATCGAAATTGAATGGCCGCAGTATAAGGGTCGCCGGCAGCTCCTTCATACAATCCACAAACACCAGCAGCACGGCGGTCAGTATAGGACCGCGCAGCAGCGGCAGATGCACCCGCCATAATACGCCGCCCGGCCCTTGGCCCAGACTGCGCGCGGCCATGTCCATGGCGGGCGTAATACGTGTCAAACCGGATTCCAGCGCGCCGAAAGACAGCGCCAGAAACCGCACCACATAGGCAAACAGCAAGGCGCCCACTGTACCGCTCAACAGCAGGCCGGTGGAAATACCAAAATAGGACCGCATGACGCCATCCAGCGCATTATCGAAATTGCCAAATGGAATCATCACGCCAAGCGCCAGTACTGCGCCCGGAATGACATATCCGACCGAGGCGATGCGGGTCAGAATTTTCTGCCCCCGCCCCGCGCCCAGGCGTCCGCCATAGGCGAGGAACATGCCAACGCAAACTGCAAGAATCGCAGCCATCGCGGCCAGAAAAAAACTGTTCAGCGCATATTCAAAAAATGCGGCGTTCAGCGATAGCGTCAGCCGCGATAACGCCATCTGCACCAATATGCCGGCTGGAATCAGAAATCCAAAAATCAGCGGCAGCATGCATGCCATGATGGCCGCGCCCTGCTTGAAGGATGTCAGCACATATTGCGGGCTTGCGCGCACCGGTCCTGACGTGCTGTGAAAGCGCCGGTCGCGCCGCGCCAGCCGCTCCAAACTAATCAGCAATAGCACAAAGCCCAGCAATGCCAGCGCGATCTGCGCGGCCCCGCCGGCATTTCCCATGCCCATCCAGATATCATAAACGCCTGCAGTAAGGGTGCGGACGGCAAAATAATCCACAGTGCCAAAATCCCCCAATGCTTCCATCAGGGCCAGAATCACGCCCACCACAATGGCTGGGCGCGCCAGCGGCAGGGCCACACGGAAAAACACCGCCCACGGACCCAGGCCGAGGGTGCGGCTGACTTCCAGCACGCGCGCGGATTGCTGCAGAAATGCCGCGCGCGCGCTCAGATACACATAGGGGTAAAGCGTCAGCGACAGCACAAAAATCGCGCCATAGAGCGAACGGATTTCCGGAAACCAGTAATCGGATGGCCGCGTCCACCCCATCAGCGCGCGCAGGCCCGTCTGCACCGGCCCGGCAAATTCAAAAAAATCCACATAGGTATAAGCCGTCAGATAGGCCGGCATGGCGATGGGCGCCAGCAGCGCCCATTCGAACAGGCGGCGGGTACGGAAACGGCACAGGCTGACCAGCCATGCCGTGCCCACGCCGAGCGCCGCCGTGCCCAGTCCAACGCCCGCCAGCAGCAGAATTGTGGTTTGCAGCATATGCGGCAGCGCCGTACTGGCCAGATGCGGCCACATATTGCGTTCGGGATAGAAGGCCAGCCAGGTGATAGAAAATACCGGAAGCGTGACCAGCGCCGCCACAAACAGCGCCCCGCCCCGCCAGGCATCAAAACGCGGCCGCAACGCCCGTGGCGCTTCCAGCGTAAAGTCCGTCATGGCGGTTTCACTGATCGAATCCGGTCTCGTAGACGATTTCAAGCGCGCGCACCCTGTGGCGCGCAATCTCCGCCAGCGGCAGGGAATCCGCCTTGAATTTGCCCCATCCCTGCATCAGCGCCGACCAGGGCACATCCGGCCTGACGGGATATTCATTATTGATTTCCGCATAAAGCTGCTGTGCTTCCTTGCTGGACAGGAATTCCATCAGCTTCAGTGCTGCTTCACGGTTGGGCGCATGTTTGGCCATGGCCATGCCGGAAATATTGATATGTGTGCCGCTGTCATTCTGGTTTGGGAAAAGGATATTGACGGCTTCCGCAGCCGCGCGTTGCGCCGGATCGGCCAGCATCACGGCAAGATAATAGCTGTTACCCAGGGCGATATCGCATTCTCCCTGCGCCACCGCCCGGATCTGGGCGCGGTCATCGCCCTGGGGTTTGCGGGCCAGATTGGCGCGCAGCCCTTTCAGCCATTGCGTCGCTTTGGCCTCGCCATGATGGGCGATCTGCGCCGCAAGCAGGGCGACATTATAATCGCTGGCACCGCTGCGGCTACAGATGCGGCCTTTCCACTGCGGCTCGGCCAGTGCTTCATAGGTCGTGACCTCGGAAATTTTAACGCGCTCTTTGGATGCATATATCAGCCGGGCACGCTGGGTCAGGGCGGCCCAGTGATTATCCGGATCGCGCAATGCCGCTGGAATCGCCGCTTTCAAAACCGGCGAATCAACCGGCTGGGTCACACCGGCCTTGACCACTTCATCGAGCCGGGCAATGTCGGACGCCAGAATGACATCGGCAGGACTATTGACGCCTTCCGCCTTGATGCGTTCGGCCAGGCCTTTTTCTGCGAACAGGGAATTGACTACAATGCCGGTGGCCGCCGTGAATTTATCAAACAAAGGCTGCATCAGGGCCGGTTGCCGGTAGGAATAGACATTGACCTCGTCCGCCAGCGCCCCATTGCCGGGCGCCATAGCCGCAATCAGACCCGAAAAACACAAATAAAAACCTGGCTTCAACGCGCTGGCAATCACAGCCCTGGCCTCAGGCCATCCCGGCTTAATCATAATAGCTCCGTTATCTGCGAATGAGTTGCAATTGCGACAACGTTGACGCAACCGGTTTTACCTGTCAAGCGCTAACACACAGTCAGAATGTGTCATGATAAAGTCCATATCCATGACCAAAATCAACAATCAGCGTTACTAACCCGCGCATGCTGAAAAGTCCGGAAGTTTGACTCTATTGCCTTGCCCTTTGCCCGCTGGCACATGAGAATTAAACACGCTATAAAAGGACATATTACATTATGGATACACAGGATGAATATTCAGTCAGAAGTTAAGGGAAATATCTCTGTGCTGAAGCCGATCGGCCGGATTGACCAGAACAGCGCCGCTTCCTTTCAGGAAAGTTTGCTGGCAACACTTGGCGCCGGAAAGGACTGTGCGGTGGCCCTTGACATGTCTGCGGTTGATTTTCTGTCCAGTATCGGCTTACGCGCACTGATGGTCGCGCATAAGCACTGTCAGGCGAGTGGCGCCAAACTGGTGCTGTTTTCACTCACGCCGATTGTGCGCGAGGTGTTTTCCATCAGCCGGTTTGATCAAGTGCTACGCTGTTTTGATGCGCGCGAACCAGCTCTTGCCAGTCTCTCTGCATAGGGGCTGCTGATGCGTGTCAAAATATGGGGCTGTCGCGGGTCGCTGCCGGTGGCGATGTCTACAAACAGGGTGCGCGCTAAATTACAGGTGGCGTTGAAGGCGGCTGCGGGCCGGACTTTTGATTCAGAGGCGGCGCTGGAAAAATTTATTTCCGACGAACTGCCCTGGCCTGCCAGCCATAGTTTTGGCGGCAATACGTCCTGTGTGCAAATCAGCAGCGGCAGTCCGGAATATGTTATCTGCGACATGGGCAGCGGGCTGCGCGAATTTGGTGTGTCAATGATGATGGCGCATGGCCCGGCCAGGCCGCAGATCTATAATTTCTTTATGTCGCATTTGCACTGGGACCATATTATGGGCTTCCCGTTTTTTCCGCCGGCCTATATTCCCGGCAATAAAATCCGCATTCACAGCTGCCATCCGGATCCGCGCGCGGCGTTTTTACGCCAGCAGTCCGCGCCCTGTTTCCCGGTGCATCTGGACCAGTTGAGCGCTGACATTGAATTTGTGGCGATGCGGCCGGGCGAGGCGATTAGCGTTGCTGGAACCAGGGTGCATGCGCTGCTGCAAAATCATGAGGGCGACAGTTACGGCTACCGTTTTGAAAAAGACGAAAATTCGATTGTCTACACCACCGATTCAGAACATAAGCCGGAGGATGTTGCGGGTGCGGCCCGCTTTGTGGAATTTTTCCGTAATGCCGGGCTGGTGATTTTTGACGCGCAATATTCGCTGGCCGATATGGTATCTCTGAAAGAAGACTGGGGTCACTCCTCAAATATTTCCGCGGTTGAGCTTTGCCATCAGGCGCATGTGAAACGCCTGCTGCTATTTCATCATGAACCGGCCTATGATGACACGATGCTGTATCAGATCTGGCAGGAAACCATCCGCTATGAAGAGCTGATGCGCGATGGCGGCGCGCCGCCGCTGGAAGTCAGCACCGCCTATGATGGACTGGAGATAGATCTCTGAGCCTTGCCCCATTTTTGCAGATATTGCTTCATCTGCGCAGGCAGGGGCGGTATTTTGGTTTCGCTCTGTCGGCGCTTCTGGCCGCAGCCAGCTATCTGGCGGCGCCGGTGGATACCGGGCCGATTTCCAGTGTGCGGCATTTTCTGTTCGACGCCTATCAGCAGATGGCGCCGCGCGCCCGAATCTCGGCGCCGGTTACCATTGTTGCGATTGATGAAGCAAGCCTTGCCGCGCTTGGCCAGTGGCCCTGGCCGCGCGATAAAATTGCTGATCTGATGCGCGCGATCAACAGCCACGGCCCGGCGGCCATCGGTGTTGATATTCTTTTTGTGGAACCGGACCGTCTGTCACCGGACAAAATTGGTGATGGCGCAAAGGATGCTCCGCCTGCGGTGCGCGATTGGCTGGCGCAGCGGCCCTCCAATGACACGCTGCTGGCCGGGGCGCTTGCCGGCATGCCGGTTGTGCTGGGCATTGCGGGCCTGGAAACACCCACACAGGCGGGACCGCTGGCCCCTGTCATGCAGGAAGGCGCTGTGGCCATTCATCGCCTGCGCCCCTATGCGGGCGTGCTGCGCAGCCTGCCGGAAATTGATGCCGCGGCAGCAGGGCATGGCCTGTTAAGTGCGGATCCCGATCCGGATGGGATCGTTCGCCGAATGCCGCTGGCGGCGCGTCTGGGTGATGCCATACTGCCGTCGCTGGAACTGGAAATGCTGCGCCTGGCGGTAGGCGCGAACTGGATCACTCTGAACGGCGGCGCATCTGGTGCGCAAAGCGTCTCGGTTGGCGCGCTTGCCATTCCGGTTCAATCCAATGGTATGATGTGGCTGCATTACGGGCGTCATGATCCGGCGCGGTTTGTTTCTGCATCCGCCGTGATGGATGGCAGTGCCGATCCTGAAATGCTGGCCAGCAAGCTGGTGCTGGTGGGGGTTACGGGGCTGGGTCTGGTCGATCAACCGGCGACGCCTTTGGTTTCACGCATGGCGGGCGTGGAAATCCGTGCCCAGATTCTGGAAAGTATTTTTGACGGCACGCTGTTGCGGCGGCCCGGCTGGATGCGTTGGACCGAAGCCGGACTGACATTTTTGTTTTGCGGATTTCTAAGCCTGACAATTCCAATTGTCCGCCCCCGCTGGACGCCGGTGATATGGCTGTCGGGTGGCAGCGTGCTGGCGCTGGCGGGATTTGGCGCTTTCGTCCAGAAGGGCTGGCTGATTGATATCGCGCTGCCGGCGCTTTCCGGCAGCGCGCTGTTTCTGCTGCTGCTGGCGGCGGCTCTTGCCGAGGCCGATCAGCAGCGCCGCCTTTACAAACGCGATCTGGAAATGCAGCGCGAACGCGAGGCGAAATTCGCGGGCGAGCTGGAAGCCGCGCGGCGCATTCAGATGGGCATTCTGCCTGACGCGCGGTTGATCCGCGACCCGCACGGGCGCATAGATATCGCCGCTTTTCTGGAACCGGCGCGCGAAGTGGGCGGCGATCTGTATGATTTGTTTCTGATCGACGAGGGGCGGCGGCTGTTTTTCATGATCGGCGATGTGGCGGGCAAGGGCATTCCCGCCAGCCTGTTTATGGCGCTTGGCAAATCGCTGTACAAAAGCGCGGTGCTGCGCGACAGCCGCGATATCGCCGCCGTGATGACGGTGGCAAACGCCGAGATTTCCCGCGACAATTCCGAACAGATGTTCATCACCGCCTTTGCCGGCATTCTGGATCTGGAAAGCGGTCGGCTCAGCGCCTGCACTGCGGGACATGAAGCGCCCTTGATCAAAGCGCCCGGCGCATTGACCACAACCTGGCATGGCGCGGGCGGCCCACCCCTGTGTGTGCTGGATGATTTCGATTTTCCCGGCGATGCGCTGCAACTGACACCCGGTACCGCCGTCATTCTGATAACCGACGGCGTCAGCGAAGCGATGGACCCCGATGGGCGGCTGTACGGTCATGGACGCCTGATCGCGCTGCTCGACGCCCTGCCCGATGGCCTGACCGCCCCCGCCATTGTCGAGGCCATCCATGCGGATGTTAAAACCCATGCCCGCGGCGCAGAACCCTCCGACGACATCACCCTGATGGTGCTGGTCTGGCACGGGGCAGCGCAGGCCGGATAGAGCCAGCAGGGCAGCCATTTCTGCTATATTGGGCGTATTGACGGGCCATTCGGCTTTATTTACTGTCTACCTATAAACCATAAAAATACACGGTTGGGTAACTTGCAAATTAACGGCACGGCGGGCTTTTCCTGAGTCAATCGGCCAATTAACTATGGAGATTATTATGCATAATTTAACCAGACTAGCCATGGGGCTAGCGTCCCTGACTGTAGTATTGGGGGCGGGGCCGGCAAACGCGGCGGCGATCAAGTTCACGGCGATTTCAACCGCTTTCCCGAGCCCCATCGGCATTGACCATTACGAACCCACGAATGAGGTTGTAATGTCGGTAAATTACCCTAGCGGTTTACCGCATAACTTCCGCAAAGTAGCGGCGGATGGAACGCAGGCAGTGTTTGCGCCCTCGGTTTCCGGCTTTACTGACGAGGTCAAGATTGCGACGGTCCGGTCCGGCAATGTTGGCGGCTTTACGACCGGCGATTTGTTTGTCGGCAATGGCGTGGATGGGGAGATCGCCCGTGTCACCGCAGGCGGCGCAACGGTCATCAATCCGTTTGTTTCTTTCGCGGGTTCTGGAAATGGCCTGATGCGCGGATCGCTGCATGTTGACCGCACAGGCGCCTGGGGCGGCGATCTGCTGGCGGTGACGACGGCCGGGGAATTATGGCGCGTCACTTCGGCTGGCGTATCGACAAAAATTGCCGACGTGGGTGTACATCTAGAAGGGTTGAGCACCGTTCCTCTGGACTCCACCAAATACGGGCCGCTGGCCGGCAAGGCGATCGCTGGCGCGGAGGGTTCGGGCCTGCTCTATGCCTTTGATACCGCTGGAGGCTTCGTCACCTATGACGTAGATGTGAATATCGAAGATATCGACATGATCAACGCTAACGAAAATTTCTACGGCGTTAATTTCGGGACCAGCAAGCTTCTTGGGGCTGAAGCCGCGCAGTTTGCACCTTATGTCGGGGACATTCTCCTCACCCAGGAATTTAGCGGGGCGAGCGGTCTTTTCCGGTTATACTGGAACGGCAGCGCATTGGTGAGTGAAGCCTTCACAGTCGGCGCAGGCTCGGCTCCCGTGGGGCAGTGGGAACATGTGACCTTTTCGCCTGCGGGAATAGTTGAGATTCCCTCAGTCGTCACCGGCGTCCCCGAACCCATGACCCTTAGCCTGCTTGGCGCGGGTCTGTTTGGCATCGGCGCGCTGCGCCGCCGCCGGGCATAAGCGCTTACCCTCTCCGTTAACCAATGGCGGCCTTCGGGCCGCCGTTTTGGTTTGTGTCAGCCGGATTTCACCCGATACCAGCAGCTATGGTCAGTCTGACCGGAATATGCTTTAAGCTTGGTGCTGTTTCCATTTCCCCCAATCATAAGGATTTCCATATGCGCCCTTCCGGTCGTGCCCCAGACGCTATGCGCAAAGTCAGTTTCGAGGCCGGTTATTCGCGCCAGGCAGAAGGGTCGTGCTTTGTGCGCTTTGGCAATACCCATGTGCTGTGCACCGCCACGCTGGAGCAAAGCGTGCCGCCATTTCTGCGCGGCGGCGGGCGCGGCTGGGTGACGGCGGAATATGGCATGCTGCCGCGTTCCACCAATGAGCGCATGCGGCGCGAGGCGGCGGCGGGCAAACAGGGCGGCCGCACCCAGGAAATTCAGCGCCTGATCGGGCGCGCGCTGCGCGGTATCGTGCAGTTCGAAGGCATGGGCGAGCGTCAGATCGTGGTGGATTGCGATGTCATCCAGGCCGATGGCGGCACCCGCACCGCCGCCATCACCGGCGGCTATGTGGCGCTGGCGCAATGTTTCAAATGGATGCAGAAAACCGGCATGATCAAGAGCATACCCATGCTGGATTCGGTGGCTGCGGTTTCCTGCGGCATCTATAAGGGGGTGGCGTTACTGGATCTGGATTATCCCGAAGACAGCGAGGCCGAAGTGGACGCAAATTTTGTTATCACCGGCACCGGCGGTATTATCGAAATTCAGGGCACGGCCGAACAAAAGCCGTTTTCCGAAAAAGATTTCAGCGCGCTGCTGGCGCTGGCGCAAAAAGGCATTGCGGATTTGACGGCCATGCAACAGGCCGCCGTCGCGGCGCTGTAGGATGCACCGCTCCGCCAGTAATGAAAAGCAGCTGGTGCTGGCCAGCCACAATACGGGCAAGCTGCGGGAAATTGCCGCACTGTTGCGTCCGTTTCATATCGGCGTGGTGAGTGCGGCAGAACTGGGCCTGCCGGAACCGGAAGAAACCGGCGCAAGCTTTGCTGTAAATGCGGAACTCAAAGCCCGCGCCGCCGCATTGGCCAGCGGCCTGGTGGCGCTGAGCGATGACAGCGGACTATGTGTTGCAGGCTTGCAGGGCGCGCCGGGAATTTATTCCGCGCGCTGGGCCGGACCGGACAAGGATTTCGGGCTTGCCATGCAGCGCGTGGAAGAAGAACTCAGCCGCACCGGGGGCGCGGACCGGCGCGCTCACTTTGTCTGCGCCCTTTCGCTATGCTGGCCCGACGGGCATTGCGAAACTTTTCAAGGCGAAGTGCATGGGCAATTGGTATTTCCGCCGCGCGGCGCACGGGGCTTTGGCTATGATCCGATTTTCATGGCGGATGGATATGCTATTACCTTCGGCGAAATGGACCCGGACGCCAAACACGCCATCAGCCACCGCGCAATTGCCTTCAAGCAGATGATCGATGCCTGTTTCACACCCTGAACACGGTGATCCCGGCTTTGCGGTCTATGTACACTGGCCGTTCTGTCTGTCCAAATGCCCCTATTGCGATTTCAACAGCCATGTGCGGGACAATGTGGATCAGGCGCGCTGGCGCGCCGCATTGCTGGCTGAAATTGACGCCACCGCCGCCGAAACCGGAAAGCGGCGTGTACAGAGTATATTTTTTGGCGGCGGCACGCCTTCCTTGATGCCGCCCGAAACGGTTGGCGCCGTCATTGATCGGATCGCCGCGCGCTGGCTGCTGGATGCGGACGCCGAAATCACGCTGGAAGCCAACCCTACCAGTGTCGAAGCCGCCAAACTCGCGGGTTTTGCGGCGGCGGGCGTCAACCGTGTTTCGCTGGGCGTGCAGGCATTGAATGACCGCGATCTGAAATTTTTGGGGCGCGGGCACAGCGCGGACGAAGCCTGCAAAGCCGTCGATCTGGCGCGCGGTTTTTTCGCGCGGCTATCGTTCGATCTGATCTATGCCCGCCCCGGCCAGACCACTGCGCAATGGGAGGCGGAATTGCGCGCCGCCATCGCGATGGCGGCGGATCATCTGTCGCTGTACCAGCTTACCATTGAACCAGGAACCGGCTTTGAGGGCGCTGTGAAGCGCGGCCAGTTTACGCCGATGCAGGGCGATCTGGCGGCCGATCTCTATGAACTGACCCAGGAAATTTGCGGCGCGCATGGCCTGCCGGCCTATGAAATTTCCAATCACGCCAGACCCGGCGCCGGGTCGCGGCATAATCTTATTTATTGGCGCTATGGCGAATATGCGGGCATTGGCCCCGGCGCGCATGGCCGCCTGCATCAAAACGGCGCGGTCTATGCCACGGCCAATTTCCGCAAGCCGGAGCGCTGGCTCGAAGATGGCCGCGAAACCTGTCAGGCGCTGTCCGGCCGTGATCAGTCTGTCGAAATGCTGATGATGGGGTTGCGCCTGAGCGAGGGCGTCAGCATGCCGCGTTTTGCGGCGCTGGCGGGTGCGCCGCTTGCCCCGGAAAATCTGACAGAACTTGTGGCGCAGGATTTATTGCAACAGGCGGGGGAGCGCATCATGGCCACGGCCAAAGGCAGGTTACTGCTTGATGGCGTACTGGCCAAACTGCTGTGTTAATTCAGTAACCGCCTATTGCTTTTCGAATTTCAGCGCCGCGCCATTCATGCAGAAGCGCAGGCCCGTGGGCTTGGGCCCATCTTCGAATACATGGCCCAGATGCGCATCACAGGTGGCGCAGATCACTTCGGTGCGCCGCGAAAACAGGCCGCGGTCTTCACGAAAGCCAACCGCATCCTTGTCTACGGGCGCGAAGAAACTGGGCCAGCCGGTGCCTGAATCATATTTGGTATCCGATGGAAACAAAGGCGTGCCGCAGCAGACGCAACGGTAAAGGCCCTGCTCCTTATTATCATGGCCATTATCGCTGAATGCGCGTTCGGTACCGGCCTTGCGGGTGACATTATATTGCAGCGGGCTTAGCTGCTGTTTCCACTCCGCATCGGTCTTTACCACTTTAGGTTTATTTTCCTGAGCGCCATCCGCCATGTCCTAGCCTTCCTTCTAAATGTCCGCTTGTTTCAGTATAAAGGAACCAGCATCAAAATTTCAAGGAAACGCCATCCTTAAATAGCCCTAACGCCGTAACCCCTTGGCCAGTGAAGAAGGCACATTCGGACTATTCGGGTTAACCAGAACTTCCCGGGTCATTGGACGCACGATCAGGTCCATGTCCTCCATAGGGATCGCCCCCAGCAACACTTCGTCACCCAGCACCATTGCGCCAACATAACAACTCCGGTTCACAAAATGCACTTCAACAGGTCCAACATAGGACACAAGTCTTTTTGATCCGTCTGCAAGGGTAACCTCGCGCTTCTCCAGCTCTCTCAGGTCTAACTGAATGGCGACATGTTCCGGGATGCATAAATGCATTGCCCCTGTATCGGCCAGCGCAGGCGCCTCAATGGGCGCCAGGTCACGCCGGATCGGACTGGCCAGCGTAAGGGTCGTACGCGCAATGCCCATTTGGAAAACTCAGCCTTCCTTATTCGAACGGTATGGCCGCTACTATATCGGTAGAGGGCTTAATATATCAAGGAAACGCCATCATGATGACTTCGGCGATGCAGGCCGGGCGTTCCTGGCCTTCGATTTCCAGCACCATTTCATAGTTCATGGTGGCCCCTTTGCCCTTCAGTTCCACCGATATCACCTTCAGCCGCCCCCGCACCCTTGAACCGGTCGGCACCATATTGGTAAATCGCACCTTGTTGGCGCCATAGTTAATCATCTGGCTGATACCGGTGATTTCCAGCAATTCGAACATGAATTTGGGGATCAGCGACAGCGTAAAATAACCATGCACGATGGTGCCGCCGGTGGCCATTTCGCGTTTGGCGCGTTCGACATCCACATGGATCCATTGATGATCGCCCGTAGCGTCGGCGAACTGATTGACCTTGGCCTGATCGAGCGTGACCCAATCTGAAACGCCAATTTCCTTGCCGGTCAGACCGGACAAATCTGCGTATGCGACACTTAGCATTGTATTCTCCTTAACGCTTGAACGCTTATTTGAAGGCGGGCAGAACCTTTTCGCCAAACAGCTTCAGGGATTTCATGACAAGATCGTGCGGCTCGCCACCCTGCGCCACCTCAAAAATCAGATAATTGGTTCCGTAATATTCCTGCGCCCATTTGATCTGATCAATGCAAAAGGCCGGGTCGCCGATCATGAACTGACGCGCGGGGTTGCCGCCGTCTTTTGGGGCGGCGGTGAATGCGCGTGATATGCCCTTGCCATGTTTTTCAAAATCTTTTGAATCATGCGATGCGCGCTGATCAAGCCCGCCGAAAAATTTGAAATAATTCATGGCGTACTGCAGGCCTTCGCGCATCGCCTGCTCCTGGGTGGGGGCGCAGTACATCTGATAGACGCCGGAAATCTCACGCTCTTCCGGCTTGAAGCCGTTCTCGCGCAGGCTCTGGCGGTACACATCTATTACATCTTTAACCCTGGATTGCTGCGGCACAAAAAACGCCGTAGACAGATGAAATCCATGCTTGCCCGCCCATGCGGCGCTTTCCGGCGTGACCACGGCCGATGCATAAATCGGCGGATAGGGTTTCTGCAACGGCTTAGGAAAGAAGCTGTAATCTTTCAGCTTCCAGAATTTTCCGTCATAGGAAAACGGGCCGTCCGCCGTCCATGCCTTTACAATAATCTCGGTGCCTTCATGATAGCGGGCAAAATTTTCATCCTCATTAATGCCCATGACTTCGTGCGAATATTTCAGGAAGCCGCGCCCAATGCCATATTCCAGCCGCCCGCCGCTGAGCACGTCGAGCATCGCATATTCTTCGGCCAGCCGGATGGGATGATTAAGCGGGATCAGCGACACGCCTGTGCCAAGCCGGATGCGTTTGGTGCGCGCGGCGGCGGCCATCGCAATCACCGGCGGCGAGCCGAAGGAATAACCGGAATAATGATGTTCGCCAAACCACACCGCATCGAATCCCAGCGCCTCTTCCAGCTCCACCTGGGTCAGAATATCCTCATAATATTTCGAGGCCGGCCCATGCGCCTCGGGGTAATAGTCCGTGTTATAGAGAATGCCGAATTTCATGCCCTGCCTCCCCCCTTTATTTTAATCGCAAGGCAAGCGTAAAAGCCCGGACCGGCAATAGCAAGGCGCATTCCCGCCAGCCCGGCTCAGGCCGCGCGCGCCGCCGCCTTGATCATGTCTGCTGCTTTTTCGGCAATCATGATGACCGGTGCATTGGTATTGCCGGATATCAGATTGGGCATGATCGAGGCGTCGATCACCCGTAAATTCTGCAAGCCATGAATGCGCAGTTGCGCATCCACCACCGCCATCGGATCGCTTCCCATTTTGCAGGTGCCAACCGGATGATAGATCGTATTGCCGCGTTCGCGCGCAAAGGCCAGCAGTTCATCGTCGGTTTGCACATCCGCGCCCGGTTCCAGCTCCGCACCGCGATAAGCATCAAGCGGGCTTGCGTTGAAGATGCGGCGGGCGATCTTCAGGCTTTCCACCATGGTTTCCTGATCCATCCGCGCGGACAGGTAATTGGCGCGGATGGCCGGATAGACAGTGGGAATCGAGGACTTGATGTGGATTGACCCCCGGCTTTCAGGGCGCAGCTGGCATGGTGCGCAGGTCATGCCGGGAAAGGGGTCAAGCTCCAGTTTGCCGGTGGCGATATTCTGCGTCATGCTGGCGGGCAGAATATGATATTGCACATCGGGACTGTCGAGTTCGGGCCGCGTCTTTACAAAGGCGCCAATATGCGCGGCGCTCATCGCCAATATGCCGCGCCGCGACACGGCCCATTTAACAATTTCGCGCAGCAGTGAAAAACCGCGCGTCATTTCATTGACCGTAATCGGCTGCAAAGCGCGATAGGCGCAGCCGACAACATAATGATCCTGAAGATTTTCACCCACGCCGGGCAGGTCTTTCACAACATCAATGCCATGCGTGCGCAGCAGGGCTGCCGGGCCAATACCCGATAATTGCAGCAATTGCGGAGAATTTACCGCGCCGCCGCACAACAGGACTTCGCGTCCCGCCGCGGCGTAGCATTGGCGGCCGCCACGGCTGTACGCCACGCCTGCGGCGCGCCGGCCTTCCATAATTACCCGGAATGCCAGCGCCTCCGTCTCGACAGTCAAATTACGCCGTGTACGGATGGGTTTGAGAAAGGCTTTGGAGGTGCTGACCCGCAACCCGTTGCGCGCCGTCATGTGATAATAGCCAATACCTTCCTGATCCAGCCCGTTAAGATCATCGCGGCGCGGTATGCCGATCTGTTCGCCCGCCGCAATAAAGGCATCGCTGATAGGATGCCGGTCCGGCGCGGCGGAAACCGCAAGCCCGCCCCCTGTGCCATGCAGCGTGCCGGGTTCTGCGTGATCAACTGATTTTCTGAAATAGGGTTCGACATCATCCCATGCCCAGCCCTTATTTCCCAGTTGCGCCCAGCGGTCATAATCCTGCGTCTGCCCGCGAACATAAAGCAGGCCATTAATCGAGGAAGATCCGCCCAGAACCTTGCCGCGGGGCCAGATAATGGCCCGGTTATTCGTGCCCGGTTCCGGTTCGGTTTGATACAGCCAGTTGACCTTCGGGTCTTTCAGGGTGCTGGCGAACCCGGCAGGCAGATGGATCAGGGGATTGCGGTCTTTGGGGCCCGCCTCCAGAAGCAGCACGCTTACCTTCGGGTCTTCGCTCAGCCGGTTGGCCAGCACACATCCTGCCGAACCCGCGCCGACAATCACATAATCAAATTGCGTCATGCAGCATTCCTTCCGGCGGCACTATATAGCGAAACGCCGCTCAGGCACGCTGCACAAATTCCACGACATTGCCGTCAGGGTCACGCACCATGGCGATGGTTACGCCGGGCATCAGTTCCTGCTTGGGAAATTCAAAAAACGCGCCGGCCTTTTCACAGGCTGCGCACACCTCATCAATATTGGCGATCTGGAAAGTGAGATAGCGGAACCCAAGCTGGGCAGAAAGGCCGCCCGGCCCCGCCTCCGGAATCTTTTTAGGGTCGATCAGTTTTACAAAGCTGTTGCCAAACACCAGCCGGTGCAGCCTGCCGAACGGGGTGGGCAGTTCCTCGGTTTTCGCCATGCCGAGTACATCGCAGTAAAATGCAAGGCTCGCAGCGATATCCTTCACAACCAGTCCTATGTCGATGCAGTTTTTGGCCGCTTGCATGCCCATGAATTTGGCCCTTTCAGATTTAAGATGTGCGGCCCGTGCGGCCGTAAACTATTTTCCGGTTCGCTTGCAGGCATTTGAGACTACAGGGCCCCCGCCGGCATATCAAGCTCAGGCTGTAAAGCGGCGTAATAATGCGTTGACTGCGTCAGAGGCTTCATATTGCACCCAATGCCCGGCGCCGGGAATGATATGAAATTCCGCCTCCGGATGAACGCTGGCGATAACGCTGCGCCGGTGTTCCAGATAGGGCGATGAAATGTCAAACTCGCCCCAGATGCTGTTGACGCGCCCCGGAATCTCACGCAGCGCATTCAGCAGCTTCTCGCTCATCGCATGTTCCGGGCTGAGCACCCGTGTGCGCGGCGCGTTAATAGCCTGCACATACATGGCCAGATCGTCTATTTTTGCCGGATCATGCAGCATGATCGCGCCAAGATTATGCCGGTGCGCCGCCGCCAGTTCCTCCCGCGTTCCGCCCAGGGGCAATTTTACTGGCGGTTTGATATTGCCGAATTGCCCGCCCAATCCGCTGGGGCCCAGCAGGGTCAGGCTGCGCACCCTGTCGCGGTGCAATCTGGCGATCAGGCCGCTGATCATGCCGCCAAACGAAAAGCCCGCCATATCAAACTGTTTTCCCGGGGGCAGCACCTGATGCAATCCATTGGCCGCGATCTCTGCAATGCTTTCCGGCGTATAGGGTTTGGGCGGAGATGCCGATTCACCCAGGCCGGGCAGATCCGGCGCTATCACCATCCGCCCGCCTTCAAATTCCGGGATATTGCGTATCCAGTGCGACCAGGCCCCCGCGCCGCCATGAATGAATACCAGCGGCCGGCCTTCGCCCCATATGCGCCATACCATGCGGCCATCACCGCACACGGTTTCAATGCGGCGGCTGCGTGCCTCGACGCTGTTAAAAAACACTTCTGCATCCATTATTTCTTGAAACCCTTGAGGCCCGGGTCCAGTTGCACGCCAAATGTATTCAACGCCATCGACACCAGATTATATTGCCCCACCGCAAACACCAGATCCATGCACTGCGCTTCATTATAGCGTTCGGATAATTTTTTCCAGGTGGCGTCACTGATGATTTTGTCCTTGTGCAGCTCGTCTGCGCTGCGCACCAGTGCGGCGTCAAATGCATCCCATCCGGGCGCATCGGGGCCTGCCGCGATGCGGTCAATTTCCGCATCCGTGATGCCGGCGGCCTTGCCGATGATCACATGCTGCGCCCATTCATATTCCGCCTTGCACAACCAGCCGATCCGCAGAATGGCAATTTCGCGGTCGCGCGCCGAAATGCTGCTGCGCTTGCTCAGAACATAGTTCGCAAATGTCAGCCAGTTTTTGAACAGAACCGGATGATGGATCATGGAACGGAAAATATTAAACACGCGGCCATTGCGTGTGAGCGGCGCCATGATTTCGCGTTGCTCTTCATTCAGTTCATCATCCTGCAACGGCCTAACCCGCGGGGTCGTCAAACGCATTTTTCACGGCTCCTTTCACTGTTCATTCCCGGCATCATATCAGACCTGAATACAAAGGCACGGCTTCAGTTTGCTTTTCTGGCGGCCCGGTAAATATTACCGGCGGCATCATCGGAAATGTAATAGGCCCCATCCGGACCTTCTGCTATATCAACCGGGCGGCCATGGACCTTGCCATTTTCGAGAAAGCCCCAGACAAAATCGCTGGCCTCGATTTTGCCGCCGGTCCGCCAGTTCAAAAGCACAATTTTGTATCCATCCTTGACGCTGCGATTCCATGAACCATGCAGCGCCACCAGCGCACCGCCGCGCAGCGGCGCCGGCGCATCAAGATTGCGTATGAATGTAATGCCCAGCGGCGCGTTATGGGCGCGGAATTCAAATACCGGCGCTACCGCCGCCGCAATTTTTTCCTCCGCACCCGGACCATATTGCGGATCGGGAATATTCCGGCCATAGGCATAGGGCCAGCCATAATGTTTGCCCTGTTCAATCCGGTTCAACTCGCATGGCGGCAGATCATCGCCCAGCCAGTCCCTGCCATTATCTGTGGCATATAGCGCGCCATCCTCTGGCCGCCAGTCAAAGCCAACCGAATTGCGCAGGCCGCGCGCATAAATTTCGCCATTGGCGCCATCCAGATCATAGCGCAGCATGGCGGCGCGCTGTGGATTTTCTTCCTCACATATATTGCAGGAGGATCCGGCGGTTACATATAATTTTCCGTCCGGCCCGGCGCGCACGGTGCGCGTAGAATGGCCACCATCCTGCGGCAGGCCGGTAATGATGCGGGTATAATCCCCTTCAGGCGCACCCTTCTGATCATTATAGGCGATACGCCCAACAGCATCTTCTTCCGCCACATAAAGCGCGCCGTCACGCAGATCAACGCCATGCGGGTTGTTCAGGCCCTCCAGCAGCACAAACGGGCGCGCGGCTGCGCCTTGTGCATCCGGTTTCAGCAGCAGAACCTGGCCCCGGTACGGTACGGTGACGATCAGGCTGCCCGATGGGGTAAAGCGCAACATCCGGACGCCAGGAATGTTTCGTACAAAATAGGTGATCTCATAGCCCGGAATGGTTTGCAGATAAAGCGGGCGGGCCGCGTCCGTTTCCACCGCGCATGCGGGAACACCCGGCCCCAGGCCCATTGCCAGTGCCGCTGCCGCTGCCGCATATCCGGCCATTAGCCATCCCCGCATGTAAAATCCTCCAACCCTTTGATAAGGTTCCTGGTTTTTATCCGGTTTCGATCTGTTCACCGACTATTAACACACACTGCGTAAACTGAGGGCAACAGAAAATATAGAGGCACGGCATGTCAAGCGGCCAGATACATTACGAAATTCATCTTAAGCCGCCGCGCGGAAAATGGCAGCTTTACGGGGCAATGGAGTCGCGCGAAAAAGCCCTGAAGCAGGCCAAGGAACTGGTAGGCGGCGGCACTTCGGTGCAGGTCACAAAAGAAACGTTGAGCGAAGATGGCAATTATCTGTCCGTGCGCATCTTTCAGGAAGGCGAAATCGAAAATCCCAAAAAGAACGCCGGCAAAACCGAAGCGGTGGATTCGCTGCCTTGTTTCAAAGCTCAGGATCTGTATTCTTATGAGGCGCGCAAAACCATTGTCCGCCTGCTTCAGGACAGCCTGAACCGCTGGAAAATTACCTCACTGGAGCTGCTGCACAGTCCGGAATATCTTGAGCGGCTGGAAAGCACCGGCAGCGTCCTGCAGGCTGCGGTGCAAAAAATGGCTATCGCCCAATCACAGGCCGGCGAAGGAACTGTCGGCGAGCGGGTACGGACGCTGCACAAGCTGGTCAGCGATGCGATGGTGATGGTCTATGTAGACCGTGACAAGAATCGGCTGCCTACCCTGAAAAAAACCGGAATTGCGGAATTGGCGCGGCGTCTGGCTCATGATCCGCGCCGGGAATATCTGTTTAATGCGGCCATTACGGATCATCTCAAGGATTGCGATGGCTGGGATTGCAAGCTGGTCCGGATGCTGGACTTCATTGGAAATATTCCCCAGGATGATCCCGCCTTGTGCGATTTCTGCCTCGGCATTATTGACGGTTATGTTTCTGAAATTGTTTCGGCTTCATCCGCGATCAAGGATATCATTGGCGATCAGCCCGATCTTGGAAACGCGCTGCAACGGCTGATCGAACTGGCAAGCGGGCTTCTCGACACCTCCACGCTGGAATCGGCTGGCGTTGCAGCGCTGAACATGCATTTTGACAATGGCGCGCTTCCGGAAGCGCGCACGGCGATCATACGCCGCGTGTTGCGGGAATTGGAAGGCAGCAAGCGCCTTTCGCAGGATTCACTTGATGTGGAAGTGAAATTTTTGCGCCGCCTGGCGTCAAAAGTTGTTCTGGCCTGCGGTAATCTGCTGCCGCATGACGAAGTGCTGGAAGCTTTCCGCGTTCGCTCGGAACGCCTGATTTCACCCGATACGCTTGACGCCTTCCTGAACCAGGCCGAAAACCCGGCAATCAAGGCCGAGCGTATCCTGTTCATAAGCGACAATATCGTCGGCGAAGCCAACAGGCGCAAGCTGACCGGGATACTTCTGGCGCTGCTGGAAGCGCCTGCTTTCAACCGGTTCTTTTCCAATTCTGAACAGCCCGCCTCAACGCGGCTGCGCCTGCTGTGCGAACTTCAAAACAAGGTTCTGAAATCTGAGCTGGATACGGTGCGCAAGCAATCCATCGCCGCTGATCTCGATTCAATCTGCTTGTCAATTGTCCAGCAGAATAATCTGCTTGCCCGCGTCAGTGATGGCCAGGACAGTCCTGTCAGCAAAAGCCTGGCTCTGCTGAAGCTGGCCTCATCAAATATTCTGACACGCGGCAAGTCGCGGGATCTTGCACAGCGTTTGGCGCTTGGATTTATCCGTGAACCTGGCGCACTCAAGGATTTCCTGAAAGACGGCTCCGGCGCCGAGGATGGCGGCAAACTCGAAGAACTGCGCAGCATGCTGAGCGAAGCGGGCATCGACCCGGAAACCGTCCTGCCCCGCCGTGCGGCCTGATGATCCGAACGTAAATTGCGCTAATGCGCCTGGCCCCAATTAATACCGTCTTTTGCGTCCACCGTTAACGGCACAGACAGGGACAATGCAGGCAGGGCCGCCTGCTCCATAACCCGTGTGACCAGCATTTTTGTGGCCTCTGTCTCTGATTCGGGCGCCTCGAATACCAGTTCGTCATGCACCTGAAGCAGCATGCGCGCGCGCAGCCCCGCTTCGCGCAGCGCCGCAGGCATGCGGATCATCGCGCGGCGGATAATGTCGGCGGCCGATCCCTGAATCGGGGCGTTGATGGCGGCACGCTCTGAAAAGGCGCGATGCGCAGGATTTTTCTGATTGATGCCGGGGAAATGAATTTTCCGGCCAAACAGCGTCGTGACAAACCCGGTGTCGCGGCAAATTTTCTTTGTCCTGTCCATGTAATTTCTTATTCCGGGAAATTTCTCGAAATAGGCGGCGATATAGCGTTGCGCTTCTGATTGCGGAATGCGCAGCTGATTGGCCAGGCCAAAGGCGGATATACCATAGATGATGCCAAAATTAATCGCCTTGGCGCGGCGCCGGATGGCGGGGTCCATATCCTTTACCGGCACGCCGAACATCTCGCTTGCGGTGATGGCGTGAATATCCTCACCGCGCGCGAAGGCCTGTTTCAACGCACCAATATCGGCGATCTCGGCCAGAATGCGCAATTCGATCTGGCTGTAATCCGCGCTGATCAGCCTGTGGCCGGGTGCGGCGATAAAGGCTTCGCGCAGCTTGCGCCCTTCTTCCGTGCGGATGGGAATATTCTGCAAATTCGGATCGTTGGAGGACAGCCGTCCGGTTGATGTTGACGCCATCGAATAGGATGTGTGAACGCGCCCGGTTTCGGGATTGATATGACCCTGCAACGCCTCGGTATAGGTTCCCCTGAGTTTGGATAATTGCCGCCAGTCAATCACGCGCGCGGGCAGATCATGGCCCTGCGCGGCAAGCATTTCCAGCACCTCAACGCCGGTGGATTGATCGCCGCCCCTGGTTTTTTTATCCCCAGCCATGCCCAGCTTGCCAAACAGGATTTCGCCCAGCTGTTTGGGTGAGGCGATATTGAATTTCTCGCCGGCCAGCGCGTAAATCTGATCCTCATATTGCGCCATGCGCTGTGCAAATTCTGACGACAGGCGCGCCAGAAATGGCGCATCCACCATGATGCCGGCACGCTCCATCTCGACCAGCACCGGCGCCAGCGGGCGTTCCAGCGTTTCATACATGCTGGTCATATGTTCCGCGATCAGCCTTGGTTTGAGAATATGAAACAGGCGTCCGGTCACGTCGGCATCTTCAGCGGCATAGTGTGTCGCCTTGTCGAGCGGCACCCGGTCAAAGGTGCGCCGCTCCTTGCCGCTGCCTGTCACATCCTTGAATGCAATGGGTGTGTGGCCAAGATGCAGTTTGGATAATTCATCCATGCCATGTCCATGCAGGCCGGCATCCAGCGCATAGGACAGCAGCATCGTGTCATCAATGGGCGTCAGCCGCACATCGTAACGTGACAGCACCAGCATGTCATATTTGAGATTATGCCCCACTTTCAGCACGCCGGGATCTTCAAACAAGGGCCGCAGGCGCGCAAGCACCTCAGTGCGGTCAAGCTGCTGCGGTGCGCCGCCGCCCAGCGACAGGGCGTCATCGCCGTCCGGCCCCGTATGTCCAACCGGGATATAACAGGCCTTTCCGGGCGCGGTGGAAAGTGAAATTCCAACCAGTTCGGCGCGCATCGCGTCCAGCGAATTGGTTTCCGTATCGGCAAATACCAGCCCGGCCTTACAGGCCGCCGCTATCCAGCGGTCCAGCGCGTCCATGCTGACAATGGTTTCATACATAGACGGGTCAATGCGCGCATCCAGTCCCGGCAGGGTCGCGCCCGGCGCGCCGGGTTCGCCCTGGGATATTAGCTGCATGGTTCCCTGATTTGATGATGCGGGCGCTGCAGGCTGCGGCACTTCCACACGCATTTCGGCTCCGATGCGCCGCGCCAGCGTATTAAACTCCATATCCGTCAGAAAGCTCAGCAATTGGCCCGCATCGGGATGCGTGATGGTCATGCTGTCAAGTACTGCGCCCGTCACGACATCATCGCGCAAACGCACCAGTTCCCGGCTGATGCGCGCCATATCGGCATGTTGCAGCAGGCTTTCACGGCGCTTGGGCTGCTTGATTTCGCCCGCCCGCGCCAGCAATGTGTCCAGATCGCCATATTCCTGAATCAGTTGCGCCGCCGTCTTGATGCCGATGCCCGGAATGCCCGGCACATTGTCGGAACTGTCCCCCGCCAGCGCCTGCACATCGACAACCCTGTCCGGGCCGACGCCGAATTTTTCAAACACCTGATCCGGGCCGATATGCACATTCTTCATCGGGTCCAGCATATCAACGCCATCGCCGACCAGCTGCATCAGATCCTTGTCCGATGACACAATGGTGACCCGCGCCCTGCGTGCCCTGGCCTGGCGCGCAAATGTGGCGATCAGATCATCGGCTTCAAAACCCGGCTCTTCCACCGCCACCACATTAAAGGCGCGCACAGCGTCACGGATGATGGAGAATTGCGGCCGCAAATCCTCCGGCGGCTCTTCCCTGTTGGCCTTGTAGGCGGGATAGATTTCGTTGCGGAAGGTCTGGCGGGCGGAATCGAATATCACTGCAATATGCGTCACGGTTTCGCCGGATCTGGTGTCTTCGATCAGCTTGTACAGCATATTGCAAAAGCCGCTGACCGCGCCCACCGGCAGCCCGTCACGCTTGCGTGTCAAAGGCGGCAGCGCGTGATAGGCGCGGAATATATATCCCGAACCGTCAATCAGATAGAGATGGCTGTCCGGGCCAAGCGGTTTGGGTGAATTTTCAGGGCTTTTTTGCGCTTGCATAAGAAAATGTGAACTCTTCGTTGACCTGGCTTGCCGGGCGATGATACCCATTCCTATGCCTAACACAAAACCCTCCCTGACAGAAAATATGCGCGCGGGCGAAAACGCCATTGAAGCCCGCAATCTTCAAAAAATTTATCAAAGTCCGGGCGGCGCGCCGCCCAAACATGCGCTAAAGGGCATTGATCTGGATATTCCGCGCGGCGCCATCTTTGGCCTGTTGGGGCCCAATGGGGCGGGTAAATCCACCTTTATCAATATTCTGGCCGGGCTGGTGATTAAAACCGGGGGCGAGGCCCGTATCTGGGGCTTTGACATTGACAAGAATCCGCGCAAGGCGCGGGCCTCGATCGGCGTCGTGCCGCAGGAATTGAATATTGATCCGTTCTTTACGCCTGCCGATCTGCTGGATCTGCATGCCGGCCTGTATGGGGTGCCCAAAGCCGAACGCCGCACCGCCGAAATTCTGGAAGTGCTGGGCCTGACAGACAAGGCGGACGCCTATGCGCGCACGCTGTCGGGCGGCATGCGGCGGCGCCTGCTGGTCGCAAAGGCGATGGTGCATAGCCCGCCCATTCTGGTGCTGGATGAACCCACTGCGGGCGTCGATGTGGAACTGCGCCAGCAGCTATGGGAATATGTCCGTACACTGAATGCGCATGGCGTAACCATTGTGCTGACCACGCATTATCTGGAAGAGGCCGAGGCGATGTGCGACACCATCGCCATCATCAATCACGGCCAGGTCATCGCCTGCGAACCCACACCCCAATTGCTGGCCCGCATCAGCGACAAACGCCTGGTCGTCACCCCGGCACAGGCCGTCGCGCAGCTGCCGGCAGGCCTGGCTGGCCTCAATGCCGAAAGACTGCGTGATGGCAAACTGGCCATATCCTATAACCCCGCCGACACGCCCGTGATGATGCTGATTGAATGTATAAAAGACGCAGGCATCCAGATCGCCGACATATCGACCGAGGAATCCGATCTGGAAGATGTGTTTCTGCAACTGACCGCGAAGTGAAAGGGTGACAGCTTCAGTTTCCCATCACGAGGCCTGCGATAATAGCTCAGTTACCCAGGCGTTGATGCTTTTTCCAGAAGCCTCCGCCAGCATCGCGGCGCGGGCATGCAGTTCCGGCGGCACCCGTAACATCAGTTTACCGGAATAGGGTTTTTGCGCCTTGCGCCCCAATTTTGCGGACATGGCGATATATTCATCCACGGCGTCTTCAAAGGCGCGGACCAGATCGTCCACGGTTTCACCATGAAATGTCACAATGTCGGCAATGCCAGCGATGCGGCCAAAGAAAATCCGATCTTCCGCATCAAAGCTGATCTGCGCGGCATAGCCCTTATGGGATAAAGTTTTGCTCATCAGATGACTCCGGCCAAATGTAAAAATTCCCGCACCGCCCGGATTTGATAGCGCTTTGCGTTTTTGCCAGGATGTGGACGGTGAAAGTCCGCGCGCACCCCCTTTATCACGAACGCGACGCGCGATCCCTTTCCTTCAATCCTTTGAGCATCCAGCGCGATAAACAACGCTTCGATTTTGCGCCACTCCAACGACGCCGGAACCGGATTGGAAAAAATCGCGTCCAGCGTTTTGCGATGCGTGCTGTTCATGGCCGTGAATATAGATCAACCCCGATCAAAATGCAATCATTTTTTGATATCATTGAGCGCGCCGAGCTGAACAAGGTAAAGTGGGGTGGCCGGGGAGGCAGTTTATGACCAGAAAAAAGCAGGGCGGTCAGAACAGCGCCACATATTAGCAATCAGCAAAATTTAGCGCAAATCGCCGCTCATCAAGGAATGCTTGTTGTAAGCGGATATGACGAAGATGCGGCGTTGTGCCAAGAATATTCTTGATTTTGTCTATATCCGTCGGATTTACCCGCGCGCCAAGGATAACGCGCTTAATGGCAGTTGCAGGCATATCGAATAGACATATGTCATAGGGTGAAGCGGTGATGGTACGCTTTACGTCCTTAACCGACTTTGCGATGCGCCATTCTTTTTCATATGACCACTCAGCGCTTTTGGTGAACGCATATTCCAACCATAAAAAATCAGAAAAAGTTTTTATGATGGGACGGATATCTGAGTAGACAACCTTTTGCAGGAAACGAAGATTATCATTCGAAGATTTTCGTTCATTAAAGGTACAATGATTTTCATCAAATTCGATTACAAAACCAGTATGTTGATCTGCGTAGTGTGACCACATCAGGAGATTATCAGGTGTTTCGGTCAGTGACAGAGCTCCAAACAGTCGATCTGCTTCTCGCAATGTCCGACGTGTTTTAGCCGTTACATCGTCAATCAAGCCTGTCACACGTCGGTCTATTTCGGGCTTCATTGTTACTGCGCGATTTTCAATTTGTTTTCGATACACAGAATAAAGCATATTAAGCCTTTTCTTTATCGGGAGTTTCTTATATTCATCGTGTGCCTTTTCTTGGATAATTTTATTAATTCGATCAGTGGCTTCTCTCTGATCTACTGCCTGTTCTAAAAAAATGGGCATCTCAAATGGATCATTGAACGCGCCGAGCTGCGTGTATCGTATTTCCTGGTTGACCAGAATATCGATGCGATCGAGGATTACATATTTAAACAGCGGCATGGTTGTGCTCCTGCCAGAAAGCATTCCGCAAACTCGAGTCGTTTGTTTCATATTATCATGCAATGCTGCCGTCCTTTACCGAGACCGGGATAACTGCCGGTTCCCTGACGAAGCCGGGCTAGCAGGTTTTTATGAGATCAACCCAAGCAGGCTCCACCAATCCCGCGCCGCATACAGTAGACGGACAATGGCTGGTGCGCCAAATCCGCAAAACTGGATTAGGCGCTAGGCCGTTTTTTGATCTGACTTACCCAGCATTGCCCCCACCCCTATCCCCTCCCCACGAGGGGGAGGGGAAGAGTCTGCCGCGCGCACTGAGGAAAGCCCCTCCCCTTTTATGGGGAGGGGTTTGGGGTGGGGTGAAGCAGTGGAAATGCGAGCGCATCAACCTGATCAAAAAATGATCTAATCAGGAAGCGCTCGGCAACATCCAGCCCGGCGTTTTGCGCCAGATAAACGAAGTGATCTTCCAGATCACGCCGCGCCGCTGCGCGCTTGTATATTCTGTTCATCCGCGCCGTTTGTTGCGCGCAGCTCCTAATCTGGCCATGGCTGAGCCGCGAATCGCCTGCCAATCTTCCGGCGTCATTTCGCTCTCGGCGCTGTTCAGGCCTTCCAGCAGTCTGGCTTCCAATTGCTCTTCGGCCTTGTATTTCTCATCGGCACGGATCAGTTCGCGCACATATTCACTGGCGCTGCTATATCGCCCCTGGGCAATCTGGCGTTCCACGAACTGCTTCATCTGATCCGGCAGGGATATATTCATGCTTTGCATCTGGCGCCTCCTGAATGGCAGAAAATAACATAATATACCATAAAATGACAGATTATGGCAATAGCTGCATAAAGGCGCCTTCCAACGGCCCACAAAAAAGCCGGGTGCGAGACCCGGCTTTTTCAATTTATCCGTGTGTGATCCAGATCACAGAACTTCGAACAGGCCCGCCGCGCCCATGCCGCCGCCGATGCACATGGTGACAACGACATTTTTGGCCTTGCGGCGCTTGCCTTCGATCAGGATGTGGCCGGTCAGGCGGCTGCCGGTCATGCCGAACGGATGGCCGATGGCAATCGAGCCGCCATTGACATTGAGTTTTTCCATCGGAATGCCGAGCTTGTCCTTGCAATAGAGCACCTGACTGGCAAAGGCTTCGTTCAGTTCCCACAGATCAATATCTTCGATCTTGAGGCCGGTGCGTTCCAGCAGTTTTGGAATCGCAAATACCGGGCCGATGCCCATTTCATCGGGCGCGCAGCCGCCAACGGCAAAGCCGCGGAACCGCCCCAGCGGCGAAAGCCCGCGGCGTGAGGCTTCCTTGGCTTCCATCAGCAGACAGGCGGAGGCGCCATCGGAAAGCTGGCTGGCATTGCCCGCCGTGATGAAATTGCCCGCGCCGCGCACCGGCTGCAATGCCGCCAGGCCTTCGGCCTTTGTGTCGGGGCGGTTACAATCGTCGCGGTCAACAATGGTTTCCTTCATGGTGACTGCGCCGCTGTCTTTGTCCTTGACGGCCATCATGACTTTCATCGGCACGATTTCGTCTGCGAATTTGCCGCCCTGCTGGGCCGCCGCCGTGCGCTTCTGGCTTTCCAGCGAATATTCATCCTGATATTCACGCGACACTTTGTAGCGTTGCGCCACAATGTCGGCAGTTTCGATCATCGGCATCCACAATGCGGGCCATTCGGATGCGAGTTTCGGATCTTTCGGATCCTGCTTGACCTGGCCGCTCATGGAAATGGTTTCGACACCGCCGCCAATGGCGATATTGGCCCCGTCCACGATAATATGCTGCGCCGCCATGGCGATGGATTGCAGGCCCGACGAGCAATAGCGGTTGATGGTTACACCCGATACCGAGGTCGGGCAGCCGGCCCACAAGGCGGCCGAGCGTGCAACATTGGAGGTGGAGCCGCCATCGGGCGCGGTGCAGCCCATATAGACATCATCCACTTCGCCCGGTTCTACCTTGGCGCGCGACATGACATGTTTGATCACATGGCCGCCCATGGCGCCCGAATGGGTGGCGTTGAACCCGCCCCGGAAGCTTTTGGACAGACCGGTACGCGCGGTGGAAACGATTACGGCTTCACGCATAGAATTCTCCCTGCATTGTTGGTTTCTCTTGACTGGCTATGGCCTCAGCATAGAGGGTTTAGCGTCCTATCGCACCAAAAATAAAAGCAGGAAAAGGCCGTTAATATGCACAAACACTATGACACGCTGGCGCTGGAACAGCCGGGGGAAGGGCTGCTATGTGTGCGCCTGAACCGCCCGGATTTCCGCAATGCGCTGAACACCCAGATGGGCATTGATCTGCGCGATCTGTTCCAGAACGGGCTGAACCGCGCGGCGGGCGAGGTGCGCTGTGTAGTGCTGACCGGGGCGGGCGACAAGGCATTTTGCGCAGGCGGCGATCTGAAAGAGCGCGACGGCATGAGCGACGAGGCCTGGCGCGCCCAGCATATTATTTTTGAAGAGGCCATTTACGGCATTATGGATTGCCAGCTGCCGGTCATTGCGGCGGTGAATGGCGCGGCGTTCGGCGGCGGCTGTGAAATTGCGCTGGCCTGTGATTTTGCCTATGCGGCATCGGGCGCGCGTTTTGCCCTGACCGAAGTGACGCTGGGCATCCTGCCCGGATGTGGCGGCACCCAGAACCTGCCGCGCGTGGCGGGCGGCCCGCGCGCCCGCGAAATTCTGATGACCGGGCGGCCCTTCACGGCGCAGCAGGCGCTGGAATGGGGCATCATCAACCGGCTATGCGAACCCGCAAGCCTTTTGGATGAAGCGTTGGATACCGCAAAAACCATCTGCGCCAATGCGCCAATATCGGTGAAAAATATCAAACGCGCGGTGAATGGCGGATTGCAGACCGATCTAAAATCCGGGCTGAAGCTGGAACTGGCCGCCTATGATGCCGTTTATGTGTCGCAGGACCGTCGCGAAGGCGTGCGTGCCTTCAATGAAAAACGCAAGGCCGAATTCAAGGGAATATAGATCAGGGAAATATAGAAAGCCTGCGGATCAGGCGCCCATCAACGGGTTAAGATTGATGACGCCGAGCAGCGTCACATCGCCGCCGCTGGCCAGATCGACTTGCAGCGGATTTGTTCCGAAATCAATCGCGGCGCCGGCCAACCGGCTTTCTTCAACGAACAGCACATTGCTGGTGAACGAAAAAAAGTTCAGCGGCAGATCTTCACTATCGAAAACCACGAGGGTAAGGGGCTTGTCCCCGGACCAGAATGGCTCAAGAATATTCTGAAAATTATTTTCCGTCCGGATGACGCTGTCTGCCGAATTGATAAAATCCGTAATCATATCAAGCCGCGCCATCGCCACAGGGTCACCGCCTGCAAAAACGATATCGGACGCCCTCAAGGGCGTGCGCGCCGCCAGGGAAACGGAAAAACCGTCTTCGGTTACGCCTAGGGGCATGCCAGCGGTAAAAATGCCGGTCGTCTTGCCGTCACCCGAAGCAAGGCCGGCAGGGAATGCGCGCCCGCCACTTTCCAGATCGCCCAGAAGACGGAGCACTCCCGGACCCGAGGCGTCAGATTCCCGGCCGCCAAAAAAGATTTCAATCGCATCCCGGGATATTTCACTGAAGGTAAACTGATGCACAGTTGCATTGGCGGAAAGCAGAATCACCTTCACAGGCGCCAGTTCCAGATGCGCCGGGGACGCTGCGGGCAGGGCAGGGACGGCCTTGGCGGCATCCGGCCGTGGCGCTGCCGCCTCAACTTTCTGATGCGCTGCATCGTTGCTGATTTCAACAACGGTCAGTTTGTCTAATACCGGCTGCTGCGCAGCCGGGGGCGCTTTATCGTCAGGCATGGCCATGGCGGCAAGCTTTTGCACGGAACCGCCGACATTATCCATTTTATCCATGACGAGAGCGCCGTCACGAACCGGTGCTGTCTTGAGCGGCGCTGACTCAGCCGTGGCGGCAATGCTTTGCGCGTCCGCTTCGGATTTTTGTTCCGATGCAGGCAGGTTTGCGCCAGCCATGGCAATGCTTTTTGCATCCGCATCGGAGGCTTCCGGCGATTGCACTGCAGATGTTCCGGCCAATCCCGTCTCGTCCGGCTCCGGCTTGTCCTGAATTGCCGATATGGCGAAAGCCACCACCGATGCCAGCGACAGATTGCCCAGCCCCAGCCCCATTCCCTGGCCGGTCTGCCCCGCTTCGGCCAGTATTCTGGCATCCGCAGGCGGCATGAAGCCGCGCAGGACCATGTTCAAGGCATCCACAAAGGCGGTTTTCAATGTTTCGGCAAATGAGGTTCCGGAAACTGCCGCACCTGGCGCTGCGCCGGTATCGTCCAGCGCCGAAATCTCCTGACCATCCCAGCTTTTCATCTGCGCCAATGTTGTCGCCACCAGCGCGGTGAGCATGACGGCAGGATGCAGAAACAATTTCTGGCCCGAGGCCGGCGTTGGCAGCACCAATGGCTGACGGTTCACCAGCGCCTCGGCAACGCGGCGGAAATTATCGCCACGCACCACCGCGTCCGTCGCCGCACTTACGGCAACAAATTGGCCGTCAATGCGTGAGAAATGCACAATGACATCGCCGGTGTCGGCGCGGCAGAATGCAAACCAGGGTTCCCCCTCATCGGTCTGGCCCATATCGGTATCAATGGCTATGCCCGCGCGTCCAAGTATATCCACGACCCGGAAAAGCTCGGCCAATTCCTCATTGGACCAGTTCAGGGATTTGTGCGCCAGCCGGAATGCGTGAATCGAAGCCATGGAGATCTGAAAGTCCTCGCACCTTGTTCAGTGAGCCACGGTCCAAGAATATCAAGGATCAGGACATCAAGCCCGCTTCCAATCCCTTCCGTAAACCCTGCATAAACAGACTGTTACCAGAAAAGCCCGGCAGTCAACAGGAAACTGCACCCGTGCCCTATCCACCGCGTCAAAGACCGGCCGGTTCAGCCTTGCCAGCAGAACCGCCGCCCCCGGCAGATGCCTGAGGGGCGAACAGGAGACGATAGGTCTCCGGATCATAATATTTCATTAATTCTTTCACGAACGCGGTCACGTCCACGTCCAGCGCCTGCGCCCAGCGTTCATAGCGATCAGGCGGGATGCGGCCGCGCCCGGCTTCCAGCTGCGACACGAAGGTGTAATATTCGACCCCAACCAGCGTGGCCAATTGGCGCTGGGTCAGGTTGCGGTCTTCGCGCAGCTCCTTGAGCCACTTCCCGGCCTGCTGGCGCAGTTTGTGGACATCATGACCGGCGCTATGCTGTGGATGGGAATACATAATCCGTCCGCCTTGTTATCCGTCCGCCCTGTTCCTGTGCCCGGCGGCACGGGATACCGTTCCACCTAGCGAGCAGCACCACGCTAGCATAATAGCCAGGCAAGTGCAAGAGTTACTGTACATGCATAGGGATGGATGGCTTACGGCATGGGGAATGAGGAAAGGGGCATGCTGCCGGAAAATGCCGGAGGCCCCGATCCAGCCCGTGGATCGGCCTGAACGGCCAGTCAGGCGTCTATTCGGCAGCGGCTTCGCGCACTTTGGCGACCTTGGCGGGGTTCCCTTCCCGGATGAAATCCTCGCAGGCGTCATGGGCTACGGAATCCCGCATCTGCCTGGGCGGGGTTTTCATGAAATAGGCCGAGGCAGCCTCCAGCGGGCCGGACAGTCCACGCCGCAGGCCCAGCGCCACACAGCGCACGGCATCAATCACCACGCCCGCGCTGTTCGGCGAATCCTGCACCGACATGCGCAATTCCAGCTCTATTGGCGCGCCGCCAAAGCCCACACCCTCCATGCGGATAAAGGCGACTTTGTTATCGCGCTGCCAGGGCACATAGTCGGAAGGGCCGATATGAATATTGCCGGATTCCAGCCGTTCATCCAATTGCGACTGCACAGATTCGGTTTTCGATTTCTTCTTCGACTTCAGCCGTTCCGCCGCCAGCATATTGAGAAAATCCGTATTGCCCCCGGTGTTCAACTGATAGGTCCGGTCCAGCACATAACCACGGTCACAAAACAGCCGGGTCAGGGCGCGGTGCACAATGGTCGCACCGACCTGGCTTTTAATGTCGTCCCCGACAATGGGTATGCCGGCACGGCTGAACTTTGCGGCCCATTCCGGGTCAGAGGCGATAAAAACCGGCACGCAATTGACCATGGCCACACGCGCATCCAGACAGGCCTGGGCATAGTGCCGCACAGCCTGTTCCGAACCGACCGGCAAAAAGCAGACCAGCACCTCTGCGCCGGTAAGACGCAAAGTTTCCGCAACATTCACCGCCGGCGCCTCGGCGGCGCGAAAGGCCTCGTCATCGGAATAATCGGCCATATGCGGCGCCACGCCGTCCAGTATCGGCCCCATCTGCACGGTAACGCCGGAGGCGGGCAGATTTTTCTGAAAAATCATGGTGCAGTTCGGCTTGGCGAATACAGCTTCTTCCAGCGGCCGGCCCACCTTGCGCCGGTCAATGTCAAAGGCCGCAACAATATCCAGATCGCCGGGCCGCCAGCCGCCAATATCAGGATGCATCAAGCCGCTAACCATGGAAGGATCCTGGCCGGCATAATAAGCGATACCCTGAATCAAAGAGCTGGCGCAGTTTCCCACCCCTGCGATCGCCACCTTGATTTTTGCCATGCCGCGCCCACCCCTTGAATTTCCCGCTAATCACACGCCAATCCGGGCATGTTAATTAAACTGTAACCTATCTGTTGATTCCTAAGCGATTTTTAGTTTCAGAGCAATATCCATTGAGAAAGCGGCCTTTGCCCGGTCTTGCCCCTGGCCATTGGAATGGGATTTGCGCCGGATTCTCACTTAGTTTTATTGAGCACCCTGTTTGCCCGAACATTGCGTCAGACCATCCGTTATCTGATCCAGCAACTGAAAATACATATCCGGTCCGGCTTCTATCGCCGCGCCCAGCGGATCAAGTACAGCGGCGCGCGCCGGACTGTTTTCAATCACAGTCCTGATTGTGTGCGGCTCGAACTGCGGCTCGGCAAATACGCACACTATCCCGGCATCAATGATCAATGTGCGCAGCGCCCGGATGCGTCCGGCGCCCGGCAGGCGCTCCGGATCGGCGCTGATTGCGGCTACGGGCTGAATGCCAAAGCGCGCTTCGAAATAGTGATAGGCGTCATGAAAGACCATATAGGGTGCGGGTGGCGCGGCGCGCAGACGTGCTGCAATCTGCTGCCCGCTGGCCTGCAAGTGTACCGTCAGGGCCTGGGCGTTGCGGGCATAGATTGCGGCATTCACCGCATCGCGCGCCTGCAATCGCGCGGAAATTTCAGCCACCAGGGCCACCGCATTTTCAGGGTCCAGCCAGATATGCATATCCATGACCGCTGGTGTTTCCGGCGCCTGGCTCATTGTCAGATCGCCTGCCTGGCGAACCGGCAGCAAGCGCACCCCGGCGCTTTGCGACAGGGGCACAGAAACGGCCGAAGCGGAGATGCTTTCCAGCGGGCGGATTAGAAAAGTCTCAAGCTGCGGTCCAATCCAGAAAATCAGATCCGCCTTTGCCAGTGCGGATGCCTGCGAGGGGCGCATGGCCACGCTATGTTCGGACGCCGCGCCATCCAGCAGCAGGTCCGGTTCCGCAACCCCCGCCATGACACCAGCCACCAGCGAATGCACAGGCTTTATCGAGACAATGACATTGGGACTAGCGGCGCAGGCCGGTGCGATTCCCGCCAGGCCAGCACCAAGCAGCGCCAGCGCGGCTGTTCTCAATCGTCGCATTAAAAATCCAGTTATATGTAAGACAGACCGGAACTGGTCAAGTTTTTGCCGTAATGTTATTGACATAATATATGGCGGAATAGGGGTAAAATCTTTCCGGCTCGTGTGATTCGCTCTTGCGGTTCACCTTCATTCAGGCTTTCACATATTACAGATGAGGCTGACATGCAGAAATTTAACGCACATATCCTGACTGCTTTTATACTGACACTGGCCCTTGCGGCCTGTGGCACCAACCCTAAAGAGCGCGGATTGAGCGGCGGCGCCATCGGCGCTGGCACCGGCGCGGTTGTCGGCGCGGTCACCGGACTGTCCGTATTGCAGGGTGCCGCCATCGGCGCCGGAGTTGGCGCAGTGGTCGGTGCGGTGACCGACAATAGCCAGATCAATCTTGGCTCATTACATTCCGGTTCCGGTTCCGGTTCCGGTTCCGGGCAGGCGGCGGCACCCTATAAAACATCCTCGCAGGCGTCAAAAAGCGGGGTTACGCTGGCGGCCTCGCCTCTGGTGGAAGATGTACAGGCTGCGCTTGGCCGGGCGGGATATGATGCCGGGCCCGCTGACGGGATCGCGGGGCCACGCACCGCCAATGCCATTACCGCCTATCAGCGGGACAATGGCCTGCCGGCCGATGGTCAGGCCAGCGCCGCCCTGCTGCAACATCTGCTCAGCCGCAGGACTTGAAGCGCCGCGCGCTTCGGTTCTGTCCGATAAGGCTGCCGGTGCCGCCCCTCTCCCTCTGGAACGGCCATTGATCCAGCCCGCAATAATGCCGGGCAGTGCGACTTCCTCAAGCGACACGCCCCGCGCCAACGCGCCCTGATGCAGATAAAACGCCTCGCCCTCTGCAATATCGACCTTCGCGCGGGTGGAGCGTTCCACTTGCGCTATGAAATCGTCAAATTCTTAACTAGCCCAAGCGGCCATTTTATTCTTATAATCACTTTCCTGATCAAATTGTAGCGCCACCAGCGCAGTACCTGCGCCTTCTTGTACTGACCGGCTAAGAAAAAAAGGCTTTTGCGAAGCATTTATAAAGTTTTACCATTTACCTGACGGCTGGAAACTCCCTTGCAATTACCTTTTTTAGACAAAGTGCCCGTCTCACCTCGCCTTCTGGCCGCTGTTCTGGGCGTCCTGGTGCTTATTGGCCTCTATTACGCCTTCGGTGGCCCGGGCGCCGGCGGTCCTGGCGGCCCAGCCGGGCCCCCACCCCCCTCCGTGCTGGTGGGGCATCCACAAACCGCCCGCCTTGTCTATGAGATCAGCGCAGTGGGCAGCCTGCGCTCCAATGAATCCGTCGTGATTCAACCGGAAATTACCGGCCGCGTGTCGGAAATAGCCTTCAGTGAAGGCGAGCCGGTCGCCAAGGGCGCGCTGCTGATCCGGCTGGATGACAGCGTCAATCGCGCGGAGTTGCAGCAGGCCCAGGCGCAATTGGCGCTCTCCAAGGCGAATTTCGAACGCGCAAGCGATCTGTTCAAGCGCGGCAACGCATCGGCGCGCGCCCGTGACGAAGCGCTTGCGCAATTGCGCGTGGCGGAAGCAAACACTGCCCTTGCGCAGGCCCTGCTGGAAAAGACCGCTCTTACCGCCCCATTCGATGGCGTTCTTGGCCTGCGTCACGTCAGCCCTGGCGATTATGTAAAACCAGGCGACAAGGTGGTTAACCTTGAAAGCATCGATCCGGTAAAAGTGGATTTCCGCATACCCGAAATTCATGCCGCGGTATTGAAGACCGGGCAGGAAATCACGGTAATGCTTGACGCCCTGCCGGGGAAGTCATTCAGGGGCATCGTATACGCCATCGATCCTCTGATCGACCCGAATGGCCGGGCCGTTATCCTGCGTGCGACGGTGGTAAATCAGGAGCATGCATTGCGCCCCGGCATGTTTGCACGGGTCAATCTTGTGCTGAGTCAGCGCGATGATGCGATCATGCTGCCTGAAACCGCGGTGTTTCCCATCGGCGAAAAGCGTTTTGTCTACAAGGTTGCGGATGGCAAGGCCGTACGCGTTGAAGTGGCCACCGGCCTTCGCCGGGATGGCAGGGTTGAAATCCTCTCCGGCGTCACCCTTTCGGATGATATTGTGCTGGAAGGAAGCTTCAAGGTTCAGGACGGCCGTCCGCTGACTCCAGTCAGCGCCGCAAAACCCACGTCGTAACGGGAGATTCTGATGGGTGGAAACTCACTGCCGGAACTCTGCATCCGCCGCCCGGTGCTGGCGGTTGTCATGAGCCTGTTTCTGGTTCTTCTGGGCCTGATCAGTTTCGGCCGGCTTTCGGTGCGCGAATATCCCAATATCGATCCGCCCATCGTGTTGGTGTCTACGAACTATACAGGCGCCAGCGCCGAGATATTGGAAAGCCAGGTCACCCGTGTGCTGGAGGAAGCCCTGGCCGGAATTGAGGGGATCGACTATATCCGCTCGGTCTCACGCCAGGAACTCAGCCAGATCGCCATCAATTTTCATCTGTCCCGTGATATCGACGCGGCTGTCAATGATGTGCGCGACCGGGTGGGCCGGGCGCGTGACAAACTGCCGCGTGAAATCGACGAGCCGCTGGTGCAAAGGATTGAGGCGGACGCGGACCCGATCATGGGCAACAGTCTTTCCAGCGACCGCCATTCACAGATGGAACTGACCGAGGCTGCGGAGCTCTATGCTAAGGACCGCCTGCAGGCCCTGCCGGGAGTGGCCGAGGTGCGGATCTTCGGCGCGCGGCGTTTTTCCATGCGCATCTGGCTCGACCCGGCGCGTCTTGCCGCCTACAATCTGACAGCGCAGGATGCCGAAAACGCCCTGCGCGCACAGAACATCGAAATTCCCTCCGGCCGCATTGAAAGCAAGGAGATGGAATTCAGCGTCCTGTCGGAAACCGATATGCGGGAGCCGGCGGAGTTCGAAGCCGTCGTGCTGAAGCAGGCGGACGGCTATCCCGTGCGTATTCGCGATGTTGGCCGCGTGGAGCTGGCGCCGGAAGAAGAACGCAGCCTTGTCCGTTTCAATGGGCGCACATCGGTCGGTCTTGGAATCGTCAAGCAGTCCACCGGAAATCCCCTGGAAATCTCGCGCGCAGTCCGGGCCGAGATCGAAAAGATAAATCCCACTTTGCCGGAAGGCATGCAGATACGCGTGGGATACGACACGTCCGTTTTCATCGAACGTTCCATCGAAGCCGTATACTGGACAATTTTTGAAGCGGTCATGCTGGTGGGTCTGATCGTTCTCCTGTTCCTGCGAACGCCCCGTGCGACCTTCATTCCGCTGGTGACCATTCCCGCCTCGCTGATTGCGGCGTTCGCGGTTATTGCCGCGCTCGGTTTCACCATCAACACCCTGACGCTGCTCGCCATGGTGCTGGCCGTCGGTCTGGTGGTGGACGATGCAATCGTCATGCTGGAAAATATCTTCCGGCATATCGAGGAAGGCATGCAGCCGATGCAGGCGGCTTTCCAGGGCAGCCGTGAAATAGGTTTCGCCATCATCGCCATGACCATCACGCTGGCGGCGGTTTACGCGCCGATCGGCTTTCTGACGGGGCGCAGCGGGCGGCTGTTTGTCGAGTTCGCCTGGACGCTGGCAGCAACCGTGCTGATATCCGGTTTCGTGGCGCTGACCCTGACGCCCATGCTGTGCTCACGCCTGCTGCGGCATGAGGAAAGGCACGGACGCCTTTACACCGGGATCGAGAATGCACTGGTCAGCGCCACCAGCGGTTACAAACGCCTTCTGGGCCTCATCCTTTCACGGCGCGCAATGGTTCTGGGTGTGGCCGGACTGTTCATCCTTGCCGGCGCGGCGCTGTTTTTTTCGCTCAAACGCGAGCTCACCCCGGTCGAGGACCGGAGCAGCATCGTCGGGATCTATATCGCCCCGGAAGGTGCCACCATCGATTATATGGACCGGTTTGGCAGGCTGACTGACGAGATCTACCGCACCACACCGGAAATCAAGAGTTTCTTCATGGTGATGGGCATGCCCATCATCAATAGCGGCAATACCTATCTCAATCTCACGGAATGGGATGAGCGCGACCGCAGCCAGATGGATATTGTGAAGGAATTATCCGGGCGGCTGGGCGGTTTGACCGGATTTATGGCCTTTCCCATGAACCGGCCATCGCTTGGCCAAAGCCCCATGTCCCGCCCGCTGTGGATCGTATTGCAGTCCACGGACAGTTATGAGGAAATCGAGCGCATCACCCAGAAAGTCCTTGGCGAATTGCGCAAATATCCCGGCTTCGTCAATATCGACACCAATCTGAAGCTGAACAAGCCGGAACTGAATGTCACCGTAAACCGCGACAAGGTGCAGGACGCCGGGGTCGAGGTGGCGGCCGTCGGGCGCACCATGGAAACCATGCTGGGTGGGCGCAAGGTGACCCGTTTCAAACGCGAAGGCAAGCAATATGACGTGATCGTGCAGATGGCGGATATCGACCGTGTCAATCCGGACGATCTGGCCAGGATTTATGTGCGCGGGCGTGACGGGGGCATGATCCAGCTTTCCAATCTGGTGGATGTGCGCGAATCCGTGGCCCCGCGCGAGCTGGTGCGTTTCAATCAAATGCATTCCTCGGAAATCAACGCCACCTTGGCGCCGGGCTTTACCCTGGGTGAAGCCCTGGATCATCTGGAAACCGTCACAAGGGAAAATATCCCCGCTTCCTGGCAGATCGACTTCATCAGCCAGTCGCGGGAATATCATGCGGCCAGCACCGAGATCTATTTCATCTTCCTTCTGGCGGTGCTGTTCATCTATCTGGTTCTGTCCGCGCAGTTTGAAAGCTTTCTGGATCCCATCGTGATTCTGCTGACCGTTCCGCTCTCCATGACAGGGGCATTGCTGGCCTTAAAACTGACCGGGGGTACGCTGAATATCTACAGCCAGATCGGCCTGGTGACGCTGGTAGGGCTGATTACCAAGCATGGCATTCTGATTGTCGATTTTTCCAACAAGCTGCGCGCGGAAGGAAAATCCATTCAGGAGGCGGTAATCGAAGCCGCAGCGCTCCGGCTGCGCCCCATATTGATGACATCAGGCGCCATGATCATGGGGGCGGTGCCGCTATGCCTGGCCAGCGGCGCGGGGGCGGAAAGCCGCCAGGCAATCGGCTGGGTCATTGCCGGCGGCATCAGCCTGGGCACGGTTCTGACCCTTTTCATCCTTCCAACGGTCTACACACTGATCGCCCGCTTCCGCACGATCAAGCACAGCGCCACACCCCCGGCCATCGTGGCGCCCGCCGAATAGCCCCCTGTACGAAACCGCCTCTCAGACAAAAAATGAAATGGCCCGCCACCCGAAGCCCGCAGGGCGTAGGGTGGCGGAGGGGATGAGATTCGAACTCACGATACGACTTGACATCGTATAACGGTTTAGCAAACCGCCGCCTTCAGCCACTCGGCCACCCCTCCATATGCGCAGCCAATGGGGATCTGTGTGCGGATCGGTGCCCGCACGCCTCCATTAACTATCGCAGAACCTATCTAGTTAGACTAGTTTGAAGAGAGATTCAACCGGCGTGCGATAACAGCCATTCGCGGGCCAGGCGCTGGGCCTCGGCGATCTGGGCCGGGGTCATTTCCAGCGCCAGCTCTGCACGCCAGCTCAGCGCCTCGCGCTGGCCTTTGACGGCGGCGACATTGAACCATTTATGCGCGGATACAAGATCAAACGGCACACCCTTGCCGGTGGAATAGCTGATCGCCAGTTGCAGGCAGCTTTTGCCGTCCTGCGGCTCGTTGATTTCGTGATAAATGCTCTGTGCGTGACCCATGGCCGGATACTCCATTTCCCTGTTGTGACCTACTGCCACTGGCTTGAGCGTTTCGTCGCCCATAAATCCAGCATGAGGGCAAGTTTCGACCCGGTAATCCTAAGATGAGGTAAACAGATCCGCGGCGTATCGTTAATGGGAAAAAATTTCACTGCGCCGTAACAGGGATCACATAATGGTAATTTCCCGCAGAAATATGGGATTTTCTGGGCTATGCGGGACAAGTGGGCGCGCAGGCAAAGAGGTAAACACCGAAAAATAAATGCAGTCAGCCCGAAAAAATCGGAATTTATTTTGCCTTGAAGGGCCGGCTTATGATTCGCGGGCTGTTTGGCCGAGTAATGCGCGCACCGCGTCCAGCGCGTCTGCGGCTTTAGCGCCGTCCGGGCCGCCTGCCTGGGCCATGTCGGGCCGCCCGCCGCCGCCCGCGCCGCCCATGGCCGCCGCACCGGCGCGCACCAGATCCACGGCGCTGATCCGCGCCGTCAGATCATCGCTGACGCCAATCGCCAGCGCGCCCTTGCCCTCATTCACCGCCACAAATGCGACCACGCCGGAACCCAGGCTTTGCTTGCCCGCGTCAATCAGGCCGCGCAGATCCTTTGGATTGACGCCTTCAAGGATGCGCGCCATCAGTTTGACGCCCGCAATTTCTTCCGGCGCGGCGCTGGCGGCGTTTTGCGTGCCCGCTACAGGCCCGGCCACCGCCAGGCGGGTGCGCAATTCGCTGATTTCGCGCTCCTGCTTTTTGCGTTCTTCCATCAGGGCGGCCACACGGGCGGGCAATTCCTCCGGGATGGCGCGCAGGGCCTGGGCCGCATCGCGCACCAGGCGGTCGCGGGACGCCAGATATTCAAACGCCGCCTGGCCGCTCAGCGCCTCGATGCGCCGCACGCCGGATGCGACCGCCGATTCGCCAAGAATGTGGATCAGCGCCATATCGCCGGTGCGCGCCACATGCGTGCCGCCGCACAGTTCCACCGAAAATGGCTGCAATTCCTTATGCTCGGCGGACGGGACCGCGCCCATGCTCAGTACACGGACTTCATCGCCATATTTTTCGCCAAACAGCGCCATCGCGCCATGCGCCACCGCCTCATCGGGGGCCATCAGCCGGGTGGTCACCGGTGTGTTCTGCCGCACAACGGCGTTGACCAGATATTCCGTCTCGGCCAGCTCGGCGGGGCTCATCGCCTTGGGATGCGAAAAATCGAAACGCAACCGGTCCGCGCCCACGGAAGACCCCTTTTGCGTGACATGCGGACCCAGCACCTGACGCAATGCGGCATGCAGCAGATGGGTGGCGGAATGATTGGCGCGGATGGCGGTGCGGCGTGCGGGATCAACCCGCGCCTCAACACTGTCGCCCAGGCGCAGAACCCCGCCCCGGACAGAGCCCACATGCACATGCAGATCGCCCAGCTGTTTTCTTGTGTCGCGCACCATCACGCGGACGCCAGTGGCGGCGATCAACATGCCGGTGTCGCCGATCTGGCCGCCGGATTCTGCGTAAAACGGCGTCTGGTTGAGCACCACCTGCACTTCGGTTCCTTCGCCCGCCTCTTTGACCTCGCGCCCATCGGTGACAATGGCGATGACCAGCCCCTCGCCCTGTTCGCTTTCATAGCCGAGAAATTCTGTGCCGCCTGCGCGTTCGCGCACGCCAAACCATACGGTTTCGGCCGCCGCCTCGCCCGATCCGGCCCATGCGGCGCGCGCCTCGGCCTTTTGATGCGCCATGGCGCTGTTGAACGCGGTGTGATCGACGCTGATATTGCGGTGGCGCAGCGCGTCTTCGGTCAGATCGAGCGGAAAACCATAGGTGTCATAGAGTTTGAACGCCACGTCGCCGGACAGCACCGCGCCCGGCGCAAGGCTGGCGGTTTCTTCCTCCAGCAGTTTCAGGCCGCGTTCCAGCGTGCGGCGGAAACGTTCTTCCTCCAGCTTCAGCGTTTCCTCAATCAGCGGCTTTGCGGGCAGCAATTCGTGATAATGCGTCCCCATCTGGCGCTCCAGGGCGGAAACCAGGCGCCACAGCACCGGCTGTTTCGCGCCCAGCATTTCGGCATGGCGCATGGCGCGGCGCATGATCCGGCGCAGCACATAGCCGCGCCCCTCATTGGAGGGCAGCACCCCATCGGCGATCAGAAATCCGGCCGAGCGCAAATGATCGGCAATGACACGGTAACTGGCGGCCATCGGCCCGTCCGGATCGCCGCCAATGGCGTCTGCCGCGGCCTCAACCAGCGCGCGCAGCACATCGGTGCTGAACACATCATGCTTGCCCTGCAACACCGCGCCGATGCGTTCCAGCCCCATGCCGGTGTCGATGGAGGGTTTGGGCAGCGCCACCCGGTCGCCGGGCGCGCGCTGGTCATATTGCATGAACACCAGATTCCAGATTTCGACAAACCGGTCGCCATCCTGATCCTTTGAGCCGGGCGGGCCGCCGGGAATGCCGGGGCCATGGTCAAAGAAAATTTCCGAACAGGGGCCGCAGGGGCCGGTATCGCCCATCGACCAGAAATTGTCCGAACTGGCGATGCGGATGATGCGGTCCTCCGGCAGGCCCGCGATCTTGCGCCACAGGCCATGCGCCTCGTCATCATCGGCATAGACAGTGACGCATAGCCGCGACGCGGGCAGGCCAAATTCTTTGGTGATCAGCCGCCAGGCCAGCTCAATTGCGGTTTCCTTGAAATAATCGCCAAAGGAAAAATTGCCCAGCATTTCAAAAAATGTCAGATGCCGGGCGGTATAGCCGACATTATCCAGATCATTATGCTTGCCGCCTGCGCGCACGCATTTCTGCGATGTGGCGGCGCGTGTATAAGGGCGGTTTTCCTGGCCGGTAAAGACATTCTTGAACTGCACCATGCCGGCATTGGTGAACATCAAGGTCGGATCATTGCGCGGCACCAGCGGCGAGGATGGTACGATCACATGGTCATTACCCGCAAAAAAATCCAGAAATGTCGCGCGAATCCCGTTCAGACTCGTCACCGGCGGCTTGGCCATGCAAACTTCCCAATAGAAAAATAAAGGAACAGATATCCAGTCTGGTTTTAACGGCCCCCCGCCTGCATGTCTAGGCTCGCATCCGGGCTTGCGCTCTTCGCCCGCTTGTGCGGAAATGGGGCCAATAACACAACAGACAAGGGAGACAGGGATGAGCGCAAGATATCAGGGGCGCGTGGCCGTCATTACCGGCGGGGCCAGCGGCATCGGCGCCGCTACGGTGCGCAAATTTGTGGGCGAGGGCGCCAAAGTGGTGATCGCCGACATGCAGGAGGAAATGGGTAAAAAACTGGCCGCCGAACTGGGCGCGTCCGTGCATTTCCAGCGCACCGATGTCACGCATGAATCCCAGGTCAAGGCGGCGGTGGACGCGGCGGTCAGCAAATTCGGGCGGCTGGACTGTATCTTCAATAATGCGGGCTTTGGCGGCGCGGCAGGCCCGGTGGAAACCATTTCCGCCGAGGATTATGACATCACCATGGATGTGCTGGTGAAGGGCGTGTTTTTCGGCATCAAGCATGCGGCCCCGATCCTGAAGGCGCAAGGCTCCGGCACTATCGTCAATACCGCCAGCATCGCCGCGTTTTATTCCGGGATCGGGCCGGTCTTGTATAATGCGGCCAAGGCTGCGGTGCTGCAAATGACCAAAAGCATGGCGCTGGAATTTGGCTATTTTGGCGTGCGGGTCAATTGCGTCTGCCCCGGCATTATCGCCACGCCACTGGCGGCGGGCAGGGCCGGGGCCTCTGATGAGGTCATTGACAAAATGCGCAATGATCTGGGCGAGGAAGAAGTGCTGCGCCGCATCGGCAATCCAGAAGAAATCGCCGATGCCGTATTCTGGCTGGCCAGCGATGAATCCAGCTATGTCAATGGCCATGCGCTGGTGGTGGATGGCGGCCGCACGGCGGGCCTGCCCTATCAAAAACAAACCAACTGGCTGAAAAAACCCCGCGAACTGCGCCTATACAGGCCGGAGGGGCGGTAGACCGGTATGATTATGCGGCTGTCCCCGGCCCGTCAGGCGTGCGCGTCATGGCGGGCTGGGCGTGCGCCTGCGCATGGCGGTGATGGCTGATCACGCTGAACGGGATCAGCGTCAGATAGCCAAGCGCGGCCAGGACATACATCAGCCAGGGATAGCCGACCACGGCCGCTGCCGCCACGCCCGCGATCAGCAGAATGGGCAGAACCATTTCACGCCCGATATGCGCCCGTTTCAGCGAAAAAGTCGGGATACGGCTGATCATCAGAAAGGCGATGGCGCTGGTATAGATGCCGGTAAGCAGGGCTGCCTCGCGCAGCCATTCCCATCCCAGCAGATATAACGCAATCGGCAGCAGCGACAGACAGGCGCCTGCCGGGGCGGGAACGCCGGTAAAAAATCTGACACTCCATTCCGGTCTGTCCGGCTGTTCCAGCGCGGTGTTGAAACGCGCCAGGCGCAGTGCGCCGCACACCGCAAATCCCAGTACAATAATCCAGCCGAGCCCGCCCAAAGTTTCAAGGGTCCATAAATACAGGATAAGCGCCGGTGTCACGCCGAAATTGACAAAATCCGACAGTGAATCCAGTTCCGCGCCGAATTTGCTGGTGCCTTTCAGCAGCCGCGCAACCCGCCCATCCAGCGTATCAATAATGGCGGCAACCGCTATTGCCAGCACGGCCATGTCAAAACGGTCATGAATGGCCAGTTGCACGCCGGTCAATCCGGCACACAGGCCCAGCACCGTGAGGATGTTGGGCGCCAGGCTGCGCAAGGGCAGCAAACGGCGCTGGGGCCGGTCAAACATCATGTTCTGGCGCAATTCGGGTTTGCATTATGATTTGCGTCCTGTGCGTTGGGCCTCACCGGAACCAAGATCGGCAATGACCGTTTCGCCTGCCACCATGGTCTGCCCCAATATGACCAGCGGCGCCACGCCTTCGGGCAGATAGACATCCACACGGCTGCCAAAGCGGATCATGCCGAATCGCTCGCCCGCGCGCAGGGTCTGGTTTTCGGCAGCCCAGCAGATGATGCGGCGGGCGACCAGCCCGGCAATCTGCACCACCGCCAGCCTTGTGCCATCTGCGGTCGTCAGGCACAGCGCATTGCGTTCATTGTCCTCGCTTGCCTTGTCCAGTGAGGCGTTGAAAAACAGGCCTGGAATATAGGCGATCCGGGTAATTTCCGCGTCCACCGGAATGCGGTTCACATGGCAGTTGAAAACATTCATGAAAATACTGACACGGGTCATCAGCGGTTCGGGCATGTCCAGTTCCACGGGCGGCGGAACCTGGGATATGGCGGAAACAATGCCATCGGCCGGGCTGATCACCAGGCCGCCGCGCTCCGGCGTTATCCGTGCCGGATCCCGGAAGAAATAGGCGCACCAGCAGGTCAGCAACACCCCGGTCCAGCCTAGGGGGTCATAGATTAAAAACAGCACCATGGTTATTGCGACGAATATCGCGATGAAGCGATGTCCTTCACGATGGATCGGGGCAAAAATTGATGTCAAAACTTCCATGCGGGCATTTTACTCACTGGTGGATGGGACAGTATAGCACAAGGCAGTCTACTATTTCGGGCGCGCCAAGTTAAGCGGTGGATTTTACCAGGGCTATTTCCGTCAAGCCGGCGGTTTCCGGCTCTTCGGCGTCACTTTGCTGGCGCCGCCAGAGATGCGCATAGGCGCCGTTCAGTTCCAGCAGGCTTTCATGCGTGCCGCGCTCCACAATGCGCCCGCCATCCAGCACCAGGATTTCGTCCGCATCCACGATGGTGGACAGCCTGTGGGCAATCACCAGGGTAGTCCGGTTGATGGAAATTTCGGCCAGTGCTGCCTGAATTTCGCGTTCCGTATGGGTGTCCAGCGCAGAGGTAGCTTCATCCAGAATCAGGATAGGCGGATTTTTGAGAATAGTGCGGGCGATCGCCACGCGCTGTTTTTCGCCGCCGGAAAGTTTAAGGCCGCGTTCGCCCACCCGGCTGTCAAGGCCTTTTGGCAGGCTGGCGATAAAGCGGTCGATCTGCGCCAGGCGCGCCGCCTCACGAATTTCCGTTTCCGGGGCGCCGGGGCGGCCATAATGGATATTGTAGCCGATCGTGTCATTGAACAGCACAGTATCCTGCGGCACGATGCCGATGGCGGCGCGCAGGCTCGCCTGGGTCACCCGGGTGATATCCTGCCCGTCGATCAGCACCCGCCCGCCGCTCACGTCAAAAAACCGGTATAACAGCCGCGATATGGTGGACTTGCCCGCCCCGCTTGGCCCGACAATCGCGACCCGCTTTCCGGCCGGCACCGTGAAAGATACGCCGTTCAGAATGGCGCGCCCGGCCTCATAGGTGAAATGCACATCTTCAAATCTGATTTCACCGCCCCGCACCTGAAGCGGCGTTGCACCGGGCGCATCCTGAATTTCCGGCGCTTCAAACAGCAGATTGAACATGCTTTCCATATCGGCCAGCGATTGCCGGATTTCGCGATACACCGAACCCAGCAGGTTCAGCGGCACGAAAAGCTGCACCAGCATGGCATTGACCAGGACGAAATCGCCCAGGGTCCGGGTGCCGTTCATCACCCCGTAAGCCGCCAGGCACATCACCACCACCAGCCCGGCGGCAATGATAATGCCCTGGCCGGTATTCAGAAATGACAGGCTTTTATTGGTGATCACCGACGCCTTTTCATAGCCTTCGAGCGATTGGTCATAGCGCCTGCTTTCATGCGCCTCGTTGCAGAAATATTTTACGGTCTCGAAATTCAGCAGGCTGTCAATGGCTTTGGTGTTGGCCTCGGTATCGCGGTCATTCATCACCCGGCGATGCTGGGTGCGCCACTCCGTGACCGTGAAGGTAAACCAGACATAGACGCCCACCATGACAAGCGTGGCCAGCATGTACCAGGCGTCGAAAAAATATAACAGGATGCCGGCAACCAGTAAAATTTCCAGAAATGTTGGAACAATATTGAACAGGCTGAAACGCAACAGATAGTCGATCCCCTTGGTGCCGCGGTCAATGACGCGGCTTAACCCGCCGGTGCGCCGGTTCAGATGAAAGCGCAGCGACAAAGCGTGCACATGCTCAAAAGTAATCAGCGCCAGGCGCCGCGCCGCATACTGGCTGACATCGGCAAATACCGCGTCACGCCCCTGGGTAAATATTTGTTGCAGGGCGCGCGCAACGCCATAGGCCAGAATAAGGGTGATAGGGACAGCCAGCAGGTCCAGGTTGGCGGCCAGGCGGCCCGCAATGCCGGCCGCCGCAGCCTCGCTATTGCCTGTTGCCTGCGGGCCGAGGCTGTCAACCGCCGCCTTATAGAGAAACGGCACATAGACGGTGACCAGCTTGGAAAGCAGCAGCAGCACAATCGCCAGCACGACACGCATCCGCAAATCCGGCCGCCCGGCCGGCCACAGATAGGGCGCCACAGTGGCCAATGTCTGCCACTGGTTTTCTGGTTCGGGGCTGTCTTCACCGCCACCGGCAAGAGATTTCACGGTCGTTTTGCCTGCACACAAAAAAGGGGCCGGAAAAAATTACCGGCCCCTTCATTCTAGAGCATATTCGTCTGCTTAGCGAACACCAATCCGCCGGATGGAGTCTGGCGTATAGCGATCCACAGTCAGCTCGTCGGCAAAGTGATTGACCGAAGGCTCCTCGTTAAAGAACTCTTGCGCCGTGTAACGGCCGGCATTCAGGTCATAGGATATTGATCCGGCCGTGTCACAGGTGGGCACATTGTAATGCACGAAGGGGAACTGTTCATGCACCCGCCATACGGCGTCACGGGCATCACGATTCACGGCTGCGACCGTATGATAGGAATCCTCATCCTGCCAGAAGGTACGCTTCTTGTAGATGTGCCGCGTATCCGAGCGCAGACTGGCCGTGATCACATGCGTGCGGCGCAATTCATAGCGCGGATAATCCTGGTTGAGGATTTGCGGCTTGAACAGATCGGCATATTTGACGGTGGATGCAGCCAGTTTGTAATTATTGCCGGAGATAATGGCTTCCTGACGCCCATTATATGTCCAGTCGTAGCGATCGAGCGCGCCATTGAACATGTTGAAGGCGTCAATGGTGGACAGGCCGTCATCGTTGAAACTGGGATTGTCATAGGCGATATTCGGCGCGCGGCGCACCCGGCGGGTGCCGGGGCTGTAGACCCAGGCCTTGCGCCCACCAAGCACGGCGTCAATCGTATCGTGAATCAGCACGACGTTACCGGCGGCGCGCGCCGGGGAAACCGTATTGTTGATGTAATAGGCCCAGATATTGTCGAGTTCCTCGACTGAGTTTTTGGTCGGATCGGCATAAGGAAAAATCACTTCGTCCTGCACCGTATAGACCGAATATTCGCCGTCACGTGTCGGCGCCGCCGATACATATTGCCGGGTGATTTTGTGGCCGCGATAGCGCAGCCGCTGATTGAAAATATTTTCGTTGGCGACACTGGTGATAGGAAAGGGGACGCCCATAAGCGAACCGGTGAACCCGTCGCCGCTTGGTGTCAGCACGCCGGTAACCGCATTCTTTTTATGCGCTTCATATACACTGGGCGGATTGGCGCAGCTACGGTGCGTGGGATAAACGTTCATCTTGTAGGCGTCGGGATAGGCTTTAAAAAGCGAGGTGCTGACTTCCGTCAGCTTGTTGGCATATTGCGCCATATTGGCAGAGGTGATCGTATAGAGGGGCTGTTCGGAGGCATAAGGGTCTGGATGGCGATCACCCTGCTTGTATTGGACGCCCGCCGGAATTTCCGCAAATCCGCCAGTCCATTCCGGGATGGATCCATCCTTGTTGCCCGCTCTCTGCGAACCCAGAGGGGTCAGATCCTGCTCCATGCGCGCAGCAACTTCCGCCGGCACTTCCGCCCATGCAGATCCTGCAATCAGGCTTGCCGTAAATATACCAAGTATAGTAGCCGATCGTATGGCCATTATTCCCCTCCCATGTCATTGACTTAAGTTGCGATCAATTTTCCGTTCCTGCCCAGTGCTGTGCTCAGCTTGCCGGCACAGGGTCAGTCCCACTCTCAGGTGCCGTTGCCAATGCTTATTGTTGACCTTGTGAATAAGATAAGCCGAGTTCGGTCCTGGGCGCCAGTCAAATTTAACCGTTTGACAACAATTCACGCGATAGTGTTCGAAATCAGGGGGCGGCGCCGGGAATGACCGGGGGTTTCTGCGTTTCATACGCAGGCTGGCCGGCCGGCGGAATGTCAAGCACCTGGCCCGGATAGATCAGGTCGGGATTACGGATCTGCTGCTGGTTGCTGGTGAAGATCATGCTGTAGGCAATGCCTGAACCATAGATTTTGCGGGCAATTTCCCATAAGGCATTGCCCTGCATGACCACCACCTGCTGCGCGCCCATTTCCAGCCTGCCGGCCCCGGATCTGGAAAAGGTCACCTCGGCGCGCAACAGCACCTTGCCCTGCGAATCAAGCTGGTCGCCCCGCAAACTGTGTGCGCCCGGGCCGATAGGGCCCTTGAAGGCCAGCTCCCAATCGCCTTTATCGTTCGCAACAGCCTCGCCTGCGATCTGATTATTCACATAAACCCGCACCAGCCGCCCAGGCTCCGCCCGGCCCGACAGAATGGCGCCCCCCTCAGGCGCCAGGTCAATGCCTGCAACGCTCACCTCCGGGCTGGCGGCGGGATCAGTCTCGCCCTGGTCGAGAATGCGGGTGGCCTTGCCGGGCTGGCTGACGGCAACAAAAACTTCCTCATGTTCTTGCGCCGGAACCGAAATAATGGCGGAATCCTTTGAAAGAACGGGCCCGTCCTGGCCCAGTTGCGCGCTAAGCGTAAGCATCTGCGCGCCGGGCTTCAAAGCTGTTTCGGGTATCAACACCCAGTCGCCATACTTGTCCGCCTGTGTCTGGCCCAGCAGCTGATCGCCGGATTTGATATGGATTTCCGCGCCAGGGCTGGCGCGTCCCGCCATCACGGCGCGTCCATCACGGGTGACACGGATGACATCAAAACCAGGCGCGATGGGGGCTGGCGCGGTTTCCGCCTGGGGCTTCGCAGCTTGCGGTGCAGCTGTTTCCAGCCCCCTGTGATAGGAAAACAGTGCGATCAGCCCCAGTCCGGCCAGCAGCAACAGCCCTGCCAGCACCAGAAATTCCCGTTTAGGCAGCGGCAGTGTTTTGGTTAACATTCCGAAACGGGTCACAGATCGGTTACCTTTCCCTGTTAAAACGGGCAAGAATCACAGCGGAAAGAATATAGAGAGCACACAAGTCATGCACAGACAAAAATCAATCTGTATCTATTGCGGCTCCAAAGCAGGTACAGATCCGGTCCATGCCGAATCGGCGCGTCAGATTGGCGCCGTTCTGGCGCAACGCAATATCCGCATGGTTTATGGCGGCGGCAGTATCGGGCTGATGGGCATTGCAGCGCGCGCCGCAATGGCCGCAGGCGGTCATGTTGCGGGGGTCATTACCCGGCATCTGGATGAACAGGAAGTTGGCCTGCAAGGCATTTCGATGCGCCATGTCGAGGCGACGATGCATGCCCGCAAAATGCGCATGTTTGAAATGTCGGATGGTTTTATCGCACTGCCCGGCGGTTCAGGCACGCTGGACGAAATTGCCGAAATTTTAAGCTGGCGTCAGATCGGCCTGCATAACAAGCCCTGCGCGCTGCTGAACACCAATGGCTATTGGGATCCGCTGGTGCAGATGTTGCATAGGATGCACCAGCAGGGCTTTCTAAGTGAAGGCGGGCAGGATTATTTCCATCTGGCGGCGACGCCGGGCGACGCGGTGGCGTATATTGAACGCAGCAGCGCCGCCACAGTCGGCCCGAAGGCGGTGATCGACGTTGTGCAGAGTTAATGCTATATCGGATCAAATCCAGCCTTAATGAGGAAGTAATATGAGCAAGATCAAGGTCAAAAACCCCGTCGTCGAACTTGATGGCGACGAAATGACGCGCATCATCTGGCAGATGATCCGCGAAAAACTGATCCTTCCCTATCTGGATGTGGATTTGAAATATTATGATCTCGGTATGGAAAACCGCGACGCCACCAATGATCAGGTGACGGTTGATTCCGCCGAGGCGATCAAAAAACATGGTGTCGGCGTGAAATGCGCCACCATCACCCCCGACGAGGAGCGGGTGAAGGAATTCAAGCTGAAGAAAATGTGGAAATCGCCCAATGGCACGATCCGCAATATTCTGGGCGGCACGGTATTCCGTGAACCGATCATCATGCAGAATGTGCCGCGCCTGGTGCCTGGCTGGACCCAGCCTATCGTCATTGGCCGCCATGCCTTTGGCGATCAGTATCGCGCAACCGATTTTGTCGTGCCGGGCAAGGGCAAGCTGACCATGACCTTTACGCCCGAAGGCGGCGGCGCGCCGGTGCAATATGACGTGTTTGATTTTCCCGGCGGCGGCGTCGCCATGGGCATGTATAATCTGGACGAATCGATCCGCGAATTCGCCCATGCCTGCCTGAATTACGGCCTGCAACGCAAATGGCCGGTCTATCTGTCCACCAAGAACACCATCCTCAAGGCCTATGACGGGCGCTTCAAGGATCTGTTCCAGGAAATATTCGATAATCATTATGCGGACGGTTTCAAAAAGGCCGGCATTATTTATGAACACCGCCTGATCGACGACATGGTGGCGGCGGCAATGAAATGGAGCGGCGGCTTCGTGTGGGCCTGCAAGAATTATGACGGCGATGTGCAGTCCGACACGGTGGCGCAGGGCTTCGGCTCGCTTGGCCTGATGACCAGCGTGCTGATGACGCCCGACGGCAAAACCGTCGAGGCCGAGGCGGCGCATGGCACGGTGACGCGGCATTACCGCCAGCATCAGCGCGGCGAAAAAACCTCGACCAATCCGATCGCTTCGATTTTTGCGTGGACGCGCGGCCTGGCGCATCGCGGCAAGCTGGATGACACGCCAGAGGTCACGGCGTTTTCACAAAAGCTGGAACAGGTCTGTGTACAGACCGTTGAAAGCGGCAAGATGACCAAGGATCTGGCGCTGCTGATCGGCCCGGACGAACCCTGGCTGACCACCGAGGGCTTCCTCGACGCGATCGACAAAAATCTGCAAAAGGCGATGGCCTGACGGATCACCCTCCGGGAAGCGGCAGGGATACCAGCCGCTTTCCCGGAATATTGGCCGGCAGCAGGGTGAGCGCGGATAGCGGCGCCAGGCGCAGGCCGCGCGCCTCCAGCCCCGGCGCCCATTCCAGCAGCGCCGCGATCGTGGCCGGGTGCGGATGTCCGATGGCGATGGCATGTCCGTTCAGCCGCGCGGTGTTTTCGGCTTTCTGCAATTGCTGGCGGATTGCCGCGTCTGTCACCACATTATCCAGAAAGACATCGCGTTCCAGCGCTGTCACGCCCAGGCTGCGCGCGGTGGCGGCGGCAACCGTCTGGCCTGCCGTGCGCGAATCAAGAAACATCAGGCCGCGCCGCCTGAGCTCCGCCAGAACAATGTTCATGGCGGCGGGGTTGCGGGTCAGCTTGCTGCCCATGTGATTATTGACGCCGATCATGCCGTCCATGCGCGTCAGGTTCCAGTGCAGCCTGCGGCTGAATTCTTCGGGCGGCAGCGCCGCCAGCAGCGCCTGGGGGCCCGGATCGGCGCCATTGCCGGCCTCCATCGGCAGATGCACCAGCACTTCATGCCCAAGTGAACGCGCCTTGCGGCTGATCCGGGCGGCGTCGGGGGCATAGGGCAGCACCGCCAGGGTAATGGGGCCAGGCAGCGCCAGCGCCGCCGCGGCGCGCGCCGGGACAATACCCACATCATCAATGACAATGGCGATGACCGGCAGACCGCCGGGATTTGGCGCCGCCGCCTCCGCATGGCGGGCCCAGCCCGGCGGATGCGGACCCGGTGTTCCGCCCGGCGGCACATCCGGATCGCGTGCCGGTGCGGTTACCGGCGCGGCGCCGCGCGCCAGCGGGGGGGCGGCTTGCGGCGCTGTTTTGTTGTATTGCGGCGGTGCAAACGGCCCCATCTTCTGCCTGCCGGTGGCGGGAAGCACCGGAACGCCGGCCGAACCCTGTTCTGAAATGCGGGGTGCAGGTTCAACCGGCGCTATGCTGCGTGCCCCGATGGCCGCCGGCTGATCCGCCGGCGGATGCCCGGCAATCCCTTGTCTGGCGCGGTTCTCGCCGCCAAGCCACCATCCGGCCATGACCGCCGCCGCCAGCGCCAGGGCCAGGCCCGCCCCAAATTTTCCCTGTCCAGAAGCCATGCCCAGCACCATCCGTCCCGCGACTCACCAACTCCAGATTAGCACTAACATGTTAAGCCCCTGTTAGGGTTAATCCAGCATGCTCCCGCCGGCTGTTAGTCTGAGAGGGAGGCCGCATCATGCCATCAACCGGCGAGCTTATTGCGCAAATTTATGCGGGCTATTTCAATCGCGCGCCCGACCCTGCCGGCCTGGCTTACTGGATAGGCCGCGCCAATGCCGGCATGACGCTGACCAGCATTGCGCAAAGCTTTGCGGTGCAGCCGGAAGCGGTGGCGCTGTACAGCTTTCTGGGCGCGCCAGCAATGGCGGCGCGCGACATGTTCATTTCATCCGTGTACAGCAATTTATTCAACCGCGCACCGGATGCGGCGGGCGCGGCCTATTGGGCGGCGCAGCTATTAAATCCGGCTGTGCCGGTCAGCCGCTTTATCAGCGACGTGCTGAACGGCGCGCAGGGCAATGACCTGCTGATCGCCACCAACAAGGGTTCAGTCGGCGCGTTCTTTATAACGCAATTGAACGCAAGCAATATGCCGTTTTCGATGGCGCTGGCGCGTGGTGTCCTGGCGAATGTCAACGCCTCGCCGGGCTCGGTTGTCAGCGCCGTGCAGATGATAAACGATGCAGTTTTCCCGCCGCCGCCGCCAGCGCCAACAGCATTGACGCTGACAGGCACAGCGGGCGCGGATACGCTCAATGGCGGCAGTTTCGGGGATACGCTGTCGGGCCTTGCGGGCGCCGATACCCTGAATGGCAATGGCGGCGATGACACGCTGAACGGCGGCGCCGATGCGGACACGCTTAATGGCGATGCCGGCAATGATATTTTCCTCTTTAACACCGGCGATGCCGCTGCGGCAGAGGCGCTCAATGGCGGTGCGGACACGGATACCGTCTCTATCGTCACCAGCACCGATTTCAGCAATCTGGCGACGGCGGCCCTTCTGACCGCGGGCCTGGTGGAGCAGATTCTGATCACCAGCGGCCAGACCGCTACCTTCACCGGCGCGCAACTGACCGGCCAGGCCCTTGCGGTCAACGCAACTGCGGCGGGCGCGGCCACGCTGGCCATCAATGTGGCCACCGGCACGGCAGCGAATTTCTCAACCCTCAGCTTTACCGCATTCGGGACCAACAATGCCTTTGACACAGGCACTGATGTCATCAGCATCACCGGCGCGGCCGGGGCCGAGAACATCACCGGCACCGGCATCGCCGATACTATCAGCGGTGCGGGCGGCACGGACACACTTAATGGCGGCGCGGGCAATGACACGCTGAACGGCGGCGCGGGCAAGGACACCATCACCACCGGTACGGGCGCAGACACTGTGGTATATGCATCAGGGCCAGGCGTCACCGATACCGTTGCAGCGGCGGCGTCCATTGCAGGCGTTGATCTGTTAAATGATCTTGTTTTAAATGCGGGCACTGCGGACAGGATCGATCTTACGGTTGCCGTGGCGAATATTGGCACAACCGTCACCGGCGCCGCCAATGAAGCAACATTTATTCTTGATCTGACGACATTGCTGAATGTGGGCGGCGGCGCCGGTTTCAATACCGATGTTGCAGGAACCATCACGGCCGCGGTGGTTGTCATAAATGGTGCGGGCCTGAACGGGCGCAGCTTCCTGGCCGTCGATCTGGACGGCAGCGACACCTTCACGGCAACCGATTTTGTGGTGGAAATCACCGGCTCAACGGTCACCGCGCTGACTACGGCTACATTTATTTAGTAAACTGTCACTTAGGGGCCACATAAGGTGAAGTTTCGCCGCGGAAAATAAAAAAACATAGTTGACGGCGCAACAGAACCGGGATATTAGCAAGTCACTGTACTTTGGGCCGTCCCTAATTTGGGGGTTGTCCGCTCCCGGTGCGCAGGTTTTTCTTAACGAATCACCTGTACACAGGCGGCAAGTGCTAAAGAGTTCTGATGTCCGGCTTTTTCCGGGTCTGGTTAACGCGGCGGCGGCAATGCCGGGGGTTGACGGGCCGGGAAATGCGGGGTCGGCAAAGGAAGTGAATTTTAATCTTGGGCCTTCTGGATGACCAGGGGTTCATCCCGAACTCCCCGAAATGCCGGGGCCGGTTCTAAACTTAGGAGAAGCTGAGCATGGCTGCCATTGATGATATCACAAACCTGTATGTCGGTTATTTCAACCGCGCGCCGGACCCGGCGGGCCTGAATTTCTGGGTGGCGCAGCTCAATGCGGGCGCCTCGCTGGCGGGCATCGCCAACAGCTTTTCGCTGGTGTCCGAAGCGCAGAGCCTGTACAGCTTTCTTTCCGCTCCGCTGGTGGGCAGCCCGGTCAGCTTCCTGAACAGTGTCTATCTCAACCTGTTCGGCCGTGCGATTGACGCTGCGGGCCAGACCTACTGGACGGCGCAGCTCGCCAACCCCGCGCTCCCCATCGGTCGCGTCATCGTCGACATCATCTCCGGTGCCCAGGGCGATGACCGGCTGGTAGTCACCAACAAGTCAACTGTCGGCAAGGCGTTCACGCAGAAGGTCGTGGACACCAATGCCACGTTCAACCAGGGCCTCGCCAAGAACGCCTTTAACGGCGTAACCAAGGATGCAGCCACGGTGACAACAGTCATCGCAGCCAATGACGCGGCCATTTCCGGTTCGGCCGGTTCGGCCGGCGGTCAGAACTTCATTCTTACCTCAGCCATCGATGTTTTCAATGGCACGGGCAGTAATGACACGTTCCTCGCGGACAATAGCGGCACCACGCCGACGCTGACTATCGCTGACCAGTTGGATGGCGGCGGCGGCACTGGCGACCTGCTGAGCATCTTCCTCGCGGCAGCGGCAACCACTACCGGCCAGCCGGCCTTTAAGAATATCGAAGCCGTCAAGATCACCGGTGGCGCGATTACGACCTATACGGCGGCGACCGGCACTACTTCGCTGGCCCTTGATGGGGGCACAGCCGGCGCCACGTTGACGCTTGCCGGGCAGTCGCTTTCACTGGCCAATCGCGCCGCCCTTGCCGACGTGGTTGCCGCTGGCGCCACCTCTACGCATACCAGCCAGGATCTGACGCTCAGCAACATGACCGGTGCAGGCTCGATTGATATCAGCGGCACCAAGGTGGCGACGCTGAACCTGACATCGAGCGTTTCTACAAACTCTACTACACTCACCAACACCGGTGCGGCCCTGGCAACGTTGAATATTTCAGGTGACAAGACCCTGAATGTGACCGAGTCCCTGGCTGGGCTCACCACCATCAATGCTGGTGCTGCGACAGGCTCGGTCAATGTCAATGCTACCGGCGCCGCTATTGCCGCCGCCTTCAAGTTCACCGGCGGTTCGGGCAATGATAGCCTCCGGGTCGCCGACAATGCGCTGGCGAGCCTTGCTTCCGGCGCCCAGTTGGACGGCGGAGCCGGTACTGCGGACAAGCTTCGTATTCTGGACACCGCTTTGACGGCTACTGAGCTTGCGCGCATTGGCCAGACGGTTGGTTTTGAAGTTTTGGGCATGGATGCATCCCTGACTCTTGACGCCAGCACCACGCCCACCTTTAAGAACTTCTCGGTTGATACTGCTGCGTTGACGACTGTCATCACCACTCTTGCGACCGGCAGCAGCACCACCCTCGCCGCCAGCTCCACCTCGTTGACATTGGGAACCGCTGTGGGCGTGACAGACCACTCCATCGTGCTTGGCGGCAGCCCGGCGGTTGCGGGCGTTACCGCCACTGCATTGGTCATCACCGGCATCACCACAGTGTCGCTTACTTCCAGCGCGGCCACGCCCAACACGATTACCGCGATAACCAACAGCGACAACAGCAACTTCACCATCAAAGGGTCAACGGATCTGACCATGACGCTGGCCGCCGGTACAGCGGTGGGCAGCACGGTAGACGCCGCTGCTGGCTCCTTCACCGGTAAGCTGAATGTCACAGGCAGCAGTATCATTGGTTCGGGCGATATCCTGCGCGGTGGCGCCGGCGCCGATACGATCAATGGCCGCTCGGGCGCTGACACGCTGACCGGCAATGCTGGCGCGGATACGTTCAGCTTCACTGCCACTGCCGCCGCGAATGCGGGTGGGGCGGCCTTCGGACAGGCCGATGTCATCACCGACTTCGCCATTGGCGTTGACAAGTTGCAGTTTGCTGGTGTTGCGGATGTGATTTCAGGGCAGCAGGGAGCGGTGCAGACAGCGGTTACCGCCCTGGCGGCCGGCTCGTCCGACATCGCGATTGCAACTGCAATGGCGACAGCAAACACGACCAACCTGGGCGTGTCATTCGCTACTTTCGGTGGCAACACCTACGTTCTGTATGAAACCACAGGCGCCAGCACCGGCGTTGCGGCGGATGACGTGTTCATCAAACTGACGGGCGTCACCACCCTGCCGACCTTCGCGGGTGACGTAATCGCCTAAGGCGCACCGTCTGGCCGCATCGGCCAGACACAAACTCTATGAAAACCCCCGGGGCGACCCGGGGGTTTTTCTTTGCCCGCAATTTGGGGAAAAAAGGCAGAAATGAGGGGAGGAAAAAAGGAAGGCGGAAACAGAAATTGGGTGAAACAGAAATGGGGTCAGAGTCGAATTAACAACAGAAATGGGGTCAGAGTCGAATTAATAACAGAAATGGGGTCAGAGTCGAATTAGACCATTTTTTGATCAAGAAGAAATGGAGTCAGACTCGATTTATCAGAAATGGCAGACTCGGCAAAGAAATGGGGTCAGACTCGAAACGGGAAAAAGGGGTCAGACTTGAATTATGTGAGCTTGACCACAACAGGAAAGAAAAAAAAGGAAAGAGAAAAAAGGGGTCAGACTCGAATTAAACACAGAAAAAGAAAGGCGGGCAGAAATGGGGTCAGACTCGATTTAAAGAAATGGGTCAGACTCGAATTAGGAATAGGGTCACGAGAAATAGTGTCAGACTCAACGAAAAAAAGGGGTCAGACTCGTATTATGTGAGCCCGACCCCAACAGGTAGTTTGTCCCTTTAGGACAATCGTGGTAGGTTGCACGCATGGCGACCGTAACCTTCGACACCCTCAAATTTGTAGAGAAACTGCGCGCCGCAGGCGTCTCTGAACCGCAGGCCAAGGCGCAAGCCGAGGTGCTCGTTTCCGCGCTTTCCGAGGCTATGGAAATACAATTTGCGACTAAACAGGATATCCGGGATGTAAGATCGGATATCGCCCGGCTGGAGCGCGAGCAAATTGTTCCAATACAGCGCGACCTTTTCGTCCTCAAATGGATGATGGGCATGATGATCGGCGGGATCACCGCCCTTGTCCTCAAGGCCTTCTTTCCGGCTTGATCCCTGGAGCAATTCCTGCGGGGGTTTGTCTGGAAGAAGAAATGGGGTCAGACTCGAATTAAGAAGAAATGGGGTCGGCAGGGCAGAAATGGGGTCAGACTCGACATATTGATCCTGTTGGCTCATGGTGGAGGTGAGATGAATGGCTATAGGTATCTTCCATGGCGCGACTCGCCCGATATAATTTCCCTGGGCAGCCCCAGCACGTAATATTGCGCGGCAATAATCGCGGTATTATTTTTGTTGATGAACAGGATTACCATTTCTTTATCAAATGTCTGCACAAGGCGGCGGAGCAACATGCTTGCGCCGTACATGCCTATGTGCTGATGACAAATCATGTGCATCTGCTGATGACCCCGGAGCGGGGAGGCGGCATCGGCAAGGCGCTTCAATCGTTGGGAAGACGTTATGTTCAATATTTCAACCACATGCAAAAACGCACGGGAACATTGTGGGAAGGGCGTTACAAAGCAACATTGATCGAAAGTGAGCGCTATCTGCTTACCTGTTACCGGTATATCGAACTCAATCCGGTGCGGGCCAAGATGGTGGAGCACCCGCGTGACTATCCCTGGTCAAGCTATCTCAGCCATGCCGAGGGCAAGATTGACAGTCTGATTGCCGGCCACGTGCTGTATGCGGCCCTGGGGAAAGATAATGAGGAGCGGCAAGCGGCGTACCGGGCGCTATTCAATGCGCAGCTGAGTGAGGAGGCGCTTGCCGCGATCCGCGAAGCAACCAATAAAGGATGGGCGCTGGGCAATGATCGATTTAAGGAAGAAGTTGCATTGGCGGTGAAGAGGCGGGCTGCACCGTTACCGAGGGGGAGACCAAGGAATGACAGAAATGGAGTCTGACCCCAATAATCGCAAGAAATGGGGTCAGACTCGAATTAAGAAGAAATGGGGTCGGCAGGGCAGAAATGGGGTCAGACTCGACATATTGATCCTGTTGGCTCATGGTGGAGGTGAGATGAATGGCTATAGGTATCTTCCATGGCGCGACTCGCCCGATATAATTTCCCTGGGCAGCCCCAGCACGTAATATTGCGCGGCAATAATCGCGGTATTATTTTTGTTGATGAACAGGATTACCATTTCTTTATCAAATGTCTGCACAAGGCGGCGGAGCAACATGCTTGCGCCGTACATGCCTATGTGCTGATGACAAATCATGTGCATCTGCTGATGACCCCGGAGCGGGGAGGCGGCATCGGCAAGGCGCTTCAATCGTTGGGAAGACGTTATGTTCAATATTTCAACCACATGCAAAAACGCACGGGAACATTGTGGGAAGGGCGTTACAAAGCAACATTGATCGAAAGTGAGCGCTATCTGCTTACCTGTTACCGGTATATCGAACTCAATCCGGTGCGGGCCAAGATGGTGGAGCACCCGCGTGACTATCCCTGGTCAAGCTATCTCAGCCATGCCGAGGGCAAGATTGACAGTCTGATTGCCGGCCACGCGCTGTATGCGGCCCTGGGGAAAGATAATGAGGAGCGGCAAGCGGCGTACCGGGCGCTATTCAATGCGCAGCTGAGTGAAGAGGCGCTTGTCGCGATCCGCGAAGCAACCAATAAAGGATGGGCGCTGGGCAATGATCGATTCAAGGAAGAAGTTGCATTGGCGGTGAAGAGGCGGGCTGCACCGTTACCGAGGGGGAGACCAAGGAAAGACAGAAATGGAGTCTGACCCCAATAATCGGACCCCAATAATCGCCAATAATCATAATCGAGACCCCAATAATCGCCAATAATCGACCCCAATTATCTCACAAAAGGCTCCACGGGGTTTTTTTTAAGAAGTCTGACACCTTTTATATGCAACAGGTAGTTTGTCCGTTTAGAACAATCGTGATAGGTTGCGCCAATGGTGACCGTAACCTTCGACACCCTCAAATTTGTAGAGAAACTGCGCGCCGCAGGCGTGCCCGAAGCGCAAGCCAAGGTGCAGGCGGAGGTGCTTGTCTTTGCGCTTGACGAGGTCATGGACCAGCAGTTGGCGACCAAGGTGGATATTACGCGGCTGGAGCGCGAGCTTAAGACAGATATTGCCCGTTTGGAGCGGGAGCTAAAGGCCGAAATTATCCCCATGCAGCGTGACCTTTTCGTCCTCAAATGGATGATGGGCATGATGATCGGCGGGATTACGGCGCTTGTCCTCAAGGCGTTTTTTCCGGTCTGACCCCTCGCGCGGGGGTTTTCTCCTGCGCCAATTGACGCGGCTTTGCTGTGGCGCTACACCCGCACTATGATCACGCCGCCAGACCCTATCGAACTATCGCTTGAACTGATTCGCCGCCCCAGCATAACGCCGGTGGATGCGGGCGCGCTTGGCGTGCTGCACACCGCGCTGGCGCGGCTGGGCTTTCACTGCACAAGGCTGCCCTTTGCCGAGGCAGGCACGCCCGATGTCGATAATCTCTATGCCCGTTATGGCGATGGCGCGCCGCATTTCTGTTTTGCGGGCCATATGGATGTGGTGCCGCCCGGCGACGCGGCCGCCTGGGCCTCGGACCCGTTCGATCCGCTTATCGCGGACGGCGTTCTCTACGGCCGCGGCGCGGCGGATATGAAATGCGCCATTGCGGCCTTTGTGGCGGCGGCCGGGCGGGTCATCCGCGCCCAGGGCCGCACGCTGCCGGGCGCGATCAGCCTGCTGATCACCGGCGATGAGGAAGGCCCGGCCATTAACGGCACCGTCAAGATGCTGGAATGGCTGCGCGCCAATGGGCAAAGGATAGATCATTGTCTGGTCGGCGAACCCACCAGCGCGGCGCGGCTCGGCGATATGATCAAGATCGGGCGGCGCGGCAGCCTGAATGTGACGCTGCGCTTTCTTGGCACCCAGGGCCATGTGGCCTATCCGCATCAGGCCGATAATCCCATCCCGCGCCTGCTGGAGGTGTTGCGCCGCTTGCACGAACATGTGCTGGATGGCGGCAATGAACATTTCCAGCCCTCCAATCTGGAAGTCACCAGTATTGATGTGGGCAATCCGGCCACCAATGTCATTCCGGGGCAGATTATGGCGCGGTTCAATATCCGTTTTAACGATCTGCATACGTCAAAATCGCTGATCGCCTGGATAAGGCAGGAATGCGAAACCGTCACAGCCCGGCTGGGCGGCGATTACCGTCTGGATGTCAGCGTCACTGGCGAAAGTTTTATCACCCCGCCGGGGCCGTTCAGCGCGCTGGTGGCGGGCGCGATCGCCCAGGTAACGGGAACGGCGCCGGAATTGTCCACCACCGGCGGCACGTCGGATGCGCGCTTTATCAAGGATCATTGCCCGGTGGTGGAATTTGGCCTGGTGGGCCAGACCCAGCACAAGGCCAACGAACATACCGCCATCGCCGATGTGCATCATCTGGCGGATATTTACGCCGAAATCCTGCGCCGCTATTTCGCCGGGGAAATGGGCCGGGCATGAGCGATTCGCGGCCCATCGGCGTATTTGATTCGGGCATTGGCGGGCTGACGGTGCTGCGTGCGCTGCGCGCCCGGCTGCCGGATGAAAATTTTCTCTATCTCGGCGATACCGCGCGCCTGCCCTATGGCACCAAAAGTGCGGCGACGGTGACGGCCTATGCCTTGCAGGCCTCGCAATTACTGCTAAAGCGTGGCGTCAAGCTGGTGGTGATCGCGTGCAATACGGCGTCTTCCGTGGCGCTGCAGCCGCTGCGACAGGGGCTCGACCCGGTGCCGTTGATAGGCGTGGTGGAACCCGGCAGCCGCGCCGGCGCCGCCGTCTGCCGCAACAATCATATTGCGGTCATTGCCACCGAGGGCACCGTGCGCGGCGGCGCCTATCAGCGGGCCCTGCACGCGCTCCGCCCGGAACTGAAAGTCAGCCAGATTGCCTGCACCTTATTCGTGGCGCTGGCCGAGGAAGGCTGGACCGATGGCCCCATCGTGCAGGGCGCAGCGCAGCGCTATCTTGATCCGCTGTTCGCGGGCGGGCGTGACAGGCCGGATACTCTGGTATTGGGCTGTACGCATTTTCCGGTACTGGCGGGCGCCCTGAGCCATTTGCTCGGGCCGGGCGTGCGTCTGGTGGACAGCGCCCAGACCACCGCCGACGCCGTAGCCAGCACGCTTGGCGCACAGGGCCAGTTGCTGGCTGGCACAGGCGGCGGGCAGGTGCAGTTTCTGGTCACCGATTCGCCCGAACGATTCGCCCGTGTCGGCCCGATTTTCTTCGGCGCGCCCATCGCACCCGGCAGGGTCGAAACGATCGATCTTTGATGCATTCGGTATACGTTTGGGTTTGTTCAAAATCCATCTACATCGTCATCGCTTCGCCTTCGGTTTACAGTGAGCAGGAGAAGGTGTGATTCGATCTAATGTCATACCCAATCTAGACCATTTTGCGATCACATTGAGGTACTCCCATCTCTCCACTTGTCACCCCGGATTTATTCCGGGGTCCAGAGCCACAAGGAAAAGCCTGAGTTTGGGACCCTGGACCCCGCACCAAGTGCGGGGTGACACCAAGGTTAGGCGATTCAGTCAGGTAACAAACTGCTTTAGGCTGCGGATCTCAGATTATCGACGATGTGTCCTACGGTTTCCCTGAGCTTTTCCGATTGGCTGAACAGAACCTCGCCCAAAGAGCTGACGCGTGAGACGGAAGCCCCGGTCTCGGCTGCCTTGAGTGTAACACTATCCACATTTGAAGCTGCCTTCTGGGTTCCGCTTGCCGCCTGCTGAATATTAAGGGAAATTTCTTTGGTTGCGTGGTTCTGCTGGTGCACGGCTTCGCGTACGCTGTGAGACACTTTGCTGACATTTTGCAATGCCTCAACAATCAGCTTCGCGGCGGATACCGTTTGGCTGGTGACGATGCGCATATCGTTAATCTGTATGGAAATTTCTTCTGTCGCCCTGGCCGTTTGTGTGGCCAGCGTCTTGACCTCATTGGCGACAACGGCAAAACCCTTTCCGGCCTCGCCGGCACGCGCCGCCTCGATCGTGGCGTTCAGCGCCAGAAGATTGGTCTGGCTCGCGATATCGTTGATGAGCGACACTACATTGCCTATGCGATCCGCAGTTGCGGCCAGATTGTTTACGGTCGCCGCCGTATCGTCCGCATGTTTAACGGCGTTTCCTGTGGCTTCGCCGGAATAGCCGACCTGACGGCTGATTTCTTCTATGGCGGCCAGCAATTGCCCGGACGCATCGGCCACGCGTGAAATATGATTGGTTGCTTCTTTGGTTGAACTGCTTGCCGTACTTGCCTGCTCCGCGGTGTCCGTAGCAATATTCTCCATCAAATCGGCTTCCGCACGCATTTTCACGACAGCCTCTGCCAGTGTGACGGAAACCCCCATGACAGTTTCTTCCAGCTGCTCCGCAAGCCCGGACATGGTGCGCCTGCGCTGCTGTTCGTTTTCATCCCGCAGACGGGCCTGCTCCTCCTGCATCTGGGCGATGCGTGAAATATTGTCCCTGAATATGCCTAATGAAGTGACGATAGCGCCCAGCTCATCGCCGCGCGCAAGCGCATTGATGCCGGCGCTCCCAATCACTTCGCCTTTGGCAAGGGCAAGCGTCACCCCGGCAATTTGACCGATCGACCTGCTCGTCCCTGCTGCAACCAGCATTGCCACCAATGTGCTCAGCACAATGCCCGCCAGCGACAGCCCCAGCAATATCATGTTCGCATTTCTGGCCGTTTCCGCGCCAGCGCTGGCCTCATTTCCGGAACCCAGAACAATTTCCCCGATCAGCCGGTCAATAAGCATGGGCAGGTTTTTGAATTTTTCGTCAAACTGCGCCAGAAGCACTATGGCGCCGCTATAATCTTTTTCTACCATCAAGGATATTTCATCGATTCCCGCTTTGAATGATTTCACCTCCGCTTTCACCGCGTTTATCTGAGCGGCTTTATTCTCATTCTGTAATTTGTACGCTTCCAGAATTGTAAACTGTTCTTCCAGACGGCTGGATATCAGCATAACATCAACCGCTGCCTCGGCCGTTTTGCTGGCATTTTCCGGCTGGAGCACCAGAATGTGAAACAGGGCGCTGCTCGCGTCGCGCATAGCCGAGGAGACGCCCATCAATTCAACCGCACCCGGAAAATCTTTTTTTGCTATCCTGTGAGTGAGCTCCAGCTGCCCGGTCAGCGAGGCACGCGAAAATAATGCAATGGCGCAGATGACAAGTATCGCCACCCCTGAAGGGAGTCCGATCTTGAGATAAAAGGGCCAATTCGAAATGGATAAACGCTTTATCATATTGAACATCTGGATCCCCATTTTCCATTTCAAGATTCATGCGATAGCAGCGGCAAAATAAAATGAAATGATTAAGCGCCGATTGAGGATTTCTGGTGCGCCTCACTTGGCGGGAATCTCTGCCGCTGCTTTTTTCGCGGAATTCAGCGAAAAAATCTGCCAAGACATTTTTTGTAATCGTATTGTAAAAAAAATTTCATAAAACGAAATTTCGCGAAAATATGACTTCTTTCAGTACACTGAAAAATGCGGGCAAGGATGCGCAAGCGCCATTACCGGCGCGCCCATCGCACCCGGCAGGGTCTAAAAGCCCCGGTTAAAGCGGATAGTCCACGCGCATCAGGCAGAGGCCGTGCGGCGGGGCGACGGGGCCGCAGGCGGCGCGGTCTTTTGCGGCTAATATCTGCGCCATATGGCTGGGGGGCCAGGCGCCTTCGCCGACACGTTTCAGGCTGCCGGTGATGGACCGGATCTGATGGTGCAGAAAGGATCGGGCTTCGGCCTCAATCACGATGCTATCGCCCGCGCGTTTCACCTGTAACAGATCGAGGGTGCGTAACGGCGATCTGGCCTGGCATTGCGCGGCGCGGAAGGTGGTAAAATCATGCTTGCCGGTCAGATGCTGCGCCGCCTCCTGCATGGTGCCGGCATCCAGCCTGTGCGGCACATGCCAGACCTGGCTGCGGGCCAGTGCCGGCGGGGCGCGCCGGTTCAGTATTTCATAGCGATAAACGCGTTTGATGGCGTCAAAGCGCGCATGAAAATCCAAGGCGGCATGTTGCACCTGTAATATGCTGACCGGGGCGGGGCGCAAATGCGCGTTCAGCGCATCGCGCAGCCTGTCCGGTGATGCGGGCTTTGTCAGATCACAATGCGCCACCTGGCCCATTGCATGTACGCCCGCATCGGTGCGCCCGGCCGCATGCACTGTGACCTGCTCGCCGCAAAAGCGGAATATCGCCGCTTCGATTGCGCCTTGTACGGAGGGTCCATTGTTCTGGCGCTGCCAGCCGGCAAAGGGCCCGCCATCATATTCGATCAATAATTTATAGCGCTCAGTCAAGCAGTAAACCCGCCGGCAGGGCAAAGCCGCGCAGAAACGATGCCGCGTCAGACGGCGCCTTGCCCTCACGCTGCACCTGCAAAATGCGCAGCGCGCCCGCACCGCAGGCAATGGTAAGCTGGTCATCCAGCACCGTGCCCGCCGGACCCGCGCCCGCCACCGGCGATGCGCGCAATATCTTGATGCGAATATCCCCGCCATTTTGCCGCGCGCTGAACCAGGCGCCCGGCGCGGGCGTCAGTCCGCGTATATGGCAATCCAGTTGCCGCGCCGTGCGCCGCCAGTCAATGCGCGCTTCATCCTTGCTGATCTTGGCGGCATAGGTGACGCCGCTTTCGGGTTGCGCGCGCGGCCTCAGCGAACCCGCTGCAATCGCATCAAGCGCCTGTACCATCAGGTCTGCACCCAATTGGCTCAGCCGCATATGCAGCAGACCGGACGTATCTTCGGGGCCGATGGCGCAGCGCGCCGATAACAGCATTGGCCCGGTGTCCAGCCCAGCATCCATCTGCATAATGGTCACGCCGGTTTCAGCATCGCCAGCCATGATGGCGCGCTGAATGGGGGCCGCCCCCCGCCAGCGCGGCAATAGCGAGGCATGCACATTAAAACAGCCAAGCCGCGGGGCCTGCAAAATCGCCAGCGGCAAAATCAGGCCGTAAGCCACGACAACAGCCCCATCCAGATCAAGCGCGCGAAAGGCGTCCTGCGCTTCTGCCCCATTCAGCCGGGCGGGCGTGCGCACCTCAATGCCTTGGGATTGCGCAAACAGATGCACGGGGGATCTGGTTTCTTTCATGCCGCGCCCGCTGGCGCGTGGCGGCTGGGAATAGACGGCAGCGATCTGGTGCCCTGCTGTCAGCAGCGCTTTCAGACAGGGTACGGAAAATTCCGGGGTTCCCATAAAGGCTAAACGCATGGATGGAACTTTCAGTTAAAAAGGCAGACGCGCCTAAGCGCCGGCGGCCTGACGGCGGGCTTTCTGCAGCTTGCGCAAAATCGCATCGCGTTTCAGGCGCGACAGATGATCAACGAACAGCACCCCTTCCAGATGGTCAATCTCATGCTGGATGCAGACGGCAAACAGGTCTTGCGCCAGTTCCTCGCGGGCTTTGCCATGATAATCCAGATAACGCAGCCTGACCGAAGCGGGCCGTTCCACATCATCGAAAAATTCCGGAAACGACAGGCAGCCTTCTGAAAAAACCGTTACTTCCTCTGCGCGCCAGATGATTTCCGGATTGATGAAAAAGCGCGGCTGCGGGGCTTCGCCATCCCGGGCCAGATCCATTACGATAATGCGTTTGGGGACATTAACCTGAATCGCGGCCAGCCCGATGCCGGGCGCCGCATACATGGTTTCCAGCATGTCGTCCATCAGCGCGCGCACGCCATCATCCACCGTCTCAACCGGTTTCGAGACCGTTTTCAGGCGCGCATCGGGGGCGATCACTATGGGTAAAAGTGCCATGACAGGCATGACATATGGCCTAAGCGGCGGATCGTCAAGGCGGCAGGTATATCAATCAGCTTCTTCGCTGCCGGATATTTCGGTAACGGATGGCGCCCCCAAAAGCACCTGTGCCTGCATTTGCTCTGGTTCCGCGACCAGCCTCAAGGAACGGGCGACGGCGCGATGACGGACATTAACGTCATCCACAGTCTTGGCGGCTTCTTCAAGCTTCTTTTTGACCCTGTCGAGAACATCGCTATATTTGTTAAACTCGGTCTTTACCTTTCCAAGAATTTCCCAGACCTCACTCGACCGGCGCTGCACCGCAAGGGTCCGAAATCCCATCTGGAGCGCGTTCAGAAGGGCATTAAGTGTGGTAGGCCCTGCGATAACAACACGGGACTCATTCTGAATCTGTTCCGCCAGCCCCGGCCGCCGTAAAATCTCGGCGTATAGCCCTTCGGTTGGCAAAAACAAAAATGCGAAATCAGTTGTATGCGGCGGATTGAGATATTTGTCGCGAATATCTTTTGCCGCTTTTTTGATCCTGATATCCAGGGCCTTTGCCGCCATCTCAACGGCTTCCGCATCACCGCGCTCCGAAGCCTCTACAAGCCGCTCATAATCTTCTCTCGGGAATTTGGCGTCGATCGGCAGCAAAACTTCCTGATCATTGGGGCCCTGACCGGGAAGCCGGATAGCAAACTCCACCCGCTCGGCAGAGCCGGGGCGAGTCGCATAATTGGTGTGATATTGTTCAGGAGAAAACACCTGGGCCAGAAGGTTGGCAAGCTGTGTCTCCCCCCAGGTGCCCCGCACTTTTACGTTGGTAAGAACTTTTTTCAGATCCCCTACGCCTGTGGCAAGGGTCTGCATTTCCCCCAGACCTTTGTGAACGGCCTCAAGACGCTCACTGACTAGTTGAAAGGATTCTCCCAGACGTTTTTCTAGTGTGCCCTGTAGCTTTTCATCGACAGTGACACGCATTTGTTCGAGCTTTTCGGTGTTTTCATTGCGGAGCTTCTCCAGAGCCTGAAAGTTTGTTTCACTTAATGCCGTCAAACGATTCTCTATGGTGTTTCGATTTGCCTCAAGCCGCGTTTCCAGCATGTTAGTCATGCCGGTTAGCTTGACACCAACATCATCCAATCTTTCTTTTTGAGCCTTGGACAGTTCGTTTGATGATTCACGCAGTTCCAGACTGGCTTTGTTAAGTGCGGTTACAATTTCGCCGCGAATGGCCGTCATGGCCTGCGACATTTCAGTGCGTGAATCGGTCAGAGCCTTAGTCACTTCACCGCGCAGCAGGCGGCCACGTTCATCGGCTCCGCTTCGGGCCTGCTCTCCATCTTCACGAACCACGCGATCCAGCCGCTCGACATCGCCCTTGATCGCCTGTAGCCGCTCCAAGACCGGGTTCAAGTCGGCAGCTTCACCAGCAGCCTTAGGCCAAAATGCAATGCGAACTGTGAGTGCCAGGTTAACTGCTAAAACAACGAGTGCAGATAGAAGAATCATTTCCATGATTATGTATCTCGTTCTTCCAGACAGGAGGTTGAAGCGGCAGTTTGAGCCAGCACTGCGAATCAGATTATAGCCTGTATTGGCCTATGTTTTGGTTATCTTGAATCCCTTAATCCACATTGTTATTGCCCGCCCCGTCCGGGCAATCCAGCGCCATACTGCCTATCGGCAGTGTGACGGCGCGCACATTGCTGGCGGATTAACCAGTTTCCTTAAAAAATTGCTAACTCCGCTGTGATATTCATCGCAGGCATAATGGCCCGCAAGCCCTTAACTATGCTCAAGCCCCCGATGGTTTTGCAGAGGAACAGGCGATGGAAAGCACATCACGCGCATCAAAGGGCGTCTGGAGCATTGCGATGTTATTTGTCGCGGCGCTGGCGATAGTGTCCCTGCTCACATAAGCCCTGAAGCCGGCGGATATTGCGGCCCTCAGGGCGCTGCTCTCAGAGCGCTAAAAATCCCGCCGGTCGCGCATGGCGGCTGCCAGGGTGCCGTCATCCAGATAATCCAGTTCGCCGCCGACCGGCACGCCATGCGCCAGGCCCGAAATGCGCAGGCCGGGGCGCGCCAGCCGGTCATTCAGATAATGCAGGGTGGTTTGCCCATCGACGGTGGCGTTCAGCGCCAGCACCACTTCGCCGACCTGGCCGCTGCTGATGCGCGCCAGCAATCCGGCGATGTGCAATTCCTCCGGCCCGACGCCATCCAGCGCCGACAAGGTGCCGCCCAGCACATGATAAAGACCGGGAAAGGCGCCCGCCCGTTCCAGCGCCCACAGATCGCTGACCTGTTCCACCACACAGATACGGCTGCGGTCGCGGCGCGGATCGGTGCAGATCGCGCACGGGTCGATACTGTCCAGATTATAGCACATCTGGCAGGGGCTGATTTTTTCGGCTGCATCGGACATCGCGCAGGATAGCGGGCGCAGCAGGCTTTCCTTGCGTTCGATCAGATACAGCGCCGCGCGCCGCGCCGAACGCGGGCCAAGGCCGGGCAGCTTGGCCAGCAGGGTAATCAGGCGGGAAATTTCCGCTCCCGTTGGGTCGTTACGCATCAAAATGGCAACTTGAATCCGGGCGGCAAACTTATGCCGCCGGTGAGTTTGGACATTTCTTCCTGCACTTTGGCATCCAGCCGGGACTTGGCGTCATTATACGCGGCCATGATCAGGTCTTCGAGAATTTCACTTTCCTCGGGCCGTAACAGGCCGGGGTCAATTTCCACTTTCTGCATCATATTTTTGCCGTTCAATGTGACAGCCACCATGCCGCCGCCGGATATGCCGCGCATTTCCAGCTTCTCCAGCTTTGCCTGCATCTCGCCCATGCGCGACTGCATTTCCTGCGCCTGTTTGAACAGCTTGCCCATGTCTTTCATTTGTTCTCTCCTGTGTCCCGTACCGCGACAATTTCGGCGCCGGGGAAAATTTTCAGGGCCTCCTGCACCAGCGGATCGCACAATGCCTCGGCCTCGCGCCGTTGTGCGGCGCTCAGATTTTGTTCATCCATGCTGGGCGCACCGCCTGCATTGCTGAGGCTGACAATCCAGCGTATGCCGGTCCATTGGTGCAGCCGCTCCATCAATTGCGCGGCAAGCTGCGGCTGGGCTGCGGGACCGGGACGAAATTCAATGCGGCCGGTCTCAAAATGCACCAGATGCACATCCCGGCTCAGCGCCGTTTGTAATTTGATGTCACGGTGATGCGCGGCAAGGCTGACGACATCGGCAAAATTTTGCGGCAGGGGTTTGGCCGCCATGCTGGTTGCAGATATTTCCTGCGGCATGGCTTGCGCCAGAATCGCCTGCGCCCCGCCGCCGCCGCCGCCGGGGCGCGGGACCGGCAGTGACGGCTGGGAACCGGAACCAGCCGGATTTGTACGCAGACGTTCGATCAGATCGGCTGGGCTTGGCAGGTCGGCGGCATAACCCAGCCGGATCAGCACCATTTCGGCTGCCGCCAGACTATGCTCGGCCTCGCGGGTCTCGGACAGGCCTTTCAACAGCATCTGCCAGGCCCGTGTCAGTACCGGCACACTCAGTTTTTGCGCCATGTCACGGCCGCGATGGCGTTCGGTTTCAGGCAGACCCAAATCTTCTGCGGCGGCCGCGGCTATTTTGATGCGGGTCAGCCAATGCGTGATGTCGAGCATATCCTGCAACACGGCCGCGGGATCGGCGCCAGTGTCATATTGCGCCTGCAATTCAGCCAGCGCGGCAGGCAGATCACCGCGCAGCACATGTTCCAGCAGATCAAACACCCGGCCGCGGTCGGCAAGGCCCAGCATGTCGCGCACCTGCGCCTCGGAGACAGTGCCCGCGCCATGCGCAATCGCCTGATCCAGCAGGCTGAGCGCATCACGCACCGACCCCTCGGCGGCGCGCGCAATCAGACCCAGCGCGCCTTCCGACAAAGTGCAGTTTTCCAGTGCGGCGATGCGCCCCAGATGCGCGCTCAGTTCCGCCACACTGACCCGGCGCAGATCAAAACGCTGGCAGCGGGACAGCACGGTAACCGGCAGCTTGCGGATTTCGGTGGTGGCGAAAATAAAGATCACATGCGGCGGCGGCTCCTCCAGCGTTTTCAGCAAGCCGTTAAACGCCGCCGTGGACAGCATATGCACTTCGTCAATGATATAGATTTTATAGCGCGCACTGACCGGGCGATAGCGCACACTCTCGATGATTTCGCGGATATCGCCGATGCCGGTGCGCGATGCGGCGTCCATTTCGATCACATCGACATGGCGCGATTCGGCAATGGCGGCGCAATGTATGCCTTCACCTGGGGGCTGGATGCTGGGGCCGGATTTGCCATCCGCGGTTTCGTAATTCAGGCACCGCGCCAGAATGCGCGCCGTCGTGGTTTTGCCCACGCCGCGCACGCCCGTAAGAATGAAGGCATGCGCCAGACGCCCGCTGTCAATGGCGTTGCTGAGCGTGCGCACCATGGCTTCCTGGCCGATCAGCTCTGCAAAGCTGCGTGGCCGGTATTTGCGCGCCAGCACCCGGTATGCGGGCGCCGTGTCAGCCTGTAGTACAGATCCGCCGCCCTCCAGCCCAAAAGCCGGTTCGTCTTCTGTGGGGCCGGATTCTGTGGGGCCAGAAAGTGCCGTTTCATCCATTGCTGCGGGCCAGCCGTCCATATCGGGTGGGGTGAGGCGGAAAAGGTGGGAGACTGAACGGCGACGCGCAACGAATCCGTTACGGCTGCTTCCTTCCGGACCTGACCGGGTTGGCGGGAATTACGCCCACCGCCAGCCTCCCGCAGACAGTATATCAGATCGGCCGGGCTAATCCACCAGCCATTGTTAAGGGGCGGCGCTGTTAATGGCGTTACACTATGGCGCTCATGCGCAGAATATTCTCACGTACAATATCGGGAAATTCCATCGGCAGGAAATGGCTGGCGCCATCCACCAATATTATTTTGGCCGATGGATGCAGCCGCGCCATGCGCTGTGTCACCGGTTCAGAACAGGTTGAAAACACATTGCCATGAATGATGGTGATCGGCACTTTGATGCGCGCCAGCCGGTCCCAGATATAGGTGCCGCTGGACCGGAACACATGCGCCTCCCAGGCCGGGGCGCAGGCCAGTTCCACCTGGCCATCTTCACGTTCGCGCGTGCCGCCGGCGATATAATCCAGCAGCAGTTGATCCGGCCAGGTGCGGAACGCGCCGCGCCCTTTATAGGATTTGAAAACCGCCTCGCGGTCAGGAAATATTGCGCGGCGCTTTTGCGCGCTCTCCACCAGGCCATTGGCCGGATGCGGGATGTTCAGCCAGCGTTTGACACGCATGCCCCAGGCGCGCAGATAGGGCTGGATGACCGGCTCCACCGCCAGAACGCCGCTGACCAGATCGGGGCGCGCCTCGGCCAGCAACAGGCTGGTGGTCGCCCCCAGTGAATGGCCAACCAGCAGGCTGGGGCGGGTACCGGCTTCCAGAAAGCGGATCAGATCGTCCCGGAAAGTATTCCAAGACAAAGGCGCATCCGGATCGGCGGTGGCGGTGCTGAAACCATGACCGCGCGCATCCACGGCCTGAATGCGCAACCGGCCGCTTAATGGCGTCAGTAATTGCTGGTAAGTGGCGGCGTTAAAGCCATTGGCGTTCGACATTACCATGCGCGGCGCTGTGGCCGGCCCGCCCCAGTCGAGATAAGACAGTTCCCCGCCCGCAACGGGGAACATTTTACGCAGCGTTTCCAAGCAGGCGGTCTAACGCGGATCCATGATCAGAACGGTGCCCTGCGCCGCAATGCAGGGCCGCCCGTCATTATCCATGCGGATCTGCACCACCGCGGTGGTGCGGGTCATGTTGATGATCTCGGCGACCGCGTGCACGGTGCCCTTGCTTACCGGCGCCAGCAGATTGAGCTTGAATTCCGTGGTTGCCGCCCATTGGCCCTTGCTCATATGCGGATAGCACACACAGCCCAGCACATGATCGGTAAAGGCCGACATGACGCCGCCATGCAGATTGCCAAACGGGGTCAGCAACTCCTCTTTCACTTTCAGCTCGGCCTCTACCTTGCCGGGGCTGAAGGAAATCAGCCGGATGCCCAGATACTGGCTCAGCCCGGTCTGCTTGTCATTTCCGGCGATAAAGCTGTCGCCAATTTCCTTGTTGAATTTTTCCTGCATTTTTTCGGCATGCGTCGCCATGTTCATAACTCCGTCTGATGGTGAATAGAGGATACCGGGATTATATACGAAGTGCGGGCTGTTTTATTATATTTGTATCCCAAATAGTTAACGCTAAAGACTCTGCCCTCAGTCCGCCGCAATGGTGTGCCCGGCGTCAATCAGGCCGCGCGCGGGGTTACTTCCTGCTCAATGCGCCGCCGCACCATGCGCCCGGCAACATCCAGATCATAGCGAACCTGCAGATTGATCCAGAAATCCGGTGTGGTGCCAAAATATCGCGCCAGACGCAGAGCGCTATCGGTCGAGATGGCCCGGCGGCCAAGCACAATATCATTGGCGCGCGAACGCGGTACCTTTATGGCATTGGCAAGTTCATAGGCGCTGATACCCAGCGGCCGCAGAAATTCATCGCGCAGGATTTTACCAGGATGCACAGGCGCAAGACGGCGGCCATTCGTCACATCCGACAAATTCACTCTGCCCCGGTCAATATCCTCCCGCTTAATATGCATGGTCCAGCTCCTTAATGATAATCAACGATCTCGACATCCCATGTTTCTCCAAGACGCCAGACAAAACAAATACGCCACTGATCATTGATACGAATACTGTGCTGACCCTTCCTGTTTCCCTTGAGGGCCTCCAACCGGTTGCCCGGCGGCGTTCTCAAATCGTCAAAACTGTTTGCGGCATCAAGCATTAGCAGCTTTTCGCGGGCGCGCTGTTGCAGTTGCGATGATAAACCGCGAACGGCGTAGCCGGAAAAAATCGCCGCCGTGCGTTTACCGCGGAAACTTCTGATCATGGCTGAACGTACCGTGAAACAGTACGCATGTCAAGAATGTGTTTACAGGCTTTGGCCGCCATCCACCGGAATGGTGTGGCCGGTCATGAAGGACGCCATATCGGAGGCAAGGAACAGCGCCACCTGGCCCATTTCTTCCGGGGTGCCCCAGCGGCGCAAGGGCGTCGTATTGATAATGCCCTCATTAATTTCGGGATTGTCATAGCTGACGGCGGTGATTTTGGTGGCGACAAAACCGGGCGCAAGGCCGTTGACGCGAATGCCTTCCGGCCCCCAGGCGTCGGCAAGGCTTTTGGTCAGCAGCGCCAGCCCGCCCTTTGAGGCGCTATAGGCCGGATTGCCGCGGGTGGGGCGGAAACTGGCGACAGAGGCGATATTGACAATATTGCCCTTGCTGGCCAGCAGCTTGTCATGAAACAGCACACAGGCATGCATGACGCCGTTCAAATTCACATCCACCACATGGCGGAAGGTGGGCATCTGAAATTCCTTGCGCTTATACACCACGGTCCCCACGCTGTTGACCAGCACATCCAGGGCGGGCACCTTTGCTGCGAAGGCGCGCATGGCGTCATCATCGGCAATATCCACCTGATGATAGTCCATGCCATCCATATCGGTGTCATAGGCGGCGCGTTCGCGGCTGGCGGTGACGATCAGCTTGGCGCCATGATCGCGAAACGCCCGTGCGATGCCATTGCCAATGCCGGTGGAGCCGCCGGTAACGACGACGGTTTTTCCGGTAAAATCCAGTAAATCGCGCATGTCTGACCTGCTCTGCATTTAATGTGGGGTGCAACGATCAATAGCGCGCTAGGACCAAAAATGGAACTTTGATCTGCAAAAGGGGTCAGCCGTCCTGATCAGGCCTCAACAGGTCTTCATAGTTTCGTCCAGCATAGAATATTCCAAGAATGACGATGCGGTCCGGTTCTATGGTGAAGGCAATGGTGACACGCTTTTTGTAATTGGTGATACGCAAGCCGGGACGAATGTCATCGCGGCGGACACCGCGTTGCGGGAATTGTTGCATCCCTTCGCAAAATGAAATGATGGCGCTGGTGTAACGTTCCGCAACTTCTGGGGATGCGTTGGCGGCAATATACCGGTAGATCGCCGCCAGCTGTTCGGCTGCTTCTGGGGCGAAAACCGCTACAGAAGGCATCATGTCTTGGCAGTGGCCGATTTATGTTCTGACTTCAGCATATTCCGGACTGCGTCGGCGCGAAGCACCCGCCCAGGTTCTGCTTTAAGCGCATCAAACGCCGAACCCACTTGTTCTTGCAGCCAGATTTCCATGGCGCGATCGCGCGCCATCAGCGCACGCAACCCATCCCGGATGACTTCGCTTTCGGTGGCATATTCGCCCTGCGCGACCTTGGCTTTGACCAGGTCCGCCATCTCATTAGGAAGGGTAATGCTGAATTGTTGCGTTGTCCGCATGGCGTATCTCCAGCGAGGCCAGTAGGATTAAATCCTATTCATAAGTCGGACAGGCGTCAAGCATTCTATAAATCTATGTGATATTATCAGGGGTTATATCCTTTGCCGTCTTGTTTTTGATCTGCGCCTCGCGCAGCGCAATATAGGTGGTCGAGGCGAAAATCACCGCACCTCCGATAAACACCCAGATATCCGGTGTCTGGACGAAAAATATATAACCGACAATTGCCGACCAGATCAGCTTGGTGAAATCCATTGGCAGCAGGGCGGTTAAATCCGACAGCTTGAACGCCTCGGTAAAGCAGAGTTGCGCCGCCGTGCCAAGCGCCGCCATCAGGATCATCCAGCCAAATTCCTCCAGGCTGGGAGTCTGCCAGTAAGGCAGCGCCGCCACCAGCGTGATGGGCGTCAGCATGACCAGCGTATAGACACTTTGGGTGATGGCGGATTCGGTTTTGGTCAGCACCTTGATAATGATCATGGAAACCGACCAGGTCGCCGCCGACGCCAGTATCAGCAATGTCCCCAGCCCGATGACATTAAACCCCGGCCGCAGAATGATCAGCGCGCCGGAAAATCCGGCGATCAGCGCCAGCGTCCGGCGCAGGCGGATACGCTCGCCCAACAGAATGATGGCGAAGATGGTGGCGAAGAGCGGCCCCATAAAAGACAGCGCCGTCACCTCGGCCAGCGGCACCAGCTTGACCCCGTAAAAATAACACATCATGGAGATGGCGCTGAGCACGCCGCGCCAGATCAGCGGCCCCGGCTTGCCGGTGCGCAGATGCAACATGCCGGCCTTGCCCACCAGCAGCGGCAGCAGCATGATCAGGCCCAGCACATTGCGGAAAAACGCCACCTCAAACGGGTGCTGGGTTTTCACAAGATGCAGAATGACGCCCGACATGCATGAAACCGCGATGCCTGAAACAAGCATCAGCAATATGCCCTTCAGATTATTGGAAATCGGCTGGCGTGCGGGCTTACCGGGGCGGGGTTCTGAAATCATCGGCAAGGCTTAGCGCATTATGTGGCCAATTGAAACCATATGTACTATTCTGGCGCCAATTCTCTGCAAGCAAGCGAACAGGATCTGTCATGATAAAAAAGGGTGTGAAACAGCTCTGTGCCGAAGCCGAAGCGGTCATTGAGACCATGAGCGTGGCGCAGGTGATGGCAGTTAAGGACGATCCAAATGTCGAGCTGATTGATATCCGCGATGTGCGTGAATTATGGCGTGACGGGGCCATTCCGGGCGCCTGGCATGTGCCGCGCGGCATGCTGGAATTCTGGGTCGATCCGGAAAGCCCCTATGCCAAGGAACGCTTTCAATCCGGCAAGAAATTCATCATTTTTTGCGCGGGCGGGCTGCGCTCGGCGCTGGCCGGGCTGGCGGTACATGAAATGGGGCTGACGCCGGTGGCGCATATGCGCGGCGGTTTCGGTGAATGGAAAGCCGCCGGCGGTCCGGTCGAAACAGTCGAGAAGAAGTAGCCCCCGCATATATTGCGGGGGCTCGGCCCCTGATTGTATCAGAATCTATCTGTCATCGCCCAGCAGCCGCTGATGGTCATGATAGGTCAATGTCAGCCATAGCAGAACGGCGCCATACAGGCCGAATGCTGTAAGTGTCAGGGCTGCGAACAATAACTCAGCGCCACTCATGGTCTTATCCTCCGGTTGCTGGATACAGGCCAGGAGAGTAAATCCATCGGTGATAAAGCTATTTGATTACGGTCAAATTTCCGGAATTTTCAGGAAAAGACAGTACGCAGGAAAGCAATCTGATCGGCGATTGCCATTTCAAACCATTCGCCCCGGTACAGATCGAAATGTCCGCAATCATAGTCTTTTACGACAATAGTTCTGCGCCCGCGCTGCTGTTGGCTCAGATCAATTGCGGCGGGCGGGGCAAGGACATCCCGCGTGCAAAATTGCAGAAGCAGCGGGCAGGTCACGCCGTATAGATGTTTTATGGGGCGGTAGAAGGGAAACGCCAACGCAATCCGCGCGGGGGTTTCATTGCGCCAGCCAGCGGGTACAAGCGCACCATATCCGGTTTCGCTATCGCTGCTTGATAAAAAAGCCAGACTGCCGGGCGGGCCAAAGATCGCAAGCATGACAGGCGCGCGCCTGAACAATGCCCGCAACTTATCGCGCACCGCCGCAAGCAGCAGCCGCAAACCGGACATAATGCCTGCATAGCGCAGACGGGCGCGCAGATTTGTAAACCCATCCAGCGCGGGGCATTGCGCAATAACCGCTGCGACACGCCGGTCTGCAAAGGCGGTTTCGACCACATGCCCGCCGGAAAAAGACGATCCCCAGATTGCGACGCGCGAAGGGTCAACATCCTGAAGCTGGCGGGCGAAAGCCGTGGCGGCGGACCAGTCCTGCAATTGTTTTTCGATCGCAATCAATTGGCGTGGTTCGCCGTCGCTGGCGCCAAAATGGCGGTAATCGAAAATGACGACATGCATTCCTGCCGCTGCAAAGCGTTGCGCATAGGGAACCAGCCCGGCATCGCGTGTGCCGCCAAAACCATGCCCCATGACGATACAGGGAAAGCGCCGGTATTTTGCCATGCTTTCATTGCGGGGAAGAAAATGCCAGGCGCGGCAGATTGCGCCGCCGCTTTCGAAACTGACTTCCTGCGGTGCGGGTGCTTCGTTTGGCTGGCTGGACATGTTTCCCATATCTAACTGATTATTATATTTGCAGAATCTAGCCTATCCCGCGGCGCAGCGCATCTGCGAAATTGCCTGCTGCTGAAGTCAGCCTTCCGGTTCAGGTTGCGGTATGGGCCCGGCGGCGAAGAATATCCAGGCCGACAGCAGTGAAATGGATCCGGCAAATGCGAAGGCGCCGCCATAACCGTTCAGCCAGTCATGCACCAGGCCCATCGCCAGCGGGCCCGCCGCCATGCCCAGGGCGGCGATCATATTGCCCAGAGAAAAAATCCGCGCATAATCGCGCAGGCCATAGGCCTGGGCATAGATCAATGGCATCAGCATCAGGATATTGCCGATGGTCAGCCCGAACAGCACGCTGCCCAGCAACAGTAAAAAAGCGCTATCGGCATAGGCCAGCACGCATTGGGCAATCCCCTGACCGATCATCAGCATTACAGTAAAATTGCGCAGGGAATAATGGCTGGCAAACCATCCGCCCAACAGGCGCCCGCCGGCGCTGGCGGCGGCAATGCACAGGATGGATATGGCTGCGGCCTCAAGATCAAGGCGGGTGACCACCAGGTTGAACTGATGTGCAATAGAGCCAACCTGGGCCAGCATGATCAAAAGATAGGCTGCAACTGAAAAATGAAAAAACCGCGCACGAATGGCGTCGCCATAGGCTGTGCCCGAACGGGGTGCGGGTTTGCCTTCCACCAGCGCGCGCAGCGGATCGCCATCCGGTCCAAGCCCCATCGCAGCGGGATCAGGTTTCAGCAGGAAAGCCGCCGGCACAATCCCCGCCACGTAAAGCACCGCTATCCAGGGCAGGGCGCCCGCCAGGCCCATTTCGCCGATCATATTGGCCGACAGCGGGGTCAGCAATATGCCGCCCAGCGAAAGACCGGTAGAGGCAAAGGACAATGCCCTGGCGCGGCCCCGCTCGAACCAGCGTGTGATCAGCGTGGCCCCAGGCACCATATTGCTGCACGCAAAGCCGATACCAAACAGCGCATGCACGGCGTAAACCTGCCAGATCTCGGTGCAATGCGCCAGCAGGGTCATAGACAGCGCCGCCAGAACCGCGCCGGCAATGATCGTAATCCGGATATCAAACAGCGTAATCAGCCGCGATATGAACAGGCCGGCAAAACCGCTGACGGCAAAGAAAATGGCCGTGGCGCCGGAAACCATGCCGACCGAAAATCCCTGCTCGCGGGTCAGGGCCGACAGAATGACGGATATATTGTAAAATCCAAGCCCGGACGCGAATGTCATGATGACAAATACGCAGGCCACCACCCGCCAGCCATAAAACAGGCGCGGCGTTTTCTGCGCCTTTTGTGGCGCAGCTTCGGGCGGCGAATAATTCATCGCAGCAGCATGCAGCAGGGGCGGGGAACAATCAATGCAACTGAACGGCTGCTGCAATATTTATCCGCCGACAGGCTTTCCCCCCGCAGTAATGGCCACAATGGCGGATCGTGGCGGCAGGCCCGCATCAAAGTCCGGCCAGCGTGTTGAGGGGGCGTCAAAGCTGGAGCCAGGCTCCTGCCCGGGATGCTGCACCGCCACGAACAATGTGGTATTGTCGGGCGTGAAGCAGGGGCCGCAAAGTTCCGCACCTCGCGGCGTGGCCAGAAAATGCCGGGTCAGGGCGCGCCCCGGCCCCTCCACGTCACAGGCCCAAAGTCCATCGGCAATGCCCATATCATTGGCCCCGTCCGTGGCGATCCACAACCGGCCGCGCTGGTCAAAACAGATATTGTCAGGCCGGGTCAGCCAGCCATTACGGCTGGTTTGGGGGTGATAGCGCGCCCCCGCATCTGGATCCGACGGATCGCCCGCCAGCAGAAATATGTCCCAGCGGAATTCATCCGCCGCATGATCCGGCTTGCTGGCGCCGTCTTTGGCCCCGCCATCGGGCGGCAGCAGTTCCACGATATGGCCAAAATCATTTTTGGCGCGCGGATTGACGGCGTCGATTTGCTCCTTGCTGCGTTTATCATTTTTTGTAAGCACCAGATAAACCCGGCCATTATGCGGGTTCGTCTCAATATCTTCCGGCCGGTCCATTTTGGTGGCGCCCAGCAGGTCTGCGGCGCGCCGGGTTTCGATCAGCACTTCGGCCTGACTGGCAAAACCATTTTCCGCTGTTAAAGGCCCCTGGCCCCAGACCAGCGGCTTCCAGATCAGGCGGCCATCCGCCTCAAAGCGCGCAACCGACAAGACACCGTCATCCAGCAGGCGCAAATTCGCCTCACGGTCATCCGGGTCGAACTTGCCGGAACTGACAAAGCGATAGACATATTCAAACCTGTCATCATCGCTGCTGTAAACCACCACGCGCCCATCCGCCGCCATCGCCACGGTTGCGGCCTCATGCTTGAAGCGGCCAAGCGCGGTGCGTTTTACGGGAACGGACCCGGCGCTATAGGGGTCCAGTTCAACAATCCAGCCGAACCGGTTGGGTTCATTCGGCTCTTTTTCAATATTGAAGCGGGCGTGAAACCGCCCCCAGTCATAGTGCAGATTGGCGGGCCCGATGCCATAGCGTTCATGATTGCGGCGCTCGGGCGTGACTTCCGGATTGCCTGCAAAATAGAAATGGAAATTTTCTTCTGCGATGAGAACCGTGCCCCAGGGCGTGACGCCGCCGCTGCAATTATTCAGTGTACCAATCACTTTTACGCCGTCCGGATCAGCGGAAGTTTTCAGCCGCGCATGGCCTGCCACGGGCCCGGACAGCCTTATTGGCGTAGACAGCATGCTGAGACGGCGGTTGAAGGGGCTGTCGGGAATGGTGCTCCAGACACCGTTCTTCTGCCGGATTTCAACGATGGAATGGCCATGCGCCGCCATTTCGGTCTCGGCCTGTCCGCCGGTCAGCACAGGCCGGCCTCCGGCCATGGTCTGCGCACTCAAGCCGGTAGCCCCCTCGATTTTCGATTGCAGCGGCGAAACCAGACTAGGAAACATCATGCCGGCATTGGTGAATTCATGATTAACGCACAATAATCCATGTGTGGAATTTTTTGAATTGAGCGGCAGCGGCATGAATGCCACAAAATCATTATTGAAACCGAATTGCCGTTCCTGGCCTGCGGCGGTCTGTGCCATCGGTTCAAAGGCCGGGGCATCTGCATAGACCGGGTCGCCCCAGCGGATCAGGATCTGCTGGCTATGCCCGGCGGCGAGATGAAATTTTTCATCCAGCCCATGCGGCAATTCATCAAAACCCAGGCTGGAAGGCGAAGCAACAGATTGCGCCCGCGCCGTTTGCGGGGAAAAGCCGCTTATTATGGCGCAAGCCGTGGCGCTCAATGCGCCGCCCAGCACGCTGCGCCGGTTCAGCCTTTGTGTAATCAGCGCGCTCAGTGTGTTTTCGGGATCATCAGACATGCCTGGTTATTCCTTCAGCCGATGCAGATCATATCTCCATCCAGATGCACCGGCACGGGGATCAGGCGCCGCCCCTTGCATGGCCCCGCTACGCAATAGCCATCTTCAATGCGGAACAAGGCGCCATGCGTGCCGCACAGCAGATGCGATTTTTCCAGATTAAAAAATCTGTCCGGGATGTAATCCAGCGGCGTATGCGCATGCGGACAATCATTGACATAGGCGTTCAGCCGGCCATTGCGCCAGACGACGAACATGTCGAAACGCCTGACATCTTCTCCGAATAAAAATCCCTTTGCCCCATCGCTGGACAGCGCGTCCAGGCGGCATAAAGGCGTGCCAACGGGGGGCGCACCGGCAAGGCGCAGATAAGCGTGATCGGTCATATCAGGCATTTAACAGAACTGTTCCGTATCCAGATGAATGCGGTTACCGGGGCTGAAGCTTGCGCTTGGAAGCATACATGGCTTCATCGGCCTTTGCCAGCGCCTGTGCGGGATCATCGCCCGGCTCAAAAATATAAGTGCCATAGGATGCGGTTACGCCATATTCGGCGCCATTGGCGTCAAAGCGCTGGGCCCCAATCGCGTCGGCCAGTTTCTGCGCCTTGATGGCGGCGTCTTCGGCCCGGTTATTGACCAGGATGACGCCGAATTCGTCCCCGCCCAGGCGGCCGACGACATCTGAATCGCGGGTATTTGCGACCAGCACCTCGGCTATGCGCTGCAAGACCTGGTCGCCCGCAGCATGGCCAAATTTGTCATTCACCGGCTTGAAACTGTTGAGATCAAAAAACACCAGCGCAGCCGGTGTATTGTAGCGGTCTACAAAACTTTTCACCCGGGTCATTTCGCGGATAAAGCCGCGCCGGTTCAATATTGGCGTCAGCGCATCGTTCTCTGACAGTTTTTCCAAATGCTCGATGCGCTGCTTGGCGTGTTCCAGCTCCTGGCGGAAGCGGTCAACTTCCTGCATCAAGCTCATGATGGCGTCGCGCACCTTGGGGGTGAACTCGGCTTCGGGAATGCCCAGAACAGTGGCGGAATCTGCAGGCGCCCGCATGGCCGGGCTCTGCCCGGAACGCAGCTTCCCCGCTGCCGCTGTTGCGGCCGGCCGGACACCGGCCAAAGGTTTGGAATCAGTGATTTTCATGTTGCCGACTCAGCGATTTCGACAGGTTCTGCTACCGTACAAGAAATTCTACCGTAAATTCGTTAACGATACGGGTGATTTAATAATTAATCGGGCTATCCGGCTTGCACAAGGGACGCCAGCCCGTATAATCGCCGCTTTTTTGCGGCAGGGATGCATGGCCATGGCCAAGACCATCGCGTTGATCGGAATAATCATGGGCAGCCAGTCCGACTGGCCGGCAATGCGGCATGCGGCAGACACGCTGAAGTCCCTGAAAGTGCCGTTTGAAGCCAAAATTGTATCCGCCCACCGCACGCCGGAACGGCTGTATGACTATGCCAGGACGGCGCGCAGCCGGGGATTGCAGATCATTATTGCGGGCGCAGGCGGGGCGGCCCATTTGCCCGGCATGACAGCAGCGCTGACACCGCTGCCGGTGTTTGGCGTGCCGATTGAAAGCAAGGTCATGAAGGGCCAGGACAGCCTGTTGTCGATCGTGCAGATGCCGCCCGGCATTCCGGTCGGAACATTGGCGATTGGCGAGGCCGGGGCGGTCAATGCCGCCCTGCTGGCGGCTGCCGTGCTGGCGCTTCATGATCCGGCCTTGGCGAAACGGCTGGATGCGTGGCGGGAGCGCCAGACCCGGGCTGTGGCCCTGAACCCTTCCGATACAGGCTGAGCGTGGTGTTGCAACCCGGCAGCACGGTTGGCATTCTGGGCGGGGGTCAGCTTGGCCGCATGCTGGCGCTGGCGGCGGCGCGGCTGGGTCTGAAATCGCATATTTTTTGCCCCCCTGGCGACAATCCCGGCAGCCATGTCTGCGACCGCATCACTTTGGCGGAATATGAGGATTTTGCGGCCTGCGACGCATTTGCCGCCAGCGTGGATGTGGCAACCTACGAGTTTGAAAATGTGCCTGTGTCCTGTTTGGAGCGGATCGCAGGCCGGGTTGCGGTGCGCCCCGGCATTGCCGCCTTGCGCATCGCACAGGACCGGCTGAACGAGAAGAATTTTCTGAACGGTCTCGGCATCGCCACCGCACCCTTTGCGGCTGTTGATGACGCAGCCGGTCTTGACCGGGCCGTGGCGCAGATCGGCCTGCCGGCCATTCTGAAAACCCGGCGCCTGGGATATGACGGACGCGGCCAGAGCCTGCTGCGCGCGGCTTCGGATGCGGCGGGTGCCAGCGCCGCGACGGGCGGTGCGCCCGCTATTCTGGAAGGTTTTGTGGCGTTTGAACGGGAAATTTCCGTGATCGCGGCGCGCAGCCAGGATGGGGGGATCGCCTGTTATGATCCGCCGGAAAATCATCACCGTAACGGGATACTGGATATCAGCCGGGTCCCAGCCGCCATCCCGGCGGATGTGGCGGCCGCCGCAAAGCATATTACCGCGCGGATACTGACTGCGCTCGACTATATCGGGGTGATCGGCGTAGAACTGTTCGTGCTGAAAGACGGCGCGCTGGCGGTGAATGAATTTGCGCCGCGCGTGCATAATTCCGGGCACTGGACCCTGGACGCCTGCGCCATCAGCCAGTTCGAACAGCATATTCGCGCCATCTGCGGCTGGCCGCTGGGCGATCCGTCTCGACATTCAGATGCGGAAATGCGCAATCTGATTGGCGGTGATGTGGGCCAATGGGATATGCTTGCCGCACAGCCCGGGCTTTGCCTGCATCTTTACGGCAAGGATGCGCCCCGTCCGGGCCGCAAAATGGGACATGTAACGCGGCTGATACCAAAGGGTCATATGTGATGAAACTTCCTGTGAAATTATTTCTGTATGTTCTGGCGGCGGCCGTGCTGGTGCTCGCGCTGGGAAGTGCGGCGCTGTATTTTATCCCTTCGGTGCAGGACCGGGTGATCGCACGCATGCTGGATCGCAACTTTGCCGTTCAGCATGACAGCCTGGTCTCGGAGGATGCGCTGCGTGTCGCAGTGTGCGGCAGCGGCGCGCCGCTTGCGGATGCCGATCGCCGTCCGGCCTGCAATCTGGTATTTGCCGCCGGCCGGATTTTCGTCGTGGATGCGGGCGCCGGTTCGTTTGCGCGGGTTGCAAAATGGCGTGTGCCGCTTGATCGCATGGAGGCGGTGTTCCTGACGCATTTTCATTCCGATCATATTGCGGATTTGCCCGAAGCGCGTCTGCAAAGCTGGGTCAATCAGCGGCCGGCGCCACTGCTGGTTTATGGCGGCCCCGGTGTCGAACGGGTGGTTGCCGGATTTTCCGAAGCCTTTGCATTGGATGATTTTTATCGCATAGCCCATCATGGGGCGAATTTTCTGAAACCCGATCTTGCTCCCATGCTGGCAATGGAAATCGCCAATGCTGACGGCACGCCGTTAAAGGAGCAGCAGGGCAAGGTGGTTTATGAAAAAGGCGGTCTGATCGTAACGGCGTTTGCCGTCGATCATGCGCCGGTTGTGCCCGCCTATGGCTATCGCTTTGATTATAAGGGGCGCTCGGTGGTGTTCTCCGGCGATACGCATAAATCGGCAGGGTTGATTCAGCACGCCAAGGGCGCTGATGTGCTGCTGCATGAGGCGATGGATAAAAGCATTGTTGCAAAGGCGGGCGCGAGTGCTGCCCGCGCGCAAAGACCGGTGGCCGAAAAAATCATGGCTGACATTCCCGATTATCATGCTTCGCCCCAGGACGCGGCCGAAAGTGCGCAGCAGGCGGGTGTCGGGCAATTGGTATTGACCCATCTGATTCCGCCCATTCCGGGCCTGTTAGGAAGCCGGATATTTCTGCGCGGTACAGATTTGCCCGGACTTGAAACCCGCATCGCCTTTGACGGCATGTTGATCGAATTGCCGGCAAATTCCAAAGCCATCAAATTCGGCGATCTGGGGCGATAAGTCACGCAGAAGGCCAAGTCACGCATAGGGCTTTCCCCAGCGGCCGTCGAAAAACAATTCGCTGACGGGTTTGCGGCTAATCGGGCCGTGCCCCTGGCCGACCGGATATCCCAGCGGTATCATGGCGGCGGTTCCCCATTCGGGTGGAATATCCAGCAGGCGTTTTATTTCCGGCTCTTCCGCGCACAGCAGGGTCGTCAGTACGCAGCCTAATCCTTCGGCCCGGGCGGCAAGCAGCAGGTTTTCCACCGCCGGATAGACAGAGCCGCCACCCACCACCGATACCCGGTCCAGCTTTGCATCGGTCACGGCCATCTGGGCGGGGTTGAAACACACCACCACCAGCACTGGCGCCGCGTGCATATTTGCGGCCAGATAATCTCCGGCGGCAATGGTGCGCATATGCTTGGCGCGTTCGGCTTCGGGCGCCTTGGCAAAAGCTTTCGCATAATTCAGGGCATAGGGCGCCCAGTGCGCGGTGTAAAGCTCCCCCATATGTTTTTTTGCCGCCGTATCACGCACCGCGATCATGCGCCAGGGCTGCCGGTTGCCGCCGTTCGGCGCCCAGGTCGCAGCTTCAAATATGCGTCTCAGCACCTCTTCGGGGATTGGGTCCGGACGCAATTTGCGCACGGCACGCAGGGTACGCATTGCTTCGTAAAGGTTCATGTCTGTCATGGCGCTATCTCCTGCCCCGGGTTTGCACTGCCGGCCGGATGGCCAGCAAGTGTCTGCACTTTAATTGTCGTTAAGAAATAGTTAACCTGATTGGCGCATATTTGGCTCATATAATAAAATCTGGCTATGTCCAGGTAAGTAATTTTCTTCGGGGGGAGGGACGAGAACGAGCGGGCGATCTGACCAAGGTGATGGAGCCTTTTGGTCAGGTGGCCAATAGCCTGACCCGGGCGCATGAAGGCACCGGGCTTGGATTGCCTTTAGCCAGGCTGCTGACGGAACGCCATGAGGGCACGATGTCACTCCTTAGTATACCGGGAAAGGGCACCACCGTGACCATCCTGCTTCCACCGAGCCGTATAGTGGAAATGTTGCCGGTGCCTGAATTCAAGGCAGCCCAGTATTAACGCCGCTTGTGTTGCGCTTTTGCTGCATTTGCGGGAAATCGCTGTGAAACAGGCGCTATTTGTCAACAATTACTGGCAATTCAAGACATACAGGTTATTCTGCCGTATGATTTTAACTTGCGGCCAGTGCGTGTAATGTGCGGTTGGCCAAGATGAACAGCGGAGATCCTGATGAAAAAGCATATTCTGGCACTTGCGGCGATAGGGCTTGGTGTGGCCGCGTCTGCTGCGCCTGTTCTCGCAGCCCCCAAGGGGCCGTTTGTCGGCATCATGGGCGGGGTAAATTTCTCCGATGATCAGGACATTAGCGGTGTTGGCGCGGGCATCAATCGCTCCGTGGATACGGATACAGGCTGGGCGGTAATACCGTCCATTGGCTATCGCTATGGCAATGGCCTGCGCACCGAGTTTGAACTGGGCTACCGCACCAATGATGTTGACAGCGTGTCCGGCACGGCCACCGGCTCCGGCGATATTTCGGCCAAAAGCGCGATGTTGAACCTGTTATACGATGTGGATACCGGCAGCCGCCTGATGCCTTATATCGGCGCGGGTATCGGCTACGCCCAGGTGGAATATGATGTGCGCCCGGTCGGCGTTGGCCTTAACCGGGTTGATGACGACGATAATGTCTTTGCCTATCAGGGCATTGCCGGTCTTTCCTACTGGGTGAGCGAGGCCGTCGAAGTGGCCGCCGAATACCGTTATTTCGCCACCCAGGATCCGGATTTCCGCACCAGCGCCGGCGTCCCTGTCGAGGGTGAATATGACAGCCACGCAGCGTTAATTGGTTTGCGCTTTAATTTTGGCGCTCCCAAGGCCCCGGCGGTTCAGCCGGTTGCGGCGGCCGCCCCTGAACCCGCCCCGGCGGCCCCGGCCCCGGCGGAACCTGCCGCATTGCCGCGTGCCTTCCTGGTATTCTTCGATTGGGACCGTTCCGACATTACCGCAGAAGCCGATTCCATTCTGAATGACGCCGCCGCCTATGCCAAAACCACGGGCGCGGTGCGGATCGCCGCCACAGGCCATGCCGACCGTTCGGGATCGGACGCCTATAATCAGGCGCTGTCGATGCGCCGCGCACAGTCGGTCAAGGCCCGTCTGCTGGCGCTGGGGGTTCCGGAGAGCGAAATTGTCATCGACGCCAAGGGCGAGCGTGAACCGCTGGTGCCGACAGAAGATGGTGTGCGTGAACCGCAAAACCGCCGCGTCGAGATCGCGCTGCAATAAACCCTGTTTTTCAGAAAGCAGCATCCGTTTTTCGCGGATGCTGCTTTTTTTTGTGCGCTAGATCGTTTTGTGATCAAGTTGATCCAACCGGCATGATTTGTCATCGCTGTAGAAGTCAGATAATTCGCTGACAAGAAACCTGGGTTAAGTGAAGGTTCGAAGACTAAAAAAGAGTGTCACCCCGGATTTATTCCGGGGTCCATAGCCACAAGGAAAAACCTGAGTTTGGGGTCCTGGACCCCGCACCAAGTGCGGGGTGACACCAAGGTTAGGCGATTCAGTCAGATCAAAAAATGGTCAAAATTATTAGATCGACCCTATTCGGATCAGATGGAATCGGCTCTGGCGATTCCATCTGATCCGAATAGGGTCGAAATCATTCTGACCTATTCAGGAATTTTCACCCGTGCCAGGGGACGGGGGCGGCCTGCAACCTGCATCCGCAGGCGGTAGATGCAGCCGCTGCCGCCAGGCTCGGCCTGGTCCGGTCCGGTGACAATATACAGATCGCGCCAGTCCGCCCCGCCAAAGCACAGGCTGGTCACCAGGCGCGCGGGGACTTCAATCCGGGCAATTTCTCGGCCGTCCCGATCGTAGCCCAGCACCGCGCCGCCATAAGCCAGTGCAATCCAGACCGCGCCATTGGCGTCAACCGCCAGCCCGTCCGGAGAACCATTCCTGGTCGTGGCAAAAATACGCGGCGCGCCAAGATCGCCATTGGCTGCCACATCATAAAGTTTGATGGCATTCAGCCTGGAATCGCTGTGATAGAGCTGCCGCCCGTCCAGCGAAAAGCCAAGGCCATTGGTCAGATGCACATCCCGGGCGACAATGCGGTGGCTGCCATCCAGATCAACCAGATGCAGAAAAGCGGTTTTTGGCGTGTCATTGCCCAGTGCATGGACCGCCAGTGAACCGGCATAGATGCGCCCCGCAGTGTCGGTCACCAGATCGTTAAATCCCAATATGCCATTGGCGGGGTCATCGGGAATAAGGTTGACCGTGTTCCCGCCGCCCGGCGGCTTGTAGGCAATGGTGCGTCCACTGACGATCATGCCGCCATCTGCATGCATGGCCAGGCCGCCCATGCCCTTGCGGTGCGGTACGACCGTGCTCAGCGTGCCGCCGGCGGACAGGCAATAGGCGCCGCCATTGGTGACATCCGTAAAAATCAGCCCGCGCGCGGGATCAAATACCGGCCCTTCAATCAGGCCATGCCCGCTGGAAAGGAGTTGCAGCGTTTCCATGATCAAGGCTCCCAAATCTTTGGCGGCAATGCTATGTTGCGCGCTTCCATCAGACATCATCACAGGGAGCGCCCCCAAATGTCCACACATTCCGAGCCGGTTTTGCTTACCGAGGTTTCAGATGGCCTTGCCGTTCTGACACTTAACCGGCCCCAGGCCATGAATGCGCTATCGCGCGAATTGCGTGTTGAATTGAGCCGGACTATTGACGCGCTGGCCGAAGACAGCTCGGTCCGGGTGATGATCCTGACCGGCAGCGGCCGCGCATTTTCGGCCGGCCTGGATCTGAAGGAGCTGGGCAGCGGCGGCAGCCAGATCGGCGGCGTATTGGAGGGCGGCAATGTGGTGGCGGCTCTGGGGCGCTTTAAAGGCCCGATTATCGGGGCGATCAATGGCGCCGCCATCACCGGCGGGTTTGAACTGGCGCTGGCCTGCGATGTGCTGATCGCATCCAGTGCGGCGCGATTTGCCGACACCCATGTGCGTGTGGGGGTGATGCCGGGCTGGGGGCTGAGCCAGAAACTGTCGCGTGCCATCGGCATTTCGCGGGCCAAGGAAGTGTCGCTAACCGGAAATTTTCTGTCTGCGGAACAGGCCGCAGCCTGGGGCCTGGTGAACCGGGTTGTAGCGCCCGAAGCATTGATGCCTGCGGCGCGCCAGCTTGCCCAGGACATGCTGTCGGCTATTCCCGAAAATCTGATCGCCTATAAGCAATTGATTGATGAAGGTTTCGGGCAGGATTTCAAGACTGCGCTGGAAACCGAACAGCGCGTGTTCCGCGCCACCGCCAAAGCGGTAAGTGCAGACGCCATCGAACAACGCCGTGGCGAAATCCGGAAACGCGGCCAAAGCCAGACCAAGGCATAGCAGCGTTCCGGACAGGGTCTAAAGAAACACGCTCAGATTTTTTGACAGAATGGTGCTCTGTGTCGTGATGATCTTGCGGCGCGCCAGTTTGAGCGCGCCATCGGTCCGGCGCAATATGTCTTCGCGCCGCCCAATCAGCATATCTTCATCTTGTTCGGTGCGGCTGCGATGGTTTACGAAGGCGGAATAAACGCGGTACTCATCAGGCTTATCGGTTAACGCCACCTCGATATTGGTGATCACATGACAATGGCGCGTGGGCGGGTCTTCAGGCCAGGCGACGCCGGTGTTGAAGCGCTTGATGCGCAATTGCAGGCTTTTCATGTCTTCATCAAACAGCGCCATGCTGTTTTGCGTGTATGCCGGCGACTTGTCGCGGCGGTAGCGGTTCTGAATCGACGGCATCCAGTAATGTATGTCCTCGGTCAGCATTTCCAGCCACGCCTCGAATTGCTCGGCGTCCAGCAGGCGCGCCTCGCGATACAAAAACTGTTCGACCTCGTGGATCAGCTCAATACTTGGCGTGGCCATGCGCTTACTCCGCCGCCTTTTGCGTATCGCGGTTGGGCACATCGGCCCAGCATTTCGCGTCCATCAGATCGGCCCAGCGCTGATACATGGCCATCTGGTTATTATCTCCCATCTGGCCCTGGCGCACCCGGCCCGGATAATTGGGCGGGCCATTGGCGGCCAGCCGGTTCATGCCGTAAAACAGTTTCTGGCGGCGCGTGACCACGCCCTTATTGGCGCGGGTGGCGCTTTCCCAATTTTCGCCATCGTCCATTTCCAGCATGCCGCTGGGCGAAAAGGAGCGCATGGCGAAACGGCGGATATCCTGCTTCACCTCGTCCGGCGCATTTTTATTGACCAGCGCCCAGGCCCAGATTTCGGTCTTGTCCGGCCCTTTAGGCTGCCACACACGAAACGTATTGATGCCGGGCAGAAACGAGAAATTGGGAAACATGCTGACTGATGCAATGGCGCCAATCATCTTGGCGCGCTCCGGTCCCAGGCGGCGCTCAATCGCCGGACGTTGCTGCGTCACATAGCGCGCAATCGCCTGGCTGCCCAGCCCGCGCATATCGGCGCCGTCATAGCCGGACTCCCAGCCATGGCCCTGCGCCGTCATCTGGAACGAGGCGTTCTGATCCGCCTTGAACGGCGCGCCGCCATAAGCGATGGAGCCCGCCATATGCGTCCAGCCCACATGATAGGCGTCGCCATGAAAATTTTCCGCCGGGAATTTCCAGTTGCAGTTCACAATATTGCGCACGCCGCCCGGCACAAATTCGGTGCCGCCCTCATCCGTATCCAGCATCATGTCAAGATACCAGGCGAAGGCGCCGAGATAATCCTTCAAGCCGGGCGCATCATCGGCAAAGGTGGCGAACACCAGGCCCTTATATGTTTCGACCCGCGCATTGACCAGGCCATGTTTTGATTTATCAAACGCCGGATCTTGCTTATAAACATACTCTTCGTGCATGCCGAGCAGCGAACCATCATTGCCAAACGACCAGCCATGATAATTACACACAAATTGCCGCGCATTGCCTGCATCGGCAAAGCACACCCGGTTGCCGCGATGCGGGCAGCTGTTGAGAAACACGCCGATGCCGCCATCCTTGCGCCGCGACACGATGACCGCATCCTCGCCCATATAGGTGGTCAGAAAATCCCCCGCCGCAGGGATTTGCGATTCATGCGCGACAAACAGCCAGCAGCGCGCGAAAATCTGTTCCAGCTCGGCCTCATAAATGTCGCGGTCATGGAAAATGCGCCGGTCAATCCAGCCTTCCTGCATATTCACATATTGGCTATAGGGCCGTGGATCGGGTTTGGTCATCGACGTTTTCCCTTATCGCAGCCGCAACCAGGCTGCATGTTGAAGCAGAACCAGTTTACCAGATCACAGCAGTGAATGTAGCATTTCAGGCGCATCGCACACCCCATCCGCGCCCGCCATGATAAGCTCTTCGCGCGAGCCATAGCCCCAGAGCACACCCAATGGCCGCACGCCATTGCCACGCGCGCCAATGACGTCATGGCTGCGGTCACCAATCATGGTTGACAAGCCGGATGGAATTTTTTCGCGTTCCAACAGATAGGCAATCAATTCGGTTTTGTCGCTGCGCACGCCATCCAATTCACTGCCATAGACGCCATCGAAAAATTCAGACAGGCCAAAATGATCCATTATGCGCCGCGCATAGATGGCGGGCTTTGACGTGGCGACGTGGATGGAATCCGCCTGCGCCCGCAAATGCCGCAGCGCCGGGACAATCCCCGGATTAACTTCATTTTCATACAGGCCGGTTGTTGCGTAACGCTCCCGGTACAATGCAACAGCCTCAGCCACGCGCGCCGCATTGTCTGTACGCAACAGACTGGCCATACTTTGCTGCAAGGGCGGCCCGATATAGCCCACCAATTCATCGTCCGGCGGTATAGGCGCATCCAGATGCGTCAGCGCATATTTTATACAGGTCAGAATGCCCGGCTTCGGGTCGGTCAATGTGCCGTCGAGATCAAAGAGCAGGTGCATTTAGAGCAACTTGTTATCATATTGAAGCGGTCCCCGTGTCGAACAATAGGGTGTCACCCCGGATTTATTCCGGGGTCCAGGAGCCACACGCAAGGGCCTCAGTTTGGAACCCTGGACCCCGGAATAAATCCGGGGTGACAGCGTTTTTAAATCCATTAACTTCACAATCCTGTCAGCGAATTACCTAACTCTTACAGCAATGACAGTGTTGGTTATATTTCATCCTGATCACAAATCGCGCTAAAGCTGCGCCTGTTCCACACCGCCGCGCAGATCGTGTTTGCGTAACGGCAGCGAACGCACCCGCTGTTTGGTCAGGCTGAATATCGCATTGCCGACGGCGGCGGCGATGGGCGGCGTGCCCGGTTCGCCAGCACCCCCGGTGGGACGCCCCGACGGCATCAGTTTAACCTCGATCGCCGGCGCATCCGCCTGACGAATCATTTCATAATCGGGAAAATTCTGTTCCACTACGCGGCCATTGGCGATGCTAATTTCGCCATAGAGCGCCGCCGTCAGGCCATAGATGATGCCGCTTTCCATCTGCGCCACAAAGGTGTCGGGATTGATGACCTCGCCCGGATCGACGGCGCACCAGACCTTGTGCACACGCGCCTGGCCTTCCTGACTGACGGAAACCTCGGCCACCTGGGCGACGATGGTGCCGAACGACTGGCGCAGCGCAATGCCGCGCGCGCGGCCCAGCGCAAGCGGCGTTCCCCAACCCGACATAAGTGCTGCAGCTTCGAGCACGGCTTTTTGATCGGGCGCATCCGCCAGCAGATCGCGGCGAAACTCGAACGGATCGCGCCCCGCCGCATGGGCCAGTTCATCCATGAAACTTTCGATGAAAAAGCCATGCTGGGTGTGCGCCACGCTGCGCCAGGGGCCGAAGGGAATCGGATCCGTGCCGCTGACCGAGCGCACGCGCCGGTCAGCAATGGCGTAAGGAATCCAGGTGGCGTCTTCCGGATCGCGCTTTTCGGTATAATCCTGCTGCCAGGATACCGGGCGGCCATTGGCGTCCAGCCCGGCGCGCATTTTCGCCACCGAAGCGTTACGGTAATTATCCTGGGCCAGGTCTTCTTCGCGCGACCAGATCAGATTGACGGGGAAATCAACCTGCTTCGCCAGCAGCACCGCCTGATCGAGATAGTTCAGCGTTGATCCGCGCCGCCCAAAGCCGCCGCCCATCATGGTGTGATTGAGCGTGACATTTTCAATTGGCAGGCCAGCCACAGTGGCCGCCCGCGCCCGCGCGCCCAGCCCATCCTGAAAGCCGCCCCATACCGTTAAGCCGCCGCCGGAAAAATGCGCGGTGCAATTCACCGGCTCCATCGTCGCATGCGCCAGATAGGGCACCGCATAGCTGGCCTCTATCACTTTTGCCGCGGATTTTTCCGCGGTCGCCGCATTGCCAAAATCATAATCGCTGTCCAGGTCACCCTTATCCAGCGCCGCCTGCATTCCGGCCAGAATCGTGGCCGAACTATGCCCGGCATTGGCGCCTTCATCCCATGTGATGGGCAGGGCCGACAATGCCTGATGCGCCCGCCAGCTGTTGTCGGCAATGACGGCCACCGCATTATCGCCTACTCTGTGTACGGATTTAACGCCACGCATCGCGGTAACGGTCCCGGCGTCAAAGCTTTTCAGTTTGCCGCCGAATACAGGACAGGCCTTGATGGCGGCAAACATCATGCCCGGCAGACGCATATCCACGCCATAGATTGCCGATCCGTTCACCTTGGCCGGAATGTCGTAGCGCTGTTTTGCGGTGCCAACGATCTTGTGCTGCTTCGGGTCTTTCAGCGGCAGATCGCCGGGCGGATCGAAAGCCAACGCCTTTGTGGCCATTTCGCCATAGGTGGCGCTTTTGCCGCTGGCGGCGTGCAGCAATTTGCTGTCCGCAGTGGTGATCTCATCGGCGGGCGCGCCCCATTCCTTCGCCGCCGCCCGGATCAGCATCCAGCGCGCCGCAGCGCCCGCCGGGCGCATGCCCGCTATTCCGGTAAAACGCACCGCCGTGCTGCCGCCGGTTACTTGCAGATTCATGAACTCAGCCACCTTGCGGCCCGCAAAATCCGTCACCCCCGACAGAAATTTTGGAACAGAAACGCCATCGCTCAAATAGCCCTTCGCCAGCGCGCCATTGGCAAAGGCCATATCCGCGGGCGCCTGTTCCAGGCTGACCAGCGTCCAGTCGGCATCCAGCTCTTCGGCCAGCATCATGCCCATCGCGGTCAGCACCCCCTGGCCCATTTCCGAATGCGGCACAATCACGGTCACCCGGTTATCCGGCATGATCTTCACCCATGTCCGCAGCATTGCCGCATCGTCACCGGCAAGCTGGCGCGCGCGGTCCAGCGTCGAGAAGGGCGCGAGGGCATAGCCCAGTAAAATACCCCCGCCCGCAAGGGCGGTACCAACCATAAATTTACGCCGTGAGATCTGCACCATTACGGCCTCCTAAACATTGGTCAGTGAATGAATGGCGGCACGTACCCGCCCATAGGTTCCGCAACGGCAGATATTGCTCATGGCCGCGTCAATATCTGCATCCGTTGGCGCGGGATTAGTCGACAATAGCGCCACTGCCGCCATGATCTGTCCGGACTGGCAATAGCCGCATTGCGGCACCTGATGCGCAATCCAGGCCTGTTGCACCCTGCCCAGCAGGGCGCCTGGCAGCGGATCGGCTTCGATGGTGGTAATACTGGCCCCCGCAACATCGGCTGCCGGTGTCACGCAGGATCGGGTCGCCACCCCATTCACCAGCACCGTGCAGGCGCCGCAGGCAGAAACCCCGCAGCCGAATTTTGTGCCGGTCAGGTTCAGAACATCGCGCAGCACCCATAGCAGCGGCATCTCCGCTTCGACATCCACTTCACGGCTTTGCCCATTGATCATCAGTTGCATGACGTTCTCCTGTTAGACTTCCAGTTTCCATCGCGCGCCATTGGCGCGCACCCGGCCGGCAGTGGGTGCGGCGAAATGCGCGCCCAGCATATAGGTATCTGTATCACACAGGCGCGCGACAATCTTGCGCCGGGTGGCCGCCGATTGCGCCGGATCGGTGCAGGCGAAGCTGGACCATTCCGGATAGGCGACCTGAATTGGATGATGAAAAGAATCGCCGGTGAACAGCGCGCTTTTGCCGCCGCCCTGCAGATTGATGCAGATATGACCGGGCGTGTGGCCGGGGCTGGGTTCCAGCCATACATGATCGTCAATGGCGAAATCGCTTTTGACCAGATCGGCCTTGCCCGCCTCGACCACCGGCAGAATGCTGTCTTCGAAGCAGCCGTCTATGCCCACCGCATCCTGTTCGCGCTGCCAATGTTCATATTCCAGCTTGTGAAATATATAGCGCGCATTGGGAAATGTCGGCACCCAACGGCCATTCTCCAGCCGCGTGTTCCAGCCGACATGATCGACATGCAGATGTGTGCACAGTACATGCGTGACGGATTCGGGCGCAACGCCCATGGCGCGCAGATCATCCAGCCAGGGGGTTGATTTCATATTCCAGGCAGGTGAGAAAGCGCGCGGTTTGTCATTGCCGACACAGGTATCCACCAGAATCACATGCCGCCCGGTGCGGATGACATAGGCGAACAGCCCCGCCTGCATCCGGCCGCCTTCGGATTTTGGTTTGATAAAATGCGGCTCCATCCAGCCGCGTTCCCCATCCACCGCTTCCGGCGTCGAGAGCGGAAACATTCTGGCGGGCGGGAAGAAATCACCCTCATGCTCAACACAGCGATCAAGGCTGATGGCGCCAAACTGTAACGGTTTGAAGGGTTTGGCTTGCATGTTCAACGCCCTCATTGTTTTATTGAGTTGACGCCTGACTCCGGTGAAGCGGCAGCCTATCACAATCATCTTTCTAAAGCAATTTTGCGGGGATGGAGTAATGACGCCACTGATGTTCGGCACGCAGATCGTGCTTCCCATTATTCTGATGATTATGATGTTCGGTCTTGGCCTGTCGCTGACCGGGGCCGATTTCACCCGTGTGTTGCGCACGCCGCGCCCGGCGGTGGTGGGCATTCTGGGACATGCGATTTTATTGCCGCTGGCCGCATTCGCAGTTCTGACCCTGTTTGAATTTCCGCCCCTGGTGGCGGGCGGGCTGGTGATCCTGTCCGCCTGCCCGGGCGGCGTTACGTCCAATGCGGTTGTCTATGCCGGGCGCGGGGATGTGGCGCTCGCCGTCAGCCTGACCGCCATCAGCAGCGTCATTACCGTTTTCACCATTCCCGTCATTGTTAATTTCGGCCTGGCGCATTTTGCGGGAATGAACGCCACCGTCCATCTTGGCTTTTTCGACACGGTGTCACGGCTTGGCGGCTTTATTCTGCTGCCGCTATTTTCCGGAATGGCGGTGAAATATTTTTTCCCCGCGCTGGCGGCGCGAGTGGAAAAATATTTCCGTATTCTGGCGATGATATTGTTTGGCTTTATTCTGCTGGCGAGCGTGATGATCGGCAATGGTCTGGAGCCGGTTGATCTGCAATATGCCTTTGCCGCCGTCATATTATTATTGATCAGCGCCAGCGCCGCTGGATATGCCGCCTGCGCCGTGGCGCGGCTCGACACCATGCGCACCATGACGGTGGTGATCGAGATCGGGGTGCAGAATGTCACCACCGCCTATATGATCGGCGGAACATTACTGAAAGAGCCGGGGCTTATTCTGACGCCTGCGGTATATGGCGGCATGATGTTCGTAACCTCCGCCGTCATTATCTGGCTGGCGCGGTGGCGGGACGCGGGCCAGGCCGCACAAAGCATTGGGGGGTTGAACGGCCCCTAGACTTTCAGTTTCCAGCGGTCCCTGTTGCGCACCACACGGGCAATGGTCGGATCCATGAAATGCGCCGCCAGTATATAGGTGTCCGTGTCGCAGATCTTGTCGATGATTTTACGCCGGGACGCGGTTGAACCGGCCGGATCGGTGTCGGCGAAAATACCCCATTCGGGATAGGCGACCTGCACCGGGTGATGGAACGCGTCGCCGGTGAACAGCGCGCTGTCCCGGCCGCTTTTCAGATTGATGCAGACATGGCCGGGCGAATGGCCGGGGCTCGGCTCCAGCCAGATCGTGTCATCGATGGCGAAATCACCCTTCACCAGATCGGCGCGATTGGCCTCGACGATGGGCAGGATGCTATCGGCGAAGCTGTTATCCATGGCGAAATGATCCTGATGATCGCGCCAGTAATCATATTCGGTCTTGTGAAAAATATAGCGCGCATTGGGAAAGGTGGGAACCCAGCGGCCATCCAGCAATTTGGTGTTCCAGCCCACATGGTCAAAATGCAGATGGGTGCACATCACATAATGAATATCTTCGGGTTGCAGGCCCAGCGCCGCAATTTTCGCCAGATAGTCCGTATGCATCATATTCCATTCGGGAATGGCGGCGCGCTTGCGGTCATTGCCGACACAGGTGTCCACCAGCACATTGAAATGCGGGGTGCGGATCACATAGGTATGCAGGCTGACATCCAGCACGCCGTCCTTGCCCTGGCCTTTGGGATAGATGAAATGCGGCGCCAGCCAGTCGCGCTCGGCCTCCACCTGCTCCCAGCTGCTGCCGGGCCAGGTGTCCGGCACATGGAACACCGGCCCCCACCAATCCTGCACCCGGTCCACGGTCACATTGCCGATGTTCAGCGTTCTCATCGCCATTTCGCGCCCCCCTATGATTATATTTTCAGTTTCCAGCGGTCCTTGTTGCGCACAATATGCGCGGCGGTCGGGTCCATGAAATGCGCCGCCAGAATATAGGTGTCCGTGTCGCAGATCTTGTCGATGATCTTGCGGCGCGCAGTGGCCGAACCCGCCATGTCGGAACAGAAAGACGTGCTCCAGTCCGGATTGGCGACCTGGATCGGATGGTGAAAACAGTCGCCGGTGAACAGCGCGCTTTGCCCGCCATTGGCCAGATTGATGCACACCGAACCCGGCGTGTGGCCGGGCGCGGGCTCCAGCCAGATCGAATCATCAATCGCAAAATCATTCTTCACCAGATCGGCGCGCCCGGCCTCGACCACCGGCAGCACGCTGTCCTCGAACGAGCCGTCCATGGCGTGGCCGTCCTTGTTGTTCAGCCAGTGATCATATTCGGTTTTGGCGAAAATATAGCGCGCCCTGGGAAAGGTCGGCACCCAGCGGCCATTCTCAATTTTGGTGTTCCAGCCGACATGATCCAGATGCAGATGCGTGCACATGACATAATCCACCTGCTCGGGTTTAACGCCCAGCGCCGCCATTTTTTCCAGATAATCCGTGTTCAGCATATTAAAGGCCGGAATGCCGTCACGCTTTTTGTGATTGCCATTGCAGGTGTCCACCAGAATGGTGTGTTTGGGGGTGCGGATCACATAAGTGTGGATGCTGGCGGCGAGAAGGCCGGGCTTTCCCTTGTCCTTCGGCGCCAGGAAATAGGGCTCCATCCAGTCGCGCTCGGCCTCGATGGCGTCCCAGGAACGCCCGGGCCAGAAGGCCCCGACATCAAACAGATTGCCCGACCATTCCAGAACCGTATCCACGGTCGTATTCCCGATTTTCAGCGTTTTCACCAGCGCCTCCCCCGTTAGTCCTCCGAAGCCTTGGCGTAGGAGGATGTTGCCTGTTGTTTATTTTTATGCGTTGCGCAATCCCTCGCGCGTAATCTGTCCTTCGGTTTCGTTCAGCCCGCGTTCCAGCCGGTCGAACATCAGATCAATTTCTTCTTCGGTGATGATCAGCGGCGGGCATAAAGCCAGCGTATCGCCAATGGCGCGCACGATCAGGCCATTGGCCTGCGCCCATTTCTGGCCCATCAGGCCGATACCCTGCGCGGGCTTGAAGGCGCGTTTGGTGGATTTATCCGCCACCAGTTCCAGCGCGCCAATCAGCCCGGCGCCGCGGGTTTCGCCCACCAGCGGATGCCCGGCAAGCGCCTTCAGCCGCTTTTGAAACAGCGGCATGATCTGGCGCACCCGGTTTACAATATCCATGCGTTCATACAGTTCCAGCGTTTTCAGCGCCACCGCACAGCCCAGCGGATGCCCGGTATAAGTAAAGCCATGCCCGAAATTGCCATTACGGCGGCTGCCTTCGGCGATGGCCTCGTCCATAAATTCCGGCAGGATCACCGCGCCAATCGGCACATAGGCGGACGACAGCGCCTTGGCGAGCGACATGGCATGGGGGCGAAGGCCGAATGTTTCCGCGCCGAACATATTGCCGGTGCGCGCAAAGCCGGTGATGACCTCATCATCGATGAATAGAATGTCATATTTGTCCAGCACCGCCTGGATTTTCGCAAAATAACCGGCGGGCGGAACCAGCACGCCAGCCGCCCCCATAATGGGTTCGGCAATGAAGGCGGCAATGGTGTCCGGGCCTTCGCGCTGGATCATGGCATCCAGATTTGCGGCCAGGCGGGTGGTGAATTCGTCCTCGGTTTCGCCCGGTTGCGCAAAGCGGTAATAATGCGGGCAATCCGTATGCAGAATATTGGCAATGGGCAGATCCCAGTCGGCGTGCAGATGCGGCAGGCCGGTCAGGCTGGCGGTCGCCACGGTAACGCCGTGATAGGCCTTGATGCGGCTGATGATTTTTTTCTTTTTCGGGCGGCCCATAATGTTGTTGTAATACCAGACCAGCTTGACCTGCGTGTCATTGGCCTCGGAACCCGAGCCGCAGAACGACACCTTACCGGCCTTGAACGGCATCATGGCTTTCAGCTTTTCGGCCAGCAGAATGGCGCTCTCATGCCCCTTGCCGCCGAACACATGATAAAAAGGCAGCTTTTGCATCTGCGCCGTGGCCGCCTCGATCAGTTCCTGATTGTTGAAACCGAGCGCGGTGCACCACAGGCCCGCCATGCCTTCGATATAGCCCTTGCCGTCGCGGTCAAACACATAGACGCCTTCGCCCCGGTCAATCAGAAACGGTCCGGCCTGCGCAAAGCTGGCCATATTGGTATAGGGATGCAGCACGCTGGCGACATCACGGGCTTCAAGCGAATTGGGCAAGACGGGCATGGGCAACATCCTTGATTTCACTGTTTCCTAGATTAACCCGTCTACTGTTTTAGGCCAGCACTTTATCCCGGGATCCCGGGCGGCCAACTGACTGTGAAACCGGGGCTGCCGCGATCTCCTTGACCGCCGCCGAGAAATTGCCTGGTTTCTTCGCCAGCCCCGCCAGCCCCGCCAGCCCCGCCAGCCGATCCCTATGACGCGTCTTGGCGCGGTTGGCTTTTCAGATAAGGATCAAGTAGAAGTCGGTTGGATCGATGTGGCCGGATTTTCTGAAGCGCGGCCCCACCTTTTCGAAAAAGTACTTTTCGCGCGAATAGTAATTTATATATTCCTCTGAACTCCCGCTCATCTCACTATCCATCTCGGTAAGTATTACAACTAGCGGGCTGCTGAAATACTCCTGATTTTAGAGCTGTGATTATGATTATCCTTGCTCAGTTGAAGCAAGGGGGATCAAGACCATGCGTCCATTGACATTATTCCCGCAATGATATACATTTATGCGGACATATATCCATGGAGGCTGTGATGCAGGTGGCGAAATGGGGCAATAGTCTGGCGGTGCGGCTGCCTGCGGCGGTGGTCGAGGTGTTGGGGTTGAAAGAAGGTGATGATATTGAAATCCATGTCGCCGACGCCCGCACCTTTGGCGTGTCGCGCAAGCCCGGTACTCAGGAGCTGCTGAGCCGCCTGCGCACCTTCCGGGGCCGCCTTCCCGCCGATTTCCGGTTCGACCGGGATGAGGCGAATGCCCGGTAGTTTTTTTGACACCAACATTCTTTTGTATCTCGCCTCGTCCGATAAGGCAAAGGCCGACCGGGCGGAAAGCCTGCTCGCCACAGGCGGTGTGATCAGCGTGCAGGTTCTCAATGAAATCGCCAATGTGGCGCGGCGCAAGATGCTGATGTCCTGGGATGAAACCTACGGATTTCTGTCGCTGGTGCGCGGGCTGCTGCGTGTCGCGCCTGTTACCATTGAAACCCATGAAAGCGGTCTTGCCCTGGCCGAGCGGTACACTCTTTCCATCTATGACGCGATGATTGTTGCTGCGGCGTTGCAGACCTCGAGCGATACTCTGTGGTCGGAAGATATGCAGGATGGCGCCCTGCTCGAGGGGCGGCTGCGCATCGCCAACCCCTTCCGCGCCTAACCCGGCTTTTGGGCGCAGAGCATGTAATTGACATCCATATCGGGTGTGGGAAAACGGACGCTACGCTTTTTCCTGTGCTTTCTGCGGCCGGCCTTGCGGCCTGTATGACAGTGGCCGGCCTGCTATTTTTTCCATTTTGCGCAGGAAAGCGTCCGCGCCGCAGGGCAGCCCCTTGTCCGTATTGCGGCGTATTATCTCCAGCCTTTCAGGCGCGTCCTTTTCCGCCAGCCAGGCGGACCAGTTATCACGCGCCTCAAACTGCTTGCGCCAGTATTTGCGCGTGGTCAATACCGGGTCATCGCGGAGGCCGCAATGCCCGGCGGCGCTCGACCAGGCATAGCTCTCGGCCTTTCGCACCAGCCGGGCGCGCACCGGATTGCGCTCCACATAGCCGATGGCGGCCCACAGATATTCCTCGTCAAGCGCCGAGGAAAAATATCGCCCCTGCCAGACATGCCCGTGCCAGCCCTGCAGGCGGTTGACGCGCTGGGCGTGGCGCATGTGCAATGGCTTCAGCAGCAGTTGCAATCCGTCCTGCGTGGCCGGAACCGCGACCAGATGCACATGGTTCGGCATCAAACAGTAAGCCAGAATGTCCACATGATGTTGTTCCGCATACTGACTTAACCAGGTCAGATAGGTTCGTCTGCCGTCATCGGTGAAAAACACATTCTCGCGGCGATTGCCGCGCTGTGTGACATGGTAGGGAATATTGGCGATGACGGTTCTGGCAAGACGGGGCATAGGCAAGCCTAAGGCGGTGAAGCATTTAATGCAAATAAAAAGGGTAGCGTCCCCTTTTAAACGAGTGGTAGCGTCCCCTTTTAAACGTCCCCTTTTGAACCCGCTTTTTTTACGGCCTGTCCGTGAAACCGGGGGCGTCATAGCGCCCCCCTTTTTTATCACTTTTTTCCCCCCTAAATGCGCGTCAGCG